>NZ_AFPB01000061.1 GCF_000218485.1 Aquimarina agarivorans | reverse complement strand
GTGTGTGTGTGTGTGTGTGTGTGTGTGTGTGTGTGTGTGTAGTAGTAGTAGTAATAAATTAATTAATTAATAATAATAATAACTAATTTTTTTATAATAATATTCCTGCAATACAGGCCGTCATCCAACTTGCTAATGCGCCTCCTAGCATGGCTTTCATAGCCAATTTAGCCACATCTTTTTTTCTGTTGGGTGCTATTCCTGATATTCCTCCTATTTGTATTCCTATGGAAGCGAAATTAGCAAAACCACATAACGCATAACTGGCTATTTGAGCAGTTCTGTTTGAAATCTCATTATTTTTTAGCATAACGCCTAAATCCTTATAGGCAATTAATTCAGTCAACGCTATTTTTTCACCTAATAAAGTTCCAAAAGCTCCGGCTTCGGACCATGGAATTCCCATTATAAATGCCAAAGGCTTAAAAAAGAATCCAAAAATTTGCGCCATAGATGTATCTGCTAAACTCAACAAACCATCAATTAACGCCACCATTCCTACAATAGCAATTAACATTGCGGCTATATTTGCTGCTAATTTTAACCCATCAACAGCACCATCAGCCACCGCTTCAATGGCATTACTATCTGAATCACTTGTTGAAATTTCTGCCGAATCCTTTGTTTCGGACTTAGCCGTTTCAGGAAAAATAATTTTAGCAATCACAATAGCCGCAGGCGCACTCATAATTGAGGCAGCCATTAAATGACCTGCAATGCCAGGTACATTATCCAACATTTTTACATAAATAGCCATAACACCACCTGCTACCGTGGCAAAACCACCAACCATTACGGTCATTAACTCTGATTTTGTCATTGACTTTACGTAAGGTTTTACCAAAAGTGGCGCTTCGGTTTGCCCTACAAAAATACTTCCCACCACACTTAAGGTTTCACTCCCACTGGTACCTAATAATTTCTGCATCAATTTAGACAAACCTTTTACTACAAACTGCATCACTTTTAGGTGATATAATAAACTCATTAAGGCAGAAAAGAAAATAATCGTTGGCAATACACGTACAGCAAAATTGATTATTGGCGACTCTACTTGACCTGTAATAAAGGAAGCGAATAAAAAGTCTCCGCCTTTATCCGCAAAAGCCAGTAATTTTTTTATGGCTGCATCAAAAAAATTAAAAAACGGCAGTCCAATAGGAGTTTTTAAAATAAGTAAGGCAAAAGCAATTTGTAGTAGCGCACCCTTCAATACAATTTTAAAATCTATCTTTTTTCGGTTATTACTTAATAAATACGCAACACCCAACAGCACGATCATGCCTAAAATACCCATAAAACGGAACATAGTTTACCTTTAATTAACATTGCATAAATTTAATTTTTTTAAATTGTTTTTTAGCTATGAAATCAATAAGTAACTCATGAATAATTCGCTTTTTAGGTTTTTTCTTCCTACAATAATATTTTTTGCATTAATCAGCAGCATTAGTTGTCAAAATTCCGAAAATCAAAACAAAATTGCCGTTTCACCGCAGTTAACTTTAATTGGTGAACAGCTTATTAAGGCCAACTCTGTTTTTGACAGCACCCAGGTTGGCGGATTATCGGGAATTGACTATGCAAATAACACCTGGTACGCTATATCGGATGACTCAAGAGATCCCATTCGCTTTTATGAATTGGAATTGAATTACACCAATACTGCTTTTACTTCCGTAGAAGTTATAAAAATGAACGAACTTTTGGATAGCACTGGAAATGCATTTCAAGCTAGAACTATTGATGGGGAATCCATTCGATTTGATAGGGATATTAATCGATTTGTATGGACATCAGAAGGTGCTTTGTCCGTAGGCATTGCGCCAACATTATTTGAAACTCATCCAGAAACCTTAATAAGTAATCCTATTCAAAAAATTACGAACTACCAGCAAAGTATCCCCAATGGTAGCTTAGAAGGGCTAAGCCTAGATTACCAAGCTAAAGGATATTGGTTTGCTATGGAGCTACCGCTAGTTACTGATGGTGAAATTCCAACTTTTACCACAAACAACTCCCCAATACGAATCAATTATTTTGATAAAAACACCCAATCCATCAGCAAGCAATATGCCTACCAACTTGACAAAGTTGGGCTTGAACCTAAAACCCCCGATGCCTTAGCAATTAATGGTTTGGTAGAATTACTGGCAATAAATGAGCATCAACTTTTAGCCATGGAACGCTCCTACACCAGTGGTTACGGAACTAATGGCAACGTTGTTAAAATATACCTACTCACCATGGATGGTGCTACTGATGTGAGTTCAATAAAATCATTAAAAACAACACCGTTTGTACCTGTTAAAAAAGAGCTCCTATTAAATTTAAACACTATTAAAAATCAATTGCCTAGTAAACGCATTGATAATTTAGAAGGGATGTGCTTAGGACCTAAACTTTCCAACGGAAATAATAGTCTGTTACTTGTTGCTGATAATAACTTTAACAAATTTGGTGAACAACTTAATCAGTTTATTGTGTTCGAGTTTATCCAATAATATTCCGAGGACAAATACTCGTTTTAAATCAGAATTATCATAGTAAACTACCTCGGAGCAAGCCCACGAGGCATTCGTTTGAAACAAGCTTTCAATTTCGAGGCAAGCCTCGGATTATTATACCCTTTGGCAGTGCCAATAAAACAAAAGCCATTTGCTAACTAAAAACCAAAAATCAGTTGATCCCTAATTTTTTTAAATTTGTATCATTTACTACCATTTGTGGTATTTTAAAAAGCTCATAATCTCTCAAAATACTAAAAACCATAGTTTTTCCATTTCTTAAGATTTTGTAGTTTGAAACTGCTCCTGGTTTAGTATCATTGTCATAATCTACAAAAATATCGCCCTCTTTCAAACCCGATTTTTCTGCTTTTGAATCTTTATTAATAACCTCAATTTGATTTCCATTTTTAAAATAAACACCTAACAATTTTAATTTTTTGATTTCTGGATCAAATTGAATTTTATGAGCCTTAAAGAAACGCGCTAAAGGAATCAAATTTCCATTTTCTATAAAATCCACAAATTCCTTTTTTACGTTGACGTTTAAAAACTTGTTGAGCGTTTTTATAAAATGATTATGAGTAATTTTTTTATTATTGTCAACCGCCGATGTCAATAATGCATGCATCACGTTATCTAAACTGTATTTTCCTTTAGAGGTGGCATAAATTTTCTGATCCAAGTAAAACGCATATAATAATCCCCGATCGTATGGTAGCTGTTCATAGGCGGTATCATTCCAAAAACTTTCAGTGCTAATTTCAGAATTGGGTGCTTGATTTACTTTTGATTGCCAATGTTTTTTAATCACCTCATTTATTTTGATAATAAAATCAGTTTTGGGGTTTCCTCCTATACCAAATTTCGACATTAATTTGACCGTATAATATTCGGTAAACCCCTCGCTAAACCAATATTGTTCTTCTTCATTTATATTCTTGATTTTCCCACCTATCCAATTGTGTAAATATTCATGACAAAAAAGTTTGGTAGGCAAGTTTACATTTGAAGTGGCGAATGCACTGAACGAATTTGTAAGTCCAGTTCCTACTACTGTAGATCGATTAATATCCTCAGATTGTTTAGGATCTTCAATTTCCGAAAGGAAAATTGTATAATCCAAGCGTTCAGTATCATTCCAAAAAGTTGTCACCGCTTCAATTATATCCGTATTGGCATCAATATAATCCTGTAAATTAAAATGATTCCATTCGCCATGCATTGCAATTACAACATTTTTATTACTTATTTTACTTCGTTTAAATCTATAATTGCCACCTACGAATCTACTCATTGTAAATTCAGCACACGTCTCATTTGATATTATTTGCTGCTTTTGGGTAGCACCAAAACTATTTAAAATCGTATAATCCGAAGAAAAACCTTCCCAATTTATGGTAATATTAAAGTTAGTTTTATGTTGTGTATCGGTTAGTTTAGGAAATAAAAAAAGCTGCCATCCAAATAAAGAAAAGTAAGTTTCATTAATTACTGGTCTATATTCCGCTCCTAATAGATTTTTATCTCCATTGTCTTGCTGAATTAAATATTCAACAATCAAATTTTTAATTTCCTTAGCATGATTTAAAATTAACTGATCGTTTTCACTATCCATGGTAACAGTTGCTCCTTGATGCAATACCTTAATTGATTGCAAACATTTGTACAGATCGGTTTCACCCCAAAATTCATTTTTATACTCCAATTTTGTGATTCCTGATTTATTTGCTGCGTAAGTTGCTTTTACTTTTAGCATCATCTTGCCTTCGACACTAACCAAACTAACGTTAAACTCGATGTTTTTTGACTTTGCTAATCCTAATGTAACATTAAGACAAAACAGTAAAACTAAGAAGTAGATTTTTTTCATAATCTGCAACTTACAAAAAAAGGTCTTTGAGCAAATGCCCAAAGACCCTTTTTAGTATTCTTTTAACTAAAAAATTAGTTGAATAGAATTATTCTAAATAAAACTCACAAATTAAGCTTTAGCTTCTTCCAATTCTTCAGTTTTTGGTTCTTTAACTTTTAAACCTACTTTGCTTACCGTATCAAACATAATTGGTGTTGCAATAAATAATGAAGAATATGTACCTACAATAACACCGATAATTAATGAAAACATAAACCCTCTAAGTGGTGCCGCAAAAATAAAGATAGCAACCAATACTAATAATGTAGTTAATGAGGTGTTTAACGTACGACTCAATGTACTACTTAATGCACCATCTACCAATCGTTGTAATTTCCATTCCGAGTGTTCATTTAAAAACTCACGTATACGGTCAAATACAACCACAGTATCATTTAATGAATATCCAATTACCGTTAGTATTGCTGCTATAAAGGCCTGATCAATTTCCATGTTAAATGGCATTACTTTGTGTAATAATGAAAAGATCCCTAACACGATTAATACATCATGGAATACTGCGGCAACAGCACCCAAACTAAATTGCCAACGTTGGAAACGTAGTAAAATGTATAAGAATACTACTAATAATGAACCTAATACGGCCCAAAATGCAGCCTTTTTGATATCATCGGCAATTGTTGGCCCTACTTTCATGGAGGACATAATTCCTTCTACTTTTTCATCACTACCAGAAGTAAACAAATTGTAATTTACATTTCCTGACAAATAAGGTTTTAATGCTGTAAACAACTTTTCTCTAACCTCATTATCAACGGCAGTGCCAGTTTCTTCAATCTTATATTTTGTAGTAATTTTTAATTGGTTTGCTGCACCAAAAGTTTTTGCTTCAGCACTACCAAATTCTTTTACCAAAGCATTTCCTATTTCAGTAGGGTTAACATCATTAGCAAAACGTACCGTATACGTTCTACCTCCAACAAAATCTACTCCCTGATCTAAACCTTGGGTAAATAATGAAATTAAACCCGTTACTACTAAAATTCCTGATATTCCGTAAGCAAGCTTACGCTTCTTTAAAAATTCAACGTCAAAGTTTCTGAACCAATTTTTAGTGATTCCTGTTGAAAAAGTTAATGATTTCCCGTTTTTACCATACCCGTCAATAAATAAACGGGTAATAAAAATAGCTGTAAACAATGAAGTTAAAATACCAATCAATAAAGTAGTCGCAAAACCTTTAATTGGACCTGTACCAAATACTAATAAAATTAAACCCGTTAATCCTGTAGTAATGTTAGCATCTAAAATTGAAGATAATGCATTACTAAATCCATCTTTAATTGCCTCTATTTGGGATTTTCCTTTAGCCAATTCTTCGCGAATACGCTCAAAGATAAGTACGTTAGCATCCACGGACATACCGATTGTTAATACAATACCAGCAATACCAGGAAGCGTTAGTACTGCTTTTAAACCTGCTAATACACCAAAAATAAATAAGATGTTTACCACCAAAGCGATATCCGCAAAAATACCTGCTTTTCCATAATAGAATACCATCCAAATTAATACTAGCGCTAGTGCAATTAAAAATGACATCACACCACTATCAATCGCTTCCTGACCTAATGAAGGTCCAACAATTTCGCTTTGAATAATATCTGCCGATGCTGGTAATTTACCTGCTCTTAATACGTTTGCTAAATCTTTTGCTTCAAGAATGTCGAAGTTTCCAGTAATTTCACTTCTTCCTCCTGTAATTGCACCACTACTTACTCCAGGAGCAGAGTATACTACGTTGTCAAGTACAATAGCAATCTGGCTTTGTTGCTGAGAAGCTCTACCAGTCATTTCAGCCCATTTTTTAGCTCCTTTACCATTCATTTGCATGCTAACAGCCACTTGACCCCTTTGTGTATACGTTTGTTGCGCATCAGTAACCACATTACCTGAAAGCTCAGGCTTATTTTGTCTGTTTGCTTTTATAGCATACAAGTCAACAACTTCGCTTCCATCTTCAGCTTTCCCGTAAGCAAAGCGCGTGTAACGTTGCTGCCCGGTTAGTAAAGCTCTTATTTTTGGCGAATTCAAATAAGCATTAAATTTAGCCGTATCTTTTTTAGCAATTGTTGCAATAATTGGTCCCCCTTGGTACACTTTTGATCGTGCATCACGTACCATTAGGTCAAAAATTGGATTGGCAACTTCTTCTTTCGCTTCTTCCTCTTCAGCGTCAGCTAACAAATCATCAATCGCTTTTTTATCTTCTTCCTTTTTAGCATCTTCTGTTGTAGCTTCTTCTTTCTTCTCTTTTTTTGGTGCTTCTGCTTGTAGTAAAGCATTAGCCTGACTGATGAAAGAAATCATTTCTTCCATTTTATATACATCCCAAAATTCCAATTGCGCGGTGCTTGTCACCAATTTAGTAACACGCTCAATATCTTTTGCGCCTGGCAATTCCACCAAAATACGTCCAGAATTTCCTAATCTTTGAATATTAGGTTGTGTTACTCCAAACTTATCAATACGTTTACGCAAAACCTCAAATGCAGAAACAATAGACTCGTCAATTTTTTTACGAATCACAGGCTTTACCTGATCATTAGTCATACTATCTTCAACTACACCATCTAAATTTTTAGTTAAAAAGATATCTGGAGATGCTAATTTAGCATCTGGCAGGGCATCAAATGCTTTAAAAAATGACTCTACATAAGGTTCTTGTGAATCTTTCTGAATTTCATCAGCATTTGCTAACGCTTTGTTAAACGCAGGATTTTTAGATTCGTTTGCCAAACCTTTCAAAATATCTTTTACAGAAATTTGAAGAATAACGTTGATTCCTCCTTTAAGGTCAAGTCCTTTATTTAATTCTTTCTTTTTTGCAGCATTATAAGTAATTCCAAAAGCAATGGTATCATTTCCTATAGAGTCTAAATACTTTCTTTCCGCATTTTCTCGCAATCGTGCGCCATCCTTGGTTCCTTCTGCAAATTTCTCAAAGGCATACGCCTCAGCATCACTCTCTTTTGCATTTGTGATAAATGTATACGACAATTGGTAAATACATACCAAGCCAAATAAAATGGCAAATACCCGTATCAGTCCTTTATTCTGCATTATTTAAATAAATTTAATTTGTGTAATTTCTAAAACGGACAAATATAACTTTTCAATATTTAACCGCCAATTATTTTTTTTAAGCTTATTGCTAAGCCTTTAATACTACAACTGCCGAAGTTTTGCGTAAGTTATTACTTACTTGCATACTAATTCCAATTATAGCTGCTAACATTTTAATTGATACCACCACCCTAAGCCTAAGCCTTTGATTTAAGCCACATACAATTAACTACAAACTACGCCTTCTGAATTAATTAACACCTTACCAATAATGCAAAAAATAAACATTTGTTTTCAAAGACTAATTTGTTACTTTTTTTACCCTTGTTTATGGTTTTTAATAGATTGCATTTGTTTTCAAAGTTCAAAAAAATTATAAGTTTTAACTAATTTATAGCTTTCAAAAATGCTTTTTTAACAGTATTACCTGCAATAATCAACTATTCTTTAATAGTTAATTGTAATATTCATTAAAAAAAGCCACCCCAATGGATAGCTTTTTTATTTTTATCGTTTTCTGCTTTTCAGCAACCAGAAATTACAGCTCAAGTAAGCCGTTTGTTTTACGAACACCTTCAGCACTTTCAGTTAGCTTTGCTTTTTCAGCATCGTCTAATTCAATTTCTACTATTTTTTCGATACCATTTTTACCTAATAAAACTGGTACACCTATTGAAATGTCATTCATTCCATATTCACCTTCTAACAAAGCTGAACATGGGAACATTTTCTTTTGATCACAAGCAATTGCCTGTACCATTGATGACACTGCTGCTCCAGGAGCATACCAAGCACTTGTTCCTAACAATCCTGTTAATGTTGCTCCTCCAACTTTAGTATCCGCAGCAACTTGCTCCAAACGTTCTGTTGTTAAAAATTCAGAAGCTTTAACACTATTACGAGTAGCCAAACGTGTTAAAGGTAACATTCCTTTATCGCTATGTCCTCCGATTACCATTCCGTCAATATCTGATATTGGAGCTTCCAAAGCTTCCGCTAAACGATATTTAAAACGTGCACTATCTAAAGCTCCGCCCATACCAATAATACGGTTTTTAGGCAAGTCCGTAGTTTTATGTACCAGGTAAGTCATTGTATCCATTGGATTACTTACCACAATAATAATTACGTTTGGTGAGTGTTTAATTAAATTTTCAGAAACTTGTTTTACTATCCCTGCATTAATACCTATCAATTCCTCACGCGTCATTCCTGGTTTACGCGGAATTCCTGAAGTAATTACAGCTACCTCTGACCCTGCAGTTTTAGCGTAATCATTTGTACTACCAACAATTTGAGTATCAAAATTTAATAAAGAAGCTGTTTGCATTAAGTCCATTGCTTTTCCTTCTGCATAACCTTCTTTAATATCTAAAATTACAACTTCCGAAGCAAAGTTTTTAATAGCAATATATTCTGCACAACTTGCCCCAACGGCACCTGCACCTACTACAGTTACTTTCATTTTATTTATATTTTTAATTAATTTTAATGCCGTAAAAATACAACTATTCAATCGTTTAAGCAGGTAAGAATTTAAAAATTAAAGTCTAAAATAATTAAGATTCTTTCATTTTTGCCTTTTCGGAGAAGTTAATCCTACTACACAAAATTATCGATATCTTTGAGTAGTAGTCAATAAACTTTTATTATTCCAAACCTTAACCCAATACTAATGCAATTTGGAAAAGTTACCCACCCTGAAATTATAGATTTTACCCTGCCTAAAGATCATCCAGATACTAAATTAGTATTAGCCAAAAATAATAGTAGTACGTTTAAAATTCATATAGGTTGTGCCAAATGGAATAAGCAGGACTTAAAAGGGTTTTATCCTAAAGGGACTAAAGATGAGTTGCATTATTATGCGCGTCAATTTAATTGTATTGAACTTAATGCTGCATTTTATCGGATTTTTCCTCCCGAACAATTTCAAAAATGGCATGCCAAAACACCTGAAGATTTTAAGTTTTTCCCAAAATTGGTGCAAAATATTTCACATTTTGACCGCTTAAAGCCCGAAGCGCAACTCCATGTAGATCGTTATTTGAATGCTGTTATCCATTTAAAGGAAAAACTGGGCACCACATTTTTACAAATGCACAGCAATTTTGCTCCAAAAGATTTTGACAGGGTTGTCCATTTTATTGAACGGTGGCCAAAAGAAATTCCCCTTGCGGTAGAATTAAGACATACCGATTGGTACAATACACCAAGTATTGCCACTGAACTTTATCAATTGTTTGAAGACAATAATATCTCAAATATTATAACAGATACCGCTGGTCGAAGAGATTTAATACATATGCGCCTGACCAATAATGAAGCATTTATTAGATACGTTGGTGCTAACCATGAAACCGATTATTCTCGATTAGATGATTGGGTAACTCGAATTACAGACTGGAAAAAACAAGGTATCGCTGCGATTCACTTTTTTGTACATCAAAATTTAGAAGTAGAATCCCCGCTTTTATCCGCTTATTTGATAAAAAAGTTGAATGATGAATTAAACTTTGATTTGAAAGTACCTGGTGATCCTAATCGAGCGATTCAAGGATCGTTGTTTTAAGTTGTATTTGATACCAACTTTTTTATTGGCTTTGTGTACTACTTTTAGTGATTTTTTAATAAAATGGGAAACTGTACCGAAAAGCAGCGCCTCTTTAATTCTTCAACCTTTTTAAAAACACATACCCCTAATTTTTTATTTGTTTTACTTTGTTGTATCTGCGTTAACTCGACACACATAGTTCTCGATACGTTTTTGCTTCGCTATCGCTACGCAAAAACACTCGAACTAATATTGTAGTTACGCACATAACTCCGAATGATTTTATAATACCATAAGAAAAAAATGAACTAAAATTCGGTGTTAAGTAATTGTCCACTCAGTCTCAAAATACGTAACTCAGCTAATTTAGCTTGGTATTTAGCCTGATTACGGTTTAATTCTGCATTTAGTAAATTTAACTGCGCCTGTCTAAACTCAATAGAATTGACTTGCCCAATTTTAAATTTTTCTTCCGTTCGATTGAAGTTGCTTTTAGCCGTATTAATATTTTTTTCCAGAATTTGAAATACCAAAAGCTTATTGCTGTAATCATCCCAAGCGTTTTCAAAATCGCGCTCAATGGCTGCTACCATTTGCTTTTTAGCTATTTTTCTATTTTCAATAGTTGCGTACGCATTTTTCACTCTGGTCTTGGCTGCTCCACCGTCAAATAAGTTCCACCTTAAATTAAGCGTACCTGAAAGTCCATTATTTGTAGATACTGCCAAAAATGAAGCCGAATTATTATCGTTTCTGTTCCAAGAATAGGAACCTGTTAATCCAATTGTTGGCAAATACGAGGTTTTACTCGTTTTTAAATCAAAATAACCGATTTCAACATTTTTTTCTGCCTGCAAAAGTTGAACATTATTGGCTTTGGTCTGTTGCAAAAGAGCCACCTTATCTTTTATTAGCAAAAACGTTAAATCATTTGACACCTCATAGTTGGCACCAAGCACGTTACCAACAACCAGATTTAAATCTCTTTTAGCATTAATCAATTGCTGTTTACTATTAATTAACCGAATGGTATCATTGGTAATATCTACTTCAGCATTCAACACCGCCAACTTTGTATTTTGTCCGTAATCGAACTGGTAATTACTCCTCAGCAATCGTTCTTTAGAAATTTGAATAATTTCATTTTCAGCCTTCAAATTATCCTTCAATTGTGCCACGTTGTAGTAAACCGAAAAAAGTTGTTCAATTGTGTTTTCAATAGTTTGGCGTACTTGCAATTGAGATAATTTGTATTGTTCCTTTAAACGTTTGTAGTTGTAACGCCTACCCAATCCATCCAACAAAGTATAATTTAAATCAATAGACGTATTAAATCGGGAACTTTCAGCATCATTTAAAACTCGGTTTGTACCATCCTGAAACTGGGCTTCAATATTATCCAGACTAAAAGTGGTATTGGAATTTAACGAAAGTGTTGGCAGCAACCCCGAATTCAAAATATGCGCATTATTTTCGGCCACTTTTAAATTAGTTTCTTCCAATTCAATACCGTAATTATGTTCCAACGCAAGTTGTACTGCCTCAGTTGGTGTTACCAATTGCTGCGCTGTCATTTGCATCAAACAAGCAGCAAAAGAAAGAAATACTCCGATTTTGATTATTTTAATGCCCTGCCTCATGCTGTTCTTTAATTGCACGTTCAACTTCTTCTTTACTAATTTTATTGCCTGTAACTAACCATTTTGTATGTTTTTTAATACTATTACTAAATGACAAAAACAAGGGCAGCACCAACAAGGTTAAAATAGTAGCGTAGCTTATTCCAAAGGAAATTGAAATTGCCATAGGTTTTAAAAACTGTGCCTGTCTGCTTTTTTCTAACAGTAATGGCGCAAGACCTGCAACCGTAGTTAAAGATGTCAAAAAAATAGCTCTAAAACGAGACTTCCCTGCCTCAGATAACGCCAAATCAAAAGTCATTCCTTCCTTTAAATTAGCATTAAATTTACCTATAAGCACCAAACCATCATTCACCATAATACCTATTAGCGCTATAATTCCTAGAAGAGACAGTACATTTACTGAAAATCCGAGCATCCAATGCCCCCAAGCCACAGCTGTTAAACTAAAGGGCACTAATAATAATAGTAAAAGCGGCTGACTGTAACTTCTGAATGTAAAGGCTATGGTTATATATATGAGCAATAGGATAATTCCTCCTACTCTTCTTAATGAACTTCCTAGTTTGGAAGCTTCTCGATTTTGCCCTTCAAACGAAGCTGTAATTGAGGGATATTTTGATTTAAGTTCTACTAAAGTATTTGCTTGAATATCCGCTAAAATATCGGTAGCACTACCACTTGGATCTTTTAAATCTGCCGAAATTTGAATTTCGCGTTGCCCCTCCAGGTGATTTATTGCTACATCACCTCTAGCAATAGTGTAGGTGGAAATATCTTTTAAAAACACCCTTTCGCCATTTGGTGTCAGTATCCGTATGTTATCTAGGTTGTTTATTGAACTTCGATTTGTTTCATCGTAACGAACCCAAACGCGTATTTCATCCTGTCCGCGCTGAAAACGTTGCGCTTGTAACCCAAAAAAGCCAGCTCTAATTTGTCGCATCACAGTACTTAGATCTAACCCCAACAAGTAAGCACTTTCTTTTAGCTCCAATCGTATTTCTTTAATCCCCGCAGGATCATTGTCCACTACATCCTTCAATAATGGATTGGACTCCAGTACTTTTTTTAACTCATTCTTGGCACCTTTAAGCTCCTTGATATTGTTACTAAGTAACGAAACTGAAACTGGACTCCCACCAAAATTTCCTCCTGAACCAAAAACCAAACGTTCTGTTCCTAGCACAGGCCCTACTAAATCTCGTAATTTATTTGCTACTAACGCTGATTTTATAGCATCAGGCCTTTCTTCTCCCGGAAGGAGGTTGATACGCAACTGCGCACTAGAGCTACTTGTAAGGGTTACAATAGTATTAACGAACAATTCTTTACCGCTATCTTTCAAGTATTCCTGGGTCAACTCCTTATTTACAATAAACGATTTTTGTTCGATCATTGAAATTATGGAATCGGTAATTTTTACATTGGTTCCTTTTGGCATTTCCAACTCAATGGAAACACGATCACTAGCAACCGAGGGAAATAAAGTGACCCCTATAATTCCACCTCCAATTGCACCAAAAGTTAACACTAGCAACGCCACTAAAATACCAAATGCTAGTATTTTGAAATTAAGTACAAAATTAAGCGTAGGACTATAAATTTTATCCCTACACCAATTCATAAAGCGATCACCATAGGTGTTGATTACCCTCATTTTGGCAAAAAATTGCTTCATTTTTGAAGGATTTTCTTCCTCTTTTTGTTTTTGTAATGCCTTAGAATGCGCCAAATGCGCCGGAAGAATAATTAGCGCCTCAACCAACGAAACGACCAATGTTAAAATTACAATTACTGAAACTTCACTAAAAAACTCTCCTATCCTACTATCCAGAAAAAGAAATAACGAAAAAGCCAAAAGTGTAGTAATAATTGCCGATACAACTGGTGGAATTACCTCCATTGTGCCATCAATTGCTGCATCAATTGGTGACTTTCCTTTTTCGTAATGCTGGTAAATATTTTCAGCAATTACAATCCCATCATCCACTAGTATTCCAATGACAATGATCATTCCAAATAACGATAATACATTAATAGTAACGTCAAACGAGCCTGCAAAAATAAACATCCCTAAAAATGAGATAGGCAACCCAAATGCTACCCAAAATGCCAATCGGGTATTTAAAAAGAGGGATAAAAAAGCCAATACCAAAAGCATTCCTACGATGGCGTTTTCAGTCAATAAATCTGTTCGTTGGTTTAACGTGATTGATAAATCGCGCACTACATCCAAACGGACGTTATTGTATTTTTGATTGTAGCCAGCTATATATTTTTTAACCTTTTCGGCAGAAGAAATTAAATCTTCATTATTTGTACTGGTAACCGTAATAGCTATAGAAAGCTGTTCATTAAAAAACAAGGCATTTGGAGTTTCCGAAAATCGGTCACGCACAGTGGCTACTTCTTTTAAACGAATAATTTTACCGCTTGGATCCGCTTTTACAATAGTATTAAGCAGTTCCGAACCATAATAGGACCTGCTATTTGCTCTTATTAAATACTCCTCCGCATCTGTTTTTATATTTCCGCCGGTAACTAAAATATTAGAATTACTTACTGCATTTGAAACATCAGTAAAACTTAGGTTATATGCCAGTAATTTATTTTCGTTTACGGCTATTTCAATTTCTTCATCTGGATATCCTTCAATACCAATTTGCGAAATCCCATCAATGGCACGTAAGTCATTTTCAATTTCTCGACCTATTTGCTTTAAAGTTTCCAATCGAACATTTTCCCCACTTAAAGCAAATGTGATTGTTTGCCTAACCTCTTCGCGTTTAGCTACAATCAACGGCTCCATACCTGTAGGGAAAGATGGTACACGATCGACTGCATTTTTGATTTCCAAAAGCATGAAATCAATATTCTCCCCTTTTTCAATTTCAATAGTAATTACACCACTGTTTTCTCGTGAAACAGAAGTCACCCGATCGATACCACGAATACCTTTCAAATTATCTTCAATTTTTAAGGTAACGCCTTCTTCAATTTCTTGCGGAGAAGCCCCGGGATAAGTAATAGCAACCGTAATAAATTTAGATGCTACCAAAGGAAAAAAGGAAGATTTTAAAGATTTTATTCCAAAAATTCCAAAAATAACAAATGCAATTATAAAAATATTAACTGCAACATGGTACCTAATAAAATAAGTAATAATTTTTTTCATTGACTACTTATTATTTGTGGATTGGTCGTTAGAAACATAAGGCTTAACAATCATCCCTGCATATGCCCCTGGAACTGGTCTTTTTAACAAAACTGTTTTGTCGGGTACGGACTTTAAAACCACTTTTTTATCTGAAAAGTATACTGGTTTAACTGCAAGCACGTCCAAAACACTATCCTTTATCACGTAAATCTGATTATTTTCCAATAACAAACTTCGGTCAATTTCTATAGCGTTTTGTTCCTCTTTTGCGTCCAAATTCGCTTCTAAAAACATACCTGCTTTTAAATCGGGGTGTGATACTTCAATAAACACACTAACAGTTTGGGTAGCGTTATCTACATTTCCGCTAATGCGAGAAATACTACCTTCATATTCTTTCGTTCTATTCAAATTAGTCAGGAACACTTTTTTCCCTTGCTTAAGAAAACTAACTAAAGAGGCACTAATTGCTATTTCCATTTCATACACTGAAGTATCAATAAAAGCCCCTAATTTTTGACCATTTCTAATTAATGAACCTTCGGTAACCAAAGCTTCGGTCAATATTCCTGAAAAGGGAGCTACAATTCGGTATTTTGAAAGACGTTGTTCCAAATTTTTAACCGTGTAGTAATTGGTAATAATGCCACGGCCGGATATAAAATAGTTTTCTTTTTCAGAAGTAATTTCAGGTAATTTAGGGGTAGATTTATTCAAATCATAAGCTGCCAAATAGGATTGCCATTTAGGAAAAACATCTGGGAAATCCAATCGCAAATCAGGCATTATTGCTGCAATGGAATTGTAAAGGTTACTTTTAGCTGATTGAACGCTGGCGTAATATTCGTTGGCATCAACATTAATTAACGTTTGCCCTTTGCTATATTTTTGCCCTGATTTGAATAATTTACTTCCTGTTTTGAAAACCCCTTGAACTTCCGAAAATAATTCAATACGGCGTTTAGCTTCTAAATTACCACTAGCAGGGATTACAATTTTTACAGTTCCATTTTTAGCCGTTTCTGTAAATACTGTTTTAACTACTTTATCGGCAACAGGTTTGGGTTTCTTTTTATTGGCTATTATTTTTTTTGCCCCTAAAAATGACCCTATAATTAATAATATACCAAGTAGTGAAAGTATAATTTTTCGCATAAAAACTTTTTGAAACAACTATGCTACCAAATATATTTAAATATCCCCTTATAACACTTAAAAAAAGCTTAAAAATAATGGTAACAGCTATCTTTAATCATATTTCTAAAATTCCATATTATTTAAGTCAATTCCATAAATTATCCACTCCAAAATAAAGATTTAGCTTCTGCATTTATTATTTTCATAAAATAAAAACAGGAGCATTTAATGAAAATGACTCCTGTTTCTAATTCTGTAAAGTTCTAAATACATTTAAATTATTACGGCTGTACAAATTTTAAGTTATAAATGAATCCTTGTTCCTCTTGACTCTCAATTCTTAGTATATACATACCTTGGCTTATTGAATTTGTATTAATTACACTCAATTCTTTATGGTTTTCATCAAACATTCCTTGAGAAATTATTCTTCCTTTTAAATCGATGATTGCATAATCCAATGTGTTGTTCATATGATTTGATAAATCAACTGTTACTGTTTCTTGATTTTCTTGAAACAAAACAATTCTTGAATTTACAGTATCATCCAAAAGTTTTTTCGCAGCGTTTTGTGGTATCAATTCAAATTGCTGGTTACCATTATTTTTAGAATAACTCCAAATATGAACATTATTAGAGTCTCCTACATTTTTATCCAACGCATAATCTTTACAATGAACTGGTCTTAGGTAGTGATTTTTTCCAATTTTAGTTATAATCCATTTTTTATGATTTCCATTTGAATTAGTCCATGTATTTACGTTTCCTCTATTTTCACATGTTGCATTGCCAACTTCTAAATACCTCGAAGTTTCCATGTTTTTAATAGTATGGATATTATTTCCAATATGCTTAAACTCCCAACGTTGGTCACTATAGTCTCCTGGTTTATTCATTTTAGCATTGTAATCATCCCTTCTGGCAGCTAAAATGTTTTGCCCATTACTTTTACTACGAATATAATATGTTCCATTTACAATTACTTCAGAAGAGGTTGTTGCCACAGGTGCTTGCTCTTCCTTACCTACTATAAATTCTACACAATCACTTACTACTGCTGTATTATTAGTATAAAAAGCCTTAATAATAACATCTTTTTTTCCTGATTTAGCATTTTTTAAAACGTGATCAAAAGGCGCTTTGGTTTTGTTGGCCACTAATTTATCATTTATATAATAAGCGACTTTCGTTATATTAGGAATACTCGAATCCATTTTTAAAGTAATATCAGCTCCTTTTTTAAATTTTTGAGCTTCTACAGGCGAAGTGACTGTAAGACTAATAGTAGATTCCAATGCAGCAGGGGCATTATCATCCAACTGATTCAAAAATGCAATTAAATCATTTAATTGTTTTTTACTCAATCCAGATGTAGCACCATGTTTTTCATTATTATTTTTCTTTGTAAAAACTTCTAACAAAGTAGCTGCAGATCCATCGTGCAAATAAGGTGCTGTAGCCCACAAACCTTTTAGTGTCGGCACATCTATCCCTAATAATTTTTTATCAAGTCTTTTTCCACTTGTATTGTTTATAGTACCTACATCATACAAATAATCTTTGGTACTACTGTTGGTATACGTTTTTCCACTATGGCACTCGTAACATTTCAATTCATTAAACACTTTCTGTCCATTTTTAGCAGCATTGGTAAATCCCCCGTTTGACTTTGCATAAGGACTTTCTGAAAATGAATTTAAAGAAGTAATGTATGCCGCTAAAGCATCTAAATCATCACTCTTACCCGCTGCCTTTTTAGTTTTTCCTAAAGGATCATTCGCTACATTAAATTGCTGATTTCTCATTAAACCAGTTCCACCATTTAAGCTTCGTATTTGATTTTCAAAATCGTGAATCTCATCAAAATTTGCTGTCCAATGCAGTCTACCATGTGCCATACCGCCTTTACCAATTAAACTTATAGTATTTCTAAACCCTTCTCCCAGGTTTGTAAAATCGTATACCTGACCGTCTCCTCCTCCATCTAAGTGACAACTAGCACAAGCCATGTATCCTTCTTGTATTAGTCTTGGCGAAGAAGAATCATAAAACAATTTTTTTCCTTTAAGTACCTTTGCAGAGAGTAATTCCTTACTTACTGTTTTAATAGTAGCCAATGTACTAGAAGTTGATCCTCCATTTATAATTGAAGCCACATCAAAAACAGAAACAGAACGCCCTAAGAAGTTATTTACATAAAGTCGTTTCTGTGTATCATCATAAAATAAATCTGTAGGTACTGTTCCAGTAACTAATCTTGCAATTTCGGCATTAGTGTTAGCATCAGCTACAAACACCTCATTATTCCCTGGTTTTGTGATAAAAACAATACTACCGTTAGCACTAAATTCAATAGCATGACAACGATCACTATTATCAAGATCCATTCTACCTCCAAGATCATCTGTATCATTATTCAAATTAACCTTAGCCACCATAGCTCTAACAGTATTATCATGTTGTAGAGGCAGTCCATCTCTTTTAATACCTCTTTTAATATTGTCCTTTTTTGAGGCTATTCTTAATGAATTACCATCAGGTGCAATAGCTATTTTCGTAAGATAATTTGGAATACCTCTTCCAAATCTAGGGCCATCAACACCTACAGATTCTTTCAAAGCTATGGTACTGTAATTAGTAAACGTATTGGTAGCGATTTTATATATTTCTGATTTAGAATTTTCAGACACAAACCGAACTACGTATAAAAATCGTCCATCGCCATCAATTGCCATAGCTCCTGGCTTAGGTAAAATTCCATTAGCATCATTATTAAGCTTAATTTCTTTGGTTATTGCGTTAGATGCTATAGTAAGCTCTAGGATTTTTCCCAAAGATTGTAAACTCACGTATCCTTTTGTTTGCTTTTGATTCACTACCAATGCAGAAGGTTTAGAAGCTCTTGGCAACACAATAGTTCTTTCTACAGAATTTGTATTGCTATTAATAACACTTATTGTTGCGCTATTTTTATTGAGTACCCATAGCCTATTATTCCCAACAGAAGCTATTGATATTGGTTTTTTACCAACTTTAATCTCCTTAGATTTGCGAAGGTTATTTTCTGTAATTGATGAAACTGTATTAGCATCTTCATTAACTACCCATATCTTATTCCCAACTTTAGCAAATTGAGAACTAGATTTAGATGGCGTAACGGTGCTTATACCATTTATGACTTGATTAAATGCCAAGGTATTGACTAACCGAGGTTTCGCATTATTATTAATTATATCAAAACGGTCTATATTTCCTCCTGAACTACCTGCTGTGGCAGATAATCGCAATGTAACATTCCCTTTTGGTAAACTTATATTTTTTAGAGTTTCGTTTTTATACGAATTCCACGAGCCTGTAGATGGAAATTCCACCTTTATAGGTCTACCTCCGTTAATAGAAAGATTAAGCGGCCTACTACCTCCAGCTCCCATAGCATAGCGAATGGATAATGAAGCATTATTGGTAGCTATTGCATTCTGAAATTTTACTTCCACAAATACATTAGCGCCTTTACCATTAGGGAAATCTGCATACCCATTACCTGAAAATGAGTCATTAGAATTTCCTCCAGTAACACCACCTCTACTAACACCTGATTCGGCTTCTAACAAAATAGTAGAAGTTTGTTCAAATGCAGTTACTTTTGCATTGTATCTTCCTGATTTATTATAACTAAAAACTGGAGCGGTTCCTGTAACTTTATTTCCATTACCTGTATCCCATTGGTAGGTGTAGTTTGAATTGGGGTTCACCACTTTCCAATTTACATTTTGATTAACAGAGACTGCATCTGGCTTTTCGATAACAATATCCTCAGAAGAAAGCACTGCATTACCTGTTGAAAATTTGAATGAATGGTTACGTCCTAACTTATTTCCTACTAAATCTTGTATCCCATTTCCATTTAAAATTACTTCATAGGTCGAATTGGGTTCTAAAGGTTCTGAGGGTTCAAAAGAAAGCAAGGTATATGTCCAACCAAAAGTTCCAGATATTTCTGCTCCTCCTACCTTTCTTACTTTAAAAGAATTTTTATCAACCTTGTTAAAATTAATCCAACTTGACAGCGAGATACCAATTTTACTAGTCAAAGCTTGATTGGTTGCTCCATTTTCTGGATTAGTATAGATTACTCTGGGGAGTTTGGTATCTTTCTTAGTATCGTGTACAGCTACTACAGCACCTACAAAACCATTTACATATTGGTCATCAGCCACAATTAACAAATTTCCTACTGGTACACTGAATTGATCATCCCATCTAGTATCTCTTCCTTTTACTCTTCCTACTTGTACTGGTTTCTTAGGATCAGAAATGTCAAATTTCCATATTCCTTCTGTCCCTCCTCGGGATCCTCCTAAGTACAAAAAGTCATCATCATAAGATGTATATTCTGATTTTGGAATTTCTGTGGTACTTACATTTTTAATATTTCTAGGATCCGTAGTAACATCATACATTTGGAAAGGATTAATCAAAGTAGCATACTTGCCGTAAAATCCACCAATATAACTCTTCCAAGGCTTAAATGTAGGCTTAAAGCTATCTAAAAGTATAGGGTTTTTTGAATCGCTAATATCAAAAGTAGCAATACCTGAGGTGTTCTTTGGAGTAGTTACTACTAAAAGATTACCAATACAAAATAATGGACCGGCTTTAAAACCACCTATCTGAGCTTCTGTTAAAGTCTTAATTAATTTAGGCTTTCTTTTATTACTTGCATCTACCACATATACTCCATGATTTGTCGCACCTACATAAATAATATTTCCTTGTACTGTAATACCCCATACTGCATCAGTTACATCTCCAAAATTAATACCTGGCAGCGTCATGGAAGCTACATTTTTGGGATTTTTTATATTATTGATATTCCAGATATCAATCCCCTTACCAGAAGTGGTAACCAAAAATAAATTTCCATCACTATCTTTCATATACGAAACCTGATGACTTTCTTGCTCTCCTCTTCGGTGAACAGGGCTCTTGAATTCTTTTACCAAAAAAGGCTTATAGGGATTACTGATATTCCATATTTGATGTATTCCATTTCCTGCTAATACGACATGATCACT
This sequence comes from Aquimarina agarivorans, assembly GCF_000218485.1. Classification (GTDB taxonomy): domain Bacteria; phylum Bacteroidota; class Bacteroidia; order Flavobacteriales; family Flavobacteriaceae; genus Aquimarina; species Aquimarina agarivorans. The sequence continues at coordinate 5,928 of NZ_AFPB01000061.1, read as the reverse complement.
AATCACAGAAGGTTGATTGATATGTTCTTTACCCATCTGGGGACTTATCACTTTCCATGCTTCATTATTAGGATAATTTCGATTAGGAATTTGAGCAAAAACACCTGATAATACCAAAAAGGCGAATAATAATAGATAGTTCTTCATTCTTTAAGTAATTTCTTAAAAATCGTATCATATTATAAGCAAAGCAATCTTATAATATTTGGATTTTAAAATTGATTAAGTTGTTATTTTACAATTTGTAAGATATTACTAAAAAAAGAGGTTTGTTTGTACGGAATTTCTGAAAACATTTAATTGCATTTATGCAATTATCAAAAATAAATTAGCCTAAAAAAATGATTAATAATCTTATAAAAAAAGAAATTTTAGCACTAAATCTCATAAAAAAACCTTTCTTTTAATAAGAAATACGCGTTATTACCAACATTAAACTTTTTCAAGACCTATCAATCTTTATCAATAAAAACCGTCTTCTAGTGCTATTCGTCTTAGAAAAAAGTTTTTTTATTTTTAGAAAGATCATACATCAGAAAACTATACCTCAAAATTGACTCCACTATATTATTTGACAATACAATAGCGCTTACATTAGAAGGGTGATCAATAGCTCTATATAATTAGTAAAACACCCCTATTTAATGTACATATACCGTATACGTACTCATACAAGTCTCCATTTTTTGCTCACTGATTAAGAATCTTATTCTTTTATTTTCTACAAATTTTAAAATCATTATTATGAAAACTTCAAAAGTATTTTTATTAATTTTTGCACTATTGTATTTAAACCTAAATGCTCAAAAACACAAACATGGGTTGAAGAAAAACTGGAACATATTGAGTTATTCTTCTTGCCTTCTTATTCTCCAGAGAAAAACCCTGATGAGTATCTAAACTGTGATTTAAAATATGCTTTATCTGAAAAACCTGCTCCTAAAAACGAAAAACAGCTTGAAGAAAATGTCAAGAATCATATGAAAATGCTAACTGAAAATAGCCAAAGAGTAGCTAAATATTTTAACCATAAGGATATAAAATACGCAGCATAAAATCTCTATTTATTGTCGTCGGGTTAATAATTCTCAATAAAGGTTGAGGCATTACTACACTTTAATCACACTAACATCCTATTGCTGCTATCTATTATTGAAACCAAATAATTATAAAAATGAAAAACCGTATAAACAAATTTGTTTATACGGTTAAATCATTCTCACAGCAATTGTTAGAGTTATCGAGTTATTGTTCCTGTTGGGAATGATTCTAGGTTTTCTTCAAAATCATAAGCTGTTGGCGCCGTTTCTTGTCCTGCCATACCATCAAGAGGTTTTAACGTAAATGGTTTTGGATCATTATCTGGCACTGGCTCTAATGAAATTACAATAGTAGCACCTTTTAAATCTGCGCCACCTTCAAAACCAGTTCCTTCTAAATTATTAATAAAATCCTCTCCTGGAATTGGTGGTCCAAAGTTTTCAGCACCTCTAAAAGTTTCAATCGGTCTGCTATCCAAACTAGCCATAGCATTATCATCAGCAGCTTTTGGATCGCTAAAAGTACCCGTTGAATATGGAACTCCGTTTACAACGGCCCATCCTTCATATTTCCAACCGCTATCCGCTGCTAAAACTGGTAATTCTAAACTTGCTGCTGGTGGCATTGTTCCTGGCGTACCAAACCATACTCCAGCTTCGTCATTACTGTTATCTCCTGCACCCAGTGCTTCATCAGTTGGTGTTCTTAAAAAGAATTTTCCTGATATTTCATCTTTAGCCGTACTAAGGTCAGCAAACTTTTCATTAATAGTTTTGTAACTAATTGTAGCGGTATCAACTCCTTCGGCAAAATCAGCTCTAAACAATTTTGTTGCTGCTGGTGCTGCTAAAGCTTCACCTGTTTCGTCTGCTGGCTCAATAGATAATACGAAAGCTGTTGCAGTTTCTAAAACTGATGCTTCAACTTCCTGAAATTTTAAGGTAGGATCAGTAAATCGGCCTGTACTTACAGGGGCTTCTCCTACAATTAACCACCCTTCATATACAAAATCACTCCCTAATGCTTCCAAACCTTCAATTGCTAAGTTTACACCTGATGGTTTTTTTTCTTCCTCGTTACCATCATCACTATCACATGCCACTGCTAGGAAACTTAATGCAGCTGCTCCAAAAATTAATTTACTTAACTTCATTATTTATTATTTGTTTATTTTGAACAAACATATTATAAAGTGTAAGAACTAAATGTTAGCTAACTAACATTACAATAAAAATTATCAGTTATTGAAAAACAATGTGGTTTCTTTTAAAACTAAGTTTATTGCTTTCTTGTAATTCATTCAAAAGAATATTCAAGGTAGGGCGAGATGTAGCTATTAAACTTGCGATATCTTTCTGGGTATATGGATGTTTTACCATAGTTAATCCTGTATTAGGACAACAGTAACCATAATCCTCTTTCAGTTCCTCCAAAAATTCAATTAAACGAGTTTTCGTATCCTTAAATAACAGTAATTGCAAACGACGTTCCATTTTTTTTATTCGCATTCCAAGAAATTTGTAAATCTTCATACTGAATGCTTTATTCGTCCTCATCAAATCATGCATAGTTTCCACACCTATAGGACAAATAGCCGTAGTACCATCGACGGACTGAGCAAATTCAGTTCTTTTATCTTCCCCCAAAATCGCCTTTTCTCCAAATAATTCACCCTTCGAAAGAATAGACTTTATAATTTCATTACCATTATCATCATAATAACCTACTTTGACTTTACCTTTTGCGATCAGGTAAATTTTATGAGCAGCGTCTTCTTCAAAATAAATGTATTCTTTATTTTTATAATTATTGAATTCGTGATCTTTTTCAAATCTTTTTAGTTTGTGGGGGCACAATAACGAGAACATATTGGTCTGTTCGCAATACCAAATAGAATCCATAGCAAAATTTCTTAATGAGTTAGAGTTGTTGTTTTAAATTTTGTCGAACAACAAGCATCTTACTTACATTGTTTTTTTATGATTTTACCACTTTTTATCTTAATTATTGACGCTATCGATATTTTTAGATGACACAATCAATAATATTCGTATTTATAAACCTATTTACTGAAAGTAATTAAAGTTGAAGGCACTTACAGTAATGCTATCATAAAGCTAAAAGACGTGCTACCAATTGGAACTTGAAAATCACTATTAATTTTCAATATTCCATGACATATAAAATGGTTCCTTTTTTGCTCAATATTGTTCACAAAATGGCAGCATGGTTTAAGTCAAATTTATGCTTTTAATACTGGTGCTGCTTTTAAATTACTCAAATAAAAATCCGAATCAATAACGAAGAAAAGCCATTTCACTAATTTGAAATGGCTTTTATAGTCTATGAGGTTAAATTACCTACAATAACAACAATGCTGATAATACATTATTTTAGCTGGGAATTTAAAATTACTATCCATTTTGCTTTTTAATTAAATTTAGTGCGGAACCTTCATTGTACCACTGAATTTGTGCCTTATTGTAGGTATGGTTCAACTTAATGGAATCTTTGCTTCCATCAGCATGCACTATTTCTAACGTTAATTGTTTGTCAGGAGCAAACTCGTTTAAATCTAAAAAGTTAAAAATATCATCTTCTTGAATTAAATCATAATCCGACTCATTAGCAAAAGTAAGCCCTAACATACCCTGTTTTTTCAAATTAGTTTCATGTATACGTGCAAACGATTTTACAATAACAGCTGCTACTCCTAAATGACGAGGTTCCATGGCAGCATGCTCTCGGGACGAACCTTCGCCATAATTATGATCCCCAACCACTATACTGTAAATTCCCGCTGCTTTGTAGGCGCGTGCCGTATCAGGTACAGCTCCTAAATCGCCTGTTAATTGATTTTTAACTAGGTTCGTTTTTTTACCAAAAGCATTTACAGCCCCTATCAAACAGTTGTTCGAAATATTATCCAAATGCCCACGGAAACGCAGCCAAGGACCAGCCATCGAAATATGATCTGTTGTACATTTCCCAAATGCTTTTATTAACAATTTTGCTCCTTTTATTGTATTTCCAATGGGTTCAAAAGGAGTTAATAATTGTAGTCTTTCCGAAGTTGGACTCACAACTACCTCAACACCGCTTCCATTAGCAACAGGTGCTAAATATCCATTATCCTTAACCTCGAAACCTTTTGGTGGCAATTCCCATCCTGTAGGCTCATCAAACATCACCTCCTCGCCATTTTCACTAATTAATTTATCCGTTAACGGATTAAAATCCAAACGCCCTGAAATTGCGATAGCGGCAGTTAATTCAGGAGAAGCAACAAAAGCATGTGTATTTGGATTTCCGTCAGCCCGTTTTGCAAAATTTCGGTTAAATGAATGTACTATGCTGTTTTTTGGTGCATTTTTAGGGTCACTGTAACGAGCCCATTGACCGATACATGGTCCGCAAGCATTGGTAAAAATTTTAGCATCCAATTTTTCAAAAATCCCCAAAATACCGTCACGATCCGCTGTAAAACGCACTTGTTCCGACCCTGGGTTGATCCCTAATTCAGCTTTCATTTTAATCCCTTTATCAATAGCTTGTTGTGCAATGGATGAAGCCCTGGATAAATCCTCATATGATGAATTGGTACACGAACCAATTAAACCCCATTCTACCTGTAAAGGCCACTCGTTTGAAGTTGCTTTCTCGGTCATTGTTTTACCTACTGGAGTAGATAGATCAGGAGTAAAAGGTCCGTTTAATAAAGGACCTAATTCTGATAAATTAATTTCAATAACCTCATCAAAAAACTGCTCAGGATTTGCGTATACTTCTACATCACCAGTTAAATATTCTTTTACTTCATTGGCAGCATCAGCCACGTCAGCACGATCCGTAGATCTTAAGTAGCGCTCCATGGATTCATCGTAGCCAAAAGTTGAAGTAGTAGCACCAATTTCGGCACCCATATTACAAATAGTTCCTTTTCCTGTACAAGACATTGACGTAGCTCCAGGACCAAAGTACTCAACAATGGCACCTGTTCCTCCTTTTACAGTAAGAATTTCAGCCACTTTCAATATAACATCTTTAGGGGCTGTCCAACCCGACAACTTACCAGTAAGTTTAACTCCAATTAATTTAGGAAACTTAAGTTCCCAAGCCATTCCTGCCATTACATCCACTGCATCTGCTCCACCAACACCAATAGCAACCATCCCTAATCCGCCTGCATTTACCGTATGGGAGTCAGTTCCAATCATCATTCCTCCTGGAAAAGCATAATTTTCTAAAACTACCTGATGTATAATTCCTGCTCCAGGCTTCCAAAAACCTATGCCATATTTGTTTGAAACTGATTCTAAAAAATTAAACACCTCACTACTTACGCTATTCGCATTTTTCAAATCGGCAACTGCGCCTTCTTTTGCTTGGATAAGGTGGTCACAATGAACCGTCGTGGGCACTGCTACTTTATTTTTTCCAGCTTGCATAAATTGTAGTAATGCCATTTGCGCAGTAGCATCCTGACAAGCGATACGATCGGGTGCAAAATCTACATAATCTTTACCACGTATAAATGCCTTACTAGCTTTCCCTTCCCATAAATGTGAATACAGTATTTTTTCTGCTAGTGTTAAAGGTTTTCCTGTAATTTTACGTGCAGTATCTACACGTTCAGCTACCTGTTCATAAACCTTTTTAATCATATCTATATCAAATGCCATTTCGAGAATATTTTTAGTTTATACAATTTCACTAAAATACGAAATATCATACGGCTTTAAAAGATTTCTTTTTTGTCCTTTTGAATAAATTTTCTTGGATTCGAAACTTTAGAATAAAAACCGTTCCACTGAAAAAGTATAGACTTTGCAAAGTAAACTATTATAATTATTTATGAAATCAACTTTCCTTAATAGTAAGATATGT
>NZ_AFPB01000062.1 GCF_000218485.1 Aquimarina agarivorans | reverse complement strand
TTAATACGTGCATGTTAAAGGGATGAATGACGCAAGTTTTAGAAAAGTATACGATAAAGTGTTAGGAAAGCATTATAATAAGGAAGCACTAATTGTAGACACAAGGTTTAATGGCGGAGGTTGGCTTCATGAGGATCTTGCTACATTTTTAAATGGTAAAAATTATATAAAATTCAGGCCTAGAGGTCAAAATTTAGGATCTGAACCTCAATTTAAATGGGCAAAACCATCTGCTGTAGTAATGAGCGAAAGTAATTACTCTGATGCACACATGTTTCCTGTAACCTATAGAGCAATGGGCATAGGAAAACTTATTGGTATGCCTGTTCCTGGTACAGGTACAGCAGTTTGGTGGGAACGATTGCAAAATGGTACAGTATTCGGTATTCCTATGGTAGGTATGATAGACAACAAAGGAATTTATCTTGAAAATCAGCAATTAGAACCAGATATTAAAGTAACATTAGATCCTGAGCTGGTTATAAAAGGAAGGGATCAACAATTGGAAACTGCAGTAAAGGCATTGCTACCTGACTAATTTTGAATGAATAAAACTGTAATTACAAATTTATGAATAGATCAAACGGGTTCAGCTTTTATAGTTTTACCCGTTTTTAAAACTGCTTTATCCATCAAAACTTCGCAATAATGCTGTAAAATACATTAAGCACTCGTGCTTTCTTGGTTCCAGCTTAACTCCCTGTTTAAATCGAAAAGTGTTACAAGATCGCTTGTAAAGCCAATGATTTTGCTTTTCAATAAGATGCCAGTTGATGCCGCAGGGTTTTGAAATGATTTCGTGTTGGAATAAATTTTCTATCATATCATATAACCCTATTTGTTTTAATTGATTTTCAGTAAATAGTGTTTTTTTTTGAAATAAGGTATTTATCATACTTATGAGAAATTGATGTTTACTCCACTTGAAAATAATACATGATTTGGGTTTGAGAAAAAAACATTCTAAATAAGTAAACGCAGTGTTGGAAACGGTACATTAACAATACTCGTAATGTTCCTGCAACAATAGCTTTTGTATAAAGTTTTAATTAGTAAATTCGCTCCACTAAACTTAGCTAATTTTATGAAAGCTTTTGATTTCAAAAAATGGAATATCATTATAGGTTGGATTGTTTTTGCAATTGCCTTTACTACATATAGTTTAACGGTAGAACCCACAGCCAGTTTTTGGGACGCTGGCGAGTATATTTCTACTTCATCAAAATTACAAGTAGGTCACCCGCCGGGTGCGCCTTTATATCAAATGCTTGGTGCTTTCTTTTCTATTTTTAGTCCAGACAAAGCGCACATTGCACTCATGGTAAATATGATGTCGGTTTTTGCTTCGGCATTTACCATACTTTTCATGTTTTGGTCCTTAACCTATTTGCTTAAAAAACTTGTAATTCATATTTCAAAAAAAGAAGAAGCTACAACTGAGCAATATATGATTTTAGCTAGTGCTGCTATAGGAGCTCTTACTTTTACTTTTACAGATAGTTTTTGGTTTAATGCTGTTGAGGCCGAAGTGTATGCTATGGCATCATGCATTATGTCCATCCTATTTTATTTAGGTTTACGTTGGGAAAATGATATGCACACCCCACGAGGTAACAAGTGGCTTATTTTGCTAGCTTTTGTCGTTGGATTATCATTTGGAGTGCATTTTATGGGCTTACTAACCATTCCTGCTATTGGATTTTTATATTATTTTAAAAATTACAAAGTCACATTAAAAAGTTTTCTAATTGCAAATGTAGCCGTAGTAATGGTGCTAATGTTCATATTTAAACTTTTACTGCCTTATACGCTTTCATTTTTTGGTTTTGCCGAAGTATTTTTTGTAAACACCATTGGACTTCCATTTAATTCGGGAACTATTATTGTTGGAATATTGGCAATTGCTATTTTTTATCTTGGATTGAAATTTACTCGCCAAAAAGGATACATTCAATTAAACACCTTAATTTTATGTGTGGTATTTATATTTATAGGATTTTCAAGTTGGTTAATGCTTCCTATTAGAGCAAATGCTGGTACAGTTATTAACGAAAACAATCCGAATAATGCACGAGAACTACTAGCGTACTATAACCGAGAACAATACCAAGAAACACATTTATTTTACGGACCTCAGTTTACCGAAATCTACGGCGGATTGGATCCTGTAAATCCTTATTACGATGGTAAGCCAAAATATGAAAAGGACTTAAAAAAAGGCAAATACATTATTGTTAACAAGTATAAAAACGCGCAACAAAATTTTGAAGATAAGCATAAAGCCTTCCTTCCGCGCATGTGGAGTAGCGAAAATGCAGAAAACTACCTGCGTTTTACTGGACCTTTAAAATTTACTATAAAAAAAGAATACGCTAAAGACAAAGACCTAAGAAGAGTTGTTAATGAATTTAAAAAGGATTTTAATAGCAAACGTATCGGCTTGGAAGAATACGCTAAGTTTTTAAGTCAGTTTAGCGATTATATCAATGTTGAAAAACCTTCATTTTTATCAAACCTCAACTATATGTTCGAATACCAATTTGGATATATGTATTGGCGTTACTTTATGTGGAATTTTGTAGGCAGGCAAAATGACAACCAAGGCAGGTATACTGATACTGATGGAAACTGGATCAGTGGTATTAAACCCATTGATGCCTGGAGATTAGGAAATCAGGATTTTTTAACCTCCGATGACCTGAAAAACAAAGCAAGGAATACTTACTTTTTTATTCCTTTGCTTATTGGTTTGTTTGGATTTATATTCCAATTACAGCATGACAAAAAGAATTTTTGGGTGTTACTCCTTTTCTTTTTATACACTGGTTTGGCTTTAAAAGTATACTTAAATGAACGCCCATTTGAGCCTAGGGAGCGTGATTACGCCTTAGTAGGATCTTTTTATGTGTTTGCTATTTGGGTCGGATTTGGTGCATACGCTATTTTTGATAGTATTAAAAAAGTACTTTCGGCAAAAGCAGCTGTCCCTTTAGTATTTGGAGTAACATTATTAGGTTCACCTGTTTTATTAGCATCACAAAACTGGGACGATCACGACCGATCCGATCGCTATACAGCTCAGGCTATGGCAAAAATGTACTTAGATTCATGTCAAAAAAATGCCATTTTATATACCATTGGAGATAATGATACCTTTGCCCTTTGGTACGCGCAAGATATTGAAGAGTACCGTACCGATGTACGTACCGTAAACACTAGTTTATTTGCCACCGATTGGTATATTGATCAAATGAAACGAGCGGCTTATAAAAGCCCCCCTATACCATCGCAATTACCCCATAAATTTTACCGATGGGGAACTAACGACGTCATTTTCTTTAGAAAAGCTACCGAAGACACGTTGGACATTAAAACCTGGATGGATTTTATTGAAAGCGATGATAAACGTACTAAAGCCGAATTACAAAGTGGCGCATTTACCAACACTTTCCCTTCCAAACACGTACGTATCCCCGTAGATAAAGCGGCAGTATTACGCAATGGAATTGTAGCTACAGACGACGCACACCTTATTGTCGATCATATTGATATTACAATTAAAGATGAAATCCTGACAAAAAACAGGCTGCTCATGCTTGATGTTTTAGCGAACAACAATTGGGAGCGCCCTATTTACTTTACTGGTGGTAGCTTTGGTGATGATGACTATTTATGGATGAAAGATTATTTGCAACTTACTGGACTAACCTATAAATTAGTTCCTATCCGTACTCCTTTAGATAAAAATAATCCCTTTGATATGGGGCGCATTAATACGGATCAACTTTATGAAAATGTAATGAAATGGGATTGGGGAAATGGAGACAGCCCTGACATTTACCACGATCCTGAAACACGTAAAAACGCCATCACTTACCGTAGCACCTTGGCGCGGTTATTTGAAAATTTAATTAAAGAAGGTAAAACTAAAAAAGCCAAAGATGTAATTGAACTGGGCGTAACCAAACTGCCAATTGAGTATTATGAGTATTATACTTTGGTGGAACCATACGTAAGCGGCTATTATCAAGTTGGCGAAAAACAAAAAGCACGCGAATTATGGGAAAAACTAGCGCAAAAGTATCAGGAAAAACTTGCTTACTATGCTAGTCTAGATATTGAAAGACAATATAAAAATGCGGAAGCTATTATTACTCAAGTGGAACGCTATCGTGCAGTGGTTGATTTGCTTTTAGTAAATAACGATACCGAAATCTTAAAAGAGAAAGCTGCTGAATTCAATAGCTTTTTAGAATTGTTTTCAAACTTTTATGATAAAGATGAAGTGTACGATGCCAACAAAAATGAAGGTAGACCATTACCTGCAAATAACGACAGTACTTCAGTTGACAGTATAAAGCAGTAGTGATTAAATAAAATTTAAAAGAGGGTACTCTAAAATTAAATATAGAGCACCCTTTTTGATGCATACTCTTCTACATTTAACCCACTTGCACTAATTATTACCTAGCGTAATTAAAAATTGGAAAAGCGGGGCTGTAAACATCTAAAGCAGATTATGATATCATTTTGCAAACAAAATTTTGCATTAAACAGGACTACATACCAATTAAAAACATTTGTTTAAAAGCAGATATTATCCTCTGGTCTTCCACCGTATAACTTTCTTATGGCAGTTTTATCAGCATTTGATAGGTTTCCTGTAAAAAAATCAGCGGGATCTGTACTGGTTTCTAAATTCATTACTGATCTGGAATCATTTCTAGGTGTTCCTGGTATTAATTACCCAGCACTTTCATTGGTATGTCTTAGTCCAGCTATATGACCCAACTCGTGTCTTATGGTTGTACGTATTGCTCTTCCTCTTTCTCTTCCAGGTAGATTGTCGTACAATCCTGGATCCAAAGCTAATCTCCCTCCTACTCGATTATTTAAAGGTAATGCTGCAGAACCTAAATCAAACCTTTGAAATATAATGCTAAAATCTTCACCGCTATCTACTAATCTGAATTTTAAAAAGCTATCGTTTACCCTAATCCAATCGTTTATTGCATTTCTTACTTGAGTATCAATTCCACTTATCGTATTTTTTACTTTTATATCTCTAGCAATACTACACCTTAATATTTCTGAATGTCTTCTTTGTTTTGCTATAGTTTCATTCTAACTAATTTCTGAAATATTTTCTAATGATTTATTAGATATAAAAATATCATTTTCAACTAGGTATCCTTCATCAATCTCTTTAATTTCAATACGAGTATCAAAACCTGCCGCTTCTATTTTTTTAAGACTTCTTTAGAAATTTCTGAATTTACTTCCAAGGTTTGTTTCTCCCCTTGTCTCTCTTCTAACTGATCTTTTTAACATTGAATTGCTAATAAAGCTGCCATAATAGCAACTGTAATTTTTAATTTTTTCATTACTTCTGTTTTTTGAATTATGATATTCAATACAAAATACCTAGGTACTAAATATTGATGAATTACAACAACTATCTAGACAACTCTTTGTTTATAACTATACCCTATTCAAAATTTTGAAGTACAGCTAAATTAACATTAAACTATACATAAAAGCAGTAAATTAAAAAATTGGTTTGTAAGCTTATGACTATCAGTTATAGCTCCAAATCCTACACCTGTTAAAGTTATGTTTATTGTGATTTTTCGAATAAAACTGGGGTTAAAAATACAGCTAAGACCTACAACCTTGTTTTTAAAAAAATAGGTGTATTAAAATTATATTACAGTGAAAACAGATGATTTTTTCAAAATAAAATGTTTTAAAAAACAAAATCGAAATGGATTTTTTGAAAGACTGATGCAATAGATTTTCATAGAATACTAAGTAAGCATCTAATTCAGTTTCCGACATTAAATTTCCTATTCGGAATGGTTCTTTTTCGTGTGATACGTCAAAATAGGAAATCAATCGTAACTGTTAAAAACTTAGAATGTATCTGTAGTAATTTCTGCAAATGAAGATTTGTTAAAAATTCAATCTTAAAATGACACTTGAAATAAATTGAGGTTTAGCCACAGGTGATAAGCTAAGATCTATTAGGATGTAAGTTTTAAGAAATAAGCATTTTACTAATTTTAAACTTTAAACATACTCAGACATCAATGCAATAAGCGTATTTGCGTCCTGCTCACCGTTTTGACGCCAAACCATTTCGCCGTTTTTGTAAATCATTAAGGTAGGTACTCCATTGACACGTAAAGCACTGGCTAAATCTTCGTTTTTATCAACGTTAATTTTTATTACTTTCCCTTTATCTCCAATTGCAGCTGCAACATCTCTTAACACGGGGTGCATTGCTTTTGAAGCCTCACTCCAATCAGTAAAAAAATCAAGCAACACTGGGGATGATATATCTATTAATTCTCCAAATTTTGACATTTGTCTATTATTAAATCATTTGGTACTGTAAATATAAGATTTTTAATAAAGTCCTTATATTCTATTTTCCAGACCAATTAAGTTAAAAAATTTTACTAAAAACGAAAAAACTGATTAAATAGTGTAATTTAACTTAATATTGTGATTATAATGCTAGATATGAACGACTAGGATCAATTTTATAGTAAGTCAAACAGATATCCTGCCTTATATGAACTAACCAAACTAATACCGTTTTCAACATTAAATTTATCAGTTAAAATGATTCTTTTATAGTTAAGTAATTTGAGATCAGAATCGGTATAAAAGTATTTCCTTTCGTTCATTTTACAGTCAAAAATTTAAAACTATGACCTTAAACAAAGAGTATTCAAATGTATTAATACTTTTTTGTCTTGATTAACTTTTCACTTTCAATTCCAACACACTAATTTCAGGCCAAATCCCTACCCTTCCCGGGAAGGCATGAAAACCAAACCCTCTATTTACATTAATATACCTATCTGCATGATTATAAACCCCTGCCCATTGTTTATACACATATTGTATAGGACTCCATTTAAATATCCCTGGAATTTCAATACCAAATTGTAATCCATGTGTATGACCACTTAAGGTTAATTGATAATTCATAGGATGATTTTTCACTTCCAGTTCCCAGTGCGAGGGATCGTGACTCATAAGTACTTTAAAATCATTTTGAGCAATTCCTGCGGATGCTAACTTTAAATCACCTGCCTTTTTAAAGTTTTTTCCCCAGTTTTCAACGCCAATCAATTGAATTCGTTGCCCCTGTTTTTCAATTCCTCTGTTTTCATTGCATAACAAATCAAAATCAACTTTTTTGTGCAGCGCTTTTATGTCTTCAAAATTGTCCTGTTTTGCTTGTTCCGATGGCCAGGAAACATATTCACCGTAATCATGATTTCCTAATACGGAAAACTTCCCGAAAGGAAATTCCTTTAACCCTTTAAATGTACTAATCCATGGGTGAAATTCCTCCGCTTTAGTATTTACAATATCTCCTGTAAAAAGCAATACATCAGCATCTTGTTTATTAATCAAATCAACAGCATATTTAATTTTATCAGGATTATCAAAACTACCTGAATGCAAATCCGAAATTTGTAAAATTTTAAATCCTTCAAAAGCCTTGGGCAAATCGGCAAAAAACAGTTGCTTTTTAATCACCTTAAAATTATATTTCCCTTTCCAAAGGCCGTAAATAATACTTGCTAAAGGTAGCGCGGCAAGACCTAGGCCTAATTGCCCTATAAACTTCCTCCTGCCTTGAATTACTTCTGCGGAAGCGTTCCAATTAAAAGGCAGTAATAACAAATAGCTAATTAGTAAGAATAAAATTGCAACTAATTTTGGTACTATATGTACCACCATTAAGCCGATAGACCAATAAAAACTATGGCTTGTTCCCACCGCTCTGTCGTAAGATGCTACCTGAAAAATGAATAACGAATATGCAAAAAGACTGTATGAAAACACCCCCCACATAACAAAAGCATTCATTTTAAATACTTTAATAGCTAAAGCAAAAAAACTAAGCTCGAGTATTAAAAAAAAGCCGATTAAAACTGCTAAAGACCTCATTATTTATTTTGATTATTTATATAATATGTACACAATAGAACACCGTTTGTTGAGTTATAGTACACAAATAAATTTTAGAGTGCTAAAAAAAACATTTTTTCAAAAAAAACACTAAAAATTTTAAATAAAGTGGTATATTTAACATGCTTTTTAAGAATACATTAGTTTTCACACTATAACGATATATAAGGCATTGGTAACTAATTGTTATCAATTTTATTTTGGGGCGAAATGCTGTCATTTATGGCAGCATTTCTTTTTTTGATGTATCTTCCATTCTTTAAAATTAATTTGCCTATTATTTAAACATGGATTCCAACAAAAAACTGTTTTTACTAGATGCTTTTGCGCTTATATTTAGGGGATACTACGCCCTTATAAAAAACCCACGAATAACCAGTAAAGGAATGGATGTGTCCGCCATTATGGGCTTTACAAATTCCTTACTTGATGTTATCAGACGTGAAAAACCGGATTACCTTGCTGTGGCATTTGATAAAGGAGGAAGTCATGCCAGGACTGAAATTTTCCCTGAATACAAAGCCAATAGAAACGAAACTCCTGAAGCCATTGAAATAGCCGTTCCCTACATTCAGAAAATATTAAAAGCCATGCACATTCCTATTATTGAACAATTGGGTGTTGAGGCCGATGATTTAATTGGAACACTTGCCAAACAGGCTGAAAAAGAAGGTTTTCAGACCTATATGGTTACACCTGATAAGGATTACGCACAATTAGTTTCTGAAAATATCTTTATGTATCGCCCTGCAAGAATGGGGAATGGTATTGAAATTTGGGGTGTTGATGAAGTAAAGAAAAAGTTTGAAATAGAACATCCTGAACAAGTAATTGACTATTTAGGCATGATGGGGGACGCCGTGGATAATATTCCTGGCCTGGCTGGTGTGGGCGATAAAACCGCTAAAAAGTTTATTGCTGCTTATGGGAGTATGGAAGGCTTGTTGGAAAATTTAAATGAGCTGAAGGGTAAAATGAAAGAAAAGGTGACTGCAAATGCCGAGCTTGGCTTACTTTCAAAACAACTGGCCACCATTAAAATTGATTGTGATGTTACCTTTAATGCGGAGGCTTACAAACTCTCAGCCCCAGATGCTGAAAAGGTGACTACACTATTTGAAGAATTGGAATTCAGAAGAATGAAAGATCAATTTTTTAAACTTTTTGATGCCGATGGCAATCCAGCGACACCCGAAACCGTAAAACCATCGCAAGTACGCACTAAAAGTACTGCTGGTGCCGGACAGTTTTCATTATTTGATGCTGGTGATGATCAATCTAATGCTTCCAAAACTACATCAAGACAAACTATTGATAGCACCACTCACCATTACCAAACGGTACAAACTAGTGGATTAGGGTTCAAATTGTTTTTACAAAACTTAACTGCACAAACCAGCGTTTGCTTTGATACCGAAACTACAAGTCTTGATCCTTTGGTAGCAGAATTGGTTGGTATTGCCTTTAGCTGGGAAAAAACAAATGGTTTTTATGTTCCTTTTCCAGAAGATAGACAAGAAGCAAACACGCTTATCCAACAACTATTGCCTTTTTTTGAAAGTGAAAACATTGAAAAAATTGGTCAAAATTTAAAATACGATATTAAGGTACTTGACAAATATGGAGTAACTGTAAAAGGTCCGTTATTTGATACCATGATTGCGCACTATTTGATTAATCCCGATATGCGCCATAATATGGATATTTTAGCTGAAACCTATTTAAATTATACTCCCGTATCTATTACCGAGCTAATTGGTAAAAAAGGAAAAAATCAATTAAGTATGCGCCAGGTACCTGTTGAAAAACAAACCGAGTACGCTGTTGAAGATGCCGATATTACCCTGCAACTTGCCGCACATTTTACGCCCGAACTTAAAGAGGCAAATACCATGGAGCTATTCAACACTATTGAGATTCCTTTAGTGAAAGTGCTATCGGCCATGGAAATTGAAGGTATTAATTTAGATAAAGCCTTTTTAAATAGCCTTTCGTCAGAATTAAGCCAGGACATCACCAAGTTAGAAAATAATATTTATGAGCAGGCTGGAGAAACGTTTAATATAGGTTCGCCAAAACAATTAGGTATTGTACTGTTTGAAAAAATGAAGTTGGTTGATAAACCTAAAAAACAAAAACCGGACAATATTCCACGGCTGAAGATGTATTATCCTACCTTGCCAAGGACCATCAAATTATTGCCGATATTTTAGCTTACCGCGGATTAGCCAAACTGAAAAGTACTTATGTAGATGCTTTGCCTGCTCAAGTTAATCCAAATACACAGCGTGTACATACCGATTACATACAAACTGTTGCTGCTACTGGTAGGTTGAGCTCCAACAATCCTAACTTGCAAAATATTCCAATTCGTACCGAACGTGGCCGACAAGTGCGCAAAGCGTTTGTTCCGCGTAACAACGACCATGTACTTGTTGCTGCCGATTACTCGCAAATAGAGTTACGAATTATTGCAGCTTTAAGCAACGAGACTGCCATGATGGAAGCTTTTAACAATGGTGAAGATATTCATGCCACTACCGCTGCAAAGGTTTTTCAAGTAGCTTTGGATGATGTTACCCGTGAACAGCGTAGCCATGCAAAAACTGTTAATTTTGGTATTATGTACGGGGTTTCTGCCTTTGGATTGAGTAACCAAACTAATTTGACCCGCAGCGAATCCAAAGAACTCATTGAAGCGTATTACAAAACCTATCCAAAATTAAAAGCCTATATGAGCGCACAAGTGGATTTTGCCCGAGAAAATGGCTTTGTACAAACTGTATTGGGCAGACGCAGGTACCTGAAAGATATTAATTCCGCAAATGCTATTGTTAGAGGTGCAGCCGAGCGTAATGCAGTAAATGCTCCTATTCAAGGAAGCGCCGCTGATATTATAAAGATTGCCATGATTAATATTTACAAAAAACTAAATGATGGTAATTATAAAACTAAAATGTTATTACAAGTGCATGATGAACTGGTATTTGACGTGCCAAAAAACGAATTAGACATAATTTCAAAATTAATTAAGCATGAAATGGAAAATGCCTTTAAACTTGATGTTCCACTTGACGTGGAATTGGGGGTAGGCGATAATTGGTTGGAAGCACATTAAAATTTATTAAAGTTTTTAGATCAAAGTACATATTAGCCCATTTTATTCGCGTGCTATTATGTACTTTTTTTAGAATTCATCATTTTAATGAAGATTATACCGCTCCCGAAGTTAAATTTTCCGTTTAAAATAAGAATTGGTATTGCTTCAATTAGTGATTTCCAATTCATATGTAAGCATATCTTTCCAAATGTCATGCCCTTAGAAATTTACAATTCAATAAAGTATAATCGTTTAAATTCTGTTAATCTTTTCAAAATTTAAAGCTTTTGACATATTCATAAATAAAAACAGTTTATACAGATAAGAAATTAAAAATGAAGTCCTCATTTACCCCCCTAAGTTTTACTTATCAAAGCCTTGACAAATAAAGTAATGATATTAAACAGCATCTTAAACCAACGTACTTTTTGTATCCAAATCAATCATTAGTATGTTATTCTATTTTAAATTACAGTTTACAATACTTAACAGAAAACTTACTGATTTTGGAGTGCCGCCAATAGTTGGCTATACTTTAATTACCGTAATTTTTATAATGGCATCAAACCATTTATTTGCTTCACAAACAAACGCTCCGTACATATATACCGCTATAGCGTTAGCAATTACATTTGCTAACAACGACAAAGGCAAAAATGATTTTATAAAAAATTGTTATACTACTAAAACCTATTATTTCATTAAAGCACTACAAAACATACTAATTTGTCTCCCTTTTGCTGCAATACTTTTGTATAATCAAACATACTTTCTCGCAATTTTATTGATCCCGATAAATTGCTTAATTGCTTTTATCCCCATCAACGTTACAAGTACCAAAGTGATTCCTACACCTTTTGGTAAAACACCATTTGAATTTACCGTTGGCTTCAGAAAAAAATTTTTGCCAATCATGCTCACCTACCTAATCGCGTATATTGCTATTTATGTTGACAATTATAATTTGGGAATTTTTGCACTTATCGCTAATTTTTTAATTGCTATATTATTTTACAATAAAGTTGAAAACGAATACTTTGTTTGGTCGCATTCAGTTTTGCCGAAAGATTTTCTAATTCTAAAAATAAAAATTGCGTTAACTAATAGTAGCCTACTTAGCTTACCGATACTTTTTTTTATGAGTATATTTTTCAGCAATCAAATAAGTTTTCTTCTTTTATGTGTATTTGTTTGCCACTTATATTTAGTTGCCAGTGTTTTACTCAAATACAGCAATTTTCCTAATACTATAGATTTTCCAAAAACCCTACTATTTGGAATTACAGTAGTTTTTCCTCCTTTACTTATTGGTGTCATCCCTTTTTATTATAAATCTGCTACCAAAAAGCTAAGCAATTATTTAAAATGATTGAATTAAAAAACATATCCAAATCCTTTGGTAATCACAAGGTATTACATTCAATTTCAATGCAGTTGAAGCAAGGGAAAGTCTATGGTATTGTTGGTCACAATGGTGCCGGAAAAACAACACTTTTTAGGTGTATAGCAAACCTTGAAAATTACAAAGGGAATATAACATCAACCTACGGATCTATTAAAGATCAACTAGGCTATCTGATGACCGAACCTTTTATTTTCGACAAAGTTACCGGAAAGGAATACATTCAATTATTGCTAAATGCTCGTAACTTAAAAAATGTGGATATTGATAGTCAAAACATTTTTGACCTCCCCTTAAATCAATATGCTTCATCCTATTCTACAGGAATGAAGAAAAAACTAACGCTAACAGCTATTCTGTTACAAAAAAACAACTATTTCATTTTAGATGAGCCTTTTAACGGTGTGGACATTCAGAGTAATCTTGTAATTATCGAGATTATTCAAAAGCTGAAAGAGTTAAATAAAACATTACTAATTTCATCACACATTTTTTTCAACATTAGCCGAAACTTGTGATGAAATTTTTGTGCTTCAAAAAGGCACTATTACTAAAAGAGTTTTGAAACATGAATTTGCAGATTTAAACAAAAAAATGAAGGATTTTTCAATTGGTAAACGCTTACAAAAACTGAACCTATCTTAAGCAAAGCTTTCCTAAAGCACGGATCAACCCCGATCAGCTTACCTTATATTTACTTTAAATTTAAATCCATCACAGCGCTGCGACACCCTTTCTGACTTAAAATTACTCAAAATAAAAATTAAAAACTTTTTGTTTAATCTAAAAAAAATAAAAATTATCCATAGATCCTACTTTTTCTATCATTGGTGTCCGATTAAAATTTATTGAAAACCTTAAAACACTTGTCAATAGTAGCCTTTAAGCTTTTTTTAAATTTGGAGCATGCTTTTGCTTTAATTATGGAAATTAAATTTACTATAAAATCAAAAAAAACTGTTAATTTTCAATACATTATAAGTTTAATCTTGAGTCATGTTTCTTAAATCAAAGTGATCTTGAATTTTTATCGGACACTAATGTTTTTCTATTTTAAAATAATAGCAAAAAGAAGAACCGTTTTGAATGAAGAATTTAATATGTGAAACAGCATTATAGTATTCAAAGAATACAAATTAATTTGTTTGAAAAAAAGGTGAGATAAAAAAATGGCACAAAAGATAAATTAAAAGCAATTTATCTTTTGTGCCATAACCAAACATTTTCTTCTAAAATACTATAAATTAAAATACTAAATAATTTTCAAAAAAGTAATATGAGTATTTTAATTAGAAATAAATACTAGTTCAAAGCAGGACAATTACAATGATAACGTTGCTTACGACATCCAAAATCATACCCAAGTGTTATTTGATGGAATCCATCGCTTGAAAAAACCACCTCATTTAATTGTTTAGTATACGTGTAGGCAAATTTAAGCTTACCTAAGTTTACCCCAAATAAAGGACTTACATAACTTAGCTGCTCTTGCACAAGTAAACTTGCACTATCATCCGTAGAACCTGCATCTACTGCCCTACGATAAGAAACACCTAAATAGGCTGTTCTGTTATTATTAAGCTTTCTGTACACCTTTATGTTCATATCCACGGTTGTCTGTTGCAATTGTTGACGGTATTGTGCTAATAATGATGGTTCAAATTGCCATGGACTATTAAATTTAGAAATGTTCACACCCATTGATAACAAAAATCTACGGAGATTACTAGTTAAATCTGTTTCATTTAAGCCCTGATTTTCAATCAAATTTTTAGCTGTAAAGTGAGTAAAGAAATCACGATAAAAATATGAAAATCCAAAATCCATATTGAAATAGGCTTGATTTGTTGTGCTGCCCCCAACTAAAGGATCTCCTGCGGCAATAAAACTGGTTTCGTCCAACTGGTATTGTAACACTCCTGCGCTTAATCCGAAAGACAGCATGTTAATATCTACTTCATCACGCGAAAACAAAAGGTGATGCGCATAAGTACCATAAATACCATTTTGCTTATGAAAACCATTGGTATCCGCAAAGGCATTAACTCCTAAACCAGAGCTACGTCCTACCCTACCATTAATACTTAATGTTTGTAAACTTGGTGCATCGGTTTGCCCTAACCAAGAGCGACGTGCTGTTAATCTTATTTGCGAACAATTTGAAGCTCCTGCCATGGAAGGATGAATCAAATAATAGTTATCCGTTAAGTAGTCCGAATATACCGGAAGCCCTTCTTGAGCAAAGGAAAAATAAGTTGTAAGCAACGCTACTATTCCGAATATTGGTTTGAAATTCAATTTTAATTTTGGTGCGTAGGTCATTATTTGTAAAATGTAGTAATTAGTTATGTTAAGGCGTTTATCTAAGTAAGGCAAAGTGTCCTCTGTATTCTTCTCCATTATCAGTTTTTGCATAATACCAGTAATCATCGGCTGGCATGTGTAAATCATTATAAGTTCCGTTCCAACCTCTGCTTTCAGGACTAAAACTTGCCATCAGTCTTCCGTATCTATCAAATACACTAATAGTAATTTTAGTATCGCCTGGGTTTCCTTTAACATTCCATGATTCATTGTCAGAATCTCCGTTTGGACTAAAAAACTCTGGAAAACCAAATACTGAAACCTCAACAGACAATGAATTACAAAGGTTTGAAACTGTAGCCAAATAATCTCCTGGAGGCACATTACGGAACACATTACCTAATTGGGTTGCTACAAAACTATTATCAATCCCAAGTAATGTATATTCTAGATCATTCCCTTTAGTAGTAAATAATTGCACAGTATTTAATCCCGTTTCAAAAGTTAAATTCTCCGGAGATTCAATAGGCATTATTGTTGTTGTTTCTTCACCTGAACAACTTGCTGCAGCCCTGCTTGAATATCTGATAGTATAATCACCAATTCGAGTAGCTACTATTTCAGCCTCATTTTCCCCTGCAATATCTGCGCCATTTAAAGCCCACTGTAAATCAAAATCAGTAGTATTTAACGGTGTAGTTATAGTTACTGGATCTACATTACCATCACTATCCACACAAACAGTATCTCCTGAAAGGGTAAAACTTGGTAAATTTTCAATTGTAATAACAAATGGCACTTCACCTTTACAACCATTAGCATTTTCTTCAACTAAAAATAAATCAGTAGTAGATGTCAAAACTTGACCCTCGGCTAAATCACCAGTAATAGTTGGATCTGTTGCTAAAGAAATTGTTGAATAAAATTGACCTACAGGTAAACTTGGTAAAGTAAATGTTTCGCATTGCGCTGTTATAGACAACGAAGCAGGCAATGTTGGTGTTGGAATACCCAAAATTGATACTTCTACATCTGCAGATAGTCCCGTACAAACTGATGAGGAATTAATTGTATAAGTATACGTACCAGTATCGGCAGTAGCAGGATCAATTTCAAAATTTGGATCGGTATTTACACTACCATCAGGAAGTGTCCAAGATCCATTATTAGATGGACTCCCTTGCAATCCACTAATCAAACTTACTGGCATATCATTGATACACAAATTTAGCATACCATTAGTTCCTGGATCTCCAGTAATATTTTCAATATTAATTGTAAATGATATTTCATCTACACACCCCGCACTTGAAGTTTCTTGAATAAATATTTCTTGCGTGCTTGTTACTGCGTCACCAGGGTTTAATTCAGAACCTCCTCCACCTGTTGAAGTAAAATATTTTTGAGTTGCTGGGTCTGCCAAAGGTGGTAATACAAAGCTGTTACAATAAGCTGACTCAATAGTGGGTGCTACAGGTGTAGGTAGCGGATTTACTGTAAAGTTAAATTCTTCCTCGGATGCACAAACCTGACCGCTAGCTGCGTCAATATTTTCTGCAAAAATATAAACCGTATCAGAAGACATAAAAACATCCCCTACACTAAGCATTGTCCTACTTAGATCACCAACAGGAGCATCAAAATAATTACCTATTGCAAGTGGTGCTAAAACAAATTCTCCACAACTTTCAACTACTGTTGGCAGCACTATTCTTGGCTTTTCAATAATAGTTAGTCTTACATTAATTTGATTACTTGGACAACCTGTTGCATCAGCTGCTTCAACAACAAACGTATTTACACCAACACTTAACTGGTCTGCAGTAGGTGTATAACTATCTGTACTTTGTGCAGATGCTATGGGTGACCCATCAGAAAGATACCAGCGTCCTACTAGACCTGTATCTAAAGTTACGCTTAATGTTGGTATAGCATCCTCTTCACAAATAACTTCATTAGATGGGTTAGTAGGATCATTTACAACTGGACAATCACAGTTTGGAGCAGTTACCATTCGAGTAAAACTACAAGCTGGGTTTCCTGTTGGTGTAATCGTTAAAACTACATCTTGATTTTTTGGAATATCCGTTATCTTAGGTCTTGTTGGATCACTTAAATCTACTACTCCAAAGTCACTTGTAACAGTACCTGATCCAGTTAACGTAGTTGTAACCTCATATACAGTGGCTGAGGGCCCAGTAGCATCACACCTTGCGCCCAAAACATCAATTTCAGGAATATCAGTTATTACTACCTCAACGTCTACACTCCCTGGAGGACAACCAGCTGCACTAACCTCATAAGTATACATTCCTGAAGTAAATGAAACTGCTGATGGAGTTAACATTCCATCAAAAGTAGTTACTCCATCAGGTAAAGTCCAAATTCCACCTGATTGTGGCGAGTTTGTTAATAAAGTAAACAAATCTGTAGTGGTTGTATCATCACTACAAAACATTACTGGTGAGGTTGGCGCTACTCCTGGGTTTGCTCCTCCTATAGAAATATCAACGGTCGCAGTATCACTTCCGCAACCTGCACCTCCATTTACAGTATAAGTATATACCCCAAACATATCTGAACTTGGATCAAAAGTTCCTTTATCATCAGCACCAAACACGGTTGTAGTTGTACCTAAAGTCCAAACACCTCCTGGACTTGGCATAGTTCCATCTGCTCGATCTAGTAATTCATCAAATAAATCAAAAACAGGATCCGATGTACATCTTGAAATTATAGCATCCTCTCCTGCAAAGGCTATCGGAGTTACCTCAACGGGCAAAGTAAAAGTACGTTCAGGACACGACCCAACTCTAGGTAATGTATACACATAATTCATTTCAGTCATTGTTGTAGAGACGTCTAATGTAGCTAAATGACCTCCTGTAATAGCATTACCACTAGTAGGAACTGTCCAGCTTCCCGTATCTGGCACACTTGAAACTGGTGGTGTAAGCGCAGCCAATTTAGTATTTAACTCATTAAATAAATTAAAATCGGCTGTAGCCCCTTGACATACATCTGCTACATCAGTTATTACAATAGGAGTCGCAATAAACTCTTCTCTCCAATCTAAATCACCCCCTGGATTATGCACATCTGGAAAAGCACTTGGCTCCTGCCCTCCATTTGTTCCATTAGTATTACTGGTCAATCTTCCCAGAACTTCTGTATCATAGTCATTATCCAAACCATCATTGTCAGTATCATTAAAAGCTGCATTCAATATATCAGATACGCCGTCTTGATCTAAATCATAGGCTTCTACTGTATCATCTAAACAATCATCATCTGAGTTATTATCTAGGTAGTCTGGCGTTCCATCTGTATCTGAATCTGCTAATACTACAGGTGTTCCATTAGAATCATAACTATCATCTACTCCATTAAAATCCCCATCAGACCCACTTGGAGCAATGTAGTTAGCCGTTTCCATTGCTTCAACATGATCAATTATACCATCATTATCTGAATCAACATCTAAATAATCAGGATTACTATCACTATCACTATTTACAATGGTAGTTATAGTTCCAGAATCCGATTGCGTATCCACACGACCATCACCATCTGCATCTTTAGCGGCTTCGTTATTTTCAACAATATCATAAATTCCATCGTTATCACTATCTAAATCTTCAGAATTAGGTATTCCATCTCGGTCGAAATCACACGCTGGAGTTGATAAAAATATATTATCGATAGCAATATCATTACCATTACCTGGAGTTCCTTGGTTATTGACCACTTGCACTGTAACAATAGTAACACCGGGTAATGGAGTAAACTTTTCATCAAATTGTTGCCATGCATCCATATTATTACTAATTGGACCAGAATTTCTACTAATTATAGGCATTCCTGTACTTTGATCAACAATTTCTATTGTTAAGTTAGGAAGTATACCATCAGTTGAATTAAAATTGGCTATTGACATACTAAAATCATATTCTAGCCCGGGCACTACAGGTAAATCTTTAGCTACAAAAACTGGCTTATTGAGAAACACCGCTGATTTCATATTTATAGCCAGATATCTTCCGTCTACATCTCCGTTGGCATCTACATCACCATTTAAATCTGAAGCCAAAAAAGTAGCATCAAAACCAACACCTGTTCTAAAAAATGTTGATGTAGCCACATTATATTCACCGTCATTCATAGTATCCTGAGGTAACAGTGGATTATACTGCAAACCTAAACCTTCTGAAAATTTACTCCTAGTGGGGCTCCCAAAACCAAAATCTTCTTCTAATACAAAAACAGGTGATAAACTTGCTGGTGTACAAAAACCATTTTCAAGCACATCGGTTATCCCGTCGTTATCATCATCCAAATCGACATCATTTGTTATACCATCATTATCAATATCATTATTTCCACAAGGCCTAACATTAATCACTGCCGTTTGATCAGGACATACTCCACCTCCAGGAAGTGTGTACGTAAAACTCCCTCCTGAGGCATCTGTAGTGTCATAAGTACCTGTACCATTACTCCAACTTCCTCCTGCTTCTGGCCCACCATCCAATTCATCAAATAAGTTAATTACACCTGATTTTCCACATAAAAATATTTCACTATCAAATCCTGCATTAGGAATTGGATTTACCGTAATATCAATAAAATGCTCAGTCCCATCAACCCTAACTCTAAATCTTGTCACACCTGGTGTACTTATGATCTCTCTTTGAAAAGTATTATCTGGATCGCTAAAATTTCCATTTCTTAAAAAATTGGAACTTCCGTCCGGGTTAATTCGCTCCCAATTGATATTGTATGAACCTGTGGGATTAGTTGGCGGTGATGGAGGATCTATATCCAAGTTTACTTGTATCGTTGAACCAGAACAAATTGTTGTACCAAAACCAGTTTCAGGTTCTAATGTTACAGTTTGTCCATAAGTGTATACAAATCCAATGAATATACTTACAAAAAATAATAATTTTCGCATAGCAGCAAATAGTTAGCGTGTTGTTTAACAACTGAAATAACGCTAATATTTTCAAAGTAATATATTTACATATCCTGTTTTCGACATGATACACATAACACCGTTTTTTAAAATTAAAAATCAACAAGTAGTTACTACTATTTTTTACCCCAAATAAATGTTAAGTCTTGTAAATGTGATTATTATGATTTTTGATTATTGTAAGAATTCACTTTCATAAAAAAGCATCGTTAACTCATTTTTACAATTGTAAGAATTCACTTTAATAAAATTCCACAAAACCTATATATAACACGATTAACCCTTCCTATATTTGAAATATAAATCAAGAAATACCCACCTAACCCCTTCCTTTTACTTACAAAAAAACACACATTATCTAATTACACACTTTTATTCCTAATCAAATTTCACACACCAATAAAACGTTGCTTTTATAGCGTTTAAGACATCTCCGATAAAATAATTAAGCGAATAGTAATTTATAAAATTAACCTTTGTATCTTTTTGATCGATATCATTACCTAAAACACCTACAATAAAATCTCAAGAACTATTATAATTTACACTTTCTTTTTACAACACGAGTTAAAATTAAGAAATCATCCACCTGAGGCTTACTATTTTTATTAGACAATAAAAATAAAAATTTATTTAAAA
>NZ_AFPB01000063.1 GCF_000218485.1 Aquimarina agarivorans | reverse complement strand
TAATCAAAAAATAATTTCATTTAATATATTAACGAAAAATAGTACTTTCGGGTTTCTAAATCATACTGAACAATGAAAAAGTTTATACTACCACTACTTATATTTGGTTGCACTATAATTACTGCGCAAAAAAAGAAAGACTTACTTGATGAAATTAGCAAGCTAAAAACATCGTTAAATCAAGAAAAAGCAAGAGCAAATAAAGCAGAAAGTAATAATAAAACGACACTTTCTAAACTTGATTTTGCTACTAGCCAGTTGGATGAAGTTAAGTTAGAAAATGAAACTTTACTAAAAACAATCAATAATTTTACATCAGTTGCAAAACAAAAAACCCAAAATGTAGAGTCCAGTCTTAAAACTATTAAGGAAAAAGATGCTCAATTAAAAGTAGTAAATGATGCGCTGACAAGTGCTGAAGAAACACGCTTAAGTCAATTACAAACTTTCAAAGCAAAATTAAATGCCATTGGCAAAGTAGGCATCCAAAACAATCAATTGGTAGTCCATATTCCAAATACAGAGCTATTTGAAACAGTTGATACGGATGG
The DNA here is from genome assembly GCF_000218485.1 of Aquimarina agarivorans. Taxonomy (GTDB): domain Bacteria; phylum Bacteroidota; class Bacteroidia; order Flavobacteriales; family Flavobacteriaceae; genus Aquimarina; species Aquimarina agarivorans. The sequence goes on along the minus strand of NZ_AFPB01000063.1, from coordinate 20,518 downwards.
CACCTTAAGCGAAAAGGGCAAAATGAGTATTCAAAAAATTGCTGAAGTACTAACTGCAAATCCAACCTATCAAATTATTGTTGAAGGAAACAGCAATGCTATTGATTTTAAAACCGAAAAAGCCTTAAATAATTGGGATTTAAGTGCGCGCCAGGCCGCATCAATTGTCAACAGTTTACAAATTGATCATCAAATTGATCCAAAAAGATTAACTGCTGTTAGTAAAGGAGAACACAACACTTCTGGCGTGGAAACGGTAACACAAATAATTATTGACGCTCAATTTGATGAATTCTATAGTTTAATTAAGGACCGTATGAAAAAGTAATTTCAGTTTAGTTTGTAAATTTGTTCCCTAAACGTATTACATGAGTTACTTACTTTGTATTGAAACCAGTACAACAAATTGTTCCGTTTCGCTTTCGCTAGAAGGTAAACTTGTGGCTTTAAAAGAGGATAATAATAAAAACTATTCTCATGCCGAAAGTCTTCATATTTTTATTGAAGCACTAATGGCTGACGCTAAAGTTTCACTACAGCAACTAAATGCCATTGTGGTTAGTAAAGGTCCTGGGTCTTACACAGGACTTAGAATTGGCGTGTCTACTGCTAAAGGATTGTGTTATGCACTAGATATCCCCTTAATTACAATAAACACACTCAGCAGTTTGGCGTTACAAGCAGAATCTACAATAAATACAACATCATACATTGTGCCGATGCTTGATGCTCGCCGAATGGAAGTATATACCGCCACTTTTGATGAGCAATTTAATTGCATAACGCCAACACACGCTAAAATTTTAGATGAAACCAGTTTTAATGAGTTGCTTAACACAAAGCAAACCATTTTTATTGGCAATGGAGTTTTAAAATTTAAAGAAATTTGCACGCACCAAAATGCAGTTTTTTTAATGGATAAATTACCTTCTGCAAAACAACTCGGTAGGCTTGGATATAAAAAGTTTAAAAATCAAGATTTTGATGATGTTGCCTATTTTGAACCCTACTACTTAAAAGATTTTGTGGCTGGAAAACCTAAAAAGAAATAAGATTTGTAATCAGGTTTTAGAAAACAACTGCTAGAATTAAGCAACATACATACTTTTAAACCTCCACTCCCCAATTTCCCACATTATCAGAGCAATTGGCATCATTTTTAATATACATCATATATTTATTATATTAAAAAAGTGACTATTTAGTACTCATACAATAGTGTTTTTTAATATAAATTTCATACAACTGAAAAGAAACAGGCCTCTAATTATCAATATTTTATTCAAAGTTTACAATTTAAAATTAAAGTTTCTCTCTCTTCAGCCCCCCCCACAAAAGATTCTTGAGTGGGCTCTTTTATTTCAGTAATTTCTATGGCTGAAAAACCATTAGATTTTAATAATGCAATAATTTCATCGTTAGAATGTTTTGAAAAACCATAGTTAGTCACTGGAAATTTCTCTAAATTTTCTTTGGGGCGAACAGCCAGTATTAACTGACCATTAGGTTTTAATACACGTTTTAACTCCAATAACACTAAGGAATGGTCTTCCCAAAAATAAAACGTATTCACCGTTACTATTTTTGTAAATGCAGCGGAAGGAAATGGCAAATTTTGAATATCTGCTTTTACGAAATTGACCCTATCATCAACTATAAACTGATTATTAATTTCCGATGCTTGCTGTATCATCGTTTCTGAATAATCAACTCCAGTGTATCTAATTGAACTACTCATTGCTACTATATTTTTAACAAATAACCCGTTTCCCATGCCAATTTCAAGTATTTGATCGTTGGGTTCAGGATTTAGTACTGCAATAGTGTGCAAATTCATTGACTTATTGCCCTCATTCATTTTTTCGGCAATTATTCTACCTGCTTCTCCTTCAGGTTTGCGTAATTGAGCTGCAATATTTTTAAAATCCTGTGTTGTCAACTCGTTTTTCATCAAGGTCTAGTTTTAAAGTAACTAAAACTACTAAAAAAGAGCCAATTTAGTAGCCCCTGTAACTGAAAGTTTATTGTTTTGAGTGTATGCAACAATTTCTAAATCTTCAAAATCGTACTTTGGATAAGTATCAAATGAAATAGTTCCTGAATAGTGGTTTCCTATGGATATTACTTTTTTATCTAAAACAATATGCGTGTTTGTCAACACCCTATTCCTATTTTCCCCTCTTTTTACTGAAGTTAAATTTTCTTTTAAAACCAGTGCAAAACTAACTAGAGTTTGTACACCATGCTTCACCTTATAATCAACACTTATTTTTTCTGTTTCCTTTTGCACATTAGTAAGCTTAATTTCTAGCGGAAGCGGAATAGTGTTTATTTTATTTAGTGATGCATGTAGTGCTGCTACGTCGGAACCAACAATATGTTGATCTCCATTAATCACCAGTTGTGGGGTGTATATAGAATTTCCCCTAAATTTTTTCCCGTATTTGTATTGATATTCAGTATGCTCCTGTTTACTAAACGGATCTTTCCATCCCAATCGATCCCAATAATCGACATGGTATGCCAATGTGATAATGCGATCTGATTGATCGCTCTCTGCTATTTTTTTTAATAATTGATCCGCTCTGGGGCAACTACTACATCCTTGCGAAGTAAATAATTCCAAAACTACATTTGCTTGCTCCTGCGCATTTGTATGAACGAATCCTGCTGCTACAAAAAGTATACATATAATCTTTTTCATATAAAAATAGACGAGCATAGCCACTGATACTAACAAATTAAAAATGCTAGCTTCGTAATTTTTAGCTGAATTGGACAGTAAAAGTGATGGTTATAAAATACAGCTTTCTCTATGTTATAAGCATATTCAACCCTTTGCTGTTAGAATTTGATATAGAAGGTGCACTATGTAGGTCGAATTTTTCTTACGATATCTTCCAATCCATTTAGTTTCAATTCGTACACACTAGCCATTTGCAAACCTAACTTCCCTTTAGGAAACCCTTTGTTTTTATACCAAACAATGTAATGTTCAGGCAAATCAATTAAGTAACGATCTTTGAATTTACCGAAAGGCATTTTCGCTTTTGCTAATTCTACAAGAAATTGTTTTTGATCTTCCATATAGTAACTACTCGGAATACGCTTCGAAATCTTTTAATAATTTGGCTATTTTTAGTTCCCAGATAAGCTGTTGTTCTTCATTTTTTGAATGCGCGGTTTCACTATCGTAAGCTTCCTGCATTTGAATACGTTCAAATTCTATATCACCATGGATTTTTTGCATCGCTTTTCTAATATTTCTTCCAAATTCATATTCGTCCAATCGTTTGCGAAATTTACGAGCAAAAAGCTCGGTAATATCAAAATGAAGTTGTTCGTGTTTTAAAAGTTCGACATCTTTTTCGTTTTCATCAACCCATGAAAAATAAGGTTGTACATAGCTTTCCACTTCGTACTGTAGGTCTATTTTATTCTGATTTGTAGAATAGCTCCATTTAAAACCAATACCTGTGTTTACGCTTGCTGCAAAATCGGTATTGGATGGCATAAATCCTTTGAATGATTCCCAAGTTAATTTAGGTTGCTGGCTGTATGTTACTCTTTTTTTAGTACTATTTTCATTATTTTGAGCAACTAACTGAATTGAAAAAAACAATAAAAACGCAAAAACCCTCATTATTCTACTACTTTAAATTGTAACCCTTCAGCATAACGCATGATATAGCAAGCTGCATTGGTATAACCTCCTTCGGGACTCATTACGTAACCGAATTTATATTCATTATATTCTGTGGTAAAATTTTGGCTCGCCTGCTCATAAATATCAAATGAAGATCCCAAACGCAACAATAAATCGTAAGCCAAATCATAACCACGTACCGCATAATGATTGGGCATAACGCCATACTTAGACTTATAATTTTTATAAAATTCAGAAAGTTTAGTGGTATCCACCTCCTTTTGCATGGATGGATAATGGAATTTTAAATTTGACAAATGCGTATTTAAAATTGACTCATTGTCATAAGCATTGGATTTATTTGTAGTAAAAAGCGTGATTTTATGCGATTTTGCTTTGGCGTTTAAAAAAGGAACCACATTGCTGATTAACTGCATGTTTGCCGATTCTAAAAATACCAAAGTTTTCTTTTTATCATCAGGCTTCCCTAAAGCTTCTGTTAACTTTGTTTCTGTAATAAAATTTTCTTCTTCAGGATCTAAAACCTTTGCATTAGGAAAAGCTGTTTGTAATTTTTCTTTGATAGCGGCATTCTTTTTGTCCGCAATAATAATGATGCTTTTTTCAGAAGTATAATTTTTTACGAAAGCAATTATTTTATCCTCCAACACTGCAGCGGTAGGCACTGTTTGAAACAAATTTTTTAGCTTAGCATCTACTTTATTTGAAATTGGAGATAATACTGGTGTGTTTGTCGCTGTTAACAAAGACGCTGCTTTTTCAACATTTTTCTTGTAAAGTGGACCAATTATGGCATCACTTAATTCCAAATTTTTACTTTTTATTAATTTACTAACAACTGCATCGCTTTTTTGAGTATCATAGACATCCAAGTTTACGCTAATTCCTTTTTGTTTGGCTGCTTCAACCGCTAATAGTATTCCTGAATAAAAATCTACCGTTAACCGAACAACTTTACTTTTTTTAATGTGTTCTTTTACTTCATCTTCTTCATCAAAATCAACTTTATTCATCCCAAAAGGAAGCATTACTGCTATATTTTTGGTGTTGGGGTAACTAATTCTGTTCTCTAAATTCATTAGCACTCCACTACTAGTCAAGTTTAAATCATCTAAGTTAGGTAAACGCAATATCATACCTGCCTTAAGTCCGTCCTTAACAGCTGGATTTAACACTGCTAACGAATCAGAACTAATTTCAAATCTTCGCGTTAAGCTATACACCGTTTCTTTTGGCATAACTTGGTATAGCTTAAACTTCTGATCCGTATTAGTTGAATCATCAGACACTTCTGCTGGTACTAAAATTTGTATCCCAATAGGAAAATCTTCTCCTAAATTTGGATTCATGTTTTCCAATTCAGGAATTGTTATACCAAACTTTCGGGCTATGCCGTATCGGGTTTCTTTGGGTTGTACGGTATAAATTTTTGTCGCTTTTGCAGAATTTTTACTTACTAATCCATCTGTATCTGATTTTTTTTTGCCCCCTAATTTCCGAACAACTTTATTCATCTTAGGAGCGGGCAAAGGGATTTTCAAAATATCTCCTTTACGAAGTGGATCCGATTCTAAAAAAGTATTATACTCTTTAATATCATCAACTGACACTGTATATTTTCGGGAAATACTGTATAAGGTTTCCTTTTTTTTAGTCTTGTGTTTTTTAAAAACTATGCCTTCAACAAATTTTTCAGGTGGAGCAACTACATTTGGAAGCACTATAAAAGTATCGGGTTGAATACCCTCTTTTGCCATTGGATTTAAGTTGTAAATAGCATCAGGGGTTGTTCCGTAAAGCTTTGCTATGGAATATACATCCTCACCTTTTTCAACCTTATGTTGCTTAAAATTAAACTGCGCTTGAGTAAACTGAATGCAGCTCAATAAAACAACAAGCAGTGTCCAAATGTTTTTCATACACTTATAATTTGTCAAACAATATACACTTTATATTAATACCTATAAAATCAACAAAATAAGCCTATTTTTACCTTTTAATAAATAGACTTATTCAACTTTAAAATTACTTTAATTACTATTCCCACTCAATAGTTGCTGGTGGTTTTGAGCTAATATCATATACAACTCTATTAACACCTTTCACCCTATTGATAATCGCATTGGATGTTTTTTGCAAAAACTCGTAAGGCAAATTTACCCAATCAGCGGTCATTCCATCAGTACTTTCTACTGCGCGTAATGCGACGCACTTTTCATAAGTACGCTCATCCCCCATTACACCAACACTATTTACGGGCAACAATATTGCTCCTGCCTGCCATACTTTATCGTATAAGCCTTCTGATTTTAATCCATTTATAAAAATAGCATCAACTTCCTGTAAAATGGCTACTTTTTCAGCTGTAATATCTCCTAAAATACGGATTGCCAGCCCTGGTCCTGGAAACGGGTGACGTCCCAAAAGTTCTGGATCAATGCCGAGCGATGCTCCAACTCTTCTAACCTCATCTTTAAATAATGTACGTAAAGGTTCCACTACTTTTAATTTCATATAATCAGGCAATCCTCCTACGTTATGATGACTTTTAATAGTAGCCGAGGGTCCACCAGTTGCTGAAACAGACTCAATAACATCAGGATAAATGGTTCCTTGTGCCAGCCATTTGGCATCATCAATCAACTTTGATTCGTCATCAAAAACATCTACAAATGATTTTCCAATAATCTTTCGTTTGCGTTCCGGATCACTTTCTCCTGCTAAGGCTTCCAAAAAGCGTGCCGAAGCATCTACTCCTTTTACATTTAAGCCCATGCCATGATATTGTTGAAGCACACTATCAAATTCATTTTTACGAAGCAAGCCATTATTTACAAAAATACACTGCAAATGACTACCTATAGCTTTATGCAACAAAACTGCTGCAACTGTAGAATCTACACCACCACTTAAGCCCAAAATCACTTTTTCGGTTCCAATTTTTTCTTTCAATTCCGCTACCGTGGTTTCAACGAAAGAATTTGGAGTCCACTCTTGTGATACGTCAGCAATTTTTACTAAAAAATTTTCGAGTAATAATTTGCCATCAGTTGAATGATACACTTCAGGATGAAATTGAATGGCATATGTATCTTCTCCTTCAATTTTGTAAGCTGCATTTTCAACATCATGTGTACTTGCCAAACGTACACCACCAGTTGGTAATGCTTTAATTGTATCACTATGACTCATCCATACTTGAGAACCCGTGTTGATTCCTTTAAAGAATAAATCTTCATTATTTACGTATGACAAATTAGCTCTACCATACTCGCGCGTGTTTGAAGGTGCTACTTCGCCGCCATGAAAATGCGCTAAATACTGTGCTCCATAACACACGCCTAATAAAGGCTTTTTACCACGTATTTCCGAAAGATCCACATGCGGAGCCTCATCACTCCTTACCGAAGAGGGTGATCCTGAAAGCACTACGGCTTTAAATTCAGAAAGATTTTTAGGAATCTTATTAAAAGGATGAATTTCACAATAAATATTGAGTTCTCTAACTCTGCGCGCAATTAACTGTGTGTATTGCGAACCAAAATCTAGGATAAGGACATTATTTTGCATGGGCAAAAATACTATTTAATTAAAACCTGTAAAATAGTGAGCTAAAAAATAATTCCAATACTTACAAACAAATTAAAGCAGCTTTATAAACTAAAATAATTACTATAATTACCGTATCAAAAGTTAAAAGTCAAAATGTGTAGTAGCTTTATTTTATTATTAGGTTTTTCGTTCAAAATGATTCTTATTACCACATATTTTAAAATAAAACAATAGCATAGTTGTGGTTGCGTTTAAGTTTTCTTTAGCTTCAAAACCAATAATTTAAATGAGTGGCTTACCTACCATGGCTATGCCATTTAACATCACTAGATAATTGTATTTTAAAATTTTCAGACTTAAAAAATTAAAATACCTTATCTTAGAGTATGCTACCGTTTCCGAAATTAAGTCACCCAAATTAAAATCAGAACCGGTTTTATTTAATCCCATAAGTTTACACAACATGCCAAAAAAGTTATTAGTTAAATTATTTAACGAGCTCAATACGGGAATAAAAACGCCTAAACACCCCTATAGATATGCTTGTTTAGCTAGTGTTTCTGAACAAATACCAATCCAACGTATGGTAGTTGTTCGTAACATTAACGATAACAGTATTACTATTTACACCGACAGCCGTACGAAAAAAGTAACTGATTTTATAAAAAATACCAATGCCTCATTGTTATTTTACAATTACGAACAAATGAAACAAATACAATTGAAAGGCTCAATTTCCGTTGAAACTAACGTTAACTCCGAATTATGGGATACGATTTCAGAAAAAGCGCAACGCGACTACACTACTAATTTAGCACCAGGAACAGAAATTAATCACCCAAAGGATGTTGCTTACCAAAAAGAGTATATCCATTTTTGCAAACTTACTTTTACATTTTCCAAAATTGATTATTTAGAAATCAAACGCCCCAATCATATAAGAGCTTCATTTAGGTTAGAAAATAATGTATGGGATGGTAATTTTATTGTTCCTTAAAACATCTAACAAACCAATTGCACTCATTGTAATTCAAAATTATTACACAAACTAATAAATAAATAAAACCAATAACAGTTTTTGAAATACTGACAAAAGTATTTAAGACTAGTTTTTTCAATTGAAAATAGTCCAAAAGGATTGGTGTAGAACTCTCTTTATTGCTTAACAATACGCTGAGATGGTATATCAGTATTGGAGTATTTTACAAAGTAAATTCCTTTGTCTAAAAATGAAAAATTTATAGTATTTACGGATACACTTAGTGCTTGCGATAGTACTTGTTTCCCTCTCATATCAAAAATACGAACATGTAAATCATAAGTAAGCTCAGCTGTTAGCCCATTAATAGTAAGCACATTTGTTACTGGGTTTGGCGACCCAAACACTTGATTTTCTGGAGAATTAATTTCAAAATCATCAGTACTCAAAACGGCATCACTTAAATTTCCAGCCCATTTAATCCCTTCTTCTACATGTTTGATAAAAGTATCGTTGTTTCTGTAATCACTTCCATTATGCCCTAAAGCTGTGTAAAAAGATCTTCCGCCTGAAAATTCTTTAAACCACGAAATTGGTCTTACCTCATCGTAATCATTCTTCCTTCCGTTTGAACCTGTAGTTTCCCTAACCACTAAAAGATTTTTATTTCCTGAAAATAATTGTCCCCCGTTATTTTTCCAATAATAATACTCCTCAGATTTATCCCAAGTAGTGTTGATAAAACTAACCGCTGGATGATTTTTATTAACCTCAGTAACATCCATGGTATTGCTATGATTATTCCTAGTATGGTTTGGATTACGTTGAATAATTGCTCCAACTAAATCATTATAAAATGGCCAAGATTTATCTCGGTAAGTATCCGTTGCTGCATGAATACCTACAAACCCTCCTCCATTTTTAATGAAATTTTCAAAAGCAGTTTGTTGGCTATTATTTAAAAGATTGTTTCCGCTTGTATTACACCAAACAACAACTTTATAATTTGAAAGATTATCTTCATTAAACACCGAAGCATCGGTTGTGCTTTCGGTTGACCACAAACCATTTGCGTCTCCTAAATCTTCTATCATTTTTATCCCATCGGCAATAGATGAGTGCTCAAATCCATTTGTTTTATGAAAAACTAATACTTTATTTTGAGAAGTTGCCAAATGATAGCACACCAAAAAAATGGCTAACAATCGTATCTTCATGATGTGATAATTTATAGGTTAAGTATCTTTTAGGACATCAAATTTTCGTTTTTCAATAATTACAGCTTTTGTAATAACGAAAAATTAAATGCCCTTATTTCATAAATAACTATTTATTATTATGAAAAAAGCTACAAAACAAATGTATAACAACACCTTTGTAGTTAATCCTGAAGAATTATAAAAAAATGAGAGAAAAATCTTGCTTTAAAGGATCTAGCTCACGCTTTAATTCTGGAATTAAATTTTCACCATAATCCAAATAAAATTCAGAAAAATTTGATTTCCGCTCTTGCAAACTTTGCTGTGGAAATAATTCATTATGGATTGCTGTCAACCTAGATACATGATCTGATAATTTTAAACGCTGTGCTTTTAACAAGCGTTTCTCTAATTTATCCAATCCTTTGAGTTGCTTTTTACACTGTGCGTTTACAGCTCCTATAAAACTTTTATCTGTTTGGACTGCTAATACTTTTAACGCTTTAAATTGTTTTTCTAAAAGCAATTTTTGAGGTGCAAAGTCAATACTTATATCCGAAATTTGCCTTACTTTATAATTTATTAACTCGGAAGGTTTCATAAACAATTCTTGCGGTAAAACAAAAAGTTGTTCTAATTTAGTCTTTTGTTTTTTAGATATTAACAATGCTGAATTACGTAATAATAGTATAGGAAACGGAATACCGAAAGCTTTAAAACTATCCTTTAACTGAAACCAATACGCCAACTCACCGCCACCACCTATATAACAAAGGTTAGGTAAAATTACTTCCTGATAAACAGGACGCATCAAAGCATTTGGGCTAAAACGCTCTGGGTATTTATCTATTTCAGCGATTATTGTTTCTGTAGAATCCCAAATGTACTTATAATCAACAGTAGCAAAACTGTTATTTTCTGCTTCAATAATACGCTCTCTGTAACCTGCAACACCATAAAATAAATTGATTTCACGCGGTGTAACTTGTGCTTTATATCCTAAACTTGTTAATTTTTCAGTAGTTTTAGTAACACTAGCAAATGCTGTATTTTTAGTTAACTCTTGTTTTAGCGTTGGTATAAATAGTGATTTCAATTTTGCATCGTTTCCATCAATTATAACTAAACCGTACATTCCGAACAATTCATTCACAATATATCGTGATGCTTCAGTTAAATTATCATGTTCCAGGTATCCTTTTTTAAACAGTTGTTTTAGATAAGTCGCATTTTTTCCTCCACCAAGTTCTGCTTCTAACACCTCATAAACCTCATTTAGGCCCTTAGTATCGTAATTTCCTACGTATCCATTCGCATTTTCCAGACCTTCGGCTTTATTCCAGCTAATTTTTTTTCCGTGAAGCGTAAAATGATTAATCTCTAAAAAATCATGATCTTCTGATGCCATCCAATACACAGGCACAAAATCGTAATCTGGGTATTCTTTTTTTAATTTCTCCGTAAGATTAATGGTAGAAATAATTTTATATAAAAAATACAGTGGTCCGGTAAACAAGTTCAGCTGGTGTCCGGTAGTAATTGTAAATGTGCTATCACGCAATAACAACTCAATATTACTATTTGACTGAGTAGATACGTTGAGTTTTGTGTATTGCCCTCTTAAGCTATCTACCAATACTTTTCTATTGTTATTGGTAAACGACTGTTGTTTTTCTTGAATTTGGGCTCTAAAATTGCCAATATTAGGAAATCGTTCGTAAAATGGAGTTATTTTTTCCTTTTGATCTAAATAATCGCATATAAGCGAAGAAAAATATCCTGTTTCTTGAAACGAAATACAGTCTGACGGCATAATTACTATTTTGATATACTGTCGAAATTACAAATTTTGAATTACGAATAGCCTAGTTTTTTCTTAAAAAAACTATTATATCAAATAGCAAAAAAATGTCCAAATTTATAGCGGTTCTGCAAATAAATCGAAATCAGCGGCGTCAAATACTTTAACATTTACATACTCCCCTGTTTTTAAATAAAATTTAGAAGCATCAATTAGCACTTCATTATCCACATCAGGAGAATCAAACTCGGTACGACCTATAAAATGCTCCCCCTCCTTACGGTCAATTACACATTTAAAGGTTTTACCAATTTTTTCCTGATTCAGCTCCCATGAAATTTGCGATTGAATATCCATAATCTCATTTACACGAGCAATTTTCACTTCCTCAGGCACATTATCTTTTAAATTGAAGGCATGTGTATTTTCTTCATGACTATAAGTAAAACATCCCAAACGCTCAAAGCGCATTTCTTTCACCCAATCACGTAATGTTTCAAAATCTTCCTGTGTTTCCCCAGGATATCCTACAATAAGTGTCGTTCTAATAGCCATTTCTGGAACTGCAGCTCTAAATTCCTGTAATAGTTTCGTTGTTTTAGCTTTTGTTGTTCCCCTACGCATGGATTTTAATATCGGATCCGCAATATGTTGCAAAGGAATATCAATATAATTACAAATCTTAGGTTCTTCCTTCATTACCTGTAGCACTTCCATTGGAAAACCTGTTGGAAAAGCGTAATGTAATCGAATCCACTCGATACCTTCTACTTTTACAAATGCCCTTAATAAATCGGCAAGTTTACGTTCTTTATATAAATCAAGACCGTAATAAGTTAAATCCTGAGCAATTAGCACCAACTCCTTAACTCCGCTTGCCGCTAGCTTTTCAGCTTCAATCACTAAATCTTCCATTGGAGTTGATTTGTGCTTTCCTCGCATTATCGGTATAGCACAAAATGAACACGGCCTGTCACAACCTTCAGCTATTTTTAAATAAGCATAATTTTTGGGGGTGGTTGTTAATCGCTCACCAATTAATTCATGTTTATAATCTGCCTCTAAAACTTTTAGCAATTGTGGTAGTTCTGTAGTTCCAAAATATTGATCAACATTAGGAATTTCTTCTTGCAAATCTGGCTTATAACGTTCCGAAAGACATCCAGTTACAAATACCTTATCCACATCACCCTCTTCTTTCTTTTGCACATACTCCAAGATCGCATTAATGGATTCCTCCTTAGCATTTGCAATAAATCCACAGGTATTTATCACTACAATATTCCCTTCTTCTTCATGAACAACGTCCTTGTTATTAGCCTTTAATTGACCCATTAACACTTCAGAATCATATACATTTTTTGAACATCCTAATGTAACCACATTAATCTTATTCTTTTTCAGGGATTTTGTTCTCATAATAGCGATGTAAAAAGTGGTGCAAATTTACGGTTTTTATTAGCATTATGCCTTATTTTTAATCGAATACTATTTTATATAAATTTTTCAAATTTTAATTGTTTAGGGACTAAATCACACATTCAATTTAAAATAACTCGACAATTAAAATTACCAAACTTTAAAATTATCATTTATAGCATACTGACTTTTTGTTTTTTTTTGAAGCTCTACTTTTCTATTTACATAAACACATTTAATTTATACCTCTCATTTTATTTTTTACAACACCAAATTTTTGTTTTTACAAGCCGTTTTGCAGGCCTTATCTTCTCTTGGCGAATAACCCCAAACTTAAAAGATTCAGAACTTGGCTTACCATTTTTGTTCAATAATTGCAGTTTAGCTTACTCCACAGATACTTGAACCGTCATTACTAAATACAAACGCATTAACCCCTATTAAACATCACACTATCAACAAATTAATTTGAAAAACAATATTATATAAAAAAAATGTTCTTAAGAACACACACAAATCACTGTTATGAATAAAACAACCATTGCACTTGTCATTAGCTCCGTTTATTGCTTCATTGCTACTGCTCAAAACAAACCTTATAAAGCTGCTGAAGTTTACACTGCATCGCAATACCAGTACGGAAAAATAGAAGTTAGAATGCTAGCTGCTAAAGGAAGTGGTATCATTTCTAATTTTTTCACCTTTAAAAATGGTTCAGAAAAAGCTAATACATTTTGGGAAGAAATAGATATAGAAATTTTTGGCAAAGATGGCTCAAATGCCTGGCAGTCAAACTCAATTAGCGGACAAGGAAATTTAAACCTAACACGAATTGAAGGCGTACACCAACAAAGCAATTTAGCAGATAATTACAACACCTATAGTATTGAATGGAAACCTAGTTCAGTTACTTGGAAGGTAAACGATGTTAAAATACGGGAAGTAATCAACGGGCAAGCTAATGATATTGATGATCCAGCCTCCTTAAGATTTAACATTTGGAACCCAAATATCCCTGAATGGGTTGGTAGTTTTGATAACAATATCCTACCAGTACATATGTTTGTCAACTGGATTAAGTTTTATGATTGGAATGGCTCTGAATTTTCTTCAACACCACAATGGGTTGATAATTTTAATTCATTTGATACTAATTTTTGGATCAAAGCAAACCATACCTTCAATGAAAATCAATCTGATTTTATACCTCCAAATGCAACTGTTAAAAATGGCTATTTGGTACTATCAATTACAAAACAAAATAAAACTGGCTACAACGGAACCCCTCCTGTAGACATAAATGACAATGAACCTACTTTAGATTTAAATCAATTTTCAAGAGCGTCAGCAAAAGACATAATTAAAATTGAATACAATAGTACACAAAGAATAGCTACTATTTATGGCATGTCTGATGATTTTAAGTACACCATACATTCCTTGGATGGAAAAAAAATAATCACTGGAAACGGAGCTACTATTAAATTGGACACTATATCAAACGGTACCTACATTTTAGTTTCTGACGCGTTTTCGAAAAAGTTTGTGGTAAATTAACAAATACCTATTATATACTGGTATTAATTTTAACGTTTAAAATGGCATAAAAAAGAGGTTTACTAGTTTTAAACCTCTTTTTTTATTTTTTTCAGAAGTAGCATCCTCAAAACAAACTCTTAATAATAGTTTCCATACTTACCCCTTCAGCTTCTGCTTTGTAATTTCGTAAAATACGGTGCCTTAGAATACCAACGGCTACCGCTTGTACGTTTTCAATATCAGGCGAAAATTTGCCTTGAATAGCCGCATGTGCTTTGGCTGCCAAAATCAAATTTTGCGAAGCCCTTGGACCTGCTCCCCAATCAACATATTTTGCAATCATATCTGATACCGATGCTGTATTTGGTCTTGTTTTTGTCACCAAACCTACAGCATATTCAATTACATTATCCGCTACTGGAATACGACGTATAAGCTGTTGCATTTCAATAATTTCATTTGCTGTAAACAATGCTTGCAGTTTTTCTTTTTTAACACCAGTGGTGCTTTTTACCACTGCCACCTCCTCAGCAAACGTAGGGTAATCCAACTGAATAGCAAACATAAAACGGTCCAACTGTGCCTCTGGTAACGGATAAGTACCCTCCTGCTCAATTGGATTTTGTGTTGCCAGTACAAAATAAGGTTTTGACAACTCATAGCGTTTTCCTGAAACCGTTACTGATTTTTCCTGCATAGCTTCAAGCAAGGCGGCTTGGGTTTTTGGAGGTGTCCTATTAATCTCATCAGCTAATACAATATTAGAAAAAACAGGACCTTTTATAAATTTAAACTGCCTGGAATCATCTAAAATCTCACTACCTAAAATATCACTAGGCATTAAATCAGGGGTAAATTGAATGCGCTTAAAATTTAAACCTAACACTTCCGAAATGGTATTTACCATTAACGTTTTTGCTAAACCAGGCACACCAATTAGCAATGCGTGACCACCTGCAAAAACAGAAAGCAGTATCTGATCGATTACTGCTTCCTGCCCTATAATTACTTTTGAAATTTCTTTTTTTAATTGAGCGTGCTTATTTACTAGTTGCTCAACAGATTTTACGTCTGACATTCAGTTTAATTTTTTACCCAGTTACTATTGTAATCACATTTCAGGTAAGGTTCATTGATTTTAACATAAGTATCCACAATCTTTTCATCCTGCCATTTTTGAACTGCCTTTAATTGTTTTTGCTTTAAGGCCAATTCTTTAATTTTTAAATAATCCTGAGCATAATCTGCCTCATGTTCTGGATATTTTTTTGACACGGTAATGATTTTAAAAAATTTGCCTCCAGTTCTATTTCTATCTTCAATCACATTAGAAACTTCACCCTCCTTTAAATTAGATACTTGTCCGTACAATATAGGATCAATTTTTGTAAGTTCAAAACGAGTATCCTGAGTTACTGGATTAATTAGCTTTCCGCCGTCAGATTTTGTTTCTTTTTCATCACTGTACAATTTTGCTGCCTCTTCAAATTTTATTTTATTTTCTACAATTCTAGTACGCACACTATCTGCATGTGCTTCATATTTTTGCAAATCAGTAGTATTCACTTCTGGGATCAATAAAATATGTCGTACATCAACTTGTTGTCCTTTAATTTTATCAACCGTTACAATATGATACCCAAAATCAGTTTTAAAAGGTTTACTTACCTCACCTACCTGCAAACTAAATGCAGCATCTTTAAATTCTTTAGCAAAGGGATCAGTTCTAGAAATTGTGTATTTACCCCCGTTGGAACGTGAACCAGGATCTTGAGAATACAATACTGCCTTTGTTGCAAAACTAGCACCATGTTCAAGCACATCGGTTCTAAATTCGTTCAATCGATCAACCGTTTCTTTTATTTCTGCATTTGATGGTTTTGGCTTTATAACGATTTGTGAAATTTCAATTTCGGTATCAATCAAAGGACGTTCATCCTTTGGTATAGTATTAAAAAATTGTTTTACCTCATCAGGTGTTACAGTCACTTCTTCAACCACCTTTTGCTGCATTAATTGGGATAATCGTTGATTTTTTCCCAAATCAAATAATTCTTTTTTAAAGTCAATAATATTATCCTTACGGTAAAACTTTAAAACCTTTTCTTCATTACCCAGCTGCTTCTTCATATAATCCAACTGCTGCTCTACCTGTTGTTGAATTTGTTGATCTGAAATTGGAATACTATCCTGAATGGCATGGTGTGTATACAGTTTAGTTTCCAATAAACTCCCAACCAATTCACAACGACTGATCTCAGATATAGAAACTCCCTGATTTTTAAGATCAATATATGCTTTATCTACATCGCTATCCAGCACTATAAAATCACCAACTACTGCCACAATGCCGTCAATTTTCTGTCGCCCAGCAATTGCCTCTTCTTTCTTCTCCTCCACAGCTTCACTAGGCGCTTCAATTACAATTTCTTGTGCAACAGCTGAAACTCCAAAACAAAAACCTATAAATAGGGTTGTTTTATTCAAAAATTGTATAGTCTTTTGTTTGTAATGCATCCTTAATGATTTCTTTTTCAAGTTGTTTCTTCAATTTAAGCTTTCGCTTGTTTAATACTATTTGTTTAATGGTCTCCTTTACATAAACCACTGGTCCTGGCTCTCCAACCAATAATACTTTTTCAAATTTTACTAAAAATTTACCTTCATCATTTTTATACTGAAAAAATTTATTTGGTACTAATAATGAACTCTTTTTAAAATTACCAATACTAGGAATGGAAGTCAATAACTCATCAAACGTACGCCATTTATTTTCTAAATTTAAATCTACTTTTTTAAACCCAAGCTGAATTTTTTTCAACTCTGTTTTATCTTCAATTTTAAAACGAGTGAATAATTTTTTTGTGGCAGAGGTGTTTGTATAACTCAACGGCAAATGAATATATCTTGCTTGCACCAAATCCTCTTTCAATAGAAAACTTTGCTTGTGCTTTTCGTAGTATTGATTGATTTCAGTTTCGGAAATTACTGTATTCAATTTTTTTTGAACGTACCCGTTTTCATAATGACTAACAAACAAATCCGTTTTGTAGTCATCCACTAATTTATTAAACTGATCTTGTTTCTTTTGGGTCATATTTTGCTTAGACTCATACAATAATAATTGTTTTGTTGCCCAATTATCAATAAATTCCGTTAATAAAGCTACACTATCCTTTTCGGTCAAGCCAGAAGGGATATTGAACTCCTTCAGTTGATCTTCATATAAAAAAGCATCGTGAACCTTTGCGATAACGCGCGCGTCAGTTTTACTTTCAAATAATTGACAAGAAGCCATCATCGTTGAAATTGCGATTATTAATAAAAATTTGACCTGTTGTCCTTTCACTAAAAATTTCTTAACTAATTAATCGTACAAAAATAGTAATATTCGTAGGTTTGACAAGTTGATTTCAAATTACATTACTTTTTAAAAAACTATTTTAAGTAATTACTATTACAAATAGCAATCTATTTAATGAAAGAAACAACAATTATTTATCCTAAAGACCAAGTCAAAAGATCATAATATTTAAGAATAAACAACACAACCCATGAATCGCAAACTAAAACTCATATGGGACTTTAAAGGTCCTACTGCCAGTAAAACTGCACAACACCATGAAATTCACCTAAAAGAATTTGCCGTTTTAGAAAACCTCTCCTTACAAATCACAGGAACTGAAAACATCACTGAAATGCATAGTCTTGCTTATTTAGTCGTAGAAGAAAATGAAATGAAACCAGTAAGAAACGCCTTAAAACCACACCGCGGACAAGTGTATACAGAAAGTAAGAGGTAACATTTCAATATTTAGTTTTGGTAATTGGTGCTCAGTCTTAGTAAATAGTATAGTATAAAAAGGATAGTAAATAATAAAATTAAGCCTAAAAGCAACCTATATAGTGCATCTACCTTCAACCTTTTATCTGAAAACAGGCTGCCTAATTTGCCACTTCTGATATAAATTTTATACGATATAGTCTGAGCTCTTCCTCTTCGTAATCTCCTTCAAACTCTTCCTGCGCATCCTTTATATTATCGGTTTCGGCTTCTAAAAAATACTCGTGAATTTCTTCTTGCTGATCTTCATCAAGCAAGTCTTCCAACCAATAATCAATGTTTAACTTAGTACCGCTATAAACTATGGCTTCCATTTCGGTGATAAAATCCTCCATATTCATTCCTTTAGCATCTGCAATATCAGTTAAAGGCAATTTTCGATCTACGTTTTGTATAATATACAACTTGAGAGCACTATTTGCACCTGTAGTTTTTACAATAAAATCATCGGGGCGGATAATATCATGTTGATCTACATATTCGGCGATGAGTTTTAAAAAATCTTTTCCAAACTTTTTTGCTTTTCCTTCACCTACGCCATGTACATTTGACAACTCATCTACTGTAATAGGGTATTTAAGGGTCATATCCACTAATGACGGATCCTGAAATACAACAAATGGAGGTACCCCTCGTTTTTTTCCTACTTTTTTACGTAAATCTTTTAGCATTTTCAACAACACTTCATCCGTAGTAAAACCTCCAGATTTTGTGGCATTTGCAGTAGCCGCATCCTCAAAACAATGATCTTCGGTCATCATAAAACTTTGCGGCTTTTTAATGAATTCATTACCCTTAGGTGTAATTTTCAATACTCCGTAAGTTTCAATATCTTTTTTTAAAAAACCAGCTACAATTACCTGACGGATCAACGCCATCCAATATTTATCCTCATTTTTCTTTCCACTTCCAAAAAAAGGTTGCGTTTGTGTTTTGTGGGAAACTATTATAGCATTTTCCTTACCTATTAATGTATTTACTATTTCTTTGGACTTGTATATTCCTCCTGTTTTAGAAACCACATGCAGTAATTGTGCTACTTGAACCTTTGCTTCAATTTGTTTTTTAGGGTTACGAACATTATCATCCATATCGCCCCCATCGCCAGTTGTCTCATCAAATTCTTCACCGAAATAATGGAGAATAAATTTTCTTCTGGATATGGACGTTTCTGCAAAAGCAACCACCTCTTGCAATAGGGCATTCCCTATTTCCTGCTCAGCAACAGGTTTGCCGCTCATAAATTTTTCTAACTTTTCAATATCCTTGTAAGCATAGTAAGCCAAACAATGCCCTTCGCCACCATCACGCCCCGCCCTACCAGTTTCCTGATAATAACTTTCAATACTTTTGGGAATGTCATAATGTACAACAAAACGCACATCAGGTTTGTCAATACCCATTCCAAATGCAATGGTTGCGACTACCACATCAATATCTTCCATTAAAAACATATCCTGATGCTTTGCTCTTGTTTTAGCGTCAAGGCCTGCGTGATAAGGCACTGCAATTATTCCATTTACCTGCAATGCTTGAGCTAATTCCTCAACTTTTTTTCTGCTTAAGCAATAAATGATGCCACTTTTTTCTGAATTCTGTTTTACAAAACGAATAATATCCGTTTCAACATTGGCTGTTTTAGGACGTACCTCGTAAAATAAATTAGGTCTGTTAAATGATGCTTTAAAGGTGTTTGCTCCAGATATTCCTAAGTTTTTTAAAATATCTTCCTGAACTTTTGGAGTTGCTGTGGCAGTGAGTCCTATAATTGGAATATTATCACCGATACCTTTGATTATGCGTCTTAAGTTTCTGTATTCCGGCCTAAAATCGTGTCCCCACTCACTAATACAATGCGCTTCATCAACGGCTAAAAAAGAAATAGTTTGAGATGCCAAAAACTCCGCATACTCCTCTTTAACCAATGACTCAGGAGCAACATACAACAGCTTGGTTACTCCATTTGAAATATCCATTTTTACGTTAGCAACATCAGTTTTGTTTAAGGATGAATTTAAAACATGAGCGATTCCGTTTTCAGAAGAAATGCTTCGAATAGCATCAACTTGATTTTTCATCAATGCAATTAAAGGAGATACTACAATTGCGGTACCTTCACTCATTAGCGCAGGTAACTGGTAACATAATGATTTGCCACCACCAGTAGGCATAATAACAAAAGTGTCCTCTTTTTTGAGTAAACTTTTGATTACTTGTTCCTGCAACCCTCTAAATTGACTGAATCCAAAATATTTTTTTAAAGCTTTTTGTAGTTCACTCTGATTCACGATCCTGATATATTCTTATTCAAAATAACATTACTTCTATTAAAGATAGCAAAAAACTTTTTTAAAATTACCAAGCCCCGCTTATAATGAATATCAATTCGTTGAGTTTTTTGAAAAAACTGTTACTCAATGGTTTTCACAAACAAAACCCCATCAAATAATCATTATATATTAACATCAAATTAACAAAAAAAATATTTAGTATACAAATTGACTAAAAAGTTAAATGT
>NZ_AFPB01000064.1 GCF_000218485.1 Aquimarina agarivorans | reverse complement strand
TTAAAAATCTCGCTTGTAATCTAAAAATTAGCGAAAATAAAGCTATTAATAACTTAAACTAACAACAAAAAAATTAGCTGCGGATTTTAGGTAATTATAAACAATGTTAACTTAAATCATAAGTAATTGTTTATCAGTTTTTTACAAAAAAGTACTTTTCGGAATAAAATTTAATTTTATTGAAAAAAATCCATAATAATTTATATTTCAAAGATTTATTCATCAATATTATGTAAACCCAATAATTCATCATATCATAATTCAAAAATTGACAAAAATTAATTTGCATACATGTTTCCATAAAAATTTCAACATTATCTAAAGAAGCGTGATCAATTATAATAATCTTATACTTAATATTTACCCGTTGTGCATTTATCTAATGTTCACTTTGATATTATTAATGCTTCTCTGAAATTCAAATTTATTAGTATGCTGAATCAAAGTCATTGCTGTTATTTTTGTCTTAGAAACTCTAACTTAGCACCTGAAGAAAGTTACTAATACCAAATTAAATTTTGAATCACTAAATACTAACCAAATTCATCTATTCTAATAATTGAAATTAGGTTAATAGATTATACCTATAATTATCGGATATACAGAAAATTTGTTTAAAAGAAATTATTGTGAAATAAAGTTATAGCATTTTTATAAAATGCTATTTGATCCTAAAGCAGTTTTTTTTAAGAAATA
>NZ_AFPB01000065.1 GCF_000218485.1 Aquimarina agarivorans | reverse complement strand
AATAATATAACACATAGGCTATTGTATTCTACAAGGGCGATTTAATTACATTGGCACTAATTTTAAATTTCTTAAGTAAAAAATCAATTTTTTTGTTTACACACAGTGAAAAAAACTTAAGTATAGCTATAGCTTATGGATTTGCTTTATTTTAAAAATCAATATTTCAGTGCTATTTCCTTAACGTCATAATAATTTAAACAATTATCTTGTTGAAGTACTTTTAGCAAACCTCCATTACTTACACCTTGAATAATACCCACAAATTGATTTCCACTAACCTCAAAAGTAGAGGGCTTTTTGTTACGGAAAAGCACTGCTTCAAAATCTCGCTTTACTTTTTCAAAATCTTCTTCTTGATAATTTTTAAAAAAAGTTTCTAAACTATTTAAAATTTCATCAAGTATACCTTCTAGCGAAAGCGATATGCCAATCAAATTTTTAACTGACGAGGCTTTAGGCAAACCAGTAAAATCCTCTTGGTTAATATTTATACCCACACCTATAACAGTTTCGGACAATACGCCATTTTGGTAGCTATTTTCTATTAAAATGCCTCCTATTTTTTTATTTGCTGACAAAATGTCGTTAGGCCATTTTATTTTTAATTGTGGCAAATTATACCTGTTTAAAACTTTTTTTATGGATAATGTTGTTAGCATATTTAAAACAAACGGGGTTGCTTTTATAGCCTCATTTGTTACAAAGAACACACTAAACGTAAGATTTTTACCTGACTCGGATTGCCATTTTGAACCTCTTTGCCCCCGCCCATTTGTTTGTGCTTTAGTCCAAACACAAGTAGGTTTAATTATATTTTGTTTCCGTAAAAGTTCTTTTAAAAAACTATTGGTAGAGGGTGTGGCATCAACTTTGATTATTTTCATTGAAAATTATAGACTTTACTTATATTAAAAGGTGTTAAAAGCCAAAAAATAATAACTTTGTTATAACTAATCAAAAAACGGTTTTATCTTTTTTTTGAATACCGTAAATTAGCAATGTAGACTATAAAACATCAATCAAACACAATTTCTTAAATTTGCTTAAAGCATGCAAGAAAGAGTTAAAAAAATTTGAATGTCGAAACAAGAAAAAAACAATGATTTGTTGATTGCTCATGTCATTAAAGGCATTGAAGAAGTTAAAGGACAAGACATTACTATACTTGATTTAAGAGAAATTGAAAATACAGTATGTGACTATTTTATAATATGCAACGGTACTTCCAACACGCAAGTGAATGCCATTGTAGGTTCTGTTCAAAAAACAGTAAGCAAAGCAATTAAAGATAAACCTTGGAATATTGAAGGTACTGATAATGCCGAATGGGTACTTATGGATTATATTAATGTTGTTGTACATATCTTCCAAAAACATATTAGAGAGACCTATAATATTGAAGAACTATGGGGTGATGCAAAGAGCACACTCATTGAATCGAATTACTAAAATTAGTTAAAAATTATATATGGCAAATCAGCCCAAAAAATCAGATTTAAATAAAAAACCAAAATTTAATTCCTATTGGATTATAGCCTTGGTTGTTTTAGGTTTTTTAGCGATCACTTTTTTTGAAGGTGATTTAGCTGGGAAAAACGAAATATCTCCTTCGGAATTTAAGACTTACTTACGCGAAAATGAAGTTGATAAAGTAGTAATTGTAAACCGAAGAATAGCAAAAGTTTTTTTAACAACTGAAGCTAAAAGACTAGAAAAGCATAAAAAGAAAACAGGAAATTCCTTTTTAAATACCGCTTCAGGAAAAGAAAGAGCAGATTATCAATTTGAATTTGGGGATCTTCAAAATTTTGAAAATACAATTAACGAAATAAAATCTTCAAATAACATTACCACGCCTGTACAATACAACAGTGAAACTAATGTTTGGGGAGATTTGCTTATTTCCTTACTTCCATTTGCACTTATTATTGGAGTGTGGATTTTTATTATGCGCCGTATGAGTGGTGGTGGTAGCGGAGGCCCAGGAGGTCAAATATTTAATATTGGTAAATCAAAAGCAAAACTTTTTGACCAAAATACCGATGTTAAAGTTTCTTTTGAAAACGTAGCTGGTTTGGAAGGCGCCAAAGAGGAAGTTCAGGAAATTGTAGACTTTTTAAAAAATCCTGAGAAATACACCTCTCTAGGTGGTAAAATTCCTAAAGGAGCCCTTTTAGTAGGACCTCCAGGAACAGGTAAAACGTTACTTGCTAAGGCCGTTGCTGGCGAAGCTAAAGTTCCTTTCTTTTCCTTATCAGGATCAGATTTTGTTGAAATGTTTGTTGGTGTAGGAGCCTCACGCGTGCGTGATCTGTTTAAACAAGCCAAAGACAAATCACCCGCTATAATTTTTATTGATGAAATTGATGCCATTGGTAGAGCACGTGGAAAAAACAACATGTCAGGCTCTAATGATGAACGCGAAAATACACTAAATCAGCTATTGACTGAAATGGATGGTTTTGGTACCAATACAAATGTAATTGTTATTGCAGCAACTAACCGTGCTGACGTTTTGGATAAAGCCCTTATGCGTGCTGGTCGTTTTGATCGACAGATTTACGTGGATTTACCAAATTTAACAGAACGACTTGCTATTTTTAAAGTACATTTAAAACCACTTAAAAAAGCAGACAATTTAGATGTTGACTTTTTAGCAAAGCAAACCCCTGGGTTTTCTGGCGCTGATATTGCTAACCTATGTAATGAAGCCGCTTTAATTGCCGCTCGAAAAGGGAAAAAGACCGTTGGCAAACAAGACTTTTTAGATGCTGTTGACCGTATTGTTGGCGGTTTGGAAAGAAGAAGTAATTTATTTTCACCTGAAGAAAAGAAAACCATTGCTTACCACGAAGCTGGACATGCTACCGTAAGTTGGTTCCTTGAGCATGCAGATCCTTTGGTAAAAGTTACTATTGTTCCTAGAGGGAGGTCTTTAGGAGCTGCTTGGTATTTACCTCAAGAGGCACATATTACACGTACAAACAAGTTTTTGGATGAAATTTGTGTTACCATGGGCGGACGTGCTGCTGAAAAGTTAATTTTTAATCAAATTTCAACAGGAGCCTTAAGTGATTTGGAAAGCGTTACTAAAAAAGCCAAGGCGATGGTAATGATTTACGGTTTAAATAAAAAAGTTGGAAACATTACTTATTATGACCCTGCTGGAGAAAGTGGTTTTGTGAAGCCTTATAGTGAAAAAACTGCAGAGTTAATTGATAATGAAATAAAGGACATTATAGAAACACAGTTTCAGCGTGCACTTGATTTGCTGGAAACTCATAAAGAAAAAATGTCGCAACTTGCCGAAGTATTGCTTGAAAAAGAGGTTATTTTTAAGGATGATTTAGAGGAAATTTTTGGAAAAAGACCGTTTACAAAAGAAAATCCTTTGGTTCAAAATACGGAATCCACAACCACTGAGGAGCAGTAATTTTAAGATTTATATTGAGTTTTCTTACTATATTGTATTAATGGTATGAAAACTCAATACCGCAATTTCATTATAAGCAACACATATGAGTCTGTTTAAAAGACTTTTTTCATCACGCAAAAACCCTAAAAAAGAAGATGATGATTCATTTTCAACAAGTAAATACATGCCCGAAAATGAATTTCCGGTAGATGAACAATTTATGCTCAACTTCAGGGAAAAAGGCGGCAAATTTTTGTATTGCGAAAACATGAAAGAAGCCTTTCAAACTTTTGACAATATTCTTTTGGAAAATAATTGGCACGGTAATGACATCTGTTGTTTTGAAGAAGATTTAAAAACAGAGTTCGCTAATTTTAATGTAAATTTTACAAAAAAAAATAATTCAACTGTTTATTTTGCTTCTTGCGAATATTTAATTGGTAATAGCGGAGGTATTTTAGTATCTTCAAACCAATTGAAAGAAAAAAAACTAAATGAACTCCCTGACAATTTTATAATAATTGCCTACACTAGTCAACTCATTAATACTATTAGTGAAGGACTTAAAGGAATAAAAAACAGAAAAAATAATTTTATTCCTACCAACATTACTACAATTCAATTATTTGAAGCACAAAGAGAAAATAATTTTTTGACCTACGGAAGTAGTGCTAAAAATTTATACTTACTTTTGGTAGAAGACCTATAAAAACATGAAGGAACTTTATACCAGGGCATTTTCTGGTTTTATATACGTATGTATTCTTATTGGATCAATTTTGTTCCACAAATATTCCTTTTTAGGTGTGTTTTTTGCTTTTTCGCTGATATGTCTCTATGAATTTCAACGCTTAATTCACTTTAAAAAAGTTTTTTTATACCTTATCCTCATTTCAGGCTATTATGCAACCCACTTTATAAAAATACCAGATACCATTACTTGGAGTTTTTTATTTATCACATTGTTTATACAACTACTCCTTTTAAAAGACCTTCTTTTTATTCGGATTATCCCTATGTTTGAAAAAAAGAAGTATGTGGTAAGTATTTTTTATCTTATCAGCTGTTTTTTTTATTTAACACTTATCCCATTTGATAAGTTTAATAACTACCGCCCTGTTTTTATAATTGGATTGCTCGTACTTATTTGGGTAAATGATTCCTTTGCCTATTTGACAGGTAAAAATTTTGGAAAACATAAATTATATCCAAAAATATCTCCCAAAAAAACAGTTGAAGGATTTTTAGGAGGTTTTTTTGCTGCAATCATAGGAGGTGTTTTAATATATTATTTTTCTAATTCTTTATCCATATTGCACTGGATAGTACTTGCAATTATAGTAAGCGTATTTGGTACTATTGGTGATTTAATCCAATCTAAATTTAAAAGACAAGCAGGGGTTAAAGATAGCGGCAAAATAATGCCTGGACACGGCGGCATATTTGATCGTCTAGATAGTATTTTATATGCCAGCCCTTTTGTATTTTTGTATTTACAAATTATCTCGTATGTTTCATAAAGAAGGTTATAAAATTATTACAATAACATTAATCTTAGTTACTAGTCTGGCATTAGCAACCTATTTTTTTATTGATAATACTATTGTTCAAGGTCTATTGTACGCAATAGCAGCCTTTTTTTTAGTTATCATTCTTCAATTTTTCAGAAACCCAAAAAGAAATACAAAAATTGATGACACCACCGTAGTTTCTCCAGTTGACGGAAAAGTTGTAGTAATTGAAGAAGTGTTTGAAAAAGAATTTTTTAAAGAAAAAAGAATTCAAGTCTCTGTATTTATGTCCCCTATAAATGTTCATGTAACCCGAAACCCTATTGGTGGCAAGGTGCTTTTTAGCAAATATCATCCAGGTAAATTTCTTGTTGCATGGCACCCAAAATCTTCCGAGGAAAATGAGCGCACTACAGTGGTTATTGAAAATTCGAAAATAAATGTGCTTTATCGTCAAATAGCTGGGGCTTTAGCAAAAAGAATTGTAAATTATGCTAAAGAAAGCACCAAAGTAATTCAAGGTGATGATAATGGATTTATAAAATTTGGTTCAAGAGTGGATGTATTTTTACCATTAGGAACCAAAATAAATGTAAATATCAACGATAAAGTTCGTGGAGGCGAAAGTATTTTAGCAACTATAAGCTAAATTAAGATATGGATAGCGAAAAAATACACAACACCTTTTTGAAAGCTGTGGATGAGGCCAACAGCTATCCCGAGCTGCTTCCCACTGATATCAAATTAAAGTTTTACGCTTACTACAAACAAGCCACTGAAGATTCAGGACTATACCGCCCAACTGGTGAAATTGAATTACGTAATGCTTTCAAAGTGAATGCTCTTTTACAAGTAAGAGGTTTAAGCAAAGATGAAGCTAAATTAGGCTACATAAAACTTGTTAAAACGTATCTTAGATCCTAATTAATTACTGACAAGTTACTAAGCTTAAACCAAAAGAGAAGAATTAAGCCTCCCCTTCCAGCTCTTCTAATTTATTCCCTAAATCAGCTAACATACCTATAAATGGTATTACCTGTTTACCCAAATCTGTCAAGGCATATTCCACCCTTAATGGCGTTTCATGAAATATTTTTTTTGACAAAATATTAGCTTTACACAAAAATTTAAGTTCTTGATTAAGCATTTTTTCACTTATTTCAGGTATTAATTTTTTCAAATCTCCATACCTCAACATCTCAGCTCCAAAAAACTGTCCAATAATTAATAACTTCCATTTACCTCCAATAATGTCCAAAGATTTGCGAACTGGACAGGTATCAATTAATTTTTTTTCTTTTTTTTCCATCTCTTATTACTTGATTATCAGTAAAACCAACCAAAAGGTAAGTACCCCACCATAAAGTAAGTACTTGATTTAACGAAAGTTATGTGCTAAATTGAATTATCAATTAATCACAAAATGACTTTATTATGAAGGAAATTCTATTAATGAGTCCCTTTTCGCTACAAGGTACGTACGCAAACAATAATCTACAAAAAAAAGATTTAACCTCCCAAAAAGATGTTAGAAATTTAGAGAACAACTTTTTGACTAAACATTTTTTCAATGAAAAGAAACTGAATAAACTTTACCAATTAAAAAATGAATTATCTAAAGTAAACTGCTTGTATTTTGTTATTACCCAACAAATACTACACCAAGACTTTAACGATTATTTTATTAGCCTGATTATGGCTATTAATTACTCTCGCCCCGAATTAATAATTATTGACACAAGTATTTGCAATAAAATAAACAATTCAAGATGCAAGGAAATTATAGCTATGATTACGACTGTATTTAACGAGAACCAACTCCCAGTTGTGCATCTTGAAGAAGACAGTTTGACTTCCCAAAAAACGCTTCATTATTCGTGCGTTTCTCCTTTGTCAGTTGACAAAAAACTCTTATTTGATATTCATCAGCATGTAAAGAAAATATTTTCAGTAAAAAGTCAATTGACAAATACTGATGAATTTCTTGTTCCTGTGGCTAGCCAAAGTCAAAAAACTTTCAAATGGCAAAATCATTCTTATAACTTAAATTAACGATTAACACAACATCATTATGAATTATTTAAACACCTCAGAAAATTTAATATTAGAGCAAAGTAACACTAAAAGATTTTCATCAATTATTACACCTACAGTAAACAATAGTACTAAAATTGAAATTACATATGGTTATGAGCCACTTTGTGGATGGTGCTATGGGTTTTCCAACGAAATAAATTCTGCTATGTCAAAACTAAAAAACATAGCTGATTTTAAACTTGCCAATGGTGGAATTTTTGCTGGATTTAGAAGCTTAAAAATGGAATACATAAGCCATCATATCAAAAATAACATGAGTAATGTTAGCGACCGTTCTGGCAGATCATTCGGTAAGAATTTTTTAAAGTTACTTGAAAATGGCAATTACGCCTATGATTCTAAAAAAGCTTCTATAGCTGCGTCAATAATGAGAGAAATATATCCGCAAGGTACTTTTGATTTTGCTTCGGACATACAAACTGCTTTTTTTCAATATGGAAAAGACATTCATAGTGATGCCACTTATGCGGAGTTATTAGAAGATTATCCTGTAGATATCGATTACTTCATTAAAAGACTCAATAGCAAAATTGAATCCGAAAAAATTGAATTGGAATTTTTAAATACTCAAATAATCGGTTTTGAAGGTTATCCAGCATGTGCCATTAAAATGAATGGTCATACCGAAATCTTTATCCAAGGCTATTTGGATGCTTCACAAATTACATCGAAAATTCTTTACAAAATTGAAGAATTAAAATGCAAAACAATTTAAAAAACTTCCCCCCTAATTTAAATCTACCGCTTAATCCCAATAACAAATAATAACGCATGTAATACATTTTTTAAGCACAAAGCTAAACTAACTAAAATGAATACTAAATCATATAGCCCTTCACACAATTATATTAAGTATGCTGAACGAATTAATGCTCGAAATGGACATGAAAATTTAGGTTTTTTGTCATTTGAAAGAGGTTTTATGCCGCTTTCAAACCCAATTACTGAACTTCCTGCTCCTTATAACTTATGGGATAAAGTAGCTGCCGAATTACCCAAACATTACAAAAATCAAACGTTACGGATATCGCTTCAAAAAATGGCATTACTGGATGCTACAAAATTAGATGATAAGTATTTATGCCGCGCATCCATGTTAATGAGTATCCTTGCTCATGCGTATGTCAGAAATGAAAGAGATGAAGATTTAGACATTCCTGAATCAATTCTAATTCCGTGGGGTATTGTTACTAAAAGGCTTAATAGACCGCAACCATTCTTATCCTATATTGACTTAATTATTTATAACTGGAAACAAAAAAAATATACTAATAATTTTGATCTTGAAAATCTTGAATTATTAACCCCAACTGTAAATAATCAGGAAGAACAAGTATTTTATTTAACGCAAACCGAAATTGCTTTTAAAACTGTACAGCTCATAAAAAATATTGTTGATATTCAAAACGCAATTATACAAAACAACAAAAAAGCTGTCATTAAAGGGCTAATTGAGTTAAAGGAAGAATTACTCACCGTTACCGAAAAAAGCTTTTTAAAAATTAATCCTAATCCCAGGAGTAAAACTTATGTTGATCCCATTGTATGGGCAAAAACTGTTGCTCCATTTGCTGTACCTATTAAAGAAGGTGTACAGGGACCTAGCGGAACCTCATCTCCATTTTTTCATTTAATTGACACGTTCATTGAGCGCTCCAAATATGATACTATTTTGGGTAAAGAAGCCTTGTTTATTAGAGAATGGTATCCCGAGCATTGGTGCAATTTTTTAAACGCGGTGGATAAGGTTTCAATTACAAAATACATTAAACAGCAAAATGATCAAGAATTAAATGGCGCTTTTTATTCTTTTATAGAAAGTTATTCTGGTGACAAAGGTTTTCTAGGAGTGCACCGAAGAAAAGTTTATGGATACTTACAAATGGCTTTCAAAGTTGGGCGATCAGTTACTATAGGAGGGTTTAGTGGACTTTTTAAAGAACGCACTTGGGAGGAAGTTGATGACGAGCTTGAAACTACCCGACTTGAAAGATACAGCAATAAAAAATTGAAATGCCCCTTTGGTTTTGTTTCTAAAAGAACAAAAAGTATCTCTCAAAATATGACCACGGTAGCGCTTGATATTAAAAATAAAGGAATTACTTATAGACCTGGTGACAGATGTTCAGTAGTTCCAAAAAACGATAGCAAAACAGTTTTAAGGATAATTGAACTGTTAAAAATTAGTGGAAAAGAGCCTATTATTCTTAACCAGGAATGGAAAAATTACTTTGACACCTATTACAACAAAACTATTGAAGAGGCATCAGTGCTTGATATACTACTATCGGCAAAAATAAATAATGTCAATAACATTTTATCGCTTTGCCCTCACCTTAAACTTTTTATGAAAGTTGATACTTATACTGAACAAATTTCATTATTGGAACTTGTTGAAAAGTTAGTGCCATTTTCAACAAATGTTGCCCAAATGCTATTACCACATTTTATAGATTGTTTGCAACCAGAACATGAAAGAATGTACAGCATTTCATCAAATTTTGATAAAAACCAAATTGAGTTAACTATTAGTAATGCCGAAACCAAAACTGAAACTAAAATACACAAAGGGGTGTGTTCTCATTTTTTAACAAATGAAGAATTACAATACAGTTCTCAAATCCCAATAAATATAACCAGACCATTACGATTTTCGTTACCTCAAGATATTAAAAAACAACAAGTGGTGCTTTTTGCTGCTGGATCAGGCATAGCCCCTTTTAAAGGATTTTGGAAGGATTTAAAACAAAAAAATAAGCTAAAGCAATTATCAATATACTATTGTGTAAAACAAATTGATGATATTGTTTTTAAAGATGAGCTTAAGGAGTTAATGATCAATTATGGCGTTAATTTGAATATTTTAGCTACAAGAGATCATTTATTATTGGATAAAAAGGCTTCGGTACTTAAAAATAAACTAGTATTTAGCAATCTACCCAAGAATAAAAAGATTGATTACATTGTTTTACAAAAAGAACATGCAGCAAAACTATACAATGCTATTTCACCTTCAGATATTGAAAATGCTGGACTATTCTATACTTGTGGAAAAGCAGGTTTTGCGCTATCCATACTAAATAGCATTAAACAAATAATCGCCGATTACGCTTCTTCACATATTGATGTCAAGGAGGTGTTTTACAGCCTATTTTCCGAAAACAGGTACATGCAAGATGTTTTTACATCACCTAATTTTATAAAAAATGATGGATCAAAAAATTATTACTTGTCTGACATTGTTAATAGGAATAACGACAAAAACGGGTATTGGCTTTCCATTAATGACAAAGTATACGATGTTACTGAGTTCAAAGAAATACATCCTGGTGGTGACAAAATAATCATAGATAATAGTGGCCGTGATGGCACTCATGAATTCAATAAGGCGAATCATAATACATCAAAAGAAATTGAATCTTTATTAAGTATGTATTACGTAGGGCAACTTAAAAAAATTGAATTACCAACTAAACTAAACAAAGAATACAATAGCTGGCTTAAAGCCTTACAACTTTGCACTGAAATGTTAAATACATTTAATGCGGATTTTTCTTTTATGAATAAAAAAACAACAATACTTTCTGATGCAAATGAAAAAACACCTTACAAAATTGCCCTAATGGTTGAAAATCAAAATCGCTTTTTAACCGAATATGTAAAAAACATACACGACATCATTCGGGAACTTTATGGCCAACAAAACAGGGAGTACGAGAGCACCATTAAGGCAATAAACAAAACTGTTGAATCAACGAAAAACGTTTGCGATATTTATTCATTAAAAAAATTAACAATTAACGATAATTGGGAAAAATTAGTAAAACAGCAAAAACAAAACGAATCACTTTTACTATTAGTGCAAAAGCTTTTATGGGATGGTTTAAAATTCTTTGAATCCTATCAATCAAATTTGGATAATGTTCATCAACTTGCTTTAGATAACTTATTAGAGCTATTTAAAAATGAACTAACATCAACATACAAAACAACTCGCAATGACAAGCAAGCTGTTTTGTCACTAAGTTGAGCTTTGTTTTTTACCCCGCGATCATCTTATTTTTAGACTAATAAACTATAAGAGCATCGCGGGTTTCTATTTTTTAAATTCCACTATCTTTTTAACGTTATATGATCTTTTATTTCATCCCCTTCTGGGGTTCTAATTAACACCCAGTAATCATCAGTTGGTACAGGTACACCATTAAATGTACCATCCCAGCCTTCACTACTACTGGTAAGGGTTTTTAATAATTTACCAAAGCGATTGTATATATACACTAGTGTTCCAGGAATTTCTTCAATACTTTTCACATGCCATGTTTCCGTTTCTATGGGGCCACTACCATTTGGCGTAAAGTACGGAAAGTAATCAATAAAAATAAATTCCTGCATACTTGGTTCACAACCATTTTTATCAAATACCCAAATGGTGTGTTTGCCTGGTAATACATTTTCAAAAACATTTGATTCTTGGCTGTTTGCTGGATCAGGATCATCATACCCGTAAGTATATTCTCCTTCCGAAGACACCTCAACAGTTACCTGATTTAAATCAAAACCTTTAATAATTTCATCAATAACAATTTCCGCACTTTCTGATACAGACACTTCAAATGTTTTAAATGCTGAACAGGCTGTTGCTGCATTATTTCTTACCTCTAAGGTTACAAAAGTTCCTATATCAGCAGGACTTAATGTTAGGGTTTTAGAATCAGTAATCGTAGGCCTAACCTGAACACCTGCTTCATTAGCAAATGTCCACTGGTAAAACACATCATTTTCATTACCTGTATCCCCATCTATAACACGCGAAGGACTGTTCACACAAAACACTACATCCTCAAGCACAATATTTGGTAAAAGTGACACAAACAATTCAATTTCACGTGTAATACTACAACCAGCTTCGTTGTTTGTAACTTTTACATAATAGGTTCCTGTATTGATTCCACTATTAGTGTCTATAGGATTATTACGAGCTGCATCAATTTCAGTCAAATGATAACTTATAGTAAACAAAGAAGGGTTTTGTGATCCCAAAATTTCGCCGTTTAAAGTAGTATAGTCAAACGGAAAAAAGCCATCATTAAAATTATCAGTATCACATACGGTTCTAGTTGCCAAGCTTATATCATTAATTGTAGGCAAACTAATTTCCTCCAAGGTAATTGGCACAATATTTTCGCAACCAGTGGCATTACTTGTAGATTTTACAAAGATTTCCCCATTAGGTACAGGATCTGCATCCAAAATTTCCGAAGCTAAATCCGCTGTAATATCCGTATGGTAACTTACCATTGCATCAGAAAGGTTGGGAATGAGTAAAGAATTTAAATTAGCCCTTTGCGACTCAAATAATTCCCCTTCACAAAACTTTATACTAGCTGTAGTTTCATTAATTTGAGGAAGCTCAATCATATTAATTCTAAACTCGCTATCATACGTACAGTTAGGATTCGTATTTGAAACTAAGGAAATGTAGATCAATTGCGCTCCAAACCTATTTACAGAAAACTGACTAATATTTGCTCCGGTAATTTCACTAACAGTAGTACGAGACGCTGCAGTAAAATAACGCACTGTAAAATCAGTTGCCGCCCCAGCTATTGGAACTAAAGTTGTTTCAATGGAATTTAATGCAAATAATTCCAAATTATCATTACCAACATCGCAACGTTCAAGCATTTGAGTAATTGGTTCAATTTCCGGTATTGCATTTACCGTAACGTCAAATAACACCGTGTTATAACAAGTCGTATTTAGATTGGTTACCTTTGCCACGTAGGATTTGGTAGTAGCTCTATTAAGAGTTGCAAGAGCAATACTAGCTTCCGCATCCTCCATAGTATCGTGATACGTCACCGCAAAACTCGTATTATTTTGACTTCTTAAAATAGCAGTATCTAAATCTGCAAAAACAAAGTCAGTCACGCCATCCAACGTTCCATCCAAATCACAAACAATTAAATCCGATGAATCAGGCAATGTTGCCGTTGGAATAGGATGAGCAATTAAGCCTAACCTAACAATAATATTGGATACACATGATGTTACCGTATTAAATGCATCAGCATATATTTCAACATCAGTATTGCTTTTAGTATAGCTACCTACAATAGGACTTGTACCTGCCGCATCAGTGTAGTAACGCACAATCACATTTTCATTTACAGGATTGGCAGTGTCCACAAACTGAAATTGAGTATTTAGCTCCGTAAGATTATTAATTGTAAAACTATTTGAACCAAAATCATCTTCACATAACTCAATATCTTTTGCTTCAATTACGGGCAAAGAATTTAATTGAATACTATAGGATGTTTCAAAAACACATCCTGTATCCGAAGTAATTCTTAAATAAATATCTGTTAAAGCATTGGTTAACACAAATGGTTCATCAACGTTAATATTTAACGGCATGCTTTCTGTGTGGGCTACCCTATCAGCTTCTGATCTAAAATAAAGTACTCCTCCTGTGGCTGCCAAATCTCTTTGCCTACCGGCATAATTAAATCTAAATGTACTTTCCACATCCTTTAAGTCTACAGATTCGGTTCCATCACCATTGGTATCACATATAGAAAGATTACTCAATGGCTCAACTTCAGGACGCTCATCTACCACTAATAAAAATTTATCAAAAGTAACACAGTCATTAACTGTATTTGTAATCCGTGCAACAATTTCCTGAGATAACGGAGTTTGATTTTCATACCCATCCAACGGCAAACTTTCTCCGGTAGCATTAGGTACTTGCTCTGTTTGATTGGCGCTATCGCTCAAATCAACAAAACCTGCATCGGCATCATTAGCATAAAAATTAATAGCAACACCTGTTATGGCTCCATTATTAGTAATAATGTCTACCGCATCTTGCAGATTAAACAAAGCTACACTAGGCGTATCTCCCTCACATTCGATCAAACGATCAATAGGGTTGGTGGCAGCATTTTCTTCAATTTTGAGGTTGAACTGCCCTGTAATAAAACAGGTAGCATCATCAATATTTTCAATTCTGAAATAAATGGGCATTTCCGAAATGGTACTTGAAAATATAGGATCCATAATTTCGCCATCGCTCCCTCCTGCATTAGCATCACTTATTGAAGAGTCATAATAGCGAATAAATTTATCGGTTTGGTCACCCAAAATGAGTGCATCCCTACTGCGTAAATTAAAATTAGCTGCTAAGGAATTTCCTGGGGCAACACAAAGTAAAAAATCATCGTTATTAACAATTACAGGAATTGTATTTATAATGAACTGTTGTGCTAATACTGAAATACATCCAGTTGTTCTATTTTGAAACCTAACCCAAATTACAGCATCCTCATCCAATGATATATCATAATTAGTTACATCAGCTGTAGGAATTGAATTACCCATTGCTTCAGGAATCATTAGGGCTGCAGATTCTGTATTGAAATAACTTACTGCAAATTCATTTTTAGCAGCTACGGTTACCTGCTGCGAAATATCTTGAAATGGAATTGAGTTGACCCGATCATAACAAACAAATACCGGATCTAAAGGCAAAACATCCGGAGCTGGATTAACTTGTAAATCAAATGGAACCACGGCAATGCAACCATCATTTGATGTTGCTCTTGCCCAGTATCTTCCGCTTGTGCCAGAATTATCATCCATAAGTGCCATCACGGAATTATCATCACTATTTTCGGCATCAGCCTGATTGGTATAATAACTTAAACCCAAGCTTGTATCGGTAGTAATTTCTGCAGCAATTTCGTTTTGAAATAACGTTGGTAAACCATTAATTCTACCATCCGTATCCACATCACAAACAGTTAAAGTACTAGTAGGAGTGTTTACTGTAACCCTTGGTGACACCACTAAATTGAATGTTGCACTGTCCTCACATACGGGATCATTATCTATTAACCGAACATAAATAGTTTGTGTATTTGCTTCCGTATTTGTGTATGATCTTAAATCTGCATCTGAAATGGGGTCGTCGTTATTAAAATCATCAAGTGAAGCATAAAGGCTCACTTGAAATTCGGTTGAAATTTCATCTTTTTTCCCTGAAAGATCAAACACTGCAAAACCATCATCATCATCGTCGCAGGTATTTTCCTCTTCAATTGTACTGTCCGAAATTAAGTGACGTGCTTT
Organism: Aquimarina agarivorans; assembly: GCF_000218485.1. Taxonomy (GTDB): domain Bacteria; phylum Bacteroidota; class Bacteroidia; order Flavobacteriales; family Flavobacteriaceae; genus Aquimarina; species Aquimarina agarivorans. Next base: position 9,844 of record NZ_AFPB01000065.1, on the reverse strand, counting down.
TAATGTTATTGGCCTAACTATAGGACAATCCGATCCTGTTCTTACAATTCGAACACCTATACGTTGTATATTTTCTTCTTCATTAGTGTAATTAGCAGGATCAGCTATGGGATCAACACCTAGTGCAGCATCTTCAACACTTCGGTGAAAACTAATAGCAACATCGGTAATACCAGATGCTAGGATTTGATCTCTGAGAGGTTCTAAATTAAACGCGGTGAAACCATCTTTAGGGTCTTCATCACAAATAATAATTTCCTCAAAAATTGCGCTTGACCCTTCAATTTCGTCATATGGCACCCCAGTTGGAGGTGTATTTATCACAATTTCAATCGGTATTGCATTACTTAAACAGCCTGTTGGCGAAGTATTTTGGGCATATATTATAGTAGTCCCTGAATATAATTGTGCTTCATTAGCCTCAGTAGTTAATTCAGCGTCCTCGTAATAGATAAAACTTCCTGAAAGATTCGAAAAAAATTCCGCCGTTATGTCTGTCAACTCAACGGCTTCAAACCCATCGGCATCAAAAACAGTATCCCCCACTACCAATTCGGAATCACAAACAACAAACGCTCTTGGACTGTTGTCAATAACTTCACCTTGACCGACTATGATTTCAAAATTTGAAATAAATTTACACCCCGAAGGCTCCACAACAGTCACATAAATAATATCATTAGTACTGGCTGTGTACGAATTTGGATTTTCAATTGCTGTCCCTGAATCACTTTCAGCTTCAGCTAAATTGGCAAAATAAGTAACTGTTGATGCAGTATCTCTGCCCATCAATGCCTCACTATCTTTCACCTGTAAGTCAAAAACTGCTGAAGTTGCAGTGGTTGCCACACATTCCGATAGCGGAGTCATCTCATTTCCTTGGTTTGTATCAGCTAAATTTACTGCAATACTCGCTTCAATTGCGCATGAAGCATTCAATTGCACACTTAAAGTATAAGTTCCACTTTCCGAAACATTAATAGTTTGCGTACGCTCAGATAAATTTGGGTTAGCACTACTAGTCCATAAATATTGTGCTGAGGCAGGAAATGTTTGTTCAGGACTTAAGGTTACGGTTGATGAACAATCATTAATATCGCCTGGTGTAAAAACACTACCTTCGAGCTTTCCTAAATCTAATGACAATTCATTAACTATTTTTTGAATAAAAACTGCCGAATCCGAAAATGAATCTCCGCCATCAGCAATAATAATTTTTACTGTATAATCAGTTCCTAATACCGTATTTGTATTGGCGCTTAATGTTTGAATATACTGTGTGTAATTAATTTGCGTACTTGGGGATCTTGCTCCACCGTTTGCTAATAAAGCCTCATTTTCAGCAGGACACGATGTTTCTGGTGTTGCCCCTACACCTTCTTCATGGATATTAGCTACAGTTACAGGGCGATTGTCAGGCGTAAGAGCAATATTACGAAATGGACTGCTACTCCCCGTTTCTTTAATTAAAATAACCACTCCGTCATTATTATAACAAAAATTTGCGCTTCCTGAAGCATACTCATCGGAAGCAAAAACATAATCGAAAACAATATTATTTTGCAAGGCTAAAAAATCAAATTCAATTTCGGTAGCATTAAACGTGGTATCCGCCGAAAGTCCAAGAGCATTCTCATAGTCCGAACTACCTCCCCAAGTAACCGTACCATCGCCAATACCTGCGGTACTTGCATTAGCCTGACTTACCCTTCCTGTTGCTAATACGACACCTTCGGACAAATCAAAACCACTATTCCCCGAAGCAGAAAAAGCACCAAAACTTGCAATTGGTGTAGGTTCACTGGAACCATTTATTGGAGAACTTTCATTAAACGAGGGTTCGCAAGTTCCTGCAACCTCAAATAACGAGGTGTTAATTAATTGAGATACATTTTGAGTATCATCAACAGTAAGTGTTTGTGCTTGTAAGTCCAAAATACTTACAAAAAAGCAAAAATATAAAAGCAGATATCTATTCTTCATTTGAGGAAATTTTAAAACAAATAGTTACACATTACTCTGAAAAACAATAAGTTAAACAAATAATTTGCTTTATTAAAAATTCAAACAAAATATTAACATTATCGTTAAAAAACTCAAAAATACAGATAAAAGAACTGCCCTTTGTAAAAAGATAAGATTATTATTACAAAAAATAAGAGCATGAGAAATTCCCAGCCCTTATTTTTTGTAATAAATTATTCTGATGCTGCTTTAGATACTCACATAAAATGAATTTTTTAATTGTGCATCAGCAGCGCATATGCAATATTTAAGCTACATTATTCCCGTAACACCGTTTTTAATATTAAATTTCCCTTGTAAAATGGTTATTTTCTGATTGATAGTTCAAAAAAGCATCTTAGTTTTTATTAGAACACTTTAAAATCAAAAACTTGTATAACTTTCATAAAGTTTTTAATTATTATTTGATTACCAATAATGAATAAAGTGTTTTAAACCGTCTCGCTTTATTTAAAAATTCCTATGACAATGACATGATCCCTGATTTTAAGGTTTCAATTTTAGCTTGAGCATCCTGCATTTTTTTTCGTTCATTGGCTACCACTTGCTCAGGGGCATTAGCTACAAAACGCTCATTAGAAAGCTTTTTTGACACACTTTTCAAAAATCCTTCGGTATATTTTAACTCTTCTTTTAATTTTTCAAGCTCTTCGGCTACATTTATAGCACCTTTTAAAGGCACAAAATACTCATTAGATTTTACACGAAATGAAAGTGCTCCCTCAGGAGATTCAGTAACATAACTTAACGACTCAATATTCCCTAACTTTTTGATAATGCAATTAAAATCTTCTGAAACAGCTTCGTTATTTATAATTTGCAAATCAATAGTTTCTTTGAACGATATATTTTTATCCTTACGGATCGTCCTGATTCCTGATATAATTTCCTGAGTAATTTCAAAATTTTTCAGTAACTCATCCTTATAACCTACCTGTTTTGGATAAGTATTTATAATTAATGCTTCCGCGGAAGTACGCTCAGTAATATTTTGCCATATTTCTTCAGAAGCAAAAGGGATAAACGGATGTAACAAACGTAAATTATCTTCCAACAATTTAATTACATCGGCTAATGTTTTGGTATCAATTGACTCCCCGTAAGCTGGTTTTACCATTTCAAGCAACCAACTACAAAAATCATCCCACACCAATTTATAAATTGACATTAGCGAATCACTTAGTCTATATTTTTCAAAATTACTATCAATTGACACTAATATTGACTGAAATTTATCTTTGTACCAAGCAATAGCTTTTACAGCGGTTTCTGGTTGAGGTTTAGCTTCTGCATCGGCTTCCCATCCCTTAATTAATCGAAACGCATTCCATATTTTATTAACAAAAGACTTTCCTTGTTTACATAAATCTTCATCAAACATCAGGTCGTTTCCGGCAGCGGAACTTAGAAGTAACCCCACACGCACACCATCAGCTCCATAATCTGAAATTAACTTTAACGCATCCGGCGAATTTCCTAATGATTTGGACATTTTTCGGCGCTGCTTATCGCGAACCAATCCTGTTAAATATACGTTTTTAAAAGGAGCCTTGCCTGTGTACTCATAACCTGAAATAATCATTCGAGCCACCCAAAAAAATAAAATATCAGGCCCCGTAACCAAGTCGTTGGTTGGATAATAATAATTAAACTCCTTATTATTAGGATCATTTACTCCATTGAAAACGCTCATTGGCCACAACCATGAAGAAAACCAAGTATCTAATGCATCTTCATCTTGTTTTAAATCGGTAATTTCTAATGCTTGATTACCTGTTTTTTTCTTTGCTAATGCTAAAGCATCATCAATCGTTTCTGCAACAACAAAATCCTCCTTCCCTTGTCCGTAATAATATGCAGGTATTTGCTGTCCCCACCATAATTGACGTGAAATATTCCAATCACGAATATTTTCCATCCAATGCCTGTAGGTGTTTTCAAACTTTTTAGGATGCAAAGCAATATCGGCATCGTCACCAAGAACAGCTTTAATAGCAGGTTTTACTAGCGCTTCCATTTTTAAAAACCATTGGTCGGATAGTTTGGGTTCAATAACCGCTTTAGTACGTTCGGACGTTCCTACTTTGTGCATATGGTTTTCCGTTTTAAATAAAAACCCTTCTTCATCCAACTCTTTTGAAAACTCTTTACGTACCACAAAACGATCTTTCCCCTGGTAGTGCAAACCAAAAGCATTTAAAGTGGCATCATTATTAAAAATATCAATTACCTCCAATTGGTGTTTGTCACCCAATACTTTATCGTTTTCATCATGAGCGGGCGTTACTTTTAAACAACCAGTTCCAAATTCTACATCCACATAAGTATCTTCAATAATAGGAATGACTCTATTTACTATAGGTACTAAAACTTTTTTCCCCTTTAAATGGGAAAATCGAGAATCATCGGGATTAATACAAATGGCAGTATCTCCAAAAATGGTTTCAGGTCTTGTAGTTGCCACTACCAAATGATCGCCACTTCCTTCAATTTGATATTTAACATAATATAAAGCGCCTTGTTTTTCTTCATAAATAACTTCTTCATCGGACAATGTAGTTTGTGCTTCCGGATCCCAATTCACCATTCGAAAACCTCTATAAATTAGTCCTTTATTATATAAATCAACAAAAGTTTTAATTACTGATTGATACAAATCATCATCCAGCGTAAACTTTGTTCGTTCCCAGTCACAAGATGCTCCCAATTTTTTAAGTTGTTCCAATATAACACCACCATATTCCTCCGTCCAATTCCAGGCATGTTTTAAGAACTCCTCGCGTGTTAAATCACTTTTTTCAATACCTTGTTTTTTTAACCGAGCAACTACTTTAGCTTCAGTAGCAATAGATGCATGGTCTGTTCCTGGTACCCAACACGCATTGTAGCCACGTAAACGTGCTCTCCTGATCAATACATCTTGAATTGTATTGTTAAGCATGTGCCCCATATGCAATACTCCTGTTACATTTGGTGGTGGAATTACAATGGTATAAGGCTCTCTTTCATCAACTTCCGAATGAAAATAATTATGCTTCATCCAGTAGTTATACCATTTTTCTTCTACTATTTTTGAGTCGTATTGTGCTGCTATAGCCATTTTGGTCTGATATTTGAAGTACAAGTAGCAAAAGTAACTATATAATTAACAACTTGAAAGGTTTAATGCGCCTTGAAGTTGTCAAAAAAATAATTACATTTACATTGAATTAAATTTTTAAACATGAAAAAATTAATTAGTCTATTTCTAGTAAGTTTTATTAGTTTTGGAGCATTTGCTCAAGATTCTGAAACAAAAGATGCTGCCGTTGAAACGCAAAAAGAAGACGGTGCAAAAATTAAATTTGAAACTGAAGTAATTGATTACGGAACTATAGAAAAAGGAGCAGATGGTGTTCGTAAATTTGAATTTACAAATACTGGTAACGCCCCGCTAATTATTTCAAGAGTATATTCCAGCTGTGGATGTACTATTCCAAAAAAACCTGAAGACCCTATTGCTCCTGGAGAAAAAGGTGAAATTGAAGTTAAATATGATACTAAAAGAGTAGGTCCTATCCGTAAAACCATTAGTGTATATAGCAATGCAGATTCAGTGCCATTCCCTTTAAAAATTAAAGGAACAATCACTGAAAAAAAATAAGTGGTAACATCCGCGTTATCCTACAAAAAAAAGATGCCATTCGGCATCTTTTTTATTTACCAGTATTTACAATATTTTGAACTCTCAAAACTACGCTGTTTTAACCTTGAACTTCTTAAAGATAAATTTTATTGCGACTAAGTTGACATTCTAACATTAAGGATTAAATTATTTTGGATGAGTAATTTATACCATTACCTATATGAGTTTACCGAATTAAAATACACCTTTAGAAATTCTACGTTAACATAAAAAGAACCGTAACACAAGCTATGCTGATTTTTCTGATTTGTATAATTCATACATCCATCATTTTTCTTTAAGATAAATTCAAACAGGTAATGGTATTAATATCAAAAACGGTATAAATTAACCCTGATTTTATTTCCCTTTAAAGACTTGGACAACGTATCAATAAAATTAAATTGTAGCTGAAGTAAATGCGTTAACTATTTAAAAAAACAGAAGCTAGAAACTGAGTTTTCGATATTCTAAATCCCCATTTTCAAACTCAATTACTAAAATATAAACTCCGCTAGAAAGGAAGGAGGTTATCAATTCTTTTTTATTAGCCTCTGTCATCAATACCCTACCATTAATATCAAAAATTGAAAGCTTAGTAATCATTATCGATGACCTTACAAACAGCGTGTCATTCTCCTGATATATAGTAAAATCCCTATTATAATTGAACCCTCTTATGGATAAACTATCACATACCTTGTTAGTAATTTCATTTGTCCCTGGGCAAAATACTCCTGACCTTGAAAAGTCTAAATTCATTCGTGCTCCAATCTCCGTATCTTCATCAACTACTCTGGTGGCACTACTTAAACCAATTGGAGTATCAAAATGCATTAATTGCCCTAAACTAATTACATGTCCCATATTATGCGCATGCCCCAATTCATGCGTTACGGTACCCTGAAAATCAACCTGAACATTGCTTGGCGAATCTTCAGAAAAATTCCAGTTCACATCAACATTAAAGGTCATATCTGCACCCTCTAAATAAGAATTTATTTGACCAAAATTGTTTTGACATCCCGAAAAATAACTCGTTGTTACCCCTAAAGTTCCAGATTCAATTTCATCATTATTCGAAGCCGATGCTGACACAAATCGAACTAAATTCACTCCATCATTTGCAGTAATATCTAAATCACTAGCATCCAATGCTACCGTCCAATTAATACCGGTTGTACATACCCACTCTTCTACGGACTTTTCAAACGCTCTGGTTGCTGCTATATTATTGTTAAAATTCTCATTATACGCCCACACATACCCTTTTTCATTATTTATACCAACTAAATTAACTCTGGATAAAAAATCAACATTTCCATCATTATCAGTATCAAACCTAGCGCTTGATTCTGCGCTAGGAATACTAATATCATCGGCAGAAATAAACGTATCACTACCGCCATCAGTAGTAACTCTAATTTTACCTGTTCCTGCAAAACTTGGTACTGCTACCTCTATCGCAGTTTCCGTCCAACTAATAATAGACTCAACATCAACATTTTTAAAATTAGACAAACCTCCTCCTAAATCAGCATTTTCAAAAGCAACTGCTCCAATACGAGTTCCAAAATCAGTACCATTAATTTGCACAGTTTGACCAATACCAGCTCTTACCATAGTTGGGTTAAATGAAGTTATAGCAACAGAACTTAATTTTTTTTGTGCTGTTTTATTTAAAGTCTTTAATACTTTAGGTTTTTTATTGGTCAAACTTACTAATGTAGTGTAGAAGTTATTATCAATACTTGAAAAAGTATAAAATGGGTTTTTTACACTATTTAATGCTCGATCATATTTATAAAACCCTTGTAAACCACTAAATACTTTAAATACTGCACGATTAGCCTCCAAACCATCCAACTTCATTTCTGTATCCTGCAAAAAAAAGGTTCCCGTATCGCCTACACTTAATTGTAAACTTGGAGTCACCATTTCCATTTCAAAACCAAGCGTTCCTCCTTTAGTAATAATGGTAATTAATTCAGAAGTACTTGAATTATAAAAATCTTTATAAACTTCAATGATGTTTGCTGTATAAATATGATGCGTTTGTGCATCTCGATAACAACGTTTCTCCAAAACCTTTCCTTCTATAATTTTAGAAGAAGCAGAAACCTGATCTTCGATATAAATTTTAGTCAACATAGTTTGCGACTGTGCCTGAATAAAACTTAGAACGAAGGCTATGTAAAAAATAATTTTCATTTTGTACGACTTAAAACAGAAGCTTCTTTAAAAATTTAACTATCAATTAATTATAAGAATAAATATTAATAGTAATATAAATCAAATCTACAATTAATTTTACTTTAATTGCTAAATTAAATTTATAGCACCAAATATTATAATTTAACTCAATATCGATTTATTTGCTTGGCTTTTGCAAATTATAATTGACCATTCATTAATTTGGACGCTTAAATTCCCCATAGATCCACCACCGAGTCAGTCAACATCGCATTCATCTCTGGCCTATCGGCAAGACGAATGCTTTATGTGTTGGCAGTAGTTATTTTAGTTTTTCACCTAGTAACGCTATTTTTTTTATCCAATTTTTTCGAAACTCAATAGTTGAGTTCTTCATAGGAGCGATGTATGTAACTTTGACAGGTTTAATTCCGCAAAACTCTAATGTTCCTTTTTTGAACTGGTTGATAGTTGGACTTTTCATAAATAAGTAGTCATACCATTTAGGTGCATCAGCGGTTATAACTATTCTTGCTGTCTTTCCTTTTAAGAGTTTTTGTGGTAATGCTTTTTTAGGTATGGGTTGATATGTTATTCCTGGAAGAAATATTCTATCAATAAAACCTTTCATTAATGCTGGATAACCATACCACCACATTGGAAAAAACCATACAATATGGTCAGCCTTTTTTATCTTTTCTATTGCATCAATTAAATCAGGTTCTAATTCAGTTCTTTTTCTGTATCCAAATCTTAGATTAGGATTAAAATCTAATTCTGAAATATTAATTTGAGTTAATGTTACATTTGTCTTATTTGCCTCTTCCTTGTATGCATCAGACAAAGCATAATTAAAACTTTCTTTGTCTGGATGTCCGTTTACTATCAATATACTTTTCATTTTGTTCTATGCTTGTAACAAAGAACGAAACAATCAAATTTTCATAAAAGGACATATGTCTAATTCGAAATCATTTTTCTTATTCGACTTAAGTGTCTTTGCGTGATACCCAAATAAGAAGAAAGATAGTTCAGAGGTATTAGTTGTAAAAGTTCAGGTTGATTATTTAATAAATCACGATAACGTTGTTTAGCTGTTTCTTTTTGTAACAAAAAAATTCTTTTTTCCATTTTGATGTATTCTTGTTCAGCTATAAATTTAAAAAGCCTTAACCAATTAGTACTTGATTGTTCTAATTTTAGAATTTCGTTTTTAGAGATAGTTAATAGTTCAATATCAGTTAAAGCTTGAATGTTTTCTACTGTTTTTTCTTGAGATAAAAATGAAGAATAGGCACTTACAAAGGTATCAGAAAAAGTAAAGCAATATGTTACCTCTTCTTGCGATGATGAATAATAGAAAGACCTAAATAATCCTGATATAACAAAACCAACTTCTTTAGATATTTGGCCTTCTTTGATGAAAAAGTCTCCTTTTTTTAATCTTTTAAAGGTAACTTTTTTTTCAAACAAATCAATTTCGTCCTTAGTCAGTATGTTATATGTTTCTAAATAGTCTCTCATTTTTCTAATTACTGCCAACGTCTCGTAATCGAGTAGGCAAAGGGATTTTCACCCTAAGCCTCTCACAGAACCGTGCTTGAAAGTCTCCCTTCATTCGGCTTATGATGTACGAATCTAAATTAACGTTTTCAATTGGTATAACCCATACTCCAGTGGTAGAATAGATTAGGAAATTGTTCCTTAATTCTATTAAACCACCGGTAAGCACTTTTTAAACTTGTATTATAACGCTTATACCTTTTTCTTGTCCATCGCACTAAACGATTGTTCAATAGCTTGAAGACTCCATGAAGCATGGATTTTCTGAATTTACCGTAGTAATTAATCCATCCTCTAATCATTGGATTAAGAATTTTAGCAATGCCCACAATATTATTTGAATTCATCCTATGAACTTTGAGTTCTCCTAACTTATCGGCAATCTTTTTTCTTATATTT
>NZ_AFPB01000066.1 GCF_000218485.1 Aquimarina agarivorans | reverse complement strand
TAATATATCATCTATATTTAAGCCAATGCTTGATTAATATCTTCCAAAATATCGTCAATATGTTCAATACCTACGGATAGCCTAACCATTCCTGGGGTAACACCACTTTTTAGTTGCTCTTCAGCAGATAATTGATCGTGTGTAGTGGATGCCGGGTGAATTGCTAATGTTTTAGAATCTCCTACATTTGCCAAGTGAGAAATTAAATTTAACTTGTTTATAAAATCCTTACCAGCTGCGACGCCTCCTTTAATTTCAAAGGTAATTACTCCTCCTGCACCATTTATCAGGTATTTTTTTGCTAAATTATAGTAAGGGCTTGATCTTAGTCCTGGATAATTTACCTTTTCAATTTTGGTATGCTCCTCTAAATGTTCCGCAATAGTTTGAGCATTACTTAAGGTACGTTCCATACGTAATGACAATGTTTCTACGCCTTGCAACAACATAAAAGCATTCATAGGACTCAAGCAAGGACCGTAATCCCTTAATCCTTCTACTCTAGTTTTTATTGCAAAAGCCACATTTGGTAAGCCCAATGGATTTCCTTCCCCAAAAACTTCCCAAAAATTTAATCCGTGATATCCTTCACTAGGCTCTGAAAATTGAGGAAATTTACCATTATCCCAATCAAAATTACCGCCATCAACAATAATCCCACCAATAGAAGTTCCGTGCCCACCGATCCATTTTGTAGCTGATTCTGTTACAATATTAGCTCCATGTTTTATAGGTTGAAACACATAACCTCCTGCGCCAAACGTGTTATCAACAATTAATGGAATTTTGTGTTTTTTTGCTACTTCAGCTACTTTTTCGAAATCAAGAATACTTAATTCCGGGTTTCCAATAGTTTCCACATATATAGCTTTTGTTTTAGCATCAATTTGAGCTTCAAAATCTGTAGGTTGGTTTCCGCCCGAAAAACGAGCCTCGATTCCTAGCTTTTTGAACTGAACCTTAAATTGATTGAATGTCCCCCCGTACAAAAATGCGGAAGACACAAAATTATCTCCAGATTCTAAAATACTTGTAATGGCTAAAAATTGAGCTGACATTCCTGAAGCTGTAGCCACAGCCATAGTTCCTCCTTCCAAGGCAGCAATTCGCTTTTCAAGCACATCAGTAGTTGGATTCATTATACGTGTGTATATATTTCCAAACTCTTTTAAACCAAATAAGTTGGCTGCATGTTCAGCATTGTTAAACACGTAAGAAGTTGTCTGATAAATTGGTACTGCTCTTGAATTTGTTAAAGTATCAACTTCCTGACCTGCATGAAGCTGTAACGTTTCAAATTTTAAATCGCTCATTTTATTTTTTATTTTTATTAAAAATAAGAAACATAAATCATTAAAAATGGTAAAATCATTACATTCTATTGTAATATTCGAAAGTTATTATCCTCTAAATAAGAATAATTCATCTTTCATGCCTTCAATTTCCGAACGTTCATTATCAGTAATGTATTGAATTGCTTTTGAAGTAAAAACCTGTCCTTTTTCAGTAAGTTCAATCACACCATTTTTAATAGCGATCATATTATTTTTTGAAGCCAAGTCTAGTACCGATTTTGCTTTCACTTCCTGCCAATTAATATGCTCATTTAAATGATTTACATGGCGCTCCTCCTCTTCATAATGATTTTGAATGTGTAATAAAAACGTAAGTAACATCACCTCCTTTCGCTGTTGTTTTTGTCTGTATAAAACTGAAAACAATCCTTTATTTGGGGCAAACAAATACGCTAATAAGAATAATCCACCCAAAACAGTTGTAATTGCACCTGCAATTGAAGCATCTAACCAATGCGCCACCCAATAACCAGAAATAGCCGATAGCACTCCAATACCTACAGCCCCAACAAGTAATTTTTTCAAATCATTTGTTAATAAATATACCGTGGCAGCTGGTGCAATCATAAGCGCTACTACCAAAATAGCTCCTACAGCATCAAAAGCGCCAACCGTGGTTACCGAAGCTACGGACATTAATCCATAATGCATTACCACTGGCGAAAAACCTAAGGCTGCTGCCAGCCCCTGATCAAACGTACTCACTTTAATTTCCTTATAAAAAGTAATTAAAAGTATCAAAGTAATTAACAAAATTAGTCCAACTACCCACAAGGCTTTAGGGCCTAAATCAGTACCTTTAATCAATATCCTGTCAAAAGGAGCAAAAGCCAATTCTCCTAACAATACCGCATCAATATCTAAATGTACATCGTTAGCATTTAATGCAATCAATATAACGCCAACGCTAAACATTGCTGGGAACACCAAACCTATAGCTGTGTCTTCCTTTACTAAGCCTGTTTTTTGAATAAATTCGACTAAAACTACAGTAATCACACCCGTTAATGCAGCCAATAAAATATTTACTGGTGATGCCAAATCTTGAGTAATAAAAAAACCCACTACAATTCCTGGTAAAATGGAATGGCTGATCGCATCACTAATTAAAGCCATTTTACGTAATACTAAAAATACGCCTGGTAAAGCACAAGCTGCGGCTACTATTGTCGCTATCAATTGTATTTCAATTTGCGCACTACTCATTAGTTTCCATATTTTGATTAAATAATTGCGCCGCTTTATTGTAGCCTTCAGTAGTCATAGACCACATTTGACCATCAATTTTAATTAATTCTTGATCTTCCAATTCTTTTAATGTATTTACTGAATACCCTAAAAAGTTATTTAAAATTTTTATTGCATGTGGTCGCGATACATCGTTATGTGTTTGCGCTATTTCATACATTACCGATAATGTTTTAAATAACTTTAGTGCTTTCCTATTTTTATACTTTCTAATTTGCTTAAATAGTATGCCCCTTTCGGGAGAAAAAATAAAAGAAACCAACACAAAAAATGAAGCCACTAATACAATGACAGGCCCTGTAGACAAACCGTTAGTTGAAGCACTAATTGCTGTACCAAACACTCCTGAAAAAGCACCAAAAATTGCTGCCAATACTACCATAACCCATAACCTATTTGTCCATTGGCGAGCAGCTGCAGCTGGAGCTAGTAGCATGGCACTCATAAGTACAACGCCTACTGTTTGCAATCCTAAAACAATAGCCAATACAATAAATGTAGTAATGAGCAAATCCAAAAACTTAATATTAAAACCTAAAGTTTTGGTGTAATCCGGATCAAATAACAATAACTTGAGTTCCTTCCAAAAAATAGCCAATACTAACAAACTTATCACGCCAACAATAGCCAATAACCAAACATCCGAAACCAAAAGCGTAGCAGCTTGTCCAAACAAGTACTTATCTAAACCTGCCTGATTGGCATTGGGTTGTTTTTGAATATAAGTTAATAATAGCATTCCTACTCCAAAAAATAAAGACAATACTAAGCCTAGAGCCGTATCCGATTTCAAATGAGTTTTGGAAACCATCCCCCTAATCCAAAACGTCCCTATTAAACCACTAATTAAAGCTCCAATTAAAATGGCATATGAATTTTTGGTTTCCGTAATCAAAAAAGCAATAGCTATACCAGGCAAAGCCGCATGTGATATGGCATCACCCAACAAGCTTTGTTTGCGCAACACCGCAAAGCTACCCAACATTCCACATACCGCACCCAATATGGCCGTACCAAGTGTGATCACTTGTAATGTGTAATCTTCTGTTAATAGTTTTATGTATTCTATTATGTTGATAGTGGTTAAGGGTTAAGGTTAAGGGTTAAGGGTTAAGGGTTAAGGGTTAAGGGTTAAGGGTTAAGGGTTAAGGGTTAAGGGTTAAACCTAATTTTTATTATTTAGATTCTTCTTTACACTTGATATTTTTTTATAATTCTTTTACTAACAATCTGAATTTTTATTTACTCATTCATAAATTTAAAAAATCAATTCTAATTTCTTTTCACTTATAAGTTTTTGTAAATCTCTCCAATTCATTTGTTCTAAATTATCGAACTCTTCTTTAGGTCTGTAGACTTTTATCTTAGTAATAGCATTTACTTTAAAAACAAAAGCATTTAAATCGATAACTCTATGTTTATTAACCTTTACATTTAATTGTTTCCAATCTTTTTCAATAATCCCAAATTCAGATGTTCCTTCATTAACAATTATATCTAAATCTTTTGATTTGTAATAAATCTCTTGATAATCTCCATAGCTATCTTCAATTTGCATTAAATAAAGTCCAAAAGTTATAAACCCTAAAATAAAAACTATAATAGCTCCAAAAATTCCAAATCCATATTTTAATGTTTTATTCAATATTTTTTTTATTAAAATTTATACTAAAGAACCTTCCGTTAACTATTTCACAATTCTATTAAGAAACTGTTTATTTCTAATTTCAAACTCAATAAAAATACATCGAACTTATAAAAACAATAATCTAAAAACCTATTTCTGCACACTAACTTTATAATTTATACCGTAGGTTTTTGTCAAATTATCATCGTTAAAAATCTCTTTCACAGGTCCGGTGGCTATTTTTTTACGTTTAAAAAGGTTACCCAGTCAAAATATTCGGGAACTGTTTGTAAATCATGATGCACTACAATAACTGTTTTACCTGCTTTACGTAACTCTTTTAACAAATTAATTATAGCAATTTCAGTGGTAGCATCCACTCCCTGAAAGGGTTCATCCATAAAATAAATAGCCGCATTTTGTACTAAAGCTCTTGCTAAAAATACGCGCTGTTGCTGTCCTCCGGAAAGCTGACTGATTTGCCTGTTTTTAAAGGGAAGCATCCCTACCTTTTCCAAAGCTTCTAAGGCTTGTTTTTTCTGAACTTGTCCAGGACGTTTGATCCACCCTAAACTTCCGTAAGTTCCCATTAGCACTACATCCAACGCTGTAGTAGGAAAATCCCAATCTACCGAACCTTTTTGTGGTACATAAGCCACTAGGGAACGTTGTTGCTTGTATGATTTCCCAAACACAGTTACCTTACCTGCAATGGGTTTAATGATTCCTAAAATGGATTTAATTAAAGTTGATTTCCCTGCTCCGTTAGGTCCCACTATTGCCATTAATACCCCTTCAGGAATAGCCAGATCAATATCCCACAGTACTGGCTTATAATTGTAAGCTACCGTTAAATCATCAATTTTAATTGCGTATTCCTGATGTTCTTTTTCCATTAGATAAAACTGAATTTACTTTAAAGCATTTACAATGGTTTCTATATTATGCTTGTACATACCTACGTAGGTAGCCTCAGGAGTATTTGCGGTTCCCAAAGCATCTGAAAACAGCTCTCCTCCAATAGTAACTTCATGATTTTTTGACTTTACTGATGCCTGCAAAGCTTCAATTGTTCGTTTTGGTACCGAGCTTTCAACAAAAACGGCCTTAACGTTTTTCTCAATAATAAAGTTAGCTAAATTTTGTACATCCTTTACACCAGCTTCGGTAGCTGTAGACAATCCCTGCAAACCAACTACTTGAAAGTTGTATAATTTTCCAAAATAATTAAAAGCGTCATGAGCAGTAATTAGAATTCTTTTTTCAGTAGGAAGTTTGTCCACCAATACTTTATTGGTTTGTTTTAGCTTATTTAAATTTGAAACATAATTTTTTGCATTCTGTAAATACACTTCTTTATTTGTGGTGTCTAGTTTTATTAATTCTGCGGCAGCGTAATTAACACATTGAATCCAATACTCAATTTGAAACCAAATATGTGGATCATAATTAGATGCAAAATTTTCAGATGCAATTAGCTTGTCCTTTGACAAACAGTCCGATAATGCCACTATTTTTTTATTGCTATTCTTCATATTTTCAAACACATCTTCCAATTTCCCTTCTAGGTGCAAACCGTTATAAAAAATAGCATCTGCTTGAGTTAATTTGGATACGTCGCCCTCACTGGCTTTATATAAATGAGGATCAACGCCACTCCCCATCAACCCTTTTACTACTATTTTATTACCACCAATGGCCTGAATCATATGAGTTATCATTGTGGTAGTGGTAACAATGGTTAGCTTATCATTTGCATCTTTTTGATTTTTCCCGCATGAAATTACCATAAGCGTGATAACCAATAGTTGTAAAATCTTTTTCATAACTAAGCTTTATTAAAAATTATATTTTAAATTAAATACAATGTCTCTACCTGGATTTGGAACGGCAAAGTCATCAAAACTTGTTTTTAGGCGCGACAAATGATCTGTATACTCTTGATTAAAAAGGTTTTTAGCGGTTACACTTAAATTTATGTTTTTAAAGGAAGTGCTAATTCCAGCTGCTAACAAATGATAATCATCATTTTTTAATTCGTTATTGGCAACTCTATTTTGTTCTAAAAAATTCTGTTGCTGGATAAATAATGAATTTAGCTTTAACTGCTTACCAAGATTTACATTATACTCGATTATTGTATTAAAATTGACTGGCGGAATTAAAGGCAATGGATTGTTATTACTATCATTTCCGTACGTTAATGCTACTGCTGTTTGAAAAGTTAATTTTGGAAGGTATTCGGGCTTATAATTTAAATTAAACTCACCTCCAAAAAGTGTAGCATCTTCCTGCAAGTATGCAAATACAGGTAAATTTCCAGTATCCACCTGCTTTCTTTCTCCCGTAGGGGCTATAAAAATATAATCGGCAATAGCATTATAAAAAGGATTTACGGTGATGCTTAACTGATCACTTTTATAATTGATTGCAAAATCAAGTTGTGTAGCTGATTCGCTATTCAAATTAGTATCACCAACTTCTATTTGACCTGTTCCGCCATGTTCGCCGTTAGATAAAAGTTCCGAAACGTTAGGAGCTCGATACCCTGAAGCTACATTAAAGCGGAAGGTAAAATTAGCTGAATTATATTTTACTCCTGCAGAATAATTTAATGTATTGTAGGTTTCATTAAAATCAGCAAAACTTGTAAATTCATTAATTACAATACCATCGGCTTTTACATTTTTACTATCAAAACGCAAGCCTGCTTGAAAACCTAAGTTGGCATTAGGGCTATAATTAAGTAAACTAAAAATTCCATTTTCAGCACTTGTACCATCAGGAATCAAAAAAGTAGTCCCCCTGTTTTCACTATCCTGAAATAATCCCTGTGCGCCTAAGGTAAGATCGATTTGCGCCGTTTTAAACACATCCGATACTTTTACGTTATAATTAAATACTTCCAGATATAAATGTAAATCAGGGTCGTTTCGGGTTTCATTAAATTCCTGTCGATCATTTATGGAGTACCCCAAAGTGGCCAATACTTTAGCTTTTTTTAATTTAAAATTATTTTCTAATGCCAATACATGTTGGGTAACATCCTGAAAAGGTAATACAAAATTTTGAGCCTGATCTGCAAAAATTGGATCGATAAAATCAATATCAAAACGATTAGTAAACACAGGATTACCCTCAGTTGGTACAGGAATACCAAAAAAATTATTTAAATAACTGTAAGTAAATTTTGAATTATAGGTTTCCTTTTGAAGTCCTACGGCTATTTTAGCACTTTTTTCCGAAAATCGAGTGTTGAACACACGGGTAGCTTCAAAATTTGCATTTTTAGGAAGTTGATAATCGCCCGCCAAGGTGTAACCACCAAAAACATTTACTTTAACATCATTAAAACCTAATTTTACTCCTGCCTTATTTTGCGTGGTTCGGGTATTGTAAAAATAACCTAAATCCACAATTCCTTCTACTTTTTTGCTTGTAAAATCTTCATCTACAAAATAAAGTACTCCACCAATAGCGTCGGAACCATACAATAACGAGGCTGGTCCTTTAATGACCTCTACACTTTTAATGCCATTGCTACTCACTCCCAAACCGTGCTCAGCTCCCCATTGCTGATTTTCGATTCTGGTACCCTGGGCATAAGTTACTACACGATTGCTAGTAAGTCCTCTGATTACAGGCTTACCAATACTATTTCCGGTACTATTTTGCGACACCCCATTAATATTGGTAATACTTTCGGCTAAGGTATTTGAACTTGCCTGATTAATTTCAGAAAGTTTTTTCTTTTCCACGTTAACCACCAAATCCTTTTGTAATTTTGATCCTGGTACAGAAATAATTACTTCCCCTAAATTAGTATCCAAAACTAAATACACATTTACATCAGTCGTGTTTTTTTCAACCAAAACGCTTATTGTTTTAGGAACTGCTCCTAGGTATGAAATGTATACCTCAGTTTTACCTTGACTAAGACCTGTAAGCGTAAAATTACCGTATTTATCCGTTGTGGCTCCGTACAATTGAGCGCTTTTGACATATACTTCGGCGCCTTGAATAGGCTGGTTATCCAAATAAACTGTTCCTGAAATTGCTCCGTTTTGTGCCCAAATTCCTGTTACGAAAAGGCAGATCCAAATCCATAATTTATTTTGCATGCAATACTTGAATTAAAAAAGTAAACTGTTGGTTGAGTACCACTACAGCATCGTTAATTTTTACTTGGGTCATACCCATATTTTGAAATTGTTTTTCTACTTGAATTTGTGCTCCATTGATAATTCCGTTGGCACTGCAAAAATCAAAAAATTCTTTATCGTCACTTTGTAATCTAGCAATTTGATAACTCCCCTCTTTAGCCACCGCTAATGCGATGACATTTTTAACTTTAGGTAATTCACCTTTAGCGTTTGGAATGGGATCACCATGCGGATCGTAGTCTGGAAACCCTAAGTATTCATGAATTTTATCTGCCAAAAAATCAGAAGTTTCATGTTCCAGTAACTCTGCTTCTCTATGTATTTCGTGTAGTGATAAATCAAATAATTTAAACAACAAAGCTTCCCATAATCGATGTTTCCGAATGACTTTTAACGCCATGGCATTTCCGCTAGACGTTAATTTTAATTCTTGGTACTTTTCGTAGTCTAATAAGTCTTTTAAAGCCAATTTTTTAGCCATATCTGTTGCTGCAGCGCTTGAGATACCTAATTTTTTGGCAATAGTACTTGGTTTGGTATCCAATTCATTATGCGCTTTGTACTGATATATTGTTTTAACAAAATTTTCGATCGCTACAGACATAAATCCACCTTATTAAATTTTTAAGCTAACTTAATTTTTTTGCAAAGTTAAGCTAAAATATTAATTCTATAAACTTTTATATACTTCCT
>NZ_AFPB01000067.1 GCF_000218485.1 Aquimarina agarivorans | reverse complement strand
CATTATATAAACCAATAAAAGCACCTCCTAAGAGATGCTTTTTTGATAAAATAAAATGCTCAACAATAAAAGCAATTCTATTTTTAAGAAATAAATTCATGAGAGCTCACTATAAACGCCTGAAATAAAATCAACTAATCTACACAGTAGTGAATCTCAGAAAATACTCCCTAACCCCTATTCAATAATAAATTTAATCTTTAATTTTTATTTTCGTTTATTGAAAAAAGTAATTTTATTTTTAACAAAAAACGAAAATACTACCTACTATAAATTAGTTATGCAGCAACAGAAGCTACTTGATAAAATAGCAAATATTCTTCCAAAATAAAGTTCGTTAGTGGATCAAATTGCATCAGTACTCGATATTAGTTACGGTGCTGCTTACCGAAGGATAAATTACAAATCCAAGATTTCTATTGATGAAGCTATTCTTTTAGCCAAACACTTTAAAATATCTATAGATTCATTGTTCGGAACAGGCGACGAAAATGTTATTCCTGTTCGAAAAATGCAAATACTAAAGGGTACCGCTGATTTCGAAAATTACTTTAACAATTCAATGGCGTTATTAACGCCACTGTTAAGTATTAAAGATGCTGAAATTATATATAGCGCCAAAGATTTGCCCATATTTTATACCTCCGAAGGCAATATGCTCACAAAGTTCAAACTATTTGTATGGTTAAAAATTTTGGATGCAGAATTTAAACCAAGTAGTTTTTTAAATTTTGCCCTAACTAATTCATTAAAAAAATCTTATCAAAAATTTGGTGAGCTATACAACGATTTGAACACAACAGAAATCTGGGATGTAACCACAATCAATAGTACACTTAAACAGCTTCTTTTTTATTTTGAATCAGGAATAATAACATCTAATGATGCCATCGCAGTCTGCAACGATTTAAAAAAGCTAATTCAAAAAATTTATAATAAAACCTTACCAAACAGTAATTTTAAGTTGTATTACAATGAACTATTGCTGATGAGTAATAATGTATTAATAAAAACTCCTTTTTAAAATTCGTTATTTGTTCCTTTTACGGTACTCAATTATTTTAATACCACCAATCCAAAAACTTGTGAGCAGGTCTCCAAATTCTTAAACGAACAGTTGGAACAATCCAAACTGATAAATACCTCTGGTGACAAGGAAAAGAATATTTTCTTTAATAAAATTTTATCAAAAATTGAAGAGTTAACTAATCATATTAATGGGAAAACCACTCTTGACTTTTAATCTAAAAAATTATAAACAAAAAGATCATTCTCGTTTCTGAGAATAATCTTTTTTATAATA
>NZ_AFPB01000068.1 GCF_000218485.1 Aquimarina agarivorans | reverse complement strand
AGGTTATGTTTTATTGGCCAACTGACCGCAAGCGGCATCAATATCTTTTCCGCGACTTCGGCGTACGTTAACCACAATATTTCTTTTTTCTAAAGCATTAATATAATTGGTAACCGATTCACTTGATGCCTGTTGAAATTCGCCATCATCAATAGGATTATATTCAATTAAATTTACTTTACATGGCACATACATGCAAAATTTAACCAATGCATCAATGTCCTTCTTTTTATCATTAATGCCTTTCCACACCACATATTCATAAGTGATCCGACTTTGGGTTTTTGCATACCAATATTGTAACGACTCCTTTAAATCTGCTAGAGGAAAATTTTCATTAAAAGGCATAATTTTAGTCCGCACCTCATCAATTGCTGAATGTAAGGAAACTGCCAACTGAAATCTAACCGCATCATCAGCCATTTTTTTGATCATTTTTGGCACGCCCGAGGTAGATACCGTAATTCTTTTAGGCGACATTCCTAACCCTTCGGGCGAGGTAATCATAGCAATAGCTTTAGTGACATTGTTATAATTCATTAAAGGCTCGCCCATCCCCATAAAAACAATATTCGAAAGCGGATGATTGTGATACAAACGGCTCTCATTATCAATAGCAACCACCTGATCATATATTTCGTCTGGATTTAAATTCCTCATTCGTTTCAGTCGAGCGGTGGCACAAAACTTACAATTCAGGCTACATCCAACCTGGGACGACACACAAGCTGTAGTCCTTGTTGCAGTAGGGATTAAAACCGACTCCACCACTAAACCATCATGCAAACGTACCGCATTTTTAATAGTACCATCGGCACTACGCTGCATTTGATCCACACGTATATGATTAATAACAAAATGAGTTTCCAAAAGCGTACGCGTTGCTTTGGATAAGTTAGTCATACCCTCAAAACTATGCGCACCCTTACCCCATAACCATTCGTACACCTGATTCCCCCTAAAAGCCTTATCCCCTTGCTCCACAAAAAAATCGCGTAATTGCTCTTTAGTCAATGCACGGATATCTTTCTTTTTGTTTGGCTTATTTTCTGTCATAAACACCGTTTTGTATCTGCCTACAAAGTTCGCCAATTTATTATAAATTATGGCTTTGGTTTTTTATGTAAATTAATCATCTAAAAACATACAAACTTTTCAATGATTTATATCATTACAATTGCTGTAATTGCAGGTATATTATTTGCTATTCTATATAAAAAGAAACCAGTGGAAATAGAAACTCCACCAAAGCATTGGCATCAAATTTTGGACACTCATGTCCTATATTATCATAAGCTTACCCCTAGCGAACAACACCTTTTTCAACAAAAAATGATAGATTTTTTAAGCTACATTACTATTGAAGGCGTACAGCTTACGCTAGAAGATAAAGACCGTATTTTAGTTGCCGCAAGTGGGATTATTCCAATTTTTAAGTTTGATCATTGGCGCTACCCTAATTTAAATACCGTACTATTATATCCTGATTATTTTAATGAGGACTTAGAGTTTAATGCTTCCGCAGAAGGTAAAAAAATAGCTGGCTTAGTAGGAACTGGTCGGTTTAAAAATCAGATGATACTTTCCAAAAAGGCATTATACCATGGTTTTTCAAACAAAACTGACAAAAATAACACTGCTGTGCATGAATTTGTTCACCTATTGGACAAATTAGATGGTGCCACTGACGGCATTCCGGAACGTTTACTTGAGCAAGAAAACATCCTCCCTTGGCTACATATAATGCATTCAAAAATGGAAGCGATCAATAATTATAATTCTGATATTAGAAATTATGGGGGTACTAGTCAAACTGAATTTTTTGCAGTCGCAGCAGAGTATTTTTTTGAAAGACCTCAACTGCTAGAACAAAAACATCCTGATTTATATCAAATGTTATTAAAATGCTTTTCAAAAAGAGAATAATATAAGATTTGCCAACAAAAATGTTAGCTATTAACAGATAGCTAAATTCCAGACAGAAATCAACATATTACTCATCGCCTTTTTTCATAACTTAAAAATTTAAAAACCCTTTCTTTCAGAAAACCAAACTACTTAAAACTTAACATTTGTTGATTTATTCATGTTAAAACTATCACAAAACAAATAATTTTTTTATAAAAAAACTAGTAATAGCCCTCACAAATAGTTAGATTTGTTTAATGTTAAATCGGGAAAGATGAACAAAACGAATCAAGCTTTTAGTATTAAGGATCTGGAGAATATATGTGGGATAAAAGCGCATACCATTCGTATATGGGAAAAAAGGTATCACCTTTTAACTCCGGAAAGAACGGACACGAACATACGTTCGTACAACATGGATAATCTTCAGAAATTACTTAATGTTACGTTTTTAGTAAGTTGCGGATATAAAATTTCTCGCATTTCAAAATTAAAACCTGAAGAAATTTTAGAATACGTAAATAGTATAGTTTCCGACAAAACCACTGTTGACCGCTCAATGAACTCGTTAAAACTAGCGATGTTAAATTACAATACCACTATTTTTTCAGATACATTCAACGAATTAAGTGAACGCTTTACATTTTCGCAAATATTTTATGATGTTTTTGTTCCTTTTTTAGGAGAAGTAGGTATGTTGTGGCAAACCGGCACCATAAATAGTTCGCATGAGCATTTTATTACCAGTTTAATCAAACAAAAACTTTGGGCAAGAACAGATTCATTACAACAACAAGTTACGAAACACGATAAAACATTTGTGCTGTATTTACCTAGTGGAGAAACCAATGATTTGAGTTTACTGTTTATAAATACACTAATATTATCGCAAGGTTATAAAACCATATTTTTAGGTCCTAATGTTTCTATTGACTACCTAAAGGATTTATCTGAATTACAGAACAATCTTGTTTTTGTATCCTACTTTACATTACAACCGCATATTGATGAAGTAAACGAATACATTTCAAACTTTAAAAATGAAATTTGCGCACCAAATGAGCATGAATTATGGGTAATGGGGCGTCAGCTTAAAGAAGTTCCCGTGCCAATTTCCGCTTTAATAAAAATCATACAATCATTTTCTGATTTTGAAAAAATACTAGGTTAGGACTTATATGAAAAAAAGAATTGCTGTATTAGGATCAGGATTTTCCTCATTTTCGGCTGCATGTTATCTTGCTAAAGAAGGATATGATGTTACCATGTTTGAAAAAAATGAGAGTATTGGAGGGCGTGCCAGTCAATTTAAAGCTGAAGGCTTTACTTTTGACATGGGACCATCGTGGTATTGGATGCCTGACGTATTCGAACGCTTTTTTAATGATTTCGGACATTCCGTAGCTGACTTTTATGAGTTAGAAAAATTAAATCCTGCATATTCAGTCTTTTTTTCCGATGGATCATCAATTGATATTGCTGATAATTTGGAAGATATTTTTAACACCTTTGAAACTGAGGAAAAAGGAAGTTCAAAAGCCTTACAAGAATTTATTGCTGATTCTAAAAGTAATTACGATGTAGCTGTCAAAGATCTGGTGTACAGACCTGGAATATCTCCTTTAGAACTTGTTACTCCTAAAACGGTAGCAAAGTTGGGGCAATTCTTTAGTAACGTTTCACGTGAGGTTCGTAAAAAAGTGACTAATCCTAAATTAGTATCCATACTTGAATTTCCAGTGTTATTTTTAGGCGCAAAACCGAGTAAAACACCCGCTTTTTACAATTTTATGAATTATGCGGACTTTGGTTTGGGTACCTGGCAGCCTAAAGGAGGTATGCATCAGGTGATCCTAGGCATGGAAAAATTAGCTAAAAGTTTAGGCGTTTCTATTGTTGTGAATAGTCCTATTTCTAAAATTAATACAAAAAACAACAAGGTTACCGGTATTACCTGTAACGGTCAGGAATTAAAGTTTGACACTGTTTTAAGTGGTGCTGATTACCACCATACCGAAACGTTACTTGAGGAACATCAAAAACAATATTCCGAAAGCTATTGGAATAAAAAAACCTTTGCACCTTCCAGCCTGTTATTTTACGTTGGATTTGATAAAAAATTAAAAAAGTAAATCATCACAATTTGTTTTTTGATACTGATTTTGAAAAACATGCTCAAGAAATTTATGATGACCCACAGTGGCCTACGGAGCCTCTTTTTTATGCCAATTTTACTTCTAAAACCGATCCTAAAATGGCGCCGGAAGGGATGGAAAATGGATTTTTTTTAGTGCCATTAGCTCCAGGATTAAATGATACGGAAGCACTACGAACATCTTATTTTAACAAAATAATAACTCGTTTTGAACATATTACTCAACAAAGCGTTAAAAATAATATTATATTTAATAGGAGTTTTTGTGTAAACGATTTTGTAAGCAGATACAATTCCTATAAAGGAAATGCATATGGAATGGCCAATACCTTGCTACAAACTGCATTTTTACGCCCCAATTTAAAAAGTAAAAAAGTAGAAAACTTATATTTTACTGGGCAGCTTACTGTTCCCGGACCAGGAGTACCCCCAGCACTAATCTCAGGAAAACTTGCTGCTGGTTTAATACTAAATAAAAACAACAATTAATTATGAAGTCTTTATTTGATTCCGTTTCGTACAAGTGCAGTAAAACTGTAACTCAGTCCTACTCCACCTCATTTTCTTCGGCTACAAAAATGTTAGCGCCAAGCATTCGTCAGGATATTTATAACATATACGGTTTTGTCCGCTTTGCTGATGAAATTGTTGATAGTTTTCACGATTATTCAAAAAAAATGCTTTTTGATGATTTTGAACGTCAAATGTACACGGCAATCAATGATAAAATTAGTCTTAACCCTATATTAAATAGTTTTCAGGAAACAGTACACAAATACCATATTGAGCCTGAATTGTATAAGGCTTTTATGAAAAGTATGCGATTGGATTTATCAAAAAAAGTATATCTATCGGATGATGAATACAAGGAATACATATATGGCTCAGCTGATGTTGTTGGACTAATGTGTTTACGCGTGTTTGTAAAAGGCAATAATACTCAATATGAAAATTTAAAGGATAGTGCCATGCGGTTAGGGTCGGCTTTCCAAAAAGTGAATTTTTTGCGCGATTTAAAAGCTGATTTTGAAGGCTTGGATCGTACTTATTTTCCTAATGCAGATTTAAAAAATTTAAATGAAGAAAGTAAGCAACAAATTATTGCTGAAATAGAACTTGATTTTAATGAAGCATTGAAAGGGATTAGTAAATTGCCAATTGAAGCGCGTTTTGGGGTTTATACTGCTTTTTTATATTATCAAAAATTACTTAAAAAATTAAAAAAGACACCATCAGCAGTATTAAAAGAATCCCGTATCAGGGTTCCTGATTATCAAAAATTGAGCTTATTAGCTCAGGGTTACTTAAATTACCGTTTAAATTTAATTTAAATATTTATGGAAATTATTTTTTGGATCATCATATTCATTGGCACATTTGTAGCTATGGAGGGCATGGCCTGGTTTACGCATAAGTATGTTATGCATGGATTTTTATGGTCTTTACATGCAGATCACCATCATAAAAAACACAAAAGCTGGTGGGAACGTAATGATTTATTTTTCGTTTTTTATGCTTTGGTCAGTATTGGTTGCTTTTTATTATGGAAATATGACATTGCTTGGTACGGCTTGCCCATTGGTTTGGGAATTTTAGCTTACGGTATTACCTACTTTTTTGTGCATGACATATTTATACATCAACGTTTTAAAATATTCAGAAACGCAAATAATTGGTATGCAAAAGGTGTACGTAGAGCACATAAAGTACACCATAAACATTTAGGAAAAAAGAAGGCGAATGCTTCGGCATGTTGTTTGTTCCCTTTAAGTACTTTAAACAATAACTAATTATTGGTGAATACAAATACTGATGAAATTCAAACTTTACATTTCGATTATATAATCATTGGTAGTGGTGTTGCTGGTTTGCAATTGGCTGTTGCTATGAGTAAACATCATTTTTTTTGCGCAAAAAAAATTGCCATTATTGATTTTTCTAAAAAAAAAGATAACGATAAAACCTTCTGCTTTTGGGAAAAAGGCATAGGAAAATGGGACAATTTGGTTTCTAAAAGCTGGCATCAGGCGTATTTCTACAGTAGTGAAAACAAAGAATTGCGCATTGATTTAACTCCCTATACGTATAAAAAAATCCAAGCGCTTGACTTTTATAACTATTGTATTAGTGTATTAAAAAAAAACACTCAATTTTCTTTTTTTTATGAAAAAGTTGACACTGTTACCGAAACTGACAACACGGTATGCGTAAATACCAACCAATATAATTTTAGTTGTTCTCATTTGTTTGATAGCCGCATCCCAGAGCATTTTAAAGATCAGAAAAAAGCGTATGCTTACGTAGACCAAAGTTTTAGTGGTTTTGAAATTGAAACCAATACCCCTGTATTTAATAAGGATAATTTTACCATGATGGATTACCGATTTACGTGGAAAAACAGTACAAGTTTTATGTATATTTTACCCGAAAGTGGTTCCAAAGCACTTGTGGAATATACTTTTTTTGCGCCATTTACTATTAGTGCTACTGAATTTGAAACGCAACTAAAAAATTATCTTAACATATTTTTTAAAGGAATTAAATACACTATAAAAAAGAAGGAAACGGGTGTAATTCCAATGACTAATTTTCCATTTAACAAACAACATACTTTACGAACAACGAAAATTGGTACTGCAGGTGGTTGGGTAAAAGCATCAACCGGATATTCATTTAAGCGTTCTGAAAAGTTTGTAAATTCGATTATTCAACAACTTATTGCCCAAAAACCTGTAATTGGACACCAACCAGCCGCTAGATTTCAGTTTTATGATCAACTTTTATTGAAAATATTAGAAAAACAAAATACAAAAGGCCCTGAAATTTTTTATAAAATGTACAAAAACACGCATCCCGCTGTTTTTTTTAAATTTTTAGATGAAGAAACTACCTTATTGGAAGAACTTAAATTGATTTTAAAATTACCATACCTTCCTTTTATAAAAGCATTAATACAATAATCCAGTTCCATGACTCAAATTAAGGCCTTATCAATTTCCGATTTCCAACAAGCAATACATCAAAAAAATACTGTAGTATTAGATGTGCGTCATCAAACAGAATTTGTAAAATCTCATATTCCAAAGTCTATTTTTATTGGACTAGATGGTTTGTTTGAACCTTGGGTGCAACTTTTTATTGACAACAATAATAGTCAAATAGCACTAATTACTCCCGTTGGCAGGGAATTGGAAACCATTGAAAAGTTAGCAAATATTAACTATACAAACATCATTGGGTATTTGCAAGGAGGATATAACATGTGGGAACTGGCACAATTACAAACAGATAGTATTCACTCCATACCTGCTGATGCACTAGAAACACTACTGAAAAAAGATCCCATTACAGTTTTTGATGTTCGAAAGATTAATGAATACAACGATGGACATATTAAAAATGCGAACTTTGCACCATTGAGCGATTTAAAGAGCACTATAAACACTTTTGATCTAAAGGACCAAACTACATATATCCATTGCGGAGGCGGATACCGGAGTGTTATTGCTGCATCCATTTTGAAAAGAAACGGAATTTATAATATTATTGACATTGCCGGCGGTATGGCAGCCATCCGTAAAACCAATATTGAAATACACAAATAAACATACCCTTTTGGTTATTGATTTATTATCAACTGAACAATAAAATTTAGTTTTCAAAATCATGTTTTAGTTTTGCAAATTCTATTTATACCTTCTACCATACCACAATAAAATTCCACTCACAGGTAAGGAAGCACATATTAAACTGGTAAAAAAAGCTATAAACTTTCCTAAAATACCACCTATAGAACCTATGTGTATGTCATAATTCATACGTATAACTTTGTCTGCAAAATCTGCATTTTTGTATTTACCATAAATAC
Source organism: Aquimarina agarivorans (assembly GCF_000218485.1). GTDB lineage: Bacteria > Bacteroidota > Bacteroidia > Flavobacteriales > Flavobacteriaceae > Aquimarina > Aquimarina agarivorans. The sequence continues at coordinate 47,033 of NZ_AFPB01000068.1, read as the reverse complement.
TATATGTTTCTATTTCCTCTAAAGTATTTTGATCAAAAAACAGATAGTCCATGTTATAGTATAAGCCTTTAGAATTACTCATCTCTACCAATATTGAAGTACTATCACTAGAGGGATAGTGAAGTTCAAAAGTCTTGGCTTCTTTATATTTTTCATATAATTGAGGTATTAGCTGATCATAAGTATTTTGATTATTTACTGCAAGAATGTTTTTACTATTAGGGGTTACAAAACGAGGATCCTTATTACCTCCAGTGGCTTTGTATGCTATGTAGTAAAACCAATTAAAAGCCATTACACAACCTGTAAAAGCAAAAATTAATGCAAAAGAAGAAATATAAAAGCCAATGATAGTATGTAAATCAAAATTCTTTCGTTTCCAACGGGTGGTTTCTTTCCATTGAAATTTATAACGTTGCGCTCTATTTTTTTTCTTCTTAGGCCACCATAAAAAAAGACCTGTAATTAAAATTGTAAAAAACAGCAATATTGAATAAGATACTATTCTAGATCCTACTGCCTCAGGCAACCATAATCGTATATGTCCCTTCAATACAAAGGCAAAAAAACCAGAATCGTGATTTATACGTTTCAGAATTTCACCTGTATAAGGGTTTAAAAATAAACTTTGATAAAAAAGTTTAGGGGTAGCTTCATAAAAAATTACTTCTAAGGCTTCATTTTTAGCACCATAAACCACTCCATGAATTTCTTTATTAGGAATTTCTTTTTCGGCAATAGCCTTAATTGTAGATGCTGATAAAAAATTCGCTTTTTTAGGAGTTACATTCTTGTATGTGTCGCTAAAACCTTCGATTTCTTCTTTAAAAGCCCATAAGCAGCCTGTTATAGCCACTATAAAAAGAACTATGCCTGTTACTAATCCTAAAATTTTATGGATGTTTAAAATAGTTTTACGTAGGTTCTTTTTTTTCATAGTAAAATTAAAAATAGAAGCAAGTACCATAAAAAAAGTACTTGCTAAAATTATTGATTGATGTAAGTTTATGTTTAGGTGTTCTAGTTTTGATTATCAATCTTAAAGATTCCTTTAACATACAATCCATTGATCTTTGCGCCTTTTGTAGCTGTTGCCGTTGCTGGATCAATAATGTATATGTGTGCTTCTCCATCTGCAACTGTAGTGGCTCCAATACCAATAGGATTACCAACACGTGCGCTTAAATAGGCTTTACCATCTTCAACAAAAAGAGGTGATGTATACCTATTAGCATGTGCCGAAATACCTTGAACATCCGTAACTGTTTTGTTATTAAAATCGATTATTGCTAATTTGAAAAAAGGACCTTGTTCAGCAAAAAACGCCCATTCAGGTAAACTATCGTCTTGAATAATTCTTGCTAATGCTTTCCCATTACCTATGTAATCCATCCAAAATATTTTTCCTCCGTTAGGTGCATTTTCAACATCAAAAAAGTAATCTTTATCAAAGTCTGTACTTCCGTTCTTTATCCTAATAATTCCAGATGGTTTTGTTCCGTCTGCTTTAGCTCCTTTTGAAGATGCTGCATAAGCATAAATATCTCCTGTCTCTGTTTTTTCTATTCCTGTACTGTGACCATTTATACCTAGTACACTTAATCGGTCATCTTCAATTAATTTATCAAGTTTAAAACTAGGGTAATCAAATACAGCTATACATGCTTTATCTGGAGCAGCCTGATTGTATTTATTATCTGGAAATAGTTTATGATAAGAAACGAACAGTTTTCCATTTCTTAAAACCATTCCAGTTACCCATGGTAAATAAGGAGGATTTTCTAAAGTTCCATCTCCTAAATTACTATCGATAGGATGTTCGACTGTTTTCTGTAGCTTACCTGTCTTAGCATCTACAATATAAAAAGTACGATCTGGAACAGACGTAAACATAGTTCCGGCCTCATTTGTAGGAGCAACACCGCTTAATTCAACCCCTATTAAGGTTTCATCATCTACAGCTGAAAAATTATCAAGAGTAGCTTGATAGGTAAAACTAGAAACCTCTTCTAACTCACCATTATTGTCAAGTTGAAAAGCTATTGCTTTTTTATCTTCAGAATAACCTGGAGAAAAAACAGTATTCCCTGCTTGATGAAAAAACCTCCAAGCTTTTAATGGAGTACCTTTTCCTTCTATTGATATTTCTCCTTTGGTAAGAGATTCTATATTAGGCAAACTTAATATATAGTCTACTGAATTAGAACCTCCTATTGGTAAGGCCGAAAAACCTAAAACATACTTAGAAATTTTATTTCCTGCTGTAGGTGGTGTTTCTGGTGGGTTCCCATTATTTATAATTTCACTTTTTTCGTCTTCACAAGCTATAAATGCTATAAGCAATAATGAAAACAACATTGCTTTTTTTGTTAATTCTATAATTTTCATGGTATTAATTTTTAATTGTGTACTTGTTAATTTTAAAAAAGGTTATGTCTGAATTTTATAAAGAAAGCCCTACCTGGCTTTTGTATTGCAAAATTGTCGTAAAGTCTTTCGTTTGTGAGATTACTTATTAGAAATGATATATTGTACCGACCATCTTTTAAACTGTATGAAACATTCAAATTATGTGAAAACTGTCGAGGTATAAATAATCGTTCTTCTGAACTACCATCTATAAAAGACTGAAACGGAAACTCTTCTACATAAAAACTATTTAAATTTATATTGAGAATACCTGAACTCTGAAATAGCTTTTTTAAAGTATATGCTAAACTAAAATTCCCAAAAGTATACGGAATATTGGGAATCCTTTGATCTATGTTTTTATCTTCTATATATTGATAGGTTATATTACCACCTACAGATAATTTATTAAATATTCTTATTAAAATTTCTGTTTCAAAACCTGTATTTAAAACTTTTGATAAATTGATGTATTGAGCTACATTTCCTCTAGAAGACAGGAATAATAAATTATCCGTATCTCTTCTAAAAAAATTAGTATCTAAATTTACCTTAATAAGCCTATTTGAATAATTAAATAATAGCCCCGCATTTGTGTTTTTACTTTCTTCTGGTAACAAATTTGGATTAGCAATTAAGTTATTACCATCTCCAAAAAACTCATACCCTTCTGGTACTCTAATCGTATTTTCATGTGATAATTTCACTTGAAGTCCTTTGGTAATTTTATAAGAAGAAGCAAATCCATAACCAAAATCTTTGTATCGATTTTTAACAATAGAAAATCGAGTATCAATATCATCATTAAATACATCTTCATTTACACTTATAGTATTAATGAAAAAACTTTTACCAAAAGCAGTTAGCTGTAGATTTTGGTTGAAAAAATTAAATGTATGTGAAGCTCCTATAATATGTTTGTTAATTTTATGTGGGGTTTTAAAGGGTGTTGTAAAAGTATTTAGTGGATCATTACCGCTTCTTTCTAAATAGTTATAAGTATAGTTAATACTTGAAGTATTATTCTTATCCAATTTATAGGTAGAAGATGTATTTATTAGTCTTCGACTATCATCTAAACTTAAAATACTTTTAGAACCACCTCTTTCTCCTCTTGTCTTATCGTTTCTTATGATAAACTCACCAAACCAATTGTATTGCCTAGATGAAGTATCGATATTTATAGCTTTTATACTTGCAAGTTCTCCGTATGCTTTTACTTTTAGTTTTCCATTTAATAATGAATCCTTAAGGAAATTAATAGATGCTCTAAATACCTCTTCGTTTCGTTCCATTTCACCAAAAGGGATTTCAGGATCCTGAGAATGCTGAATCTCATTTTCATTAGCTGCAGCTGTAATCCCCACAAGAATTTTATCGGCAAACTTTTTATTAATAAATCCTACTCTGGCCTGTATCATTTGCGATTCGTAGGCGTCATGAAAACGTTTCGCTGTTTTTCTTCTTAATCCCGTATTGTTACCCAACTCATCACGAATAGCAAAACCTTCTTTTCCGAATTCATTTCCATTAATGGTGTAATCATTATCTGAATAATTAAAAAATGATGAAAGCTGGAATGCAAATCCTTTATCGGTGTAATAATGCCCATTTAACGTGGCGCGATGTGTGTTAAAAGAGCCTATATCGTAAGAAACATCCAGAAAGTTTTTTTGCTCTTGATTGCTAATAATATTAATAGCTCCTCCTAAAGCGTCAGCACCTAAAAACACAGGAACTACACCTTTGTAAACTTCAACACGATCTATTAAAGTGGCAGGAAAATTATTAAAACTCAAAGCCGTTCCAAGATTATCCTGTGGTATTCCATCTATAAAAAATTTCACCTGATTTCCTGAAAATCCATTAAGCGAAAAATTAAAGTCAGAACCAAGCCCTCCATTTTGTCTAATGTTAACACCTGGTATCGTTGCTAATATGCCATTAATATCTACACTTGCATTTTTAAGTTGTTTTATTTCTAACGCTTCTACTTCAAAAGCTTGTTCTTTAATAAGATCTACTTTTGTTTTTCCATTAATCACAACTTCATCTAAAGCAGTAATATCTTGTTGTAAAACAATTTTTAAAAAATTATTAGAAGAGGTAACTTGAAAAACTACATTTTTACTTTTATAGCCGATAGCTTTAATTTGAAAGATGTATTTCTTTAATTCTAAATTTTGAAAATTAAACTTTCCGTCAAAATCACTAACTACATAGTTGTTTTGTTGCTCTAAAACCTGAATTGTAGCACTTGCAATAGGTTGAGATTTTTGATCTAAAATCTGCCCCTTTAATACTGTTTGACTAAACAAAAACAGAGGACTTAATACAATAGTTATGAATACTAACCCTTTGTTAATTTTCTTGTTGTTAAGGCACATTTTTTTGAAAATCATTCGCTTTAAATAAAGTATTATTTATATTTGATCTAAATAAATACAGGTACAAAATTAAGCCCTATAAAAGGATAAAAATGACGTATGCAGGATAAAAAAAGACGTAATAATTACAATGCTACACTCTTAAAATCAGAAGGAGATTGTAGGGGTTTTTGGTCCTCTTTACTGTTCGAAATTAGTGCTACATCCACTTGTGGTATCACTCATAAAAAGTATCGGTTTAAAGAAGCTTACGGTAAAGGGTATTTTGAGTTTTATACGTTTGACGGATTGTATTTAAGTGTTACTGATGTAAATCTTGTAAAAGACATCAATGTATTAGGACTTAGAGCATACAGTACACTTGAATTATCTTTTTTATTAGAAGGAGAGCAAATAATTACCTTTGATAATAATTTTGAAGATTTAATTTACGAAAGTGAAGAGTGTTACTTATTGTACATTTCTGAAAATTCAGGGGCAATTTCCTATCATAAGAATAAACCTTTTAGAGAAGTTAAAATCCGAATGGATGACAATTTTATTGATAAGTATAATTTAAATGGAGCATATGATCTCAAAGAAAAATTTACACTAAGTAAGATAAAAAACTTTACAACAACAATATGCTCCAAAAAACAAAGCATACTGTCTGAAATTTTAACTGATACTAAGGAAGGCCTGTTAAAAAGACTATTCTTAGAATCAAAAATTTTAGAGCTACTCACTTTACAACTTGACACTAACGAACGATCTTTAATTAAAAATATAAATAGAAACACGATTAAAAAAATGTATGAAATTCAGAAAATCATTCTTTCTGACCTTTCTACTCAACTCTCCATACAAGAATTGTCTCGCAAAGTGGGTTTAAATGATTTTGTAATAAAAAAAGAGTTTAAGCGTATTTTTGATCAAACGATTTTTGAATATGCTTCAGATCAACGTATACTTCTTGCCAAAAAATTATTAAAACATAGCAAAAAACCCATTTACGAAATTTCAGAAACTGTAGGGTATAAAAATGCAACTCATTTCACCGCTTTCTTTAAAAAAACAACAGGGAAAACTCCTAAAAAATATAGGGATGCTTTGTTATAGAAAATTTCAAAGTTTTCTCTTGTTTTACTTTTATTGCTTGCGGCAGAAAAAAATCACATATCTTAATTACGCTTTCCTAATAAAATTTATACAAAAAAAATATTTTTTTGTAGTTGGTTTGTAAATATGAACATGAAATATCTGATTAACCTTAAATTTAATGTATAGTCATTGCCTTAGATTTTCTTAATTGCGTATTGCCGAGTATTTCCATTCTTCGCAAGTCAAACTTTTTTATTTTAAAACAAGCTTCCACCCAGATATTAGTAATTTCAAGGAGTTCTTTTTTATCTAACGGAAATATTTTCTTTGTACATAGAGCATGATGATATTCAAAATTAAAATGTTCATTTAATCTTGATACGAAATTGAATGCTGCTAGCTCTCCTTCTTCTTCTTTTTTAGAAAAGACAGTATTTATAAGCCCTAAAGATTTTAAATAATTGACTTCAAGAATACGTCCACTTTTTAAAATTTCTGATGCATCACCAGTACTTAGTTTTCTGTGTAATAAACTATAAGCACCCATACCTGGGAAAAGATTAAATTTATTTTCAGGTAAACCAAATTGCGCATCATCCACAGCTAGGATATAATCATGAGCTAAAGCACATTCAAAACCACCTCCGTAAGCTTTCCCTTCGACCAAAGCAATGGTTAACACAGGGAGATCGAAAGAAGTGTAAATATTATAAATAGCATCAACACATAAATGTGCATATTGTCTTAAGTTTTCAATATCCCCTGATTGAATATTCTCAAGAAAAAAAGGAAGATCTCCACCCATATTATAAATACCTTGATGTTCGGAACCTGAAACGATAAATTTTAAAGGGCGATCAGGATGAGAAAAGTATTCTTTTACCCACGAACAAAATTCTTGAAACTCTTTAAGCCCATTTAAACAGAAATTAGGGATTCCAGTATTTTTTATTTTCCAAAATAGCGTTTGCTCTTTAGGAAAATATTCCAGGTTAACACAATGAAACTGTCTCATCCTCGTAGTGTTTTTAAGACTAATTCTTCTTTTTCTTCTTCAGGTTGTACTTTCTTTTTTGAGGTCAAAAACTTATCTAAAACGAATTTCTGAATAAGAAGCGTTACCCCAATTGTAAGTGGCAGTAATGCTAAAATTCCCATCACTCCATATTGCTGATATCCAAAAATGCTCATTCCCCAACAAATAATCGTCCATTGGATTACGTAAATAGTGGTTACCCGTTTACTGCAATAAAAGAAAAATTCGAATACCTTATTGTAGCTTATTTTAGTCACCACAATATTTGCTATCCAAAGTAACACAAGGTTAAAACCTGCCAAGTAAATAGTCCCTCCAGGCCCTAAGTGAAAATAATCTCCAAAATGATATTCAAAATTATATACACATAAACTTCCTCCTATCATCATAAGCGCTACACCTGTTATCCCCATTCGATTAAACATATAGTTAGTACTTGTGTTTTTTTCTTTATACCATAATCCAAAAAACATCCCGATAAGAATAAAAGAAAACCATGGGAAAACGGCGAAATAAACCGTCCATTCTGCTCCCCATAATAAATCAAAGATATAGTCAATTCCTGTAATACCAGGACGGTAACCATGTACTATTTTTGTGGTAAGCGCAATTACCAGAGCTATAGCTAAAGGCACATATTTATTTTTAGAAAATCGATTAATTACTCCCATAAACAGCAACGATACACCTGCTAACTGTAAAATATCACCTGTTCGAAGCATATACATCATATTACTAAACGTAGCAGGAGCTTCCCAACCATAAGCTTGGATAAAGTTATCGGGTACAATTCCTATCGCCGTAGGGATTACAAATTTTAGAAAGTTCATAAAATATCCCATTGCTAAAATATACCCAGCTCTTTTTATAGACAGTACTATACTTTGGTTTCTAGATAAGGTAAATGAAACTCCCATAGCAATTAAAAACATAGGAGTTCCTTTTCCTATAAAATGAATGACTTCTCCTAGCCAAGTATTTGACTGCGTAGGCACATCGGCATACATCCAAAGCGTATGCACTATAATTACCATTAATACGCTAATCCCTCTTGCAAGATCAATAGCAAGAATTCTATTTTGTTTGTTTTCCATGATGTTTGATTTTTAAACCCTTTACCTAGTTATACTGAAGTTCAGGTTTTGGTATACGAAATTTTGTTAAGGGATTTTTTAAGGTGCCGTGGAGTTCTAGACTTTCTATAGGGTCTGCTAAATCCAGCATATGTTTAGTGTTTTTTAGTTGTAATCTGTTTAAGCAACAACGGTCAAATTCGGATGTGAACAAATCGTATTTTTCGTATTTAAATTGAAATTCAGGATGTGCTTCTTGATAATTTTGAACACAAATAGCTACCTGATTCCAAAATTCATCTTGTGTACACGAAGTATGTTTGTGAAGTATGGCAGATAAAAACCTAAAAATGAATCAAATACATCGGTAAAAACAGATAACACTTTCATTTTATCTGAAGTTTTTGTATACAAACGATCTACGTGTTCAGGAAGTGCTAAATCTTCATTAAAAACAATAACTTCTTCTGTAATATCTTTCATTAAAACTTTGACAGGAATATGATTTTCCATCACCATAATTAGATTTTCGCCATGTGGCATAAACACAAGTTCATATTTATAAAAACAGTGTACTAATGGTGCTAGATAACAATCTAAATATTTAATAATCCAATCACTACCAGTTAATTGAGATTTACTAATTAATTGCGATACAAAAGCATCTCCTTTAGTATCTAAGTGAAGAAAAGATGCCATCGCCATTAATTGTTGGTTGGATTCAATTTTACTATGAGGACTTTCTCTCCACAATGCCGAAAGCATTTTATTGTGTGCGCTTGATTTTCCTAAAGCCTCAAAAGTTAAGTTGCGATAACCTACTGTAGCGACTTCTCCTAGCATGGTAAATTTCTTTTCCATTAGATATGCATCATTTTCAAATAGGCTCGTAATCCATTTAGTTATAGGAGGGGTACTTTGCATATAGTAAGGAGACAACCCCCTCATAAAGCCCATATTTAATATAGAAAGTGCTGTTTTAGTATATAATTTTTTAGGATTTGAAATATTATATAGCGTTCTTATAGATTGTTGTGCAGAAAATAAATCATTACTTTTTCCTAGATAGACTAAATCCGCATTCGCAATATCATTGGCAAAAATGTGAATGAGTTTATTATTCCATTGCCAAGGGTGCACGGGAATGAAAATGTAAGATTCAACACTTAAACCTAAAGATTCTAGTTTAGTATTGAATTTTGTAATCTTTTTAACACCAAGCTCTTGATGCATTAAAGTCCGATATTCATATCCTGAAACTGAACTAAAAGTAGTTCGATCTTTTTTACCTGCCAACCAAATAATTTGAAATGGTTGATCCGCCTCAGGAGCGTATTTAAGATATTCATCGGCATTAAAACCAATACGTCCATTATTTGCTACAAAGCATGGATGCCCTTCCGATAACGCATGCTCTATTTCTTGAAAGTTTTGATTTACCAATTCTTTGGATGTATACTTTTGATGTTTACGTTTATAACATGCGCCTGAAAGTGTACTTGTTATTTCTTCTAGATAAGTTTGTAACATGTGTTGAGGAATTCCTAAAACCTCTTTAAATTCCAAGATAAATTCTATCGCATTAATTTGAACCGGAATTCCATTTTTTTCTTTTCGCAGTGTTTTTTCATTAAGTTCCCAGTGATCTAAATACAATCGTTCCGCTTCAAAAAAATAGTTAATATCACAATTCTCAACATCAAGCTGATAGGTGTGTGTTTTATTTATTGTAGAAATTAATTTTGGTTGCAAAAGTAGTTCATGTGAAAATTCGCTAATTGCCTTTTTTACCAAACTTTTATTCACTTTTTTTCCAAATTTTAGCTTCAAGATGGTTGATCTTTTTTTCCTCTATTTCTTCACTATTCGAGATCTGAACTAGTGCTTTGTTGTAACTAATACGATCACAAAATGCTAATGCTGCTTTTTTATGAGGTAATTGAATTTCTGAATGATACCTAAACCCTGCTTTTTTATTAAGCACATGAATTTTATCATTATTTACATCAGGCTCAACTACTATTCTTTGAATAGTAATATCACTAAAAAAATATTCTAAAATGGTTGTGAAAATATACCAGGTAAAATGGGGTATTTTCCGTTTTAGCGGAGCAACTAATACATGCATCCCATAATCTCCTTCGCTACAATCATAATACTTCGCTATTTCATTTTCGGAAGCTTTATATTTTTCCATTAAAAAAATAGGCTGATTTCTATACATGCCTACAAATGCTTTATGATCGGCTGATTGGCTTAATGCTTCGTATTCTTTATATACTTCTTCAATAGTACTTTTTTGCATTCCCCAATAATGAGCGTAAGGCATTGTTACCCAACCATGAAGTAATAAGGCATCCTTTTCCAAATCCAGTTCTCGTAACTGAATTTCTCCAAAACCATCAATAATTTTTGAATAAACCATTACATGTTGTTTTTAAATAGATTGTACAGCATTTTCTTTTTTGAAAGTAGCAATAGGGTTTCTTAATATTCCTGCAAATTGTAATAAAGCCACAGGATCATCTAAATCTATCATTTGCTTATTGTCATTTAGCTGAAGCCTATTAAGACACGAAAGATGAAAGTCTGGAGCAAATAAATCGTACTGCGCAAACTTGGTCTTATGTTCAGGGTAGCGATTTTGATATTCATGTATTGTTGATGCTACTAATTCCCAAAATTTATCTTCTGAAAAATTAAGATGCTCTTCTAAAATAGACGACATAAAACGAAAGAACCCATCAAAAATATCTGTAAAAATGGATAGTAATTTTACATCTTCAGGTACTTCAGCATACATCCGTTTTAAGTGAGGTGGTAAGCTTACTTCTGCACTTAAAATACAGGCTTCTTCCGTAATATCTTTAAGTAAAATTTTAACAGGAATATTATTTTCCATTACTATAATTATATTTTCACCATGTGGCATAAATACCAAGTCAAAATGATAAAAACAATGCAATAAAGGGCTTAAGTAGGCTTTAAAATAGTTGCGTAACCAGTCCTCTGTTGATAGTCCAGAAGTTTTAATAAATTCAGGCAACAAAGCATTTCCTTTATCATCAATATGTAAAAACGAAGCCATAGTGACTGGCTTTTCATTTTCGTTAATAGCAGAAATAGGGCTTTCTCTCCACAACGAAGCTAACATTTTGTTATAATCATTATGTACGCCAAATTCTTCAAAATAAGGATTTACATAACTTACAGAGGCGACTTCACTGAGCATTCTAAATCCTGTTTCTTGTATAAACGGATCAGAGTACAATAGTGCTTCTAACCAAACAGCCATTTTGGGAGCAGTACCTAAATAGTAAAGTGGTAAACCTCTCATAAAGCCCATATTTAAAATAGACAAGGCTGTTTTTGTGTAGAATTTGGTAGGGAAGGAAGTGTTGAATAACGTACGTATAGATTGCTGTGCCATATATTGATCAGGTCCATAGCCTAAGCAAATTAAATTTTGAGTGGCAATTTCTGGTGAAAAAATATTAGCCAGCTTATTAAACCACTGCCAAGGATGCATCGGTATAAATAAATAATCTTCAGGATTTAAGCCCTTATTTTTCAATACTGTATTAAAAGCATCAATCGTATTTGCGTCTAGTTCTTGTTTTATAAGAGTGTCATAAGGTAAATCTTCTAAAGAAGCATATACCGCCTGACTCTTATGACCTGCTAGCCATATAATATGAAATGTGTTTCCCGCTTCGGGAGCATACGATCGGTAGTCACTACTATCAAAACCAATACGTCCGTTATTAGCAATGAATCCCGGATGACCTTCGGTCATGGACTGTTCTATAGTTTGAAAATCGGCATGAGCTAATTCTGATACTTCAGGGTTTCCTTTACTAATTTTAAAGGCACTACCGTAAAGTGTACTAATGATTTCTTCTAAATAAACAGGCATTTTTTTAGCATCGATACCTAATTGTTTTTTAAATTCTTTAATAAAAACAATAGCGTCTAATTTCTCCTCAATTCCTGATACTTGCTTTTTTATTGAATTTGTTTTGATTAAAAGATGCCGAAGTGCTAATGGTTTTGCTTTAAATGTATAAGTTGTACCAGAGTGATCAGCTTGTAAACTATAGCTATTCCAGCCATTAGCTAATACTTTAGTTTTGATTGGTGTAATAAGCAATTCATGACTAAATTCGCAGATTGACTTTTTAATTAAAGCGCTATTTACCCTTTCCCAAACTTTAGGTTGTAAATGAGCTATAGATTGCTGTGGCGAAACCGAATTATCTAATGTATTCATAGTGCTTCGTTTATTTAATTTAGATATTTTTTTTAGTTTTTGATACTGAGTTTTTTCCAAAAAAGCCAATTGTGCTGTTTTATGAGGAAGCTCAACAACTTTATCCAGTTGAAAGCCGATACGTTGGCACAACGCAAACATCTTTTTATTCCGAATATCGGGTTCAACCAAAATCCGTGTGATTAGAGGGTTTTGAAAAACAAAATCCATTATAAATGAAAATAGATGCCAGGTAAAATTGGGCGTTTTTTTACTGGAAGGTGGTGCAACGATTACATGAATTCCGCAATCTCCTTGTTGAGGTGTATAGTAATCATTGATTATATCGAAGTTCGGATTATAACGCTCTAAAACAAAAGCAGGGTGATCTTTGTAGATGCCTACAAAAACATCATAATGCTTTCGCTGTGTGAATGATTTATATTCTTTTTCTACTGTTACTAGTGTAGCATTTTGCATTCCCCAGAAAACAGCATAATCCCGATTCACCCAATCGAGAAGCATTTCACTATCTGTCGCAACATTAAAAGCACGAATACTTAAGTTTCCAAACTCCTTTACAGACTGATTATATATGATATGCGCTTGTTCTTTCATTTATACGTTTTTCACTAGTTATTAGGAAGTTTTTTTATAAAGGATAGACTCTTCTTGCTTGTAAAAACACTTAATTTTACTTTAAAGAGAAGTATATATACCAGTGTAGTTAATAGAAATCCTATAATTGCAATTAAAAAAGGAATTTTCAACCCTTGGTTTTCGACCAAAATTCCTACAGAAAAAGAAGCTATTAGGACTCCGAAACTTTGGCAAAAATGTACTTTACTGTAGTCTAAAGCATAAGATTCAGGAGTACTTACTTCAAAGAGTAATACATCAAATTGTACTACTCCTTGAAAAATAGCCCATCCATAAATTAAACGTCCAATAATTACGGTAGCTTCGGTCGGAATTCCTTGAAAAATCAATCCAATAACTCCTAAAAGCAATACAGATACAATACGATGTTTTTTAGATTGGTTTCTATTATTTATCCATAAAGCGATTAATGCTACAAAACCAGGTATGGCATAGATAAGTCCTGAAATTAGCTTACTATCTAATGCTGAAATGCTTTCCCAATACCTGGAAAAGAAAGGACGAATTAAGAAGTCACTGAAATACAAAATCATCGTAATTAAACCCACTTTTAGAATGAAGCCTTTAGGCATTAATTTTTGATCAGTATCCGTCTTTGTTTCTTCTACTATTATGTTGGTATTGTAACGTTTACTTTTTAGCAAATAAGCACTCATTCCCATTTGAATAAAATCACCTAAAGCCATAAACAAAAAAATATTACTCGCATCAATTAGATCAACTGTAAGTCCACCAATTACAGCTCCAAAAATTCCACCTAAGTGAACTACGACTGATAAAAGACCAATTGTGGAAGGATGTTCTTCTTTAGTAATTATTTTTAAAATATAAGGGTAGACTAATAAATAACTTCCTTTGAAGAGAATCATGATTAGTGATACCGTCCAAAAATTAATATAAGAAGTAGTCCAGAAACAGTATAGTGCTAAAAGTCCTGCAATGAATTGTGTATAGATTAAAATATGTAACTCTGCTACTTTTTTAGAAACGTATGCCCAAAAAGGAAAAGCAATCATGACCATAAAACAAATAGCCCCAAAGTAATAACCTACATGTTTAGGATCGGTGATGCCAAAACGAGCCTCAAAAAACTGGGGGTAAAAAGGATGCAATAAGTAATCACTCACTACAGCTACTAAGGTCATTATGATAAGTAGTTTTTTCATTAAAGAGATTGTGGTATTTTAATTTCTTCTTCTTCGGTTACTCCAAATTGTTGGAAAGCAATACGCTTTTCTATAGCGTAATGATCTCTCCCTGTTATTTCTTTAATAATGTAGGAGTTGCGATAACATGCCATTCCTAAATCGGGAGTAATAAATCCATGGGTGTGTAATTCTGCATTTTGTACAAAAATTTCATTTCCTTCTACATCAATACTGTAATTACGGTTCACATCATACCTACCTTGATCGTCCCATTTAATTCGATCTAAAATACTACTTATGCAATGGGGTTGCTGGTAAGCATAGCCTGTAGCTAAAACTAAACCTTCTGTTTTATATTGGTAATATTTGTCTTGTTCTGTCTGATGTAATTCCAGGTAAAAGCTTTCTAATGCAGGATCGTAATCTGCTTTTTTCAATTCTGAATTTGTACGGAGATTAATTTTTACATCACTTATTAATCTTTTAGCATACATAAGGTCAAAAATTTCACCTATTAAATCTTCATTGATTCCTTTATATAAATTCTTCTGACTTTTGTTTAATTGATCTCTTTTGTTAGCAGGTAAATTGTAAAAATAGTCTACATACTCAGGAGAAGTCATTTCTAGCGTAAGCTTAGCATATTCCATTGGAAAAAAACGAGAGGAACGCGTAATCCAATTTAATTCATAACCATACACATCAATATCTTGTAAGAGGTCGTAAAAAATTTCAGCCGCACTTTGACCACTTCCTACAATGGTAATGGACTTTTTTTGTTGTAATTGTTTCTTATTTTTCAAATAAGATGAAGAATGAACTGCTGTTTTCTTCAAATTTTCACAACATTCTGGAATACAGGGTTGTGTACCTGTACCTAATACAATTTTTTTCGTTTTAAAAATACTTTTTTCAGCAGTTTTTGTATTAGAAACGATTACCTCATAGTATGCGCCATTTTCATTGTATACAATTTCTTTGACCTCTGTTTGAAATTGAATATTTGATAGATTTTTAACTACCCATTGGCAATACTGATTATACTCGTTACGCAGTAAAAGAAAGTTTTCTTTGATGTAAAAAGAATAAATTCTCCCTTGTTGTTTTATGTAATTTAGAAGACTATAAGGATTTGTAGGATCAGCTAGTGTTACTAAATCTGCCATAAAGGGAATCTGTAATGTAGTGTATTCCATTAACATTCCTGGATGCCAATTGAAACGTTCGCTTTTATCTAAAAAAATACCCTTTAGATTTTCTATAGGCTCTGTTAAGCAAGCCAAGCCTAAGTTAAAAGGACCTACGCCTACGGCAACAAAATCTAATATTTCATTTTTATTTATTTCCATCGTTTATGTCTTTCTTTAGTTTGAGGTTCTGTATTCTTTGCCTTTTTCTTTGATCATACCTATAATATTTAAAAGGTCTTGAATGGTAGATGAAGGGTTAAGGAGTGTGAATTTCAGAAATATTTTTCCTTCATATTTAGTGCTTGCTACAGAAGCTTGACCTGTTTTAAAAAGTGTGTTTTTAATATATAGGTTTACGGTATCTTGCAATTGATCATCATGAATACCATGTACTTTATATCGAAAAACAAGTGTACTTAGCTCTGGTTTGTGAATTAATTCAAAACAAGGATCATCTTTCAAACTATGGTATAAATCCAAGGCTAAAAAGTGTACTTTTTCTAAATATGAAGCTAAAGTACTTTCGCTAGTCATTTTTAAAGTAAACCATAACTTTAAAGCATCAAATCTCCTTGTGGTTTGTATTGATTTTTCAATAAGATCAGGACATTTATCATTCCTGTTTTCTAACGGGTTTAAATAATCTGCGTAATATGAAACATATTGAAAATACTGTTTATTTTTAGCTAAAAAGGCACTAGAACATACGGGTTGAAAGAAAGTTTTATGAAAGTCTACGGTTATGGAATCAGCAAATTCCATGCCTTCTAAAACTTTTTTATGAGTTTCAGTTAATTTATAACAACCTCCATAAGCCCCATCGATATGAAACCAAACATCTTCTTCCTTAGCTATTTTGCTTATGACTTGAATAGGATCAAAACTTCCAAAATCAGTAGTTCCTACCGTAGCAACTATGGCTATGGGGATATTCCCTTTTTGTTTTTCTCTTTCAATTTCAAAAACTAGAGAAGAAGCATCCATTTTCATTCTTTCATCAGTTTTTACAGGAATAACGGCATCATATCCCATTCCTAATAAAGCTGCATTTTTCTTCATGCTAAAATGTGCTTTCTCTGAGCAAAATATTCTGAATTTACTTACTACTTCTGACCATCCATTTTGTTTAATATTTATCCCATAATTTTTATATGCATAATGATCTCTTGCCATTAATAGTGCCATGAAATTAGATTGTGTTCCTCCACTTGTAAAAACCCCATCAGCATGGCAATCATAACCTATAATAGTATTTATCCACCGAATCATTTCTTGCTCAATTAAAGTAGCTGAAGTACTCTGATCCCATGTTTCAACAGCTGTATTTACTGCTGAAGCAATCATATCACCAACTAATGCTGGAATGAGAACTGGACAATTTAAATGTGCTACGTAATTGGGATTATGAAAAGAAATAGCATGATCTAAGTACAATTCCTTTATTTCACTAAGAGCTTCATCCAAACTTAAAGCTATTTCTGCTTCAGCTTTAATCATTTTTCCCTTTGACCGAAGATTGGACGGTGTTTCACCACTATAAAAATTGTTGTTTTCAAGAAATGAGTCTATACAGCGGGTAGTTTTTTCGATGTACTTATTGTAAACCTCTTTAGAGGCTGTACCAAAAAAAGCATCAATTGTAGTTGCTTCTTTAAGAATAGTTTGAGGCTGTGTTAGCATTTTGTTTTTATTTAATCTAAATAAGTTTTTACAAATTTAGATTAGATAAAAAGGAATTATATGACGAAAACTGGATTAAAAATGACGGGAGATTAGTTTTTGGGTATTGAATAAATATTTGTGCAAATAATTAAACAAGATTAATTCAATTGTACTGATTTTTACAACTTGTTTTTCTATATTGTCAACTCCATTTATTTTCAAATAATTCTGAAAACTTTCTCAACTAATAATAAAGGGTTCATCAAGGTAAAATCTCGAAGTAATCTATCGTGTAATTCTTTAAAATGAGGTACTTTAGCTAAAGCTTCATCAACTAGTGTTACTTTTTTTTGAAATCATAATAACAAATTTTAATATTTGACCTTTCAAGGTAGTAAAAAGCTCACGACTGGTAAGGAGGTTTAGTTCAACATATTGCATTAGAAAAGAAAGTGCGTCAAAGTAACTAAATGTTTTACATACAACTATCTGTGTTGAGTTGTATCAGTTGTATGTAATGATGAATACATACAACTACAATAGAATTATATACTTATTACTACTTGAATAACATAATGGACTACCCAATAAATTTGGTAGTAATGTACTCTATTAGTAAACAAAATAGAAAAATATTCAGTATCAAAATTCTTCTGTAATACTGAATTAACCATAAACCAACTAACCTTGATAGTTTTATTTATTTACTAAAATACTCTTCCATATTTTCTCTATCCAAAGGAATAGAAGTAATGATCAGTTTACCTAAGTCTATTTGTCCAAAATCTGAAAGGCGATATAAATAATATCCCTTTGTATCTTTCTTGCTTTACTTTTTTAAAACCTGATAAATATCATATTTTAAAACATCCATAAAGACCAAATTTGTTCGAGGTATATAGAGCAAATTAGTATAATATGGAAACCTGTTTTCACTGTGGAGACCCTTGTTTAGACAATGTAATAGCGCATCAACAAAAGAATTTTTGTTGTCACGGCTGCAAAACGGTTTTTGATATTTTAAATGATAACGACTTATCCTATTACTACGATTTAGAGCAAACTCCTGGAATTAGTCCATTACAAATTGAAGGGAAATTTGACTTTTTAGACAATAAAGAAATTGCTACAAAATTTCTAGAATTTGATGAGCAAAACACACAAATTGCTTCTTTTTTAATTCCATCAATACATTGTAGTTCTTGTATTTGGGTATTGGAAAACCTAAACAAGTTAAATTCAAACATAAAAACATCACAAGTAAATTTCCCTGAAAAAACAGTACGGATTACTTTTGATTCCGATGTTTTAGATTTAAAAAAAGTAGTACTACTCTTGTGTAAGATTGGTTACGAACCTTATATTTCTTTAGAAAATTTTAATGCTAAATCAAGTGCCAAAGACTACTCTTTAATTTACAAATTAGGAGTTGCAGGTTTCGCTTTTGGAAATATTATGTTTCTTTCTTTTCCCGAGTATTTTGAGGTTACTGAATTTTGGTTAGAAAAATTCAAACACGTTTTCCGTTGGTTAATGTTTGCTTTTTCGCTGCCCGTAGTTTTTTATAGTAGTCGCGACTATTTTGTTAGCGCTATTAAAGGTCTACGCTCTAAAATATTGAATATTAATATTCCTATAGCACTGGGTATCTCGGTACTGTTTATCCGTTCAACTTTAGAAATTGTAATGGATTGGGGAACTGGCTTTTTTGATAGTCTTTCAGGCTTAGTTTTCTTTTTGTTATTAGGTAAATTTTTTCAGCAAAAAACCTATTCCTTTTTGTCTTTTGAAAGAGATTATAAATCCTATTTCCCAATAGCGATTACTCGGATTATTAATTCAGCTACAGCTAAAAAAACGGAAGAGCAAACACCAGTTTACGAACTCAAAAAAGGCGATCGAATTATAATCCGTAATTCCGAGCTAATTCCTGTAGACGCTATTTTATTAAAAGGAAACGGTCTTATTGATTACAGCTTTGTAACTGGTGAAGCTATTCCTGTTACTAAAATATCAGGAGATAAAGTCTTTGCTGGCGGGAAACAACAAGCAGGGATTATTGAATTAAAAGTCCTTAAACCTGTAGAGCTAAGTTATTTAACTCAATTATGGAGTAAAGATGTATTTAACAATCAACAACAAACTCCTTTTGAAACTATTACGGATAGTATAAGCAAACGTTTTACAGTTGGAATTTTAAGTATTGCTTTTTTAGCTTGTATTTTTTGGTTGGTTTACGATCCTAGTAAGGCATTAAATGTATTTACAGCAGTACTCATTGTAGCTTGTCCTTGCGCTATAGCACTTGCTGCACCATTTACTTTAGGGAATTTATTACGTTTTTTTGGTAAAGAAAAGTACTACCTAAAAGAAGCAAACGTACTCGAAAAAATGGCTTTGGTCGACACGGTGGTTTTTGATAAAACAGGAACACTAACACATAACCATAATAATATAATTACTTACGAAGGAATCCCGTTAACTGCGGATGAAGAGCAATTACTATACAGTACACTAAGAGTTTCAAATCACCCATTAAGTCGATCGTTATATGCTATTTTAGAAAAAAATAACATTAGTACTTTAGACGATTTTTCAGAACGCATAGGTGAAGGAGTCAAAGCCACAGCTAGCTCACATACAATTAAAGCAGGAAGTTATGCTTTTGTTACCAAAGAAGAAATACTTGCCAAATCAAACGAAAAAAGTCCTTCAAAAACCACCGTTCATATCAGTAGTAATAACCACTATAAAGGCTTTTATGTTTTCCATAATGAATATCGAAAAGAAATAACCGAAGTATTTAAAAGCTTATCGCAAACCAAAGAGGTAATGGTGCTCTCTGGAGATAATGCTGGAGAAAAATCAACTTTAGAAAAATTAGTCCCTACAAATACCAAATTGTTTTTCAATCAAAAACCAGAAGATAAACTCAATTTTATTAAAAAATTACAAGCACAGGGTAAAAATGTGATGATGATAGGAGATGGCTTAAACGATGCTGGAGCGATTAAACAAAGTGATATAGGCATTGCCATTTCAGAAAATGTAAATGTATTTTCTCCAGCTTGTGATGGTATTTTGGATGCCTCGAAATTTAAGAATATTCCACAGTTTTTTAAACTTTCAAATAAAGGAACACAAATTATTAAATGGAGTTTTATACTGTCCCTATTTTATAACTTAATCGGGCTTTCATTTGCTGTTACAGGACATTTAAAGCCTATTGTTGCAGCCATATTAATGCCCTTGAGTTCTATTAGTATTGTTGTTTTTACAACACTGAGCACTTATTATTTTGGAAATAAAATTTTAAAAAAATAGCTATGATAAATTTTGCCGATCCTAATCCAATGCAACATTTTAATAATTGGTTTTATAGTGTGAAAAATGCATATCCTGAAATCGAAGTCAACGCAATGTCATTAGCTACTATTGGTAAAAATAGACTTCCTAAAAGCAGAGTGGTTTTATTAAAACAATTTGATTGGGAAGGCTTTCTGTTTTACACCAATTATAAAAGTGAAAAAGGAAAAGCTATAGACAATAATAATAGCGTCTGTCTTTCTTTTGATTGGAGTATGGCAGATAAAGAAGTTTGTATAACAGGTCGCGCTATTAAAATTGAAAAATTTATTTCTGAAGCCTATTTTGAAAACCGTCCCACTGGTAGTCAATTAGGAGCTTGGGCTTCCGAACAAAGTGAGGTAATATTTAGTAGAGAAGATTTAGAAGTTGCACTTCAGTTTTATGAAAAAAAGTTTAATGACAAGCCCGTTTCAAAACCTGAACATTGGGGTGGATATAAAGTCTTTCCTGAAATCATCCAATTTTTTACAAAAGAAAGTCAACAAACACAATTAATAACAAGCTATAAGCTACAAAGCAACTTTTTTTGGGGTGTTACAACGCATTACGAAAAAAATGATTTTTAAACATAAAAAAATGAACAAACACACCTTTCACATCCCAGTAATGGGAATTGGCTTTACCATTGATACCCCTTTAAAGGTAGCTCATTTAGGTATTGATTCCGTAATTTCATTAGTAGATGACTCACTAATTGAAAAAATTCGTAAAAAAATAAGTAACACTTTTGGTATTAATTATACTGAAATTAATGAAACTACGACCGATCATAGAGCCAAACGCATTACAACCTATTTAGATTTACTCCAAGGTTTAACGCAGAAAAAGTTTAAAGGATTACAGGAAAATTTAAGCAAAAATTCTCAGGCATTGTTAGATTACTGTAATATGTTTCCTAATAATGAAACTTCATTGATTGAAGAGTTTTCAGGTTTATTTAGCACCGATTCTACATCAAGTATTAAAGAATGGGTATTAAAAAACACTCGTTTAGGAAGTATTGATGTAAACATTATGACCAAAGTGGATAAAGAGAATTTTAAAGATAATGAAAAACTAGCTTCGATTTATAAAGATGCGCACGCAGCCCTACGTGGTTTTGCACAAAGTAATTTAAATTCATCGGTAGTACTCTCGGCAGGTTTGAATCCTCGTTTGTACAGCTATATACAAGAATTTGATAATTTTTTTCCTGATGTAAATGGTCTGATCAAAAAACGTATTATTTTAAAAGTTAGTGATTTTAGATCTGCATTAATACAAGGAAAGTTCTTAGCCAAAAAGGGGATTTGGGTTTCCGAATTTAGAATAGAATCGGGTTTAAATTGTGGCGGACACGCTTTTGCAACCGATGGATATTTAATGGGACCTATTTTAGCTGAGTTTAGAGACAAAAAACAAGAATTAATCGATGAGTTAGATGCTATCGTTAAAAAAGCACTTCTGCAATTAGATAAAACGGTTCCTACCAAAAAAATGACTCTTAAATTAACTGCTCAAGGTGGAGTGGGTACTGAAAAAGAGCATCAATTTTTATTGGATCATTATCAATTAGATTCAATTGGCTGGGGAACTCCATTTTTATTAGTACCAGAAGCGACCACTGTAGATCAAAAAACCTTAACTCAGTTAGCTTCAGCAAAAGAAGAAGATTTATATTTAAGTGATATTTCTCCATTAGGGATTCCTTTTAATAATCTAAGAGGAAATACAAAAGATGCCGAAAAGCAACTAAACATCGATAAAAACAGACCTGGTAGCTCCTGCCCTAAAAAATATGTTGCTATGAATAAAGAGTTCGACGAAAAAGGATTGTGTACAGCCTCGCGTCAATATCAACATTTAAAAATAAAAGAGTTAGAAACCAAATACTTATCCAAAGAAGCTTACGCTAAACAATTTTCTAAAATAATTGAAAAATCATGTACCTGTGTGGGTTTAGGGACATCTGCACTTTTAGCATACGGTATTGAAACCAAAAAAGAAGGTACAGGTGTTTCTGTTTGCCCAGGGCCAAATATGGCATACTTTAATCAAATTACCGACTTAAAAACTATGATTGCTCATATTTATGGTGAAGTCAATTTAGTAACCACTAAAAATAGGCCTCATATGTTTGTAAAAGAATTAGGCATATATATAGATTATTTAAAAGAAAAAACTAGCTGTTTTATAGATGACTCTAAAAAGAAATACTTTTTGAAATTTGCCAATAACCTTGAGGAAGGAATAAAGTATTACCAAGAAATAAGTAGTTCTCTATCTAAAACCTCTCTGCACTTAGAAACAGAATTAAACGAAAGTATCGCGAAAAACAAACAGTTATTAATAGTCTTAAAAAGTAATTTATCTAATATCTAAATAAACAAAATACACCTCATTTTCCCAATGCCTTTATCAATAAAGTATAGAGGCTTTTTTATACTTAATAAGTTTACTGAAAAAACAATCAAAAAAAGTCAAAACCTGATAAATATCATCTTTTATGATTTACTCAAATCATAGTTTTACACTATAATTCAGGTAGTGGTATGAGTATTATTTATATGCTTTTAGCAATTAGTATTGTAGTAGCAATTGTGTTTTTTATAGCTTTTATAATCTCCGTTAAAAACGGGCAGTATGATGATATCTATACGCCATCTATCCGAATGTTGTTTGAAGACGAATTAAGCAAAGATGACGACAATATCAATCCTAAAAATTAAACTGAACTAATATCAATACATTAATAATATGAACGTAGAAAAGTTTTATTATGATAACAAAATCGTCCAAAAATTCATTGTAGCTACCATGTTATGGGGAATTGTAGGGATGAGTGTAGGTTTGCTACTTGCTTTTATGTTTTTATACCCCAATTTAACCGAAGGTATATCATGGTTAAGTTTTGGTAGATTACGCCCATTACACACCAATGCTGTAATTTTTGCCTTTGTAGGTAATGCTATTTATGCAGGAATATACTATTCAACACAGCGATTATTAAAAGCTCGTATGTGGAAAGATTGGTTAAGTAATTTTAATTTTTGGGCTTGGCAGGCTATTATTGTCGGTGCAGTAATTACACTTCCATTAGGGTATACAACCTCAAAGGAATATGCCGAATTAGAATGGCCTTTTGATATTGCGATAGCCTTGGTTTGGGTAGCTTTCGGAGTTAACTTAATAGGAACAATATTGAAACGTAGACAACGACATCTATATGTAGCCATTTGGTTTTACTTAGGAACATTTGTTACTGTAGCCGTATTACATATTGTGAATAGTATGGAGCTTCCAGTAAGTGCATTAAAAAGTTATTCCGTTTATGCAGGTGTTCAAGATGCTTTAGTACAATGGTGGTATGGCCATAATGCTGTTGCTTTCTTTTTAACAACGCCATTTTTAGGATTGATGTATTACTTTGTTCCTAAAGCAGCGAATAGACCCGTGTATTCTTACCGTCTATCTATTGTTCACTTTTGGTCATTAATTTTTATTTATATCTGGGCTGGTCCACACCACTTATTATACTCAGCCTTGCCAGATTGGGCGCAAAATTTGGGGGTGGCCTTTTCTATAATGTTATTAGCTCCATCTTGGGGAGGAATGATAAATGGGTTACTAACATTACGAGGTGCGTGGGATAAGGTGCGTACCGACCCAGTTTTAAAATTTATGGTCGTAGCCATTACGGGTTATGGAATGGCCACATTCGAAGGGCCAATGCTTTCGCTGAAAAATGTAAATGCGATAGCTCACTTTAGTGACTGGGTGATTGCTCACGTACACGTAGGTGCCTTAGCTTGGAATGGTTTTTTAACTTTTGGTATGATCTATTGGATAATTCCTAAAATGTATAAAACTACTTTGTGGTCGACTAAGCTGGCTAATATTCATTTCTGGATAGGTACACTAGGTATTATTCTATACGCACTTCCAATGTACGTAGCAGGTTTTGTACAAGCTTCGATGTGGAAACAATTTAATCCAGATGGTACACTTACTTATGGGAATTTCTTAGAAACTATAAGTGAGATTATACCAATGTACTGGATGCGAGCCATAGGAGGAAGTATGTTTATTATAGGGGCATTAGTGGGTATCTATAATTTAATTATGACCGCTAAAAACGGCAGTACCGTTACCGATGAACTAGCTGAAGCTACCCCATTACAAAAAGTAACAAGAAAACGAACCAAAAAAGAAGGCTACCATACTTGGTTAGAAAGGCGCCCAGTGCGATTGACTCTTTTTGCAACTATTGCCATATTAATTGGTGGAATGGTGCAAATTATTCCTTCGCTAATTGTAGACGATTACATCCCTGTAATAACAAGTGTAAAACCATATACACCTCTAGAGTTACAAGGTCGAGATCTATATATCCGTGAAGGTTGTGTAGGGTGTCACTCACAAATGATCCGCCCATTCCGCAGTGAAGTAGAACGCTATGGAGAGTATTCGAAAGCGGGAGAATACATTTACGATCACCCTTTTTTATGGGGAAGTAAGCGGACAGGTCCAGATCTAATGCGCGTTGGAGGAAAATATTCGGATAATTGGCACTTGAATCATATGTATGATCCACAAAGTACTTCATCGGGTTCCATTATGCCATCGTACAAATGGCTTATAAAAAACGAACTAGATAAAACCAATACTCAAACTAAAATGCGAGCTATGGTAGCTCTAGGTGTGCCGTATACATCTGAAGAAATTGAAAGAGCCGAAGCTTGGATGATAAAACAGGGAACCAAAATTGAAAAAAACTTGTACGACGATCCTGATTTTGCTAAAACATATGATGCCGATAAAAAGTACGCAAAAGAAAATGGCAAAGAGTTTATAGAAATGCGTAATCGCGAAATAGTAGCCCTTATTGCTTATTTACAACGATTAGGTACAGATATTAAAGTGAAAAATGCTAAAGAAACCACTTCAAATTTAAATGAATAGTTATGCTAAAATTTATAAAAGGAAACTTGGAAAATATAGAAGGGGTACAAGTATATCCCATCATTTCATTACTCATATTCTTCCTCTTTTTTGTGGTGCTTTTTTGGTGGGTGTTTACCGCTAAGAAGTCTCACATTTCAGAAGTAAGTAATATTCCATTGGACGAAGGATTAATCAATAAGCCTAACTAACTATGAAAACAACAGCATCATATTTACGAGTTATAGGAATTACAATAATTGCTTTTTTTCTATTTGAATACATTGCAGGTACCGATGAAGAATTTGCTTTCATTTCTCAACCCATTGTTGGAGCTATTATAGCAGTTGTAGTTATAATATCAATATCAGCAGAAATATGTTTTGAAGCCTTTAAAACTATATTATTTAAGACTCTAAGCCCTGAAGCGAGAGGTAAATATTTAGCGTCAGAAGCCTTAAAAAAAGAAAATCAATTTAAGTGGATTAAAGAATTGTATCAACAATCCTTAGGTAGCAGACCTATAGAGGAAGAACACGAAATAATTCTAGATCATAATTATGATGGAATTCAAGAGTTGGATAATAATTTACCACCGTGGTGGGTATATGGTTTTTATGCAACTATTGTTTTTGCACTAATTTATATGGTTCGTTATCACGTGTTTGATGGTGCCAATCAAGCTAATGAGTACGAGTACGAAATAGCGAAGGCTAAAATCGCTATTGAAGAATATAAAAAAACTGCAAAAAATTTAATGGATGTAAATACTGTAGAACTGCTTACCAATGCATCTGACTTAAAAAGTGGGAAAACTATTTTTATGGAAAAATGTGTAGCCTGTCATAAAGCAGATGGTGGTGGTGGAATCGGACCCAATCTAACAGACCCAAATTGGATTTTAGGTGGAGGTATTAAAAACGTATTCCGAACAATCTCAGAAGGTGGACGTCCATCTAAAGGAATGGTTGCTTGGAAAACAGAACTAAAACCCTTGGAGATGGCACAAGTAGCCAGTTATGTGTTGAGTTTACAAGGCACGACACCTGTAGATCCAAAAGAAGCCCAAGGAGATATCTGGGAAAAACCTTTGCCTAAGAACTAATTGTTGTCTGTTCGAGTGCATTTCTTCCAGAATTTTATATCAAGAACAGATAGCAATTAATAATCAAGAAGTAGTTCTCGATACTATTTTCTATCGAAAATAACTCGAACTGAAACTTATTGATTAGCAAAAACATAAAGAAGATTACTAACTAATTTTTAAATCCAAAAGTTATGAATATACACGAAGCTATACGAGATGTTAGGGAAAGTAAAAGTCCAATTATTAAGGGCCTCCATAAAACAGCGGACACAAAAATTTTAATAATTGGACTTAAGGAAGGTGTTGTTCTTAAAGATCATAAAGTACCCTCAAGTGCAAAAATATTAGAATATTATTATTTAAAACGGTAACTCAAAATTTAATATTAAATACTTACGATAGTTACGAAATTCCGTTAGATGTTGTCCATTCGGTTACTGGAGTTGAAGATGCTATCTTTTTATTGATTTTATCTAAATAAAATGGCAGAACAAGGGCAAAATAATTTTAGAGATACTATCGGCACATTAGATAGTGAAGGAAAACGTGCTTGGGTATTTCCTAAAAAACCTTCGGGTAAATGGTATACTTATCGCAAATATGTGAGTTATGTATTATTAGCTTTTTTGTTCTCTGCCCCTTTTATTAAAGTTAATGGAAATCAATTTTTAATGTTTAATGTATTGGAACGTCGTTTTAATATTATTGGATTTCCATTTTGGCCACAGGATTTTCATCTATTTGTAATTATGATGATTATAGGAGTGGTGTTCGTAATTCTATTTACAGTAGCTCTTGGTCGAATTTTTTGTGGATGGATTTGTCCACAAACTATTTTTATGGAAATGGTTTTTCGTAGAATTGAATATTGGATTGATGGAGATAAAGGAAAACAAATAAAACTTTCCAAAATGCCTTGGAATGGGGAGAAAATCAGAAAAAGAGTATTGAAATGGACGATCTTTTTGATTATTTCATTTTTGATAGCGAATGTGTTTTTAGCGTATCTAATAGGTAGTGATCGCTTGATTCAATACATTACGGATGGCCCTAAAAATCATTGGAGTACTTTAGTATCACTAGCTATTTTTACGGGGGTATTCTACTTCATATTCGCTTGGTTTCGGGAACAAGTATGCATTATTGCTTGTCCATATGGAAGATTACAGGGCATTTTATTGGATAATAAATCTATTATTGTTGCTTACAATCATAAGCGAGGTGAGCGTGAAGAAGGACGTTCTAAATTCAAGAAAAATGAAAATAGAGAATCCATTGGCAAAGGCGATTGTATTGACTGTTTTCAGTGTGTAAATGTATGTCCAACAGGAATTGATATTCGTAATGGGACACAGTTAGAATGTATTAACTGTACGGCATGTATAGATGCGTGTGATTCGATAATGGAGTCGGTAAACTTACCAAGAGGGTTGATCCGTTATGCTAGTGAAGATAATATAGAAAAGAAAAAGAAATTTGAATTTACACCAAGGTTAAAAGGGTATAGCGCAGTATTAGGAATTTTAACAGCAGTGTTGTTAGGAATGCTATTTTTAAGAAATGATATTGAAGCTAGGATTTTGCGTTTGCCAGGTCAGTTATATGAACGGAAGGCAAATAATATTATTAGTAACATATACACCTTTAAGTTAGTGAATAAAACTTCCGAACAAATTGACGATGTAAATTTCAAACTGCTTTCTCACAAAGGAACAATTAAAGTAGTATCTCACAATAGATTTAGTGTCCCTAAACAAGATTTAGCTAAAGGGAGTTTATTTATTGAAATTAATAATAGTGCTCTAAACGGAGATAAGGATCAATTAAAAATTGGAGTCTATAGTAACAATAAATTGATTGAAACAACGACGACGGCTTTTTTAGGGCCTAGGAGTTATAAGTAGAATTGAGAATTGAACGGTGAGATCGATTCGCTTTTAGACAATAGAATATTGAGAAGAGAAGCAGGAGGCAAGACTTCTTAATTTTTGGAGTAGAGAAAATATGAAATTATACTTGATACTTTGTACTGAGGACTTAATACTAAAAAATAAACTATGAAATTTAACTGGGGAACAGGAATTGTTATTGGCATAGCACTATTTATGAGCTTTATTCTCTTTTTTGTTATTAAAATGAGTACGAATAAACAATACAGCCACGATTTAGTTACAGAAGAATATTATGCCAAAGAAATGGCGTATCAAACCGAAATTGATGCGGAAACCAATACCAATAATTTAGTTGAAAGTATCAAAGGAAAACGAGTGTCTGAAGGTTGGTTGATAAACTTTCCTAGCTCAGTAAATACTAAAAAAATAAAAGGAAAAGTATTCCTATATCGACCGTCGAATAAAAAACTAGATTTTGATTTACCCATAGTCTTTTCTGGCTCAAATTTGCTCATACCTGAAAATAATTTGATAGACGGTCGTTGGAACATTACTATTGATTGGACCTACGAAGGAAAACCCTATTTGTATAAAAAAGAAATTATGTACTAATGTTAATCTCAGCACTCATATTTGGTTTATTAGGTAGTTTTCACTGCGTGGGAATGTGCGGACCTATTGCGTTTTTACTTCCTTTAGATCGTAAAAACTCAGCCAAACGGGTGTTACAGTTATTAAGCTATCATTTAGGCAGGATTTTCACCTATGCCCTTTTAGGTTTTTTAATAGGCTTGATAGGTAAGAGTCTCAATTTATTTGGGTTTCAACAACAAATATCAATCAGCATCGGAATAGCAATGATTCTAATAGTATTAATACCTACTAAATTTTTTAATAGATATAATTTTTCAAAACCAATCTATAAAGCTGTTGGTAAAGTAAAAAAAACATTAGGTCAAGAGCTCAAAAAAAAGGATCCTTTTACCTTCTTTACAGTAGGTTTCTTAAATGGTCTATTACCGTGTGGATTGGTATATATGGCCATATTTGGAGCTTTAACAGCAGGTAGTGCTTGGCGAGGAAGTCTATATATGGCGCTATTTGGCTTAGGAACCATTCCATTAATGACTACTGCTATTTATTTAGGTAACTTTTTAAATATAAAATTCAAACAGCGTGTTTTAAAAGTGATTCCTGTAGTGGTAGTTATTATAGGTTTATTGTTTGTTTTACGCGGAATGGGATTGGGTATCAAATATATATCTCCATCAGAAAATGTAGCATTGCCTAAAATTTCGACAAAATATAATTGCCATTAAAAATAATTAATTCAAAACTAATATATTATGAATCGTCTTATGTTGCCTTTAGTAAACTGGGGAATGGGAACTACAATTATTGCAGTATTTGCAGTGGTTTGCGTTATAATGGTTTTAGTAGTCTATTCTATGATTAATTCTGATAAATAAAAGAATTATAACCCATAATAGAAAATGAAGTACTTGTTTTTTAAGTTTAGAATCTTCCCTTTTATCAAGATCAAATTGTCATAGAAAATAATTGAGTTTTGGGCATGTTTCGTTGTAAACGTAAATCAAAGGGAAGACATATATTCCGTACAAATGGTCTTCCTTTTTCAGTTACTATCAACTTTTTGTATTGAAATTCTATTAAACCATCTTTAGCAAGTTCTTCAAGTTTTATAAGTACCTCAGGTAATTCATTGAAGTATGTGTTTTGTGTATCCCAGGAAGTTTCAAACTGACACATTAAATTTAGAATATGTTGCCGGATTATTAGGTCCTCTTCGTTTAAAATATGCCCTCGAAATACAGGAAAAATTCTATCATCTACTAGCTTTTGATATTCCTCAACATTTTTTACATTCTGCACAAAGCTATACCAACTATCACCGATTGAAGAGACTCCTAAACCAATCATAAGCTGTGTTTTATTAGAGCTGTACCCCATAAAATTACGATGTATTGTTTTCTCTTGTTGTGCTATATAAAGATTATCTGTTTTTAAAGCAAAATGATCCATTCCAATTTCAATATAATCTGCTTTTAGTAACATTTTTTTACCCAACTTGTATTGCATTGCTTTTTGTTGTGGAGTAGGAAGATCTGTTTCATTGTAGCCACGTTGTCCGTTACCTTTAATCCAGGGAACGTGTGCATAACTGTAAAAGGCAATGCGATCTGGAGATAATTCTATTGTTTTTTCGATCGTGTTTTTTACATCCACTTCTGTCTGAAAAGGTAAGCCATAAATAATATCGTGCCCTACTGATTTGTATCCAATTTTCCTTGCTGTAATGGTTGCTCGCGCTACGTTTTCAAAAGGTTGAATTCGATTAATAGCCTCTTGTACTTTTGGATTATAATCTTGTACACCGTAACAGACTCTCTCAAAGCCATTCTTATATAAGGTTTCTAAATGCTCTTTAGTTGTATTATTGGGATGACCTTCAAAACTAAATTCAAAAACATCCGCTTTTTTAGCCCTTGAAAAAATACCAAGTAGCAAATACTCCAAATGCTCTGGCGAAAAAAAAGTGGGAGTTCCTCCTCCAAAATGAATTTGTTTGACAATTGGTTTCTTTCCAAATAAATCGCAGTACAACTCAAATTCTTTTAAGATCGAATTTACATAAGGGATCTCCACTGTATGATTTTTAGTAATCCGTTTATTACACCCACAAAATGTACACATACTTTCACAAAAAGGGAGGTGGATATAAAGACTTATTCCTTCAGAGGAGTTACTTTCTTCAAAGCTTTTAAGTAAAGTTTGTTTCCATAACTTTAAGGAAAATGTATCGTTTTCCCAATAAGGAACAGTTGGGTAACTGGTATATCTTGGGCCAGCTACATTGTATTTTGAAACAAGTGTATTACACATAAAAACTGTTTTACAGATTAGTTTTTTGTAGTTTCAAAACTAAAATTTAGTATCTGTTTGAAATATGATATTTATCAGTTTAGTAATAGTAAAAATTAACAATTATTGTATTTTTATTATTAATAACAGTTTATTTTCCATAGTATGAAAACAGTCCTTTTAATTGAAGATGATATTGCTTTAAGAGAAAATACAGCAGAACTTATTGAACTTGCTGGCTATAATGTAATTATTGCCCAAAATGGAAAGATTGGTATTGATTTAGCTAAGCAAAATATTCCTAATATTATTGTATGTGATATTATGATGCCTGAAGTTGATGGCTATGGAGTTTTAGAAGCGCTTACCAATACTCCAGAAACTAATCAAATTCCGTTTATTTTTCTTTCAGCAAAAACAGAACATAAAGAAATTAGAATGGGAATGGATATGGGGGCTGATGATTATTTAACCAAACCCTTTGAGGAAGATGAATTGATGAGTGCTATTGAAAGTAGATTAGCTAAAGCCGAATTAATTTCTTCTCTTTTTAAAGAACAATCAAATTCAAATAGCAAAGAAAATACTGATAGTTTAAGAAACTTGAATGAACTTAAAAACTTTTTTGATGATAATGGCGAAGAATTAAATTTTAAAAAAGGTGAGTTAATATATGCTGAAGGAGATCATTCTAATAAGGTATATTTGATAAGTAGTGGTGTTATAAAAGGACATAAAATGGATGAGAGTGGGAAGCAATTAATTACAGCATTGTATGAAGCTGATTCTTTTTTAGGATTTACCTCTTTTGTAGATAATATACCTTATCAAGAATCCGCTACAGCTATTGAGGATACTCAACTCACAGCGATTACGAAAAATAGTTTAAAAGATATTTTAGAAAAAAATAAAAATATCTCGATAGAATTTATGGGTTTATTAACAAATAATTTATCTGTAATCAAAGATCAACTTTTACAAATGGCCTATAGTTCTGTGCGTAAAAAAACAGCACAAACCATTATTCAATTTGTAGAGGTACTAAATAAAAAGCCTAATGAAACTATTAAAATTTCCCGTAATGAT
Source organism: Aquimarina agarivorans (assembly GCF_000218485.1). Classification (GTDB taxonomy): domain Bacteria; phylum Bacteroidota; class Bacteroidia; order Flavobacteriales; family Flavobacteriaceae; genus Aquimarina; species Aquimarina agarivorans. Next base: position 14,902 of record NZ_AFPB01000068.1, on the reverse strand, counting down.
TTAGCTAGTGTAGCAGGAATAGCTACCGAAAGCCTTATACGTACCTTATCTTCATTTAAAAAAGATGGATATATAGCAATTGAAGGTAGAAATATTAGAATTATTGATATCGAAAAACTGAAACTAGTAGATTAAACTTTTTTAGCCTTTATTTTTTTAAAGCTGAGAAATATCATAGTTACCCTTTTAGAGAAGAGCTAATTTTATTCCATTAAATCGAATAAAATTATACTCTATGAAAAATATTCTAGTTACAACAGATTTTTCAAAAAATGCATATGATGCTTTATTTTATGCGACACGATTATTCAAAAAAGAGCCCTGTCAATTTTATATATTAAATACATTTGAGGTTAAAACTCCAATTTTCACGAGTAGATTGTATCTAGAAAAAGGAGCAGCCCTTTATCATAGTCTAAGTGAAAAATCGGAGTGTGAATTAAAAGAAGTATTACACAGTATAGTTAGAGATACTGAAGATTTTGAGCATCAATTCGAAATTATTTCAATATCAAAACCACTTATAGAAACTATAGCAAAAACAATAGTATCTAAGCAAATTGATCTAGTTGTTATGGGTACTAAAGGAGCCTCAGGAATCAAGGAGATTTTTATGGGTAGTAATACGGTTAATGTTATTGAGGCTATTAATTCTAGTCCTATACTTGTTGTACCCGAAAATATAGATATATATCCATTATACCATATTGCTTTTGCCACAGATTTTACTAACAAGTATAATTTAAATGTCTTACAAACATTAAAGTCTTTTTGCAAGTTAGATGATGCTATTTTAAAAGTAATTCATGTAACAGATACAAAAGAATTAAGTAATTCTCAACAAGAAAACAAGAGGTCTTTAGATACTTATTTTGATGATGTAAAGCATAGTACAATAAGTATTGCCAAAAATAAATCCGTAGAAAAACATATTTCTACAATGGTAGATTGTTTAGAGTTTGATCTTTTAGCAATGATTAAATATCGTCATGGATTTTTCGAAAAAATGACTCACGAAGCAATAATTAAAAAAATAGGACATCACACTAAAAGACCTTTTTTAATTATTCCAGATGAGCTGATAAATGTCATTTATTAATATTATAAAACCCGATAAATTTAAAGTATAAATTAAATAAATCGTCATGAAAAAAAAGATATTATTACCAACCGATTTTTCAAAATATGCATGGAATGCTATTAATTATGCAATAGAATTATTTAAAGATGAACCCTGCGACTTTTACATATTAAATACATTTAGAGAAAGTGGTTATGTATTAGAAAGTATGATGGTACCAGAGCCAGGAGAGCGTTTATATGAACTAGCAAAAGAAGAAGCCGATAAAGGTTTAGAAAAAGTTTTTCAACAAATAATGGTTACTAAAGGTCAAAATATTGATCATAAGTTTATTATGAATAGTAAGTTTAACTTTTTAAAAGAAGCGGTAGAACAATTGGTAGAAAGAAATGATATTGATTTAATTATAATGGGAACCAAAGGTGTTACAGATGCTACTAGAACCATTTATGGTAGTAATACGGTAGATATTATGGAACAAATTCGTAGTTGTCCTGTAATTGCAGTTCCTGCAGATGCTAAAGTGGAATTACCTAAGGAGATTGTATTTCCTACAAACTATAAAATTTTTATTAAAAAAAAGGAATTAACCAGCCTTATAGATATTGTTAAAAAAACAAATGCAAGTTTAAAGATTTTACATGTAGTTGATGGTGAAGAAAAATTAAACGATAAACAATTAGATAATAAGCATTTATTAGAAGAGTATTTTGAAGATGTTGATTACACATTTCATACCCTTGATCATAGCGATACTCATAGTGCAATTACATGTTTTGTAGATAGTAGAGATGCTAATATGATCGCGTTTATAAATAAAAAACACAGTTTTTTTGGAAGTATTTTGTCAAAACCATTAGTTAAGAAACTTGGGTATCACTCAAAAATACCAGTACTCGTACTAAGAGATAAGTAACCTTTAAAATTTAAGAAAATGAAAACAGGAATTTAGATTGATAAGCAAAAAGCTCATATAATGACCTTAAATAAAGAAGAAATAGTGTTAAAAACAATTTTTTCAAATATTGAAGATTTTCATATACACGGTGGTTCAGGGACCAAATTTAAAGGAGGTCCGCAAGATGTTGTACATGATAGCAAGTATTTGCTTCGCGAAAAGCAACAGTTTAAAAAGTATTTTAATGAAATTATAGAAGAAATAAAAGAAGCGAAAGCTATCGTAATTTTTGGACCAGCCGAAGCAGGAGAAAAATTACAAAAAGAGCTTATTGTTAATCATCCGAACATTTCTTCAAAAGTAAAAGGACTAGAAAGAGCAGATAGTATGACAGAAAATCAAACAAAACAATGGGTTAGAAAATATTATGAAAATACCTATCAAACATCATAAGTAGTAAAACACAATGAAACGTGTTCATTTTAAAATCAATCATTAATATTTAAATTTTTAAGTTATGTATATAATGAAATTTGACAACAGACGCTTTCCATGGTTTACAGATAATCTTTCGGCATGGTTAGACACAGACGATTTATTTTCGGATGATTTTTTTGTAAATAGAAGAAAATTGCCTGCAGTAAACATTAAGGAGAATGAAAAGGACTTTTCGCTAGAACTAGCCGTACCAGGATTTTCAAAAAAAAATTGAAATATCAATGGAAGATGGTTACCTAAAAATAACTGCAGAAAAAAAAGATGAAGAAGCAAAAAATGATGAAGGCTATACCCGAAAAGAATTTTCATTTCACAGTTTTGAAAGAAGTTTTAAACTTCCAGCAAATGTAGATGATGATCAAAAAGTTAAGGCTAATTACAAAGATGGTATATTAGGGTTATGTTTAACAAAAAAAGAAATTCCAGCTGAAAAACCTAAAAAAGTAATTGAAATTGCTTAATCTTAAATTTATTAAACCAAAATGTTAAGAGGCTAATTTGTAATTATTTTGGCCTCTTTTTAATTATTAATGAAAATTGTGGTGTTTTATAGAGATCTAAATATTAATGTAGCAGGTATAGAAACAGTAATGCATTTGTTGCAGCGTATTGAAAATATGCAGCAAGAAATACAACAATTAAAAAATGAATTGAATTTGTATAAAAATTAAAGAAGAACCATTATATAACGATAATAGAAAATTAACTAATTATCCTTGATAACCAATTTTCCCATTATTCATAGGCAATTCCCACAGGATCATTTCTTTTAAAAAGTCGTCAATTTTTTCTATAATAAATTTCTCTGTAATTTCTTTAGGAAGGAAAAAGCCAAGTTCTTTCATTTCGTTTTGTTGTGCAGAATTTTGAAGTATAGGAAAGGCAATAAACACATATACATCTCCATTATAAGATTGAGAAAAAATAAGTGCACCGCCTTGGTAAAACTGAAAAGTAGGGATTTGATTAGTAGAATTTATAAGCTCTGGAGGAAAAGAATCAAAAGTAATATTAACAGCTTCGTTATTGTGAATCCAGTTAAGTTCCTGAACTTTCCAACCAACATCATATAGTTTGGTAGCGCTATTGAGTATTTTTAAAAGCAAAGGTTTGATACTTTTATTCCAAAGGTTCTTTTTTTCGACTACGGTTTTTATGGAGTTTCTGTAGTCATTAATACGTTCTTCCAAGTGTTCTATTTTCATTATTTTTAATTTATAAATTAGACAGAATACTAGCTATTCCAATTCCTAGAATAAGAAAGAGTACAATATTTCTAAACTGATTCTGCGACATTTTATTTAAAATACGCTTTCCAAGCCAAGTACCTAAGATGCTAACTGATAATAGTATAGGGATTAAAAAAAAGTGTTCTTTGTGCATATAACCGTTGTTAAAGTAAACTACAGCACGACTAGAGTCTACCCCCATATCAATAATGGCAGAGGTAGCTATAAATTTATTTTTATCCATTCTAAAAGCACTAAGAGTAATTCCCCTAATAGCACCTCCAGTTCCTAATATGCCCGCACTTAATCCAGATAAGGAGCCGCCTATAAAAGCATTTTTTACCGTAGGCTTAATTTTCAGGGTTTTAAAAATTAGAAAAACCAAACTTAAAAACACTAAAAAACCTCCTAAAATATAATTGAGAATACTTGGGTCTAAAAATTTACTTACGTAGGCCCCAAAAACTACGAAAACAATAGCGGGGATACCAAGATTAACAACCAATTTTTTATCAAATCCTTTCCTAAACATTGCAATTTTAGATAGATTACTTGCTAAGTGAAACAAGGCGGTAATTCCTAAAACAGATTTAAAATCAAAAAAGAAATTGGCGATTGGAACAAAAAACACAGACGATCCAAAACCACCTACTGTTCCTAAAATTTCAGCTACAATTGAGAGAATAATAAATATTGGGATATAACGAGAAAGCATGCTTCTAATTTTTTATTAAGATATACTTAAAGAAAAATTTCAACTATGATATTTATCAACTAAAAAGAAAGAAACATACTTTATTTTTGACAAAAAGTAACAACTTTAAAATCAATTCATTTATTTTATGTTAGAAATTAACCCACTTAATGATTTGTCAATTTATTTAGACCGTTTTATAAAAGGACGTTTATGGTTAAAAGTAATTATTGGATTAATTTTAGGGGCCTGTCTGGGAGTTTTAATCAATCCATCCACAGGTTTAGTTTCAGAAAGCCTTAGCTTATGGTTATCAAATTGGTTGGATTTACCAGGGCAAATATTTATGAGATTGGTACAAATGGTAATGATTCCATTGGTGTTTGCATCTATTATTTCGGGAATAGTAGGCAATGCGTCTGAGAATTTAAAAACTATGGGGTTAAGACTATTACTATATTTTATTTTTACGACTACTATGGCCATTTTAATAGGGGTATTTATAACGCTTATTATGAAACCAGGACAATATATTCTTGAAATTGGTGGATTTCCAAATAGTAGTGAGAAAAGTTTTACTCCTAGTCAACAAAACAATTTTATTGAGAATATTCCTAATGCTATTTCTAATCTTATACCTAACAATCCGTTAGAATCTATATTAATGGGAGAAATGCTAGGTGTTGTAATATTTACAATAATAATTGGTGTAGCAATTACTCAACTCAATAAGGATACAGCAAATCCTATTATCCGTTTTACTGAAGCTATTCAGAAGATTTGTATGATTGTAGTATCATGGGCAATGACACTAGTACCTTTTGCTGTGTTTGGATTAGTGGCTGCATTATTATCTAAAATAGGCATCGAAATATTTTTGGGTTTAGGCTATTACATCATTGTTGTTATTTTAGGTTTAATAATCTTAATGCTATTCTATTTACTATTAGTATTTACGATCACTCATAAAAATCCCTTTAAATTTTTACATCTAATACGAGAGCCACAATTATTAGCATTTTCTACAGCTAGTTCTGCGGCCGTAATGCCTATGTCCATGAAAACCGCAGATGAAAAATTAGGAGTATCATCAAATATTAGTGATTTTGTAATTCCTATTGGGGCAACTATTAATATGGACGGAACAGCTTTATTTCAGTGTGTGACCACTTTATTTATGGCGCAAGCCTATGGTATAGAATTAACAGTAATCAACTTATTATTAATTACTACTACAGTGGTGGCAGCATCAATTGGAACACCTGCTATTCCTGGAGGTGGTGTAATTATTCTAGCATCAGTATTACAAGGAGCAGGAATTCCAATAGACGGACTAATTATTGTTATTGGTATTGATCGAATTTTGGGAATGTTTAGAACGGCTGTTAATGTGAGTGGAGATTTAACCGCAAGTGTGATTTTTAATAAATTTTATGGAGTCAATAAAAAATAATAATACAACTATTGTGCTATTGCAAAGCTAAATCTGTAGCAAATAATGTATTTTAATTGTTTTTTTGCTTCTAAATACCCAAGTTCAAAAATTTCATCTAAATGGTTTGAGAATATACTATAATTGGCGAGAGCTAATGGTTTATAATCAAATCACAGTCGGTATATTTTCCTTCAGAATTTGGGATTCCTCTTAAGTAATAAGCCCTCTGAATAATATCGTAAGAATGTTTGAGATCCGATTTTTGAAGTTTGGCCATAGGCATTATATCTACTCCAATAATAAAATCACATTTATCTTTAATTGCATTTACAGGAAAGTTATCTAAAACACCTCCATCAGTATATAAAGATTCATTAATTTCAACTGGCGAAAATACTCCAGGGAAAGCAGCAGAGGCTATTAAAGGTTTAATTAAGTTACCAGAATTAAATATTTGGGTACATCCTTTTATCAAATCCGTTGTAGTTACAAATAATGTTTTTTTTAAACTTAAAAATGAATTTTCAGGAAAGTAAAAATGTAAGTCTGTGTAAAATTTTTCAGAGTCTAATAAACCTGGTTTATTTGTACCCAACCGAGAAAGTTTGAAAATAGATGTTTTTTTAAAAAACTGCTTCATCGTTTCAATAGAATAATCTGCAGCATAGAATGCTCCAACTAAAGCACCAGCACTGGTCCCCGAAACATAGTTAGGGGAAATGTTATATTCTTTCAAAGCTTTTAAAACTCCCACATGAGCAATTCCCTTATAACCACCTCCGGATAGTACAATACCTATTTTTTTTAGATAGGATGCTGTTATTAGCTATGGAATGCTTTGTTTTCATGTAAAAATAATAATGGTATACGGCTATTGTAGTTTATATCATCAGTTTCTGAACCTAATAGGAGCCTTTCTATAAAGGTTTCTTTTTTAAGCAAAATAAATCCAAACTGAATATTTTTTAACCGTACAATAGTGTTTATAGCATCCGCTACAGGAACATCAATAATAGATTGAGATGTGATTTTAAATTTACGATAGAGCTTTTTAATTCCTTCTAAATTATTTTTTTGGAGTATGCTCATTTGAGCTTCAGATTCCGTTTGTAAAAAAAATAGTTCCGAATTAAATTTTACACATAAATCCATCAATGGCTCTAATAATTTAGAAGTTAATTTAACGTGCGAATTACATAAAAAAAGTATTTTTTCTGGGTTTTGATACTTAATGTTTTCAGGAATAGTAATTGTTGGACAATAAACATTGCGAAGTACTTTTAAAGTATTACTCCCAAAAATAGCTTCACTAGCACCAGTTGCCCCATTAGTACCCATTACAATAAGATCTATTTTTTTAGAAGAAACCACTTGGTTGATAGCATCGGTAAGTGAATCATAATCAGCCAATTCTTTATAAATATGAGAATTGGTCTTACGCTCTACACGTAAACGATTTACATAATCTATCAACTCTTTTTTAGAATTCACCAAAACAGATCTATAAATACTTTCATTTGAATGAGCCGTCATCAAATCATCTGTAATGTAGTTTGAAGCTTTTTGCACATGTAAAAAGTAAAACGTACATAGCTCATTTTTAAAAAGTTTCAAAGCATAATCAATTGCATTTTTCGAATTTTCGGAAAAATCAGTGGGTAATAAGATATTTTTCATTTTCTTAATTTTTAATGTAAAACCAATACAGGAACTTTGGAATATTCACCCATAGTTTTTACTAAAGGTTTTGAAAATATATTTTCGAACAGGCTATGTTTTTTTGAGAAAAAAGCAACTAAATCACTGTTTCTACTTTGCACAAAACAACTTAATGAATTATGAATATCTCCATTGGATAAAAATCGTATTTCATAGGCTACTTTAGATAAATAATCTTGTAAAATTGCCCTATTATTTTCTTGTTCAACTATTAATTTTTCTTGTTTATTAATATGCAGTACACATATTTTAGCATTGTGTAAATGGGCTATTTCAATGAGTACTTCTAATTTTTTGTAGTCATCTATTTTGTTAAAATCTGTTGCAAAGACCAATTCTTTTGGGATTTGAAAATTTACTTTTTCAGGAATGGCTAATACAGGACATTTCGTAATATTTTGTAAGATATCTATGGTATTACTTCCGTAAAGGATATCTGTGCTATTGGTTTCTCCTTTAGTTCCCATAACAATTAAGTCTATGTTATTATTTAACACAAAATCTTCTATAAAACTGAATAGTGAATTATGCTCGGAAATAGAATGATATGTATGTAGCTTATTTTTGAATTGAGTCTTAACCTTCTCAATAGTTTTATTTAATTGAGTAATCGAAAGCTTTCTAATTTCATTATAAACATCAGTACTAGGTATAGTTACAAAAGCACTTTCGGTTATATATCCAGGGAAATTATAAACATTTGCAAAGTGAATTTCACAGGGTATTTGACTATATATTTCTGAAATATAATTAATGGCTTCCCAGGCATTTTTTGAAAAATCAGTAGGTATTAAAATGTTCTTTTTCATAATATTGTTTTTACAGTTAACAGCTTAACAGCTACATCTATCGATATTTTGTAGGACTAAAAATGGAATTTTAGTTGTTAGTCCAATTTTATCAATAGTAGTTTTATGCAACATATCATCTAAATATGATTGATGAGAATTTACCATTACTAGTAAATCTATATGATGAACTTCTATAAAATTGTTTATAGTTTCTACAAGGCCAGTTCCTGATTCAAAATGAAGTTCTTGCTTACAACTATGCAACATCTCTTGAATTAATTGTTTATTATCTTGTTTACGATTAGTTAATTTTTTGGATGTCGCTTGGATCAAAAGATGAATAGTTGCTCTAAAGTCCATCCCCATATAATTTAAGAGCTTTAATTCTCTTCGGTTATATGGAATCATAAAATTGGTAGGAAAAAGTATATTTTTAGGTCTATTAAAAACATAACTTTCTGGAATAACTAAAACAGGTGATTCTACATGACGAATTACTTGTAAGGTGTTACTACCAAAAGTAATACCAGGTGCATTGGTTGCTCCTTTAGTTCCCATAACGACAATATCGGCTCCTTCTTGGTTTACCATGTCATCTATAGCATCTATAAGTGACTGAAAAATAGATCGTATCCTGAAATGATGTTTGGGACTGGGAGTGGTATCTTGAGCATACTCCAAAACCGCCATCAATTTTTCGTTTGATGCTGCTTTTGCCTTTTCTTTTATATCATTAAAAAGCGCTCGAGCTAAGTATGCATTATTATCGTATACCTCGTCCGCATAGGCGTGTATAATAAAAAACTCACAACTTTCTTCTCTAAAAAAATCAATTGACTGAGTTAATGCATGTTTTGCATTTTCGGAAAAATCGGTGGGAATAATAACCTTTGTCATCAGTATAGCTTTTATAATTTATGTCAAAGCTAAAAGATGTTAGAGGTACTAAAAATGACATTTGTCAGTTACAGTTAGTTTATAGTTGTTTTTGAAGGAATGTTAATGCTAAAAGTAGAACCTTTATTTTCTTCGCTAACAAAACTTATGGTGCCTCCTAAGTTTTCTAAATGGGATTTCAATATATTCAAACCAATTCCTGTTCCTTGATTTAAAATAGCATTTTTTGCTCTAAAATAGCGATTGAAAATAAACTTTTGTTCATCTGTTGGGATACCGATTCCTTGATCTATAACATCTATTTGGAATTCGTTTTTATCAGAAACTATTTCTATTTTAATTAAACAGTTTTCAGAAGAATATTTTATAGCATTATGTATTAGGTTAAAAAGTATTAGTTCTAATACTTTTTCGTCAAATTCAATGGTTAATGATTCAATATCTGAAACACAAACAATTTTTTGCCCTTTTTTTAAGCATCATTTCTGCTTCATAAATAACATTATCTAATAAATCTTTGAATAAAATATTTTTAAAATTGTAATTCACTTTTCCTGACTCTAAACGTTCTACAGATAAAAAATCATTTAATATCGAATCCAAGTATTTTACTTTACTCTTTATTGTATTTAAGTGTTTTTCTCTTTTTATTTGTTGTTCTGTGTCTACATATTTGCCAATAAGTGTTGCTGAGGTTAATATACCACTTAAAGGTGTTTTAAACTCATGAGAAACTAAGGATAAAAATTTTGTTTTTAACTCATTAAGCTCCTTTTCCTTATCAAGTGCTTTTCTTGTCTTTACTTCAGCTATAATTCTTTTCTCAATTTCACTTTCTAAGGATTTGATAGAATCATTTAACTGTTCTGTACGCTGTTCAATTTTTTGCTCTAGACTACTGTTTAATTCTTTTATTTCTTTTTCATGCTTTTTCCTTTCTGTAACATCCATAATCAAAGCCATCACATATTGTTTTTCGTATATGTTAAAGGGGTTCAAGCCTGCTTCAACAGCAAATTGGGTTCCATCTTTTCGTAAACCAAAAAGATCTTTACTACCTGCCATTTTACGTTTTTCTCCATGAGCTACAAAGCCTTCTACGTGACTAGAATGATTGTGGCGAAATTGTTGTGGAATTAAAACATCTAATGGTTTTCCAATTAACTCTTCTTTATTATAACCAAACATTTGATTAGTTGCATTATTACAGGCAACTATAATTTGCTCTTGATTTACAACAATAATTCCTTCGGAGACAGCTTCGGATAACAACTGAAAAATGTTACTATTTTCTTTAAAAACTTTCATAAGTGTCAAATATAATTTTTTACCCTAAAAAAGATAGACTGTTCACAATACGTAATTTATCAAAAATTGCTTAATAAGCTAGATCAACAAAACTAGACATTCCATTAAGAATAAAGCTTATTAAAAAATATTATATCCATAATGATAATTATCATAGTTGAAAACATATACTCAGAGTAATTTTAAAGTCTTAAAACCAGAATTATGAAAACAGCTATCTTATTAATAACACTCTTTACACTAAGCATGTGTCAGGAGCATTATGATCCAAAATTAATTGATAAAAAAGAAATAAAACCTATAAGTAAAACCAAACCCGAATTGAAAAAAATAGATAATACTGCTCTTACAATTGAAGATAAAATTTTTGAGAAAAGCATACAAATATCTTCTATAAAGGATTATGAATCTCAACAAACAGGAGTTGTTATTGCAAAATCGTTTCACATTCTCGAAGATTTATTTGAACTAAACTATAGGTACCCTTATTTGGACGATGAAAGTTATGAAGCATTTAACAGATATATAGCAGATAAATATTTGAATATTAAAAAAATAACAAATCAAATTTTAGATGACAAAGAAATGATCTGTGACGTTACAGCAGGAGGTTGTGAAAGAGATATAAAGTTTTTAGATTTCAAAGTATACTCGTTACAAGAAGACATAGTTAGTATATTATTATATCAAGAGAACTACTATTCTGGAGTAGCACATTCTTCCTACGCTTTTGAATGCTTAAATTTTAATTTAGACAAAGGTGAATTCATAAAATTTGATGACTTTTTTATTACAGGAGCAGAATCATCTATTTTAAAAAAAATCAATGAGAAAATTTCAAACGGACTTCGAACAGGTGATTTATACTACGAATGTTGGGAGCTGACAAAAGAGGATTTTGAAACCTACAAAAATAATTTTGTAGTTAACGAAGATTATATAGTCTATTATTTTGATGACTGTGTAGTATGCCCCTCCTTTACAGGTACCTATTATGTTGAAATTTCTTTAGAAGAGATTATTGGGTTTTTGAATTTATATAATGAAAAACCAACATTGGGTTAATTAAATTTTAAACATAGAATTATGAAAACGAGGATTGAAATTCAAAATTTAAAATGTGGGGGATGCGAAACAACCATTCTTAATAAACTATTAGGAGTTGAAGGAGTAGAAACAGTATCCATAAATGTACCTACAAATAGGGTTATTATAGAATATACAGAAGAATCTGTATTACTAAAAATAAAAAAACACTTTCTAGTATCGGCTATCCAGCAATTGATGATGAAAATAATTTAGGGAGTAAAGCAAAATCGTATGTAAGCTGTGCTGTAGGAAAGTTGAATAAGAAGTATCTAGGTATTACGAATAGTTAAATAGAGTACCCAATTGAACAACTATCTAAAAATACCGCCATTTATGACTGCTTTTTTTTATGAAATAGGAGGTTTAACTTCTTTCTCAAAAGATTTTTTTAAACAACTAGCAAAGGGACCTTTTGAATTTAAGGAATTACTCAGACAATGTTATAATACGGGAAATAGATCATTGTTTTTAGTTGGTGTTACTGGGTTTATATTAGGATTGGTTTTTACATTATAATCAAGACCAACACTTGCCGAATTTGGTGCAGAATCTTGGATGCCCTCTATGATAAGTATTTCTATAGTTAGGGAAATTGGCCCAGAAATTATATCACTTATTTGTGCGGGTCGTATAGGGTCTGGTATTGGAGCAGAACTAGGATCTATGAAAGTTACAGAGCAAATTGATGCTATGGAGGTTTCTGGAACCAATCCTTTTAATTACTTAGTCGTAACTAGGATATTAGCTACTATATTAATGTTGCCTCTACTTATTATAGTTGGTGATGCGCTTGCATTAATAGGATCTGCAATCATTGAGAATTTAAAAGGCGGAGTTTCTTTTGTATTGTATTTCAATAAAGTTTTTGATGCTTTACACTACAATGATATTATACCAGCAATTACCAAATCCTTTTTTTTTGGTTTTACCATAGGTCTTGTAGGGTGCTATAAAGGATATACCTGTAAAAAAGGGACTGTAGGTGTAGGATTAGCTTCAAATACATCTGTAGTATATGCTTCACTACTACTTTTTGTTATTGATTTTATAGCCGTATTTGTTAACGATGTATTGTTTTAATTATGGAAGCAGAAAAAACAACAGACAGAACAGTATTAGAAATTAAGGGCTTGAATAAAAGCTTTGGTAATAACCACGTACTAAAAGGGTTTTATTTAAAACTAAATAAAGGAGAAAACTTGGTAATTATGGGTAAGTCGGGTTCAGGAAAATCTGTAATGATAAAATGCCTGGTAGGCTTATTGGCTTTGGATAGTGGGGCTATAATAATTAAAGACAAAAATATTACCACTTTGAGTCAGGAAGCCTTAGATATATTGAGAACTGAAATTGGTTTTTTATTTCAAGGAAGTGCTCTTTATGATTCTATGACTGTTCGGGAAAATATAGAATTTCCTTTACGGAAGCATAAAAAGAAATTAGGAATTATAGAATCTACTGAAACTCTAGTATTAGAAGCCTTGGAAAGTGTGGGTTTAGCTGATGCTATTGATTTAATGCCAAGTGAACTTTCGGGAGGTATGAAGCGTAGAGTAGCCTTAGCAAGAGCATTGATATTAAAGCCTAAAATAATGTTGTACGATGAACCTACAACAGGTTTAGACCCTATTACTGCTAAAGAAATTATTCAATTAATGAGGAACATACAAAAAAAATATAAAACCTCTTCCTTAATTATAACACACGATGTGGATTGCGCTCGGGTAATTTCGAATAGGATTATACTATTAATAGATGGTACAAATTATATCGAAGGAACATTCGACGAATTATCAAATTCAGAAGACCCAAAAGTAAAAGCCTTTTTTAAATAATAAATAACAAATGTAATGAGGGAAAATACAGGAGAAAAAATAAAACTAGGACTATTTGTAAGTATAGGAACATTCTTGCTTTTAATAGCAGTTATATTAATTGGACGCAAACAAAACGTGTTCAATAAAAATATAATTATTAATACCGTATTCACCGATGTTAACGGTTTGCGATTAGGAAATAATATTTATTACTCAGGTATTAAAATTGGAACGGTAAAAAATATTGAAATTATTGAATATGCCAAGATATTAGTGCAAATGAATATTGATTCTGATAATGCAAAATACATTACTAAAAAAGATATAGCAACAATTAGTTTAAGTGGTTTAGTAGGAGATATGGTAGTTAACATATTACCTACAAAACAAGAATCTCAAGTTATAAAAGAAGGTGATACTATTGCTTCTTTCGCAAAAACCAGTACCGAAAATATGTTAAGCACTTTAAATACTATTAACGAAAAAGTAGGGGTTATTACCGATAACATACTACATATTACAAACCAGATTATACGCGGAAAAGGAGCGTTAAGCCAGTTGATTAATGACGAAACTGTTGCTATTGATTTAAAAAAAACTATGCAACAATTGAATCAAACAACCCATTTAACCAATACGACATTTCTTGATTTAAAAAAAAACTAAATCTATCAGCCTATGAATCCAGTGTAGCTGGAGTATTATTAAGTGATAGTATAACAGGAAATAAAGTCAAAAAAATAATTTTAAACTTTGAAGAGTCCAGTAATAACTTAAAAGTATTTTCTGATCATTTAAATCAACTCGTGTTGGATATGCAATCTGATGAGAGTGCAATACATTATTTAAGTAAAAATCCAGAATTAGTAAAAGATATTGATGCTTCTATACAAAGTATAAAACAAGGAACAGAAAGTTTTAATCAAAATATGGAAGCTTTAAAGACAAACTTTCTATTCAAAAAATACTTTAAAAAGTTAGAGAAAAATTAATTAAAAAAAATAATAATTATGAAAACAAATGTTCATTTCGTTCATATGGAAACAAGTCCAACACTTAATGCGTATGTACTTGAAAAGATAAATAATCTATTTAAAAAATACGATTGGATTATTAAAACAGATATCAGTTTTATAAAAAAGAATGACTCTAAAGGAAAGGGGAAAGTTTGTGATATTGAAGTGAGTATACCTGGCGCTTTACTTTATGCAACAAGTGATGAGGACAAATTTGAGTTTGCTTTCAAAAATTCGTTAAGTGATATTGAAGTTCAACTTAAAAAAAGCAAACAGCAAAGAAAACCACATATCTAAAAAATACGATTATGCAATATTACTCTAACACTATCCGAACCAATATTAGTTTTAAAAAGGCAATTTCAGAAGTAAATGACGCATTGAAAAAGCAAGGGTTTGGTGTGTGCTTACTGAAATTGATTTAAAACCT
>NZ_AFPB01000069.1 GCF_000218485.1 Aquimarina agarivorans | reverse complement strand
GCATTAATTATATTACATTTTCCATTGTTGACTATCAAATTGCATAATTTTTCATTTTCAAAGCCAAGTAATAAAAACAGCGGTAATTGCATTCAACCCTAAGTTTTGAAATAATTGGATAGTGAAATAAAAGCAAATTGAATATAATAATTTGAAGATGAAGTGCCATAAAATCTGTTAAATTGATCAGGCAATTCGAATACTATTTTTTCTTAAATAGTAACAATGACGCGTATGCCATATGAGGTTATAGGCGCAATTTAAGCCAATAAGCCGCGTGCGAAGCGAAAAAATACTTTGAATGGGAAATTCAATATTGAGAACACTACCTCCCAAGCCTTTGTTGACACATCCAATTAACAATTCATAAATTAAAAGCAAACTAACTTCAATTCCCTTAGTCATTTAACTAAAATAATTATAAAGAAATTAATGATCTACCAATAAACTTTTCTAAATGAAATTTTGATTAATTAAAAGACTTATTCTAATGACTTTAGTCGACAACCCTGTAGTTTATACCCCCTAAAAAAACACTAGCGTTTACTTAGCATATGCAAATACAACCGCTCTACTTTATCGCGCGCCCAAGGCGTACGCCGTAAAAATTTAAGGCTTGACTTTACCGAGGGGTCGTGCGTAAAGCAGCGTATAGGAATTGTATTTCCTAAATACGCCCAACCGTAATGGCTTTCCAATTCAGTTACTATTTGCTGTAGTTTTACTCCGTGCAACGGATTATTTTTTTGTGTCATTACTTATTAATAATGGCTTCTATTTCATTAAAAGTAAGCTTACCTAGCAGTTTCCCTTCTGGAGAAATTAAAAATTTACTAGGGATTTCCGTTACTCCGTACTTACGAGCTATGCTGGACAAAACCACAATACGGCTTTTGTCTACAATTTGATGTTTCCAATTTAACCCATCCTGTTTACTTGCTTTTTCCCAAGCATTATCAGTCCGCTCTAGTGCTACACTAACTACGTTTAATTTATCCTTATGTTTATTATGGAAAGCTACCAACCTTGGATTTTGTGTACGGCAAGGCGGGCACCACGATGCCCAAAAATCAAGCAATACATATTTTCCTTTTAAATCCGACAACTTAAAAGGTGTACCATCAATCAATTTAGTTTCAAAATCAGGCGCAGTTTCACCCCTTGTAAATGCATTAAATTTGGTGATCAAAAAAGCACCTCCAAGTACAATTATAATCCCCCAAGTCACGTAATTAAAAATCTTTTTAAACATGGTTGTTATG
>NZ_AFPB01000070.1 GCF_000218485.1 Aquimarina agarivorans | reverse complement strand
GCGTGCATGGATGGCTTCGGTGTCCTGGGACTATCCGAAAGACCGGATGCTGGCCTTGCAGCGCCAGGCGCAGGCGGCCAGCGCCGCCGCGCCGGTCGATACCGGCCTGTCGCTGGAGAAGATCCGTTTCCGCTACGCGGTGTTGGGCAGCAACCCGCCGTGGAAGCCGCTGCGCGCCTTCGATGACGGCGAGAAGGTCTATATCCAGTTCCCGCCCGGTATCGCGCAAGGCGAGCTGCCGCCTTTGTTTGTCATCGGCGCGCAGGGCGACGGGCAACTGGTGAACTACCGATTCCGCTCGCCGTACTACATCGTCGATCGGCTGTTCGGCGCAGCCGAACTGCGCCTGGGCGGTGATGGCGGCGACGTGGTGCGTATAGAGCGCACGGACGGCGTGGCGCGGAGGAACTGACCATGAGCCAGGAAGACACTCCCGACCTCGCCACGCCACAGGCGGGCAAGGTTGCGCCCGAGGCGGTGGCGCTGCGCGCCCAGCCGCGCCCGGTTACGCGCCTGAACCGGCGCACGCTGGCCATCCTCGCCGGCACCCTGTCGGTCGCCGTGCTCGGCGCGCTGATGTGGTCGCTGCAACCGCAGCGGCGCGGCGCAGGCGAGCAGACCGAGCTTTACAACGTCGATCGTGTC
>NZ_AFPB01000071.1 GCF_000218485.1 Aquimarina agarivorans | reverse complement strand
AACGGTCTCGTGTATGAGTAGTAGCGGATTTCTACTCACAAACCTTTCGGTTTTGTACTGAACTTTGTTTTATGTTTATACTTTTGTTTTATCCCTTAAACCGCTATTACTTATACACAATGTTGGGCGTTCGTACTTTTTTTAGAACAGTGTAATTTGTTCATTTACATTATTTTTAATCATTTCCCCAAATTCTTTCCAATGTTCGTGTGTTAAGTCTGAAATAAAATCCTTTACATTCTCAAACTCATAATTTTCAAATGCTCTTTCAAAATCAATACGCATCAAAGTATCTTTATTAATTGACCTTTTTGAATCTGAAAATATAATTGATTTTAGAAACTTTTGAACTAAATCTGAATTCACTAAAAAATGAGCAATCTGTGCCATTTTATGGTTGTCAAAGCCAATAAAATAACAAGTATCATCAAGCATTATCGTTTTAGAATCCTTTGGACTCACTAATGTGAAATGCGTTGATTTATAAAGTCCTGAAATGGCAACTTTATATTCTGCAAATGAATAATCTCCAATTCCAAATATTGAGAAGTTTGGTTTGTTTTTATAAATAGACGACTTACGTTTATCAAAATATTCTTTGTGCGAATTCAAATATTGGTAGGTGAGAGGTAAATTTTCTTTAATATAATTTGTTTCCTGTCCTATTTTTTTTTGAGTGATTATTGTAAGTTTCCTATAAGTATTGGTTTTATCGGTTTTTAAATCAGAACTTTTTAATAATCCAAAGACCAATTTTTTTTCAAGATTAATTTCTTCTCCCAACCCATTAACATAATGACCATTTACAGATTCAAGTTCCATAACTTTTGAACAGTCGTGTTTTACTCCAGAACGCCAAGTAAATATTGATTTACCATCTATAATACTTGATTCGTCATAGTCGCTAACTGAAAAAACAAACTTTTCTTTGTACCAACCAAAAGTTGTTAAATACTCTTGACTATAAAAGTCAAGTTCTTTGCAAGTAAAATCTGGTTTTGTGTTTAAATGTGTAAGAAATAAACAAGCATTTACAGAAACATTAAATTCCTTTTTTGAATCAATGTTTAATTTTTCAGAATTGCTAATTTTAAAACAGTTTCTTTTTTGGTCTTGAATAAGGTTTTTGACGACAGAATTTTTAATTAAAAAGGCAAAAATTCCATTATGATTTTCAAAAGATTTTAACATTATCAAAGAAATATATTCTCCGATGTCAAAGTTTCCTTTTCCTGTTATTGCTTCAAATCCACTATGCTTTTTAAAGTTAGACTTTTTAGGTAGGTTTTTTGAATCTATTGAGCCAAGTTCAGAATTAGTTACCCAAGGTGGATTACCAATAACTAATGTTTTTAAGTCAGAAGTAGATTTTGCTAATTGGTTATAATCAAATTCAAAAGCATTTCCGTGAATTATATCAATTTCAGGTTTGTTAGTTTCTTTGTTTATTAGGTAATAATCAAGGATTTTAAATTTAGTTTCCCAAACATAAGGCTGATAGATTTCAACACCTACAATTTTTTTGAGTGAGTTAGATTGCTTAATTGAAGCAAGAATAAAATTGCCTTTTCCACAAGTAGGTTCTAATATAAACTCAAAACCTTTTTGTTTAAGAAACGCATATTTAGCAACTTGTTCAGCAAGATTTTCATTTGTTTGAAAATCTCCATATTCTCTTCTGTTGGGTTCTGAAACAATTGAACTGTTTTCTTTTAACTTTTCTAATAACTCCGTTGCTTCTTCCTGTGAAGTGAAGAAGGTATTAATTCCACTAACTTCTCTTACAATATTATTAATTTGATTAAAATCAAATAGAGTTTTTAAATTCTTTTGAAAGAATTTTAATGATGAATTAGTTATATGTGTCTCAAAACAAATCATTTAGTAACTTTATCTACGACTTTTGTAATTCCATCAACAATATCAGTTAGATTTACTACTCTTGCATATTGCAATCTCCATTGTAAGGCGTTTGATATGGTCAAATAACCTTGTTTTGGCGTATTGTTTAATATTTGGTCTGCGATTAAGCCAAGGGTAATATCATCTGCTGGAATATTTTTGTCATTAAGATAAGCAATAATATCTTCTTTGTTTGCTCCATCTTTTACCATTTCTCTTAATCTATATGTTGTTGTATAATCTGCTGTTCTTTCTTTGTCGAGATATGAACAACTTACAAAGTCAAGTTTGGCAGAACTTGTGTTTGGGTCATCAACTTTGTCGTAAACAAAAACAAGTAGATTATAACCTAAACCAAATATTTTTGTTTTGCATCTTTGAATGGACTTGAAGATTGTGGTTGTTTTTTAGAAGTTACTTTTATATCAGTTTGGATATTCACTCCTGGCAAGTCAATTCCTTTTGCAGAAGAACCATTTTCATAAGTATAGCGGTCTTCAAGATATTTTTTGAATTTATGTTCTATATAAGTTCCAACTGCTTTTCCATCAGTTACTCCATACAGGTCTTGGTTCGCATATTTTGACTCTATGTCACAAAATTCTTTTGCAGATTTTTTTAGAGATTCTATTGTTAGATTTGGATTCATTAATTTTATTTCCTTTTATTTTGTTTCAAAGTTACGGTTTTTCTTGTATGACGCCC
>NZ_AFPB01000072.1 GCF_000218485.1 Aquimarina agarivorans | reverse complement strand
AATACTACTATATAATTTAAAACTAATACCAATGAAAAATCTAGTAACAATTTTATTGTTGGCCATTTTTATGGGCTGCAATACTAATAAAAAGGAAAAACAAAGTGAAACTGAAATCCAAAAGACTGGAACCGAAGAAAAGCTTAGTTCAAATGCGCCAAATATCCAATCGCCAGAACCTATAATCTATCTCGCAGATAATCTAGACGAAAAAGACAAGTTAGGCTATTGTATTGACACAAAAAATAGAGGCTTTAATGATTCTTTACACGCCCACTCTTGCAAGCCGAATGGCGAAGATGTTTTATTTTACTTTGATGAAGAAACTCAACAAATTTGTTCTGCCACATATCCAGGATTCTGTGCTGCAATGATTGGCGGTCCAAAAATTGGAATGACGATAAGCCTTGTCAAAAGTGACACTCAATCTTCCGAACAGAAATTTATATATGATAAAGAGAGCGGAGAATTCAGGCCAAAAGAAGACATTAATCTTTGTCTTGCGGCTGGAAGTGAAAGTGACGATGCAAGACCTTATATGTCTAGAACTTTATCCCTACAACCAATAGAAAGTACGGACAAGAGTCTGAAAACTTGGGTAATCAAGGGCACAAAACCCAACGCAAACTAAAAGGTTTTAAAGCTAATAGATGTTAGAATCCAATTATACTACGTTTCGTACAAAAAGACCGCAGAAAAGAACTAGAAATTAAGTAATAAGGAATGATAAACGAAACAACAGCCTACGAGAATAAAGCATTTAAAAATGTTGACTATTCTGAAGAGAATTTAAGTAATAAGGAGTATTATAACTGTCAATTTATAGGTTGTAATTTTTCAAAAAGTGACTTGAGAGGAAGTAGTTATGAAGATTGCACTTTTCAGGATTGTAATATTTCACAGACAGAGATAGAAGGTGTTGGTTTTAGAAATTCAGTTTTTATAGCAAGTAAAATCCTTGGAATTGATTTTGCAAGATGTAATAATCTTATGTTTACTTTTAAGTTCGATAATTGCAAAATGGACTATTGTACATTTTTTGGCACGAATTTAAAAAAGACACATTTCATTAAATGTTCCCAGAAAGATGTTGATTTTTCTGAAGCGGATTTATCTTCTTCATTTTTCACAAATTCAGATTTGACAAGAGCGAGATTTTCCAATACGATACTTGAAAAAGCAGATTTTAGGGGTGCAATCAACTTTACTATCGACCCTGAATCTAACAAAATGAAAAAAGCAAAATTTTCTTCATTCCAACTTGAAGGATTGCTTTTTAAGTATTTATTGGATATAGTTTAAAAACTAAAGAACACTAACAGGTATAAAATCATAAAAACGGTATACTACTACTATTGTGAATTACTAGTAACCAATCTCTTAGAATCCACTCAGCATATTCCTCTACATTCCACGCCTGCCTGCCGAAAAAGGCCAGCAACCACTTCATATCGAGATAAGAGCTTAATGTATATTGTGTTACAATTTATCTCGGAAGTGATTCTGCTATATAAGTCCTTCAGAAATTGAGCTACTTCCTTTTACCCCAGCCCGCTTATCAAAGGCAATCAAGTTAAACAGTTCCCGCATCCCGGTTTGGACCTAATTGGCATAACCTTAATCTGTTTTAAAACCAAGTTTGTTATAACTAAAGGTGGTATAAATACTAACAGATAATAATTTCGTACGGTCGTTACATTCAACCACGTGATACCGCTAAACCAGAATCATAAAAAATCTCATCGATAAAATCACCCTTTCTGTATATACAATTTCCCTAGACATCTATTAGGTTTTATTACAACAGGATATCGCTTCATCTTTGAAGTGTAAAATAAATACACTCAAAAAATGAAACATTTTTTCATCCTAATAATACTACTGACTTCTCAGATGCTTTTATCGCAAGAATCTATTTCTGAGCCGTCAAAACTATGGACTTTAGACAATCTTTTTGACTACGCTCTAGAGAATAATATTACAGTTAAGGATGCAGCTTTAAATAAAAATATTGCCGAGGTAGATTATAGCAAGACAAAATCTTCAAGACTGCCAGACCTATTTGGTTCAGCTTCCCAAACATTTTCCAATGGTAATTCCATTGACCCTATTACAAGCGATTTTGTTTCCGACCAGATCTATAGTACCAATGTAAGTCTTAATAGTTCGATGACCTTATTTCAGGGTAATCAAATCAATAATCAAATAGCACAAAATGAATTGCTTCTAAATCAGAGTGCGTTTTTAGAAGAAGAAACGAAGAACAGCATCATTGTAAGCATATTAGAAAATTATTTACAGATTCTATTCGCTAAAGAAGGCATTGCTATTGCCGAAAACAATCTTATAGCTTCAGAAAAAGAAGTAGAAACAGCAAAGGCAAGATTAGATGCAGGTTCCATTGCCTTGAGCGATTATACCGAAGCACAAAGTCAGGCAGCAACCAACCAATATGCGGTTATTGCTGCGAAAAACACCTACCAACAATACATCATAACGTTAAAACAACTCTTAGAGTTAGATCCAACAGAAGATATCGAGATTGAAACGCTAAATGATGAAGTTGACTATGTATATCTAGAGCTCGATAGATTGGATATTTACAACAAAGCCCTAGATATTTTACCAGAAGTAAGTGCCAGTAAAATCGGAGTTGAAGTAAGTGAAAAAGAATTAGACATCGCAAAAGGTGCTTACCTACCATCCTTATCGTTGGTAAGTAGCTTGGGTTCCGGCTATACCAGTATTAATGACAATAATTTCTCAGATCAATTCAATGTCAATTTTAACCAACGAATCGGACTCTCGTTAAGCATTCCAATATTCAACAGGAATCAAACAAAAGTAGCTGTGCAAACCGCACAGATCAATATAGAGAAAGCACAGATTTACGAACAAACGATTGAAAAAGAAGTATATAAAAAAGTGGAGACCGCATATCAAAATGCGACATCTGCTCAAGAACAGTTGAAAGCAGCCGAAGCTTCAAAAGCAGCCGCAGAACAAACCTATAAACTCGCACAGAAAAAGTATGATTTGGGAGGTTTGAGCACTACCGATTTAATTATTAGTCAGAACACCTATACCAACGCACAACAAAATTATTTACAAGCAAAATACCTAAGTATTTTATACCACCAGTTATTACAATTTTATCAAGGTAACGATATTAAACTTTAATCAATAGTACGATGAAAACCAAAAAGAAAATCATAATAGGAAGCACAGTGATAGCAATACTCGCTATTGTGGCGTTCAGTTTTATAAACAGCAATGATGCTGTGATTATTGAAGCAAAAACCGTCGCAGCAAAAAAAGCCAACGTAACCACTATGGTCACGGCAACAGGCACTATGGAGCCCATTACGCAAGTAGAAGTAGGCACACAGGTATCTGGTGTTGTAGAAAAAATACACGTGGATTATAACAGTGTGGTAAAAGAGGGACAGCTGATTGCTGAACTTGATAAAACCAATCTTAGAGCGTCTATGACACAAGCACAAGCAGCATACGACAATGCTGTAAGCCAAAGAAATTACTTGCAAACAATTTATGACAGGCAGAAAACCTTGTTTGATAATCAAGTGATTAGCAGATCGGATTATGACGATGCACTTTACAATCTACAAACAGCAAAAGGTACGGTGACGCAACGTCTTTCAGATTTGCAATCGGCTAGAACCAATTTGGAATATGCAAATATTTATTCACCCATCGATGGTGTTGTGTTATCCAGGGCCATCGACGAAGGGCAAACTGTTGCAGCAAGTTACAGTACGCCAACGTTATTTACCATTGCTCAAGATTTAAAGGAAATGCAGGTTGAAGCAGACGTGGATGAAGCAGATATAGGTAACATCAAAGAAGGACAACGAGTAGAGTTTACCGTAGATGCCTATATAGGTGAAACGTTTAACGGTGAAGTCACGCAAGTACGCTTAGATCCAACGGTGACTTCAAATGTAGTGACATACACGGTAGTAATTAAAGCTAATAATGAGGATTTAAAATTAAAACCAGGTTTAACAGCAACCATTTCAATCTACACATTAGAATTGAATGAAGTATTGACTGCGGAAGCTAAAGCCATCAATTTTAAACCAGAAGCCGAAGCGTTAGCAAATTATAATACACAGCATAAAGTATTGGGTAGCACCTTTAATCCAACGGATACTGGAACAGCACTTTGGGTTCTTGATAATAATGGATCTATTACACCAAGAACCGTGTCGCTCGGCGCTAGTGATGGTGTAAATGTTCAGATTTTGAGTGGTATTAACGAAGGCGAAAAACTGGTCTATAACTTAGAAGGGGTATCTAAATCTGAAGCTAGTAAACCGGGAGGAACTAACGAAAGTCCATTTATGCCAAAGCGCCCAAGAGCTAAGAAAAAATAAGAAAAGTTATGACTAAAGAAATAATTAAAATAGAAGATTTAAAACGTGAATTTACAATGGGTACTGAAACGGTTCACGCTTTAAAGGGCATTTCATTCATAATCAATGAAGGTGAGTTTGTAACCATAATGGGATCTAGCGGATCTGGTAAAAGTACGATGTTAAATATCCTGGGATGTTTAGATCAGCCAACATCGGGAACCTATGATATTGACAATGTTAGCATAAAGGATTTGAGCAGAAATGAATTGGCAGCCATAAGAAATGAAAAGATAGGATTCATATTTCAATCTTATAATTTACTGGCAAGGACATCTGCCATTGAAAACGTAGAACTACCCTTATTATATAACAGTAAAGTAACTTCTGAAGAGCGAAGGGAGCGTGCAATCAAGGCTTTAGAGATGGTTGGTTTAGGTGAACGATTGCATCATACCCCTTCGCAACTTTCAGGAGGTCAACAACAACGTGTTGCTATTGCAAGATCGTTGGTGAACAATCCTGTTATGATTCTCGCAGATGAAGCCACTGGGAATTTGGACACAAGAACTTCCTATGAAATTATGGCACTGTTTCAAGAATTAAACCAGCAAGGCATTACGATCACGTTTGTTACACACGAGCCTGATATTGCAGCATTTAGCAATAGAACCATCATATTAAAAGATGGACTAATTATGCAAGATTATAAAAACCACAAGGTATTATCTGCTTCAGAACAATTAGCAAAATTACCTAAAGAAGAACCTGTATTATGAGACTATTAAATTTATTAAAAATCGCGTTCAAGGCCATCGTTCTTAATAAGACACGCACCTTGCTTACAATGTTAGGTATCATCATTGGTGTGGCTTCGGTAATTGCAATGCTTGCAATAGGTGAAGGTTCTAAAGAAAGTATACGAAGTTCCATTTCAAATATGGGTTCAAATATGATTACCATTAGACCAGGAGCAGATGATAGAGGTCCAGCCAGAGGAAGTGGTGGTGATGTACAAACCCTGACGCTTCAAAATTATGAAGTTTTAAAAGATGAGGCCACCTTATTAAGTTATATAACGCCTGTCGTAAACGGTGGCGGACAAGTGATCAATGGTTCCAACAACTGGCCAAGTACGATGTATGGTGTCAATCCGGACTATTTAAAAATTAAGGTAGTCGATTTACAAAGCGGAAGTATGTTTACAGATGCCGAAGTAAAATCGGCTTCCAAAGTGGCAGTCATTGGACAGACCGTTGTGGATAATGTATTTCCAGATGGTCAGGATCCTGTTGGGCAAATGATTCGTTTTAACAACATTCCATTTAAAGTGATTGGTGTTCTGGAAGAAAAAGGTGAAAATACCTTTGGTCAAGACCAGGACGATGTGGTGATTGCCCCTTACACAACAGTTCAAAAACGTATTTTGGCCATAGATCATCTAAATCAGGTGATGGCTTCTGCCATTAGCGAAGATGATGCAGCTGAAGCCGTAACACAAGTCACAGAAATTTTACGTACGCAACACAAACTTATGGCTACTGAAGATGACGATTTTACCGTACGTTCTATGGAAGAATTAATCTCAACCTTTAGTTCAACGAGTGAAATGCTCACCATTCTTTTGGTTGCCGTTGCAAGTATATCCCTATTAATTGGAGGAATTGGGATTATGAATATAATGTATGTTTCAGTTAAGGAACGTACTAAGGAAATTGGGTTACGAATGGCAGTAGGTGGTAAGGGTGCCGACATTTTGGTACAATTTTTAATAGAAGCTATTTTAATAAGTATTACTGGTGGAATTCTAGGGGTAATCTTGGGGTTAAGTGCCACAGTCTTTATCGAAAAATTCCTGAACTGGCCTACGAGTGTTGCATTCTATTCCATAGTAATATCCTTTGCTGTTTGTGCCATCACGGGAATCTTTTTTGGATGGTATCCAGCAAGAAAGGCATCAGCTTTAGATCCAATAACTGCTTTGAGATATGAATAATCCAAATACTATAAACTCAAAAGAGATGAAAAAAAATATCGACTTAGGACTATTACTATCAAGAATTACAATTGGAGGACTTATGCTGTTTCACGGGGTGGCTAAATTGAGTAATCTGAATGGTATTAAAAGTATGTTGGCAGAAGCAGGATTACCTGAATTGTTTGCCTATGGTGTCTACATTTCAGAATTAATCGCACCTCTATTAATCTTAATAGGTTTTAAAATACGATTAGCATCCTTGGCATTTTTCTTCGGAATGATAGCAGCCCTATTTCTTGCACATTCTGATAATTTATTTGCGCTATCAAAGTCGGGAGGTCTAGAAATTGAACTCATTCTATTGTATGCATTTGGTGGCTTGATGTTCTTTTTTACAGGTGCAGGGAAATATGCAGTTTCAGCGTTTGTTTTCACAAAGCAAGTAAAATAGTAAATGAAAAATTTGATACATAAATTCCATAGCGTAGTTCTCTTCTTAAATCCTAAGAAAGAGGCCATTTCAACGCAGGTGAAAACCAAATCAGAAGGGTATTCACTTAAAGATGATTCTCTATTAAAGCTACTATTTGCTTTTGTAGGACCTGCGGTTTTGGGGTTACTAATCAACGCGCTTTATAATTTCGTTGATCGCATATTTTTTGGTCAATTTGTTGGAGCAGAGGGATTGTCGGCAGTAACCCTGGTATTTCCCGTGACACTTTTTCAATATGGGTTTATACTACTTTTTGGTAGTGGTTCAGGTATTTTAATTGCTCAATATTTGGGTGAAGAAAAAACTGAAAAAGCAGAAGATGCACTGGGGAATGTTATCGCAGGGCTTTTAATAACTATAGTGATTTTCACTATTGCAGGCTGGTTCTTTTACGAACCTTTATTGGTCGCTTTCGGTGCTCAAGGAATGCTTTTGGAGCTATCGGCCGAATATCTTTTAATCCTCATCATTGGGTTTCCCCTTAGTTTTTTCCTCGCCCTGGAATTTACTTGCCGTGCCGAAGGCAACCCTCGTTTACCGGCAAAACTTATTCTGTTGTCTTGTATAATCAACGTTGGTTTAGATTACGTCTTTATGAAAATATTTAATATGGGTACAAGTGGTGCCGCACTGGCAACATTAATAGCCCAATCCACCAATGCCATATTTTTAATGCGATATTACCTAAGCGGTAAAAGTCTTGTAAGAATAGTATGAAAAAAGGTCAAACTCAAAAAACATATCATCCTACCCATTCTTTCGGTCGGTTTTGCCCCTTTTCTTATGGACGTTGCTACTAGCTTTCAAAATGTATTCGCTAATGGCCTGCTACTCGACTCTGGAGGGACTGATGGGGTTGCGGCAATGGGGATAATTTTCGGGTTTAACGTTTTCTTTATGATGTCAGCGCTCGGAACAGGCGATGGGATGCAACCGATTATCAGTTATAATTATGGAGCAAAACGGTACGACCGTGCAGTAAAAACTTTTGAACACGCCTTGAAATTGACAGGCTTGGTCGCTTTGTTTGGAGTGGTAATTCTAGAATCATTCCCCTTGCCAATAATCAGTGTTTTTATTGATAGAAATGAAAACGTCACCACCATCACGAAGGTGGCGATACAGATATTCGCGATATCGATTCCCTTTTATATGGTGCAGATAGTGATGACACGTTACTTTCAAGCACTGCAGAAAAACAAGATTGCATCATTTTTGGCACTATTGCGTCCGGTACTGTTCGTTCCCATTGCCTACCTATTGAATACTATGTATGGCTTGATCGGTATATGGGTAGCCTTTGTGGTCAGTGATAGTTTAGCGGCTTTGATTTCATTACTATTCGTTAAAAACTATTCACTAAAAAAATTAATACTAATTAACCAATAACACAAAAAATCAAGATTATGAAAACTAATAAAGTAAAAACATTAAAGGAACAAACGAATGCTAAAATAGAAATGGGACGAAAAAACAATCCTGATTTTATGAAATGTGTTGATAATATCATTATTAAAGCAAAAAAAATTCAACAAGGAAAAGATGCTATTAAAATTGAAGAAAAAGCGCCTAATTTCGAGTTGCCTAACGCTCAAGGAAAATCAATATCCTTATCAAATGTTCTGGATAATGGTCCCGTTGTTATCACATTTTATAGGGGTAGTTGGTGCCCATATTGCAACTTACAACTTAGAGCCTTGCAAGCCAGATTAAACGAAATCCGTTCACTTGGTGCAACACTAATTGCCATCAGTCCAGAAATACCTGATGGGTCATTGACTGATAATGAAATTAGTAAAATGGAGTTTATTATTTTGTCTGACCAAGATGCAAAAGTTGCTTCACAATATGGTGTTGCCTGGGAAGTTCCAGAATTCTTGATGGAACATATGCGATTAGATCGTAACCTAGATTTAATAAAAATTAATAATGGAAATGGAAATATATTACCGATTCCAGCCACTTTTATTTTGGGAAGTGATGGAATAGTTAAATGGAGTTATGTCAATGTTGATTATAGAACACGCTCAGAGCCGGATGAGATTATTGAGGTTTTGAAAAGTTTGTCTTAGATTTTATTAAAATAAAACTCTAGAAACTTTTAACAGATAACAACTATAATTATGAACATTAGAATTAAAAATAAAAAGACCTGGATTTGTGGACTGTTCATCGGTCTACTATCATTGTCTTGTAATAGCAATAAGAAAGCTGACACGAATGAAGAAATTGCCGAATATGAAGTGTTGAAGCTCGCACCGGAAACAATCGAACTATATAATGAATTTCCGGCAACTATCGAGGGCAAAGAGAACATTGAGATTAGGCCTAAAATTGAAGGTTTTATAGAAGAAGTATTGGTTGACGAAGGCAAGTATGTGGAAAAAGGGCGTTTGCTCTTTGTCTTAAATGCACCACAGTATGAACAAGAGGTGCGAAATACGCAAGCTACCATTAGTAGTGCTGAAGCGGAAGTAAGTTCTGCCCAGTTAGAGGTAGAAAAGGCAAAACCATTGGTTGAGAGAGAAATCATCAGCAGTTTTGAACTCACTTCGGCTGAAAATACGGTTACGGCAAAGAAAGCAGCATTAAAGCAAGCACAAGCCAATTTGGCAAATGCCATAACCAATTACAAATATACTCGTATTTCCGCACCGGTTTCTGGTTTTGTAGGAACACTACCCTACAAATTGGGTAGTTTGGTGAGCAGTTCTACTACCGACCCGTTAACAACAATATCGAATATTAAAAAAGTGTATGCGTATTTTTCTATAAATGAAAAAACACATCTCGAATTTACGCGAAGGAATGAAGGAACTACTCAAAAGGAACGTGAGAACAACCCGCCAGAAGTTTCTTTATTATTAGCTGATTATACATTATTCGACCAAAAAGGTAGCATATAAACCATAAGCGGACAGGTAGATGAAGAGACAGGTTCTTTTAACGTACGTGCTGTTTTTGACAATCCGGATAATCTACTTAGAACTGGCAATAGTGCTACTATACGAATTCCCAGAACCATAGAAAATGCATTGCAGATTCCACAATCCGCCACCTATGAGATTCAAGGAAATGTGTATGCCTACGTGGTCGATAGCCTGTCACAGGCAAAATCCACTAAAATAACGGTAACACCTTCTGTTTCTGGTCAAGCTTATATCGTAAGCGATGGACTAAAGGCAAATGACAAAGTCATTATCGAAGGAATAAATACATTATCTAGTGGAAAAAAATAAAACCTGTTGAAGTAAATGCAGTAGATGTAGAAGCTTTAAAGATTACTACTGAAACTACCACAACAGCTAATTAATCAGACACCATAGGTTATGTTTAAAAAATTTGTAAAAAGACCAGTCCTTTCCGCTGTAATTTCCATTATCATATTGATTTTAGGAGTTATAGGAATCACGACCCTGCCAATGTCCCAATACCCAGACATTGCGCCACCAACGGTACAGATTTCTGCGTCTTACGATAGCGCAAATGCGGAAGCTGTGCTAAACAGTGTAATCATATTCCGTTGGAAGAAGCAATAAACGGTGTAGAAGGGATGACGTATATGACATCGACTGCCAGTAGTGGGTCCGCAAGTATCAGTGTGTATTTTGAATTAGGAACCGATCCTGATATTGCTGCGGTAAATGTTCAGAACAGTGTTTCAAGTGCCACAAATTTATTGCCATCTGAAGTAACTCAATCTGGTGCAACTACTAAAAAGCAACAAAGTAGTAATGTGCTTATTATTGGTATTTAGAGTGAGAATAGCGATTATGATGAAGAATTTAATCAAAATTATGCCAACATCAATATCGTTCCAGTCCTAAAAAGAATCAATGGTGTAGGTAGTGCCACTACTTTTGGGTCTAGAGATTATAGTATGCGTATTTGGCTCAAAGCCAATATTATGGCAAACTATGGTTTGGTTCCTTCAGATATCAGTCTTGCGCTCGCAGATCAGAACCTTGAGGCAGCACCCGGAGAATTAGGGCTACAAGGCGATCAGGCATATCAGTACACCTTAAAGTACAAAGGGAAATTACATAACGTTTCCGAGTTCGAAGATATCATTATAAAAACAACAGAAAGCGGTCGTATTCTTCGATTAAAAGATGTGGCACGTGTTGAGTTAGGCTCACAGTCCTACAGTACCACTACACGAGTGAATGGCAACCCAGGAGTTGGAATTGCTATAGCCCAAACCGCAGGTTCCAATGCCCAAGAAGTGGTTGAAAACGCCATAGCCACTCTGGAAGCAGCCTCTGTTAACTTCCCCGAAGGTATTAAATATGTTGAAATGTTAAATGCCAACGACTTCTTGGATGCCTCAATTACCAAAGTGATTGAGACCCTTATAGAAGCGTTCCTTTTGGTTTTTCTTGTAGTTTTTATTTTTCTTCAGGATTGGCGTTCCACTTTAATTCCTGCAATTTCAGTACCCGTAGCTATTGTAGGAACCTTCTTTTTTCTCAGTTTATTCGGTTTTACTATCAACTTGTTGACCCTTTTCGCCTTGATGCTCGCCATTGGAATTGTGGTAGATGATGCTATTGTGGTGGTAGAAACGGTACACGCCAAATTGGATTCTGGGTACACATCGGCACGGAAGGCGAGTTTGGATGCTATGAGTGAAATCTCTGGAGCCATCATATCGATTACCTTAGTGATGTCGGCAGTATTTGTTCCTGTAACCTTTATTAGTGGATCTTCGGGAGTATTCTATCAGCAATTTGGGATAACACTTGCCATTGCCATTATTTTATCGGCTGTAAATGCATTGACGTTGAGTCCTGCGTTATGTGCACTCTTGTTAAATCCCCATAATGAAGCCCATACCAGAAAAGGATTCATCCAGCGTTTCTATGTGGCGTTTAATACGGGTTTTGAGAAAACAACTTCAAAATATAAAAAATCGGTTTCATTCCTCATTCGTAAAAAGGTAATTGCCACAGGTGTACTTTCCATTTTTATCGGAATATTCATTTACCTGATGAATACAACGGCAACTGGTTTCGTCCCAGACGAGGATCAAGGTGTGATTATGTCCAATATTAGCTTACCAGCAGCGGCATCTTTGGAAAGAACAGCAGAAGTTGTAGAGCAAGTAAAGGAAATAGTTGAGGATATTCCAGAAGTAAGAGCCGTATTCACAAATACAGGTAGTGGATTGATAAGCGGTGCCGGATCTAATTATGCTACAGTGATATTAAGGTTAAAAGATTGGAATGAAAGATCTGGTGAAGGACAAGATGCGCAATCTATCGTAAAAAGATTATTCGGCCAATCGGCACACATTAAAGATGCCAATATCATCTTTTTTGCACCGCCAACTATATCGGGTTTTGGTATCAGTAATGGATTTCAATTGCAGTTACAAGACCAAAGTGGTGGATCGGTGGACGAGCTTTATACGGTGAGTCAGGATTTTGTTTCCGCCTTGAGCAAAAGACCTGAAATACAATATGCATCCACAACGTTAGACCCAACATTCCCTCAATATGAAGTAGTGGTAGATGTTGCTAAAACCAAATTGGCTGGGATTGATGTTGAGGATGTATTAAGTGTTATGCAAGGCTATCTAAGTGGTGTGTATGCTTCCAATTTTAATAAATTTGGAAAGCAGTACCGTGTCATCTATCAAGCTGAACCTAATTTTAGGGCAAATTTGGAAAGTTTAAACGCCATTAAAGTAAAGAACAGCAATGGTATTATGGCACCTATAACGGAATTTGTAACACTTAAAAGGGTTTATGGACCACAAAGTATTACCCGCTTTAACCTATTCACGTCCGCTAGTATAAATGGTGCCCCAAATGATGGCTATAGTTCTGGTGATGCTATTAGCGCTATTGAAGAAGTTGCTGCGGAAACCTTGCCAACAGGGTATGGATACGAATACTCAGGCTTAACCCGGGAAGAGATTTCAGCTGGTAGCCAGACCGTCTATATTTTTGCACTGTGCTTTATTTTCATCTACTTTTTATTGAGCGCCCAATATGAAATTTTCATACTACCATTCTCGGTTTTAATAGCGGTTCCTGCAGGACTTTCAGGTGTGTTGATCTTTGCAAATTTATTCGATATCAGCAACAACATTTACATACAGATCACACTTGTAATGCTCATTGGGTTACTCGCCAAAAACGCCATTTTAATTGTAGAGTTTGCCATACAAAGAAGGCGCGAGGGCGAAACCATTATACAGTCGGCAATAGATGGTGCCATTGCCAGGTTCAGACCCATATTAATGACTTCCTTCGCCTTTATTTTCGGTTTAACCCCTTTATGCGGGAGCTGTAGGTAACAGGGCTATTGGTACGGGTGCAATTGGTGGTATGTTATTGGGAACCATTTTAGGGGTCTTGGTCATTCCGGTTCTATATGTGATTTTCCAGACACTTCAAGAAAAAGTTGTGGGCATTCCAAATGAAGATTGGGGAGAAGATGAAGAAGAACCAATATTGAATAAATAAAAGTATTAATTATGAAATATAGAACTTTAAGATATATAATTCCACTTGTTGCAATGATACTATTGCTTAATTCCTGTGGTGTGGTAAACAAAAAATATGCAACACCAGATGCAGAATTTTCTGAGAGTTATAGGGATACTGCGGTTCAGGATACTACCTCAATAGCAACCTTACATTGGAAAGAAATAATTTCCGATAGTATTTTACAAGGTTTAATTGACCAGGGTTTGCAAAATAATCTTGATTTAAAGGTTGCTATAGAAAATATTAATCAGGCGCAGGCGAGTTTGGTACAGGCAAAATTATCTTTTTTTCCAAGTTTGGAAGGAAGCGCACAGGTAAGCAAATCAAAAACGTCGCAAGCATCCCTGAATTTAGGTAACATAGATGGTATCAATTTAAATACCACTTCATACCTGAGTCAATTAAGTAGTAGTTGGGAGATTGATGTATGGGGTAAATTACGAAGTAACAAACGGTCTGCTTTGGCTTCCTTTTTAAAAACGGAAGCAGCAACGAGGGTTATACAGACGCAACTGATTTCAGATATAGCAGTTTCATACTACAGTTTATTAGCACTTGATGCACAACTGGAAATTACCCAGAAAACGCTTGAAAACCGAATAGGCGATCAAGAAACTATGAAACTTCTCAAAGAATCGGCAGTAGTAGATGGTGCTGCCGTTGTACAGAGCGAGGCAAGTAGATATGAAATAGAAGCCAGTATACCGGATATTGAATTAAGTATCTTACAAGAAGAGAATGCACTTTCTATTTTATTAGGGCGAGCGCCAGGTAACATAGAACGATCTACGATAGAGAATCAAACTACATATCCAGATTTAAAAATTGGAATTCCCTCTTCCCTATTAAGTAATCGTCCAGATATTATAGAAGCAGAAATGGCTTTTAGGGCTGCATTTGAAGACGTGAATTTGGCGAAAACATATTTCTATCCATCGCTTACCATCACAGCCAATGGCGGTCTTTCATCCTTATCGTTATCCGATTTTTTTGATAATTCAGTCTTCTACAATTTAGTTGGCGGATTGACTCAACCCATTTTTGCAAATGGAGAAAATAAAGCTCGGTTAAAAATAAATGAATCGGTACAACAACAAGCTTTTTATGATTATAAAGCAACTTGGTTAAATACCGGAGGAGAAATTTCGAATGCCCTTTTCCTTTACAAAAAAGCTAAAGAAAAGCAAGAGGCGAGGGCAAATCAAATTTCGGCTTTGGAAAAGTCAGTTGAATTTACCGAAGCACTACTAAAATATACCTCTACCACCAATTATACAGATGTGCTTACCACTAAGAACAACCTATTGTCTGCACAATTGGATGGTGTTAGTGACAAACAGCAAGAATTACAAGCCGTAGTCCAGCTTTATCGTGCACTAGGTGGCGGATGGATTAATTAGGCTTCTGCAAAACGAGAAATTATTAAAAAAAATAAACTAAATATTTTATTATGAACAAATTAGGATTAGATCAAGAACAAGTAGAGAAAATGAATTTACATTTGAATGACCTATTAGCGAATTATCAAATATTTTATATGAACGTGAGAGGCTTTCATTGGAATATAAAAGGAGAGAAATTCTTTGAATTACACGTGAAATTTGAAGAACTATATAACGACCTTTTAGTTAAGGTAGATGAATTGGCAGAAAGAATTTTGACACTTGGTGGGCAGCCTATACACGCATATTCCATTTACCTAAAAACCTGTGATATTAAAGAAGCTATAAATTACACCAATGCTGATGATACGGTAAATTCTATTCTTTCGAGTTTTGAATTATTGTTAAAAAAACAACGTGGCTTATTGGAGTTAAGTTCAGCGGCAAATGATGAAGGAACAAGTGCTTTGATGAGTGATTACATCAGAGAACAAGAGAAATTAACGTGGATGTATTCTGCATTTTTGGGATAAAAATGAGCTTACAAGTATTGTATTTATTAAATAGTAATACCTTCTACTATTTGTGCTGTAACTGGAATTTTTTTTAAGATGGGATCTTTTGAGAAAGACCTCGACTTTAGATCCAATAACCGCACGGGTGGTACGAGTAAAAATTGTATAATTAAAAAATAAATTATGATTTTAAAAAGGAGAAATAAAGTTTTAGTTATCCTATTCCTAGGTGGTTTTTTTGTTGCCTGCAAGGACAATAAACAAATAAACAGAAGTGATGATAAAAAAGAAACAGTCGAGACATTTCAGAATAAAGGACACGAATTGGTCTATAAAATGGTACAGAAGGTAGGGGGTTACAAGAGCCTTTCCCAGAAAAATAATGTGCAGTATACGTACACGTATGAAACGCCAGATGGAAAAAAAGACGTTTCGACAGAGAGGTACATTTTTAATGGAGAGCTGTCCTATGGAAATTATAAAATACACGAGAGAACCCTACCACAACTGGAAGGGACTATAGAGCAAGGCTATGACGGTAAGGAATTTTGGTTAAGGCACAATGGAGAAGCCTTAGCAAACGAAGACTTTTTAAAAAGGGTAAAATTTAATCGTCCAACAAACTTTTACTGGTTTACAATGATGCCTAAGTTATTAGACCCAGGTGTAATTTATGAGCATCTTGGCGAAAAAACGATAGACAATCAACTCTACGACATAGTGAAGATAACGTTTAAAAATGAAGGGAATACCCCTACGGATATCTACCAAATTTTTATCAACCAAAAAACAGAATTAGTAGACCAGTTTTTATTTACGGTAGCAGATTTTGGCGTGATGGAAACGCCTAATTTAATGCTAATGGACTATGAAAACATTGATGGAATACTACTACCCACGAAACGTAAATACAAAAAATCTTCTTGGGATGCGAAGGTAACAGATACACCGTGGATAAAAGTAACTTGGTCTGATATCATTTTTGATACAGAAATCACAAAAGAAAATTTTAAAAAGAAATAATAAAATAGGAAATAAATATTGCAATATCATTAAAATCGCAACTGGATGATAAGAAAGCCAGTTTTGACTTAAAAGCAGATGAAAAAATAAAAATTATCTACAAAGCAGGAATACAAGCTGTTAAGGATAGTAAGATAACCAGTAGTGCTAAACAGGTAGGTGATAAAGCACCAAATTTCACCTTAAAGAATGCATCAGGAAAACCAATAACCCTTTATGATTATTTAAAAAAAGGCAAAGTTGTTCTTACTTGGTATCGAGGTGGTTGGTGTCCATATTGTAATATGACACTAAGACAATTACAACAGGAATTACCCAATTTTAAGGCTAACGGAGCAAATTTAATTGCCTTAACACCAGAGATCCCTGACAATTCTATGAGCACTCTAGAAAAGAACAATCTCAAGTTTGAGGTATTAAGTGATATTGGGAACAAAATTGCAGATGATTATGGTGTTACCTTTCAACTTACTGACGAAGTAGCTGAGATTTATAATGAATCTTTTGATTTAAATAGTTACAATGGAGATACCTCTAACGAGCTTCCTTTAGCGGCAACCTATGTAATTAATGAAAACGGAGAAATAATTTATGCCTTCTTAGATGCAGATTACCGCAACAGGGCTGAACCTTCAGAGATTACAGAATTTCTTAAGAGCTCAAATTTAAATTAGTGTAGTTAAGCAGATGGTAAAGATTAAATCTATTAAAAGGCACTTTAAGTCTTCAACCTATCTATTCTACGAACTAAAAGAGATAAATAATTTTACCTTTAACTTTTAAAATTGATTTTAAGTAATGCACAAAAATAAAACAATAACAATCCTCTCGCACGGATTGGTGTGGCTAGTACTCTTCAGTATGCCTTACCTGTTGTCTTATGGCCAACAGACAGATATTAATAGGTATATAGCACATTTCTGGATTCCTTTAGTATTCTCATCTGTAATATTTTACAGTAATTATTTTGTGTTTACTGACCGATATTTATTTGCTAATAAGACAGTAAAATTCATAGTGATTAATATTTTGATTATCATAGGATTTGTTCTTGCAAAAGAACTTATTGAAGATACATTTTTTCAAAATCTCGGAAATAGGCGACTTTCAAACGGAAATGAAAGTGGCCCACCACTTCCGATGTCTATTTATATACAACTGCTGAAATATATAGCGCCATTGCTTTTTGCTATAGCCATAAAAACGACAAAACGCTGGGCAAAAAATGAGGCAGCACAAAAGGAAGCTGCAAACATTAAATTACAATCCGAGCTGCAACATTTACATTACCAGTTGCAACCGCATTTCTTTTTTAATTCGTTAAATAACATTTATTCATTGGTAGATATTTCGCCAGATCAGGCAAAAACATCCATTCACGGCTTAAGTAAGCTGATGCGCTATATGCTATATGAAACAAATGTTGAATTGGTGCCACTTTCAAAAGAAATCGAATTTATGAAAAAGTACATCGACTTAATGAAGTTAAGACTTTCGGATAAAACTATTGTGCATTACAATTTTCCGAACAAGGAAACAGACATTAAAATAGCACCATTATTATTTATATCATTAATAGAGAATGCATTTAAGCACGGTGTTTCGGCAACTAAGGAGAGTGAAATATGTATCGAAATGTCTGTGGATGGGGGAACAGTAAATTTTACTACAAAAAACGGTAATTTCCCAAAGAAGACAGATGATAAAAGCGGGTCAGGAATAGGAATCCCTAACATCAAAAAGCGTTTAGATTTACTGTACCCTAATAAAAACAGCTTCCATACTGAAGTAGAAAATAACCTTTTCACTACCCAACTAACAATTGAAACTACCTAAGGATGAGTAATATAAAAATTTCGTGTGTTATTGTAGATGATGAGCCTATGGCGCTTAATTTAGTGGAAAGTTATGTGGAGAAAACACCGTTTTTGGAACTTAAAAAGAAATGCAGTAGTGCCATTGAGGCGATGGAGTTTATTAAAAACGAGCCTGTTGATTTATTATTTTTAGACATACAAATGCCCGATTTAACAGGTATTGAATTTTCCAAAATGGTACCAAAAGATACACGTGTAATTTTCACGACAGCCTTTGACCAATATGCATTGGAAGGTTTCAAAGTTGAAGCCTTGGATTATCTATTAAAACCATTTGATTACGCTGAATTTTTAGCGGCAGCTAACAAAGCGAACACCTGGTTTGAGCTAGTGAAAGGAAAAAAACAAACCATCGTTTCCGAAGAAAAGGAATTTCTGTTTGTAAAATCAGAATACAAGCAACTACGCATTAAACTAGCTGATGTTCTTTATTTTGAAAGCCTGAAGGACTATATAAAGATTTGGTTGAAAGACAATCCAAAACCTGTTTTAACCTTATTGAGTTTAAAATCTTTAGAAGAAGAACTGCCGGACAACCAATTTATGCGAGTCCATCGTTCTTTTATTGTATCCTTAAAAAATGTGGAAACTATCGAACGCAGTCAGATCATAATCAATAAGCAACGTATTACAGTTTCAGAGCAGTACAAAGCTAAATTTTTAGACTTCATAAATAACAATTCGCTTTAGCCTTAATTAAGCATATTTTCTTAATCTAGAATCTTCATTTCTATACAATCTACTAGTTTGTAGATACAAATTAGGCAACTGTCTATTTTCATTTTTTCACGAGACCATTACCAATATCTTTAAACTATTGAAAGACCAATAGGTCAATTTGTAAAAAGAAAAGATGTCTAATTTAAAATCTAATAAGATGAAAACATTTATAAAAGCATACGTTTTACCATCATTGTTTTTGGTGGCACTTACTACCCAAGTTTCGGCACAAGCAAAACGTACCAACTCAAAAGAGAGATAGTACTACCAAGCGGAAGTACCTAAAGAAGCTGCAAGCGACATTGGCTAAAAGTCCACTAAATGTTAAAGCGCAAAAGATCAAGGACAACCACCGTATTTGCCCAAAATGTAAAAAAGGCACTTTGCAAATCATCGCTTACTTTGGGGTACGAGGTCCGCCAAAGCGCTGGTTAGAAAAACTAAAGACTACATAGATTTTAAAAAAATCCCATAATAGGGACGGGACAAGTATTGTCCAAATTTAAAGGAAATAGCTCAAAATCAGATTAAACCCCATATAAAACTTATAATCGATGCCAATAGATTCGTTTTTCAATAGTCAAAGCGTATTTTCAAACCTTGAAATTTGTGAAAAACGAGGTTGTACTTTCTAGAATTGAAGATTACCACACATCACTTTCCCCATAAATCCACCACCGGGTTAGTCAACATCGCATTCATCTCTGGCCTATCGGCAAGACGAATGCTTTATGTGTTACAAAACGTTTTATTGAATTTTTATATTTCTTTGGTCAATTCTAATATCCTATTCTTTTTAATTCAGATTTTATTTCGCTCGGAGTTTTAAATTTAGCACTTAATTTTTCTCCTTCCCTTTGACCGTCAAAACTAGTACCAAAGTGTTTACTTATTTCTTGTAAATAAATTAGCTTAGATTCCTGATTTACTTTTCTATAAAAACGTGTTTCATAAATAGTCCCTTCAGTTGTATTTTTTAATGACTGTTTCCACGAAGAAATAACAACCAAATCTTTAGTCTTACTTTTTTGAGAATCAGCAAAAAAAATAGATTTGATAATAGCTTGATTACCTTCGGGATTGTATGTGTCTATTTTAATTTTGTTATAATTTATCTTATCCACAGAAAATAGCATATAACCTTCTACAGAAATATAATCCTCATACTCATCTTCTTTAGGAACATCTATAAA
This sequence comes from Aquimarina agarivorans, assembly GCF_000218485.1. Classification (GTDB taxonomy): domain Bacteria; phylum Bacteroidota; class Bacteroidia; order Flavobacteriales; family Flavobacteriaceae; genus Aquimarina; species Aquimarina agarivorans. Next base: position 1,681 of record NZ_AFPB01000072.1, on the reverse strand, counting down.
AACTATTATTGTAGACTTTCCATCTAGCCAATTATTTGATTCTATTATTTGATGATTAAGTGAATAATTAGTGTTATTCCCATAGATTTTGTTTTTAAATTTTTCTACGAAACTCGTTAAGTTTTCATTTTTATTACGAATTATGAAACTATTTTTTTGAGAGGGTTTTTCTGTTATATTTAAATCAATAGAACTATTTGATTTATCAACACTATTTTTTTGCTTACTGTTGCATCCAATAGTTAGGAAATAAATTAAAAAGTATATTATATTTTTTGTTAGCATTTTATTTAATTTTTAAACATTTTTTTAATTCAAAAACTTTTTTTGTTGTTAAAAAAGCATTTTTTCTTTCCCCATATGACTCTGTAGCTTGATTAATTTTTTTTGTAACTGCATCTACATTTTCAGATTTTATACCTTTAGCAGCTTCTAGGTAACATTTTTTTTCATACCAATCAGCTAAACCAGCAAAAACAACTTGTTTGGCCGTAAAGTCATCACTACCACCAGATAAATTAATGCCAGAATTAGGTATTTTTTTATCGATAATTTTTTGTGAATTTGTGTAATTAGTTCTTCCTGTAATTTGTAATAATCCTCGACCTCTAAATTTCCAACCATCCCCATCATTAACATTACCTAATTTAAATCTCTTAGTTCTGTTTGCATCATCATAAGCTATATTCGCAATAGCTTTTTGATTAGCCTTTTGTGATGACGGTATTTCTATTTTTTGCTTTATTATAATTTCTTTTTTAGTTGACTTGTCTATCTTTTTTATCTCTTTTTCATAAGTATAGGGGCCTCTCCCTATTTCATAAGCCTTTTTAGTTAACTCTGAATTTTTCTTAAAACAAGAAAATGGATAACCAGAAATTAACCTTTCAATTGAATAGTTTAAGCTTTCCCCTTTGAATGCACCTTTTAAATTAGAAAAACTTTCAACATATGCTTGTGCAAAAAAATGAGCTCTTTTAGCACAGGTTTCTAATTGGAAAATTTCATAGAGTTTTTTCGATTCTCCGTTTTCATCTTTATATGATTTATTTAATTCTGATAGGATGTCATTTTTTCTGCCCTCAGAAGCATCATTAAAAACACCTGATATGTGTTCAATCCTTAAATCACTATTGCATCCACAACCTTTTTTTAATTGAAACCAATTTCCATCACTATCTAGCCATAGATTTTTGATAGCTTCGCCACGTATTTCGCCACCTTCGCTATCACCGTGGTAGTTGATATTTATTTCTTCTTGTCCAGGAACGGTATGTCCTTCTACTAGTAAGTATAAAGGTATTTTTTTGTCTTTTCCTTCTAAAGCTTTTTGCCAAGCTTCTTTTTTGGTCTTATCGTTATGGTCTATTTGTAATTTGTAGATCGCTGTTTCGGCATAGTCATCTACATTCATATAATGCTTTTCGCACAGCGCACCTACTTTTACCTCGCCTTTGGTACCATAATTACCTTTTTCATCTTTGAAGGTAACCAGTGCATCTTTTTCCTCAATACCTTTTTCCTTACCTTGTTTTATATTAAAATACAAACTATAGCCTTGGAAACCTTCGGTTTCTACTACTAGGTACAATTCACTATTCAAAGTGCCTTCGTTTACTTTTTCAAAAGTTATTTTTTTGTTGGTCTCGGTAGTGGCTACTGTATTTGGAAGTGTTATTAA
>NZ_AFPB01000073.1 GCF_000218485.1 Aquimarina agarivorans | reverse complement strand
CGTCTAGTACATACACGCATGCGCCTTGCGTCAGGTGATTGATAGAAAAGAAGAAAGGAGCTCATGCTCATCCATGATCCATCGGACATGGACCTGCAGGGAGTTGGACAGAGTATGCACGACTGCACAAGCATCACAACTCGTTTCTTTCACAAAAAGTGTTTAGGAGCTCAGTGATTGTAGTTCATATCTTAAATTTCCCCCAAAATTTTACTCTATGTATCAATTAATCTCGAAAGTCAGTTAAGTCAAATCATATGCTTATTGCAATATATAATAGAAAATAGTAGTTAAAATTATTTTTAAAGAATTTGTTATTGTCCAAAACAACGAGTATTTTCGAATAGGAGGAAGTACCCCTAGTACATAGCCTTCTTTTTCTGTAAGGATAGCTGAATTTGGTAACTGTTTGTAGTCTAGCATAGGCAAAACATAGAAGTATTCCGAGTGTCATGTTGGCAGCACTCCTGTCAAACATTCGAAATTTACTCGGTTCTGCATGTTCTGCGTAGATACGACTTGCGAGTTGCGAGAAGAGAAGGAATTAATTGGGGCGTTCGCTGTTATTAAGTGACTGCAGGGCCAAATCCACTAGTGGGGGAGATATGAATGACAAAGACGTTTCCAAGACGAGACAAATTTCAGCCAAACTTTCTAGAATTGTCGTAGATTCGCGTTTATCATGCTGTACACACAAATCCTCCTTTAGAATTTCGCTAATACTGTATGACACTTACACCTTTCCAGAAATTTCATCAGGCTAAATTGCTAGCCAGTAGCCAGCCAGCCAGTGAGGCATTACTGAGAACACAAATGCGGCGAGAAAACGAGCCCAAATCCTTCACAGTACTAGACG
>NZ_AFPB01000074.1 GCF_000218485.1 Aquimarina agarivorans | reverse complement strand
TCAGGGCCACTACGTTGAGGGCGATCATCCGCTCCGCCCGATCCATGTCGGCATCGGCCAGCGGACCGTTCATCGCCACGCCGGCGTTGTTCACCAGCAACGCGATCGAGGCGTCATCGCGCAACCGTCGCTCGACCCGCAACCTATCGTCGCGCTCGGACAGGTCGGCGCGCAGGATCTCCACCCTGACCCCGTGGGCTTGGCGAAGTCGATCCGCCAGGGCTTCCAGGCGTTGCCGGTCGCGCGCCACCAGCAACAGGTCGTGGCCACGGCGGGCCAAGTGCTCGGCGTAGGTCGCGCCGATTCCGGAAGAGGCGCCGGTGACCAGGGCGACGCCATTGCCAATCTGTTCGTTCATGTGGGTTCTCGCTGGAAAAAGGCCTGACCGCTGACAGCGGCTATTTATATTACACACTTAATATTATGATAGTAATTAAAACCGTCAAGCCTTTATCCGTTCCAACGAGCAGGGAAGGATGAGGAGAACCTTCATGCAACCGTCACGGAAAACGCCAATAAAAGGTCAGGACC
>NZ_AFPB01000075.1 GCF_000218485.1 Aquimarina agarivorans | reverse complement strand
TGATCATATTGTTAGTAAAAGTTCTATCTATCAGCTAATTGACCAAAAACTTGGTTCGAGGAGTTCAAAATCGACTTATTGTTATTCTGATTTAATACGTTCTTATTTTCTATTGACCCTCTGTGGAGGAGAATGTGCCGAAGATATTACAGAACATTTTCGCAGAGAATTAGAACAAGTAAAAGATTTTTCGGTTTGTTCAGCAGATACGCTATTGCGAATGCAAAAAGAATTAGCGACCACCAAACAAACCTATATTTCCTCGACAGCAGTTCAACACGATTTCAATATCAATATGAAGTTAAATGAACTGATGATTGAACTTTTAATTCACTGCAAACAACTTTCCCCTAATAATCAAGACTATATTTTTGATTACGACAATCAATTTATACCCACAGCTAAATACGATTCAAAACGCAGTTACAAAAAAGCCGATGGATACTTTCCAGGAATTGCCACCATTGGGAATCACCCTGTTTATATTGAAAACAGAAATGGAAATAGTAATGTCAAATACAAGCAAGACCAAACCCTTCAACGCGCCTACAATACTCTTAAAAAATTTGGAATAAAACCCAAATATAGCCGTATGGATTGTGGCTCATTTGTTAAAACCGTTATTCCTGTAGTTGAAGCTAATAGTGAGTATTTCTTTATTCGAGTGCAGCGTTGCACCAGTCTTTACGGCACTATAAAAGAAATAACCCAATGGCAGGATGTTGAAATTGGCTTCAAGAACTATCAAATTGCATCAATACAATACGCCCCTTTCGGAGAAAAAAAGACCTACAGATATG
>NZ_AFPB01000076.1 GCF_000218485.1 Aquimarina agarivorans | reverse complement strand
GTTAATAACATCTAAAGTACGTGTTAAATACCCTGTTTTTTTGGAAACAAAAGTAAAAGTAAGTAACACAACTCTAGCCTGTGCCGTTTGGATGTTAAGTCCTGATGATACTCAGGAAATTGATATTATTGAAGCTTATGGTGATTCTGATAAAGTCAATAATGACTGGTACGCTAAACGCATTCATTTAAGTCATCATATGTTTAATAGGAATCCTTTTAAGGATTACCAACCAAAAGATGAAGGAAGTTGGTATGAAAACAACAATACCATTTGGAACAAAGAATGGGTGCGAATTGGCGTTTATTGGAAAGACCCCTTAACTTTGGAATATTACATTAACGGTGAAATGGTTCGTGTAGTAAAAGGTCTTGATATGATTGACCCTATGAATTTTTCGAATAAAAAGGGAATTTACAAGGAAATGGATATTATAATCGATGCCGAAGATCAACCATGGAGAACTAAGCAAGGATTAACTCCATCAAAAAAAGAATTAAAAGATGTTGAAAAGAACACTTTTTTAGTTGATTGGATTAGAATTTATACGCCTGTAATGACAGAAGAATACGTAAGCAACTTTGAGAAAGAAAAAAATAAAAAAAGTGATGAAAAAAATTCAGCTGTTACTGAAAACAAATTGTCAAAAAAATTAGTAGATACTTCAAGTCTAGCTTATAAGACAACTAAAAATAGTGTTAATGTAAATAATAATCCAGGTGATAAAATAATTGTACAAAAGATAAAACCTATTGATAATACTGAAATTGCTAAAAAAACTATTAAAAAAGTTACAGATAAACTTTCTGAAAATGTTAGTAAAAAAGTAGTGGTTGAAAAACAAAATACAAATAATGTTATCCCAAATATTGCTGATAGCAATAGTCACGAAGTTGCCAATACAAAAATTGATACTAACACTATTTTGACAACAGAAAACCTCAATTCCTCTTACAATACTCATATTGCAAACACTCCTGTTAAAGATTCTTTAAATATTGCTAGCCATACAACTAAGCCTTTCAAAAAAACGATTACTAGCAACGAATTAACAACTAAAGAATATAGCGTTATTAAAAATGGTAAGAGTATTGTAAAAAATATTACTAAGGATACTTTGGTTGCACAATCAAATGACAATTTTTTAATAGCTGATAAAAAAATAAATATTGATTACAAATCTTTTTCAATGTACAAAACAAGTAACAACAATGATTTTTTAGAAATTAAAAGTGACTATCAAATTGATAAAGTACAACTACTTACTCAAAAATTAAATCTATTTCAAGAGTTTATTATAGACAAAAAAACAACCACATTAGATCTTTCTAATTTACCAAAAGGGTTTTATTACGTTAACGTACTATCTAAAGGTAAATTAGCAACTCAAGCATTTACTGCTATGGAATAAAGTTTCAAAATTTGTATTAAATTCAACTTAGTAAGTTTATTGATATATTCCTTTAAAACTACTTGATTTTTTTGCATTATTGTTAGCTAGCAATAGTCATAAAGGCTGTATAAGTATCTTTGTACAGCCTTTATAAACAAAAAATTAATACATACTTCTAAAAAATAAAATAAGTACTCAACACCAATACTGTAATAAAGGCTCCTGAAACTAACGCATATTTCCATGGCGTGATATCCACTTCTTTTGTTTCCTGTGCAATGTAAGCTTCCGATCTTGGATACAATTTTCCAATTACTAGCATGATCCCTATATTAAGCACAAACAAAATTGCCATTACATGTAAAAAATGCGGGTAAGCTCCCGCTTCAATCAAGCTCAATTCCGAAGGATCAGTTACGCCTACTACTTTTGCCTCGGCAAGTGCCGCTGCAATCATTTTGGGTTTAATTATAAACTGACTGATTGCATATAAAACTACCCCTGAAATAACTCCTATTTTAGCTGCAATGGCAGGCACCTTTTTTGTAAAAAAACCAATAACAACCACCGTTAGTATAGGAATACTATAACATCCATTAGCTTCTTGTAACCAAGCAAACAGCCCTTTAGGCGCATTTGCTATTAATGGCGCTACAAGCATACCGACAACACCTAAAACAAGTCCAAACATTTTACCAGCTCTAACTGTTTGATGTTCCGTAGCACTTTTATTAAAATATTGTTTGTATAAATCAAAACCAAACAATGTGGCGCTACTATTTAATAAACTATTAAAGGAACTTAACACCGCACCAAATAACACCGCCGCATAAAAACCAACCAACGCTGCTGGCAACACTTTTTTTACTAATGAAGGATACGCTTGGTCAGGATTATCTAAATTTCCATCAAACACATGCCAAGCAATAATCCCCGGAAGCACCACAATTACAGGAATCAAAAACTTTATTAAAGCGGCCAAAATCATTCCTTTTTGCCCTTCTTTTAAACTTTTTGCACCAAAAACACGCTGCAAAATCGCTTGATTAGTTCCCCAGTAAAACATTTGTACCAACATCATTCCCGTAAAAATAGTACCAAAAGGAATGGATGCATCCGCGGCGCCAGCCGCTATAAATTTTTCAGGGTTTGATGTCCACAAAATATCTAAACCTGCCGTAACACTACCATTCCCAATAAGCATAAGCCCAAAAACAGGAATTAACATTCCTCCAATAAGCAACCCAACAGCATTAATTAAGTCCGACACTGCAACCGCTTTTAATCCACCAAAAATAGCGTATACAATACCAATAGTTCCAATAGTTAATGAACATATTCGGATCGCATTAATTTGCGAAACCCCTAATATTTCGGGAATATCAAACATGGTACTAAATGCCAACGATCCCGAATAAAGTACCGAAGGTATAATCACAATCACGTATCCACTTAAAAATAATACCGTAAGTATCGCTTTTGTTTGGTGATCAAACCTGTTTTCCACATATTCTGGTATAGTGGTAATACCCCCTTTCATGTAACTCGGTAGCAAAAACACCGCCGTTATAATCATAGCAATGGCAGCCAACGTTTCCCACGCCATTACTAAAACACCTTCAGTAAATGCCTGTCCGTTTAAGCCCACAATTTGTTCGGCCGAAAGATTAGTTAATAATAATGACCCCGCAATGGTAATAGCTCCCAAACTTCTGCCCCCTAAAAAATACCCTTTTGCTGATTTTTCATCAGTACCACGTGTTGCCCACCATGCAATTACAGCAACCAAAAATGTAAAACCTACAAACGAAATTATTCCCATAAATTAACAGTTTAAATTTTCAACAATTATTTCTTTAAAAAACCACTTCAGTATTTTTTAAAAACCGACAAATGACATACACATAAACTTAATGCTCATAAATCATTCATTGAGGGCGTGACCACAAGGGTCAGGCTTTCCATTACAATTCCTCGCTCCTCCAGAGTCGGGCTGTGGGATTTTCATTGCAATCCTTCACGCAAAAACTATAGCTTCAGCAAATACAATCACATTACGAAATTGTAATTTTATTGCCAATAGATTGCTATTTTCTTAAAAATAACATGTTAATATACTGATTTATTGATAAATAAGTGTAAACAACTACCAATTAGCTACAAAGAGCTAGACTTATGAGATTCATTAATTGGAAATGAAGTAATCTTATGCAATTTCATCCTTATAAAAAGTAGCCGCATCTTGAAGCAGCATATCCAAATACGCATTTTCTTTTTCAACTCGTTTGCTATTCCAACTCAAATACTTTACTAAATCTTCCTGTACAATGGATCGAAACTGACGTACACTATCAATATCAAAATACAGTCTGCCGGTTCGGCGCACAAAAAAATCTGCTAAACTATTTACCATTTCAAAATGAACGCCGTACCAAACCTCAGCCCTCACCAATCGTTCATCAATAGACTCATTCAAAAAATAGTTTACCTTATCAATAATAATATCCGATTGTTTTCCATACGTAGTAGACAAATACCAGCCGCAGTACTGATCTGTAATTCCTAAATCCTTTAATTTTACATTAATTTGATTGGTATATGCTTCAACCTCATCGGAATTTTTTAACGGCGCACTTGTTAGCGCTATTTTTTTAGTAAACGACTTTGTAAAACTCTCTTGCTTTTTTGTACTCATTGTTTTCAATACGGTGTCAATGACACGTTGCGCCATTTTTCGATATCCAGTTAATTTGCCACCAGCTATGGAAATCAATCCTGTTTTAGATTGAAATATTTCATCCTTACGCGAAAGTTCCGAAGGATCTTTACCGTCTTCATGAATCAAAGGACGTAAACCCGCCCAGTTGGATTCAATATCTTCTAATTTTAAATTGACCTCAGGAAACATATTATTAGTAGCATCTAATAAATAATTGGCATCTTCCAAAGTGGCTACCACCCTGTTTAAATTGGCACTGTAATTTGTATCCGTTGTTCCTACATAAACTGCTCTTCCTCTGGGTATGGCAAAAATCATTCGTCCATCGGGCACGTCAAAATAAATGGATTGTGTTAACGGAAATTTTTCTCTGGAAAAAACAATATGCACCCCTTTGGTCAAATGCAAATGCTTATTATTCATAGATTGATCTTTTTGGCGCAACAAATCAACCCAAGGACCAGCAGCAGATACATAATTATGAGCAGTAATTTTAAACGTTTCCTTGGAGTTATAATCAAAACATTCCAGACTTTTTATTTTTCCTTCTTCATCGTAATCAAACGAACTCATTTCGCAATAATTAATAATACTAGCTCCGTAATAAGCGGCTTTTTTTAGCAATTCCACCGTTAAACGCGCATCATCGGTACGGTACTCCGCATAATAACCACCTCCCGTAAGGTTGCGATCGTTTAATAAAGGTTCTTTTTCTGAAGTTTCTGCGGCAGTTAACATTTGACGTTTGTCCACGTCTTCTACATTGGCCAAAAAATCATAAACTTTTAATCCAATGGCAGTCATCATTTTACCGTACGTTCCTCCTTCAATAAGCGGCAACAACATTTTTTCAGGCACTACTAAATGCGGTGCTAATTTATGTACAATGGCACGCTCACTCCCCGACTCTTTCACCAAACCTATTTCCATTTGTTTTAAGTAGCGTAAGCCGCCATGAATCAGTTTTGTCGATTTATTACTAGTTCCCGAGGCAAAATCGTTCTTTTCAATCAGGCATACCTTCATTCCGCGCGAAGCGGCATCTAATGCAATCCCCGCACCAGTTACACCCCCTCCAATAATCACCAAATCAAACTTAGTATGCATGGCGTGTTTTAATTGACGTTGCCTATCCAATACGGAAAATCGAATAGGTTCATTCCCGTGTATGGCAAGCATTTTTATATTTTCAGTTCTGGTTCGAGCCACCGCATGTTTCCATCCTGTATATTTTTCAGTTCTCTCGTATTCAGTTATTTGAGGTGTAAATTTTTTATCCGCTTTGTTCAAATACACCAACTCCTTTTTAGACCATAGCCCTGCTTTCATTCCTGCCAAAAACGCAGCACCTAATGCAGTAACCTCTAACATTTCAGGTCTTTTCACTTTAATATTTAAAATATCAGCTTGAAATTGCATCAAATAATCATTTGCCGATGCTCCACCATCAACTTTAAGTTCACTCATTAATTTGCCACTATCTTCAACCATGGCTTCAAGCACATCTCGTGACTGGTAAGCAATAGCATCAATGGTAGCTTTAATAATTTCTTTTCGCCCTGTTTCCAAACCCAAGCCATAAATAGCTCCTTTAGCATCCGTATCCCAATAAGGAGCCCCCAAACCTGCAAAAGCTGGCACCACGTATAATCCTTTTGTTGATGGTGTTTCCAAACAAATAGCACTGGTTTCGGATGCTTTAGAAATTACCTGTAAAGCATCGCGTAACCATTTAACTGACGCTCCTGCTACAAACACACTCCCTTCCAATACATACTTTATAGTTTTATCGGGCAAACTACAACACAAGGTTGTCAACAAGCCATTTTTTGACTGGTAGGCTTTTTTACCTGTATTTAATAGCATAAAACACCCTGTTCCGTAGGTATTTTTTGCTATGCCTGATTTGAACCCACCTTGCCCAAATAAAGCTGCTTGCTGATCACCTGCCACACCGCAAATTGGAATTTGAATATTATTAACAGTCACTGCCCCAAAATTTGAAGAAGAACATTGCACTTTGGGCAACATCGATTTTGGCACTCCCAGAACCTTTAACATTTTGGCATCCCAATCTAAATTATGGATATTGAACAACAGCGTACGTGAGGCATTGGTGTGATCAGTTACATGTTTTTGTCCATTAGTAAATTTCCAGATCAACCAAGTATCAATTGTTCCAAATAACAACTCCCCTTTGGCTGCTTTTTCCTTTGCTCCATCCACATTATCCAGAATCCATTTCAGTTTGGTTCCTGAAAAATAAGCATCAATAATTAGCCCTGTATTTTCAGATATATAAGTTTGTAGTCCTCTTTTTTTAAGGTCATCACAAATATCCGAAGTACGTTTATCCAACCAAACAATAGCATTATATATAGGTTTTCCTGTGGTTTTATCCCAAACCACTGTAGTTTCCCGTTGATTTGTAATACCAATAGCTAAAATTTGATTTTCAGAAATAGTACACTTAGCCAATACCTCTTCAAACACCTGTTTTTGATGCTGAAAAATTTCCTCAGGGTCATGCTCTACCCAGCCTTGTTTAGGATATATTTGTGTAAGCTCCTTTTGTGCAATACCGCATATTTTAGCTTTTGCATCAAAAATGATTGCACGCGTACTTGTAGTGCCCTGGTCAAAAGCTATGATATATTTTTCACTCATATTATGTCGTTATTTTTGAACAAATAATTAAACCACAGGGCGGCACATTAATATACTTAAAAACTTCATTCATTTGTATGGTAAATTGTTTGGTTAGGTTTCCCATACAATCATACACCTTGCATGAATAAGCACCATGGATTGAGTTATAATTTAATATAATTTCTTCAGTTAATTTGCCGTTTATGATATCAATACGATCCGAATTTTTTTCAATTGGCAATACGTAATCATCATAAATTCCCACTATTGAATGCACTGCAGTTTCCGATTTTATTATAGGATAATTTGCCAAGGGTTTCAATGGCGTAAACTTCCCTTGGAGTAACACCTCCTTATTACGTGTCCAATAGTTAATGTAAAAAGAAATCATTGCCAATTCATCAACAGTTGCTTTTTCTAACAATACCGATAATTGCGGCACCCCAAAAAGAGTATTTACAACTTGCAACGCTTTGTGCGCTACCAGTGCATCAATATGATAGGTAAACATATCGCTATGCACAGCAGTTTCTCCACATAGCATCCGTAAATCCGCAATGCGTACCCTATTCATCACTGAATCGCCAGGACAATCAAAAGCCCTGAACATATTTCCATATTTCCGCATAGCGGGTCCCGTATATTTTTGTCTAAATTCAATAATTAAATTAGGTTTTATGGTTTTTAAAGCTTGTACAATATCTGTCATCAACCGATCGACTGCTAAATTCACCGAAGCGAAATCCCTACCATTTTCTTTAGTCAATATGGTATTTGTATACACTTTAAATTCGTCTATAAAATCCAATTTAAAACCGTCCAAATCCCATTCCATAAGTGCTTTTACATAAATACCTATCAAATGAGTCCTGACTTCTGGATATCGGGGATCAAACACAGGTGCCCAACGATGATCTTCTGCTAAAAGCATTCCTTTAAATTTTTGGAACGCTCTGGATTTCTTCCCGCAAAACGGAACAGCGTACCACAATGCCAGTTTCATACCTATTTGATGCACCTTATCCACAAAATTTCGCATTTTTGGAATGCGTTCGGGTTGCCAGTCACCGGTATAATCATATCCTCTATTGCTATCGTTAGTTTGCCAACCATCATCCAATATAAGCACACCAAACCCGAGTTTAACCGCTTTTTTTGATTCAGCAAGCAAGCGTTCAATATCCAAATCTTGATGAAATTGATACCAGGTAGAATATACTGGTAAAGTAGCTATGTCATTTCTTTCCATTACTGGAGAAAGTTGTTTAAATGAGCTCCACCACTGACTTATTTTATCCAAAGCATTGGAAAAATGATACGTGGTAGTGTCAATGATTAATTGCACTTTGTAATTTTTTATTTGGTGATGCTTTTCCTTAAAAAAAGAAATATGACAATGTATACAATCGTCTTCTTCTCTATACAAAGCATTTAATTCAGTAGTATTAATGGCATCCGAACATGCAAAGGTGACGCAGTTTTCATCATTATGACCAAAAACAGCTACCACTGGGGAATCGACAGAAATACGCGCCTCCAAATGATCCAATTCCCAATCATCCATAATTCTTTTTGAAAAATCGGATGTCGGTTTCCAAACTCCCTTAACATTTATAGCTGGGAGCCTCCATTTAAACGTAGTTTGTTCTGGTTCAAATACGGTATCTGAAAAAAAATGAAGCTCATAAACAGCTATACTTCCGTAAGATTCAATCAAATTAGTAGTCACCTCAAATGCGTTGGAAGTATTTAAAATATCAATGTGATGTGTACTATCTATTTCCATATGCTGGATTGTAAATTATATTTTATTTAGTGAGAATTTAAAGCTTTTGAAAAACTGGAAAAACATATTCATAAATTACCTATTAAATGTTACTGATTTGCTTAATGCGCTAAATAAAAAAAACCTTAATTTACGATGAAATTTTATTTTTTTTGGAATTCCAATTTTCGTTTGAGCACTAGGCTAACTAAAAAATTGATATTCACTTAAGCATGATTTTCAAAGAAAATAAAATAGAACTAAGCAAACTTTTCACGGCTTGCCTAGTTCACAAACTAACTAAACTATGATATAATGTTGCAAAACAACTAATATCCGGGGTTGGGATTAATATTGGGATTTGCTGATAATTCGGCTAGTGGAATCCAAATCAATTCATCTCTATTAGGTTGAAATGATCCACCTACCAATGATTTTGGATGATTAGGACCTCCGTGTAATGAAGGAGTGCCTAAAAATTCGTCAGCTAAATCCCAGCGAACTAAATCAAGAAAACGATGCCCTTCACCTGCTAATTCCATAGCACGCTCGTCAATAATGGCTTGCGCCATTGTATCCTTGTTTAATCCACTTAATAACTCAATATTGGCTCGGGCTCTTACTTGATTCACTAAAGGCTCTGCCTCTGCCGTTCTATTTAATTCATTTAAAGCTTCTGCTAGCATTAATAGTACATCGGAATACCTAATAACGCGCCAATTGTTACCAACATTAGCCCCTAAAAAATTCACTTCATCTCTAGATCCTAAATCCATACCAGCATATTTTTTCGAAAAAATAGGCTCGACACCAGCCGCTTCAGCTATTTGAACATCGGTTTGAATGGGCTGTCCATCGGCATCATTTCTTACCGTATTTAAATCTTCTTCAAAGGATACCCCACCATAACTTACAGCATTTGGATAATCATATAACAAGGTTTCATTTCTTCGGATGGTATCATTATTGCTTTCAAATAAATCTCTTAGCCATGGATTAATGACATGTCCGCGATCTGGTGATTTGGTAGGTGGCGCATAATCAATATGATAATTCCCTTGTGTTCCTGTTCCTGAGATGTCTACTCCCCATATAAAAGAGTCTACAGCTAAAAATTGCAATTCAAATAAGGATTCGTTGTTATTTTCATTGTCAATTCCAAAATTTTGACCGAACATTTCAGCTGGTAGTAGCGAGAAATTACCTTCATCAACTATTTTTTGAAATTCAATACGTGCCTTGTCCCATTCTTTGTTATACAAATACGTTTTTCCTAATAATCCAATTGCCGACCACTTTGTAGGTCTCCCAGCATCATCTCCCGACCATCGATTTGGAAGCATTGCTTCTGCTTTTCTTAAATCGTCAATAATTGTCTGTCTTACTACATTAGGTTCTACTTGACCAGGTTGTAAAGCATCCAAATCGGGCTCTTGAAGCACAAGAGGAATATTTCCATACAGATGCAGTAAATGCCAGTAATTAAATGCCCGTAAAAAATAAGCTTGACCAAGTAAGCTTTCAAAATTACTATCCGCACTGGCATCAACTCTAGTAATTATGGTATTACAACGCCCGATTGATTTATACATTTGTTGCCATGGTTCTAATGCCCAACGATCTGCTGGTGTAGCTTTAAGACCAGCCATAGCTGTATTTGATCCAAATTCAAATACATTGTATTCATCAGAGCGTAAAAACGCACCAGTATGCAACACTCTTCCCCAACAAAATGCTGTTGTTAGTGGATGAAAAGCTCCATTTACAGCAGCTTCAATCTGCTCAAAATTAGCTCCAAAGTTAGCACTTGATGTAGCATTATTATTTTCTTTTTCCAATACATCTTCGGAACAACCAAATAATAGGATTCCTATGAACACTACTACTCTAATTTTTTTTATGTTTATTGATTTCATAGTTCTTTGTTTTAAAATGTAGCTTGAATACCTAATGTAAAAGTTCGAGCATTGGGATAAGCTCTAGCATCTAAACCTCTTCCCAGTAATGGATTCACAGGAACTCGAACTCCAGGTACTCCCGAATTTAAACTTGCTCTACCTCCGTCGGTTGAAGAAACATCTGGATCGTAGCCTGAGTAATCTGTAAGGACAAATACATTTTGAATATTAAATGATAATCGAAGATCTTTAATGATGTCATTACCTAAAATACCATCTTTAAAATTATAGCCTATTTCCAGAGTTTTTAGCCTAAAATAAGAACCATCTTCTACAAAAAATGACGAAGGCGCTTTGTTATCTGCTCCATCACTTACTGTGGCACGGGGTATATTGGTAATTCTATTATCAGGTGTCCATGAATTTAACACTTCGGTAAGTTTACCTCCATCTTGCCATAAAATATTATAATACCTACTTAAATTATAAATTTCATTTCCTTGTACACCTACAAAATTCAACCCTAAATCAAAATTTTTGTATTCGGCATCAAAAGTAAATCCATAGGTAAAATCGGGTACTGGATCACCAATTACTGTAAGGTCATTTTCGTTAATAGCTCCATCGTTATTTATATCTCTTCTAACAAAGTCTCCTGTATCAGGATTCACTCTATCTTCTACAATAAACCCATAAAAAGCGCCTATGGGTTGATTAGAAATAGTTCGATTGACCCTACGTAAATCTTCGTCAATTTCGGGTCCTAATATTGGATTGGGAATGTCACCAGCTTCACTCTTGATATTAAATGAGAAGTTTGTTCCTGCCGTAAATGTAAAATCCCCTTCGCGCTTTTTGTAATTAAGGCTAAATTCAAATCCTTGGTTAATTAAATTACCAGCATTACGTGTGGTGGGTAAATCAAAGCCCAAGCTAGGTGCTAAATTTATATCAACAATAACATCCTCAATATCTTTTGAAAAATAATCCGCAGTAAAATTGATTCTGCTATCTAATAAAGAAGCATCAACTCCAATATCAAACGTTTTCGTTGTTTCCCATATTAAATTAGGATCGGCAATGGTTAACCTAGCCAAGCCGGTTGCGTTTGTTCCTCCGAATGAGGTATTGGATCTATTATTCGGAAATACATCTTGTGTTGGATAAAAGGTATCTGGATATGAACCTAATTCACCATAAGAGGCTCTCAATTTTAAATAATTGACAACTTCAGATTTCCAAAAAGCTTCATTACTAATATTCCATCCTGCTGAAAATGAAGGAAAATATCCTACTCTATTAACCTCTGCAAAACGAGATGTAGCATCTCTACGTAATGTTGCCGAAAATAAATATTTGCTATTGTAATTATAATTTACTCTTCCAAAATAAGATACTAATGTAGCCTCACTATCTTCGCCTAAAAGCACCAATTGATCACTTGAAGGCAATGCACTTGTAACTTGTATAGAGTTTGCTGGTGTATTTTGTCCAAAAATACCGCCACTTTCAATATTTTCTTCGAAATAAGTAAATCCTAGTACCGCTCCCACCTTATGCTTGTCAAAATCTTTATTAAAATTAAGTGTAGGCTCTACTTGAAAATTTAATTCTTCGGTTCTAAAATCGGTAAGGTCATTTTGTTCATTAACATTACGAACGGCATCTACGGAACTTTGAAAAAAGGTGGGCGTAAATTGAAAATTTCTAACATTACGATAATCTACCCCAAAGGTTGCCCCTGCTCTTAAATAGTCTGTAATATCATACTCTAATTTAACGTTTCCGAAAATGGTTCTGGTTGTTGTTTCATTTTCTTCTAAAGTTGCTAAAGCAAACTGATTTACACCACCCGGACCTTGAACTTGGGTTGATGGAGCTTCAAAACCTCCTTCATTATTTGGATTTCGTACCGCTACCGTTGGAGCTGTAGTGCCATCAAATCCATACCAATTATTTTCTTGTAGTTTTCCTTGAGCTACACCAACTGATTGAGTTACATGAAATTTATTTTTATCAAATTTACTATTAAAACGAAGATTGATACGTTCAAAACCAGACCCCACTAATATCCCATCCTGATCAAAATAGTTGAATGAAAAAAATTGAGATGAATTCGCCCCTCCACCTGATACCGTTAAGCCATAATCCTGAACTAAAGCGGGAGATATATTTTGATCTTGCCAATCGGTATTCACACCATTCCAAGTTACTTGTGGCGCCGGATCGGTTGATGCAGGGTCTTGATCATTTCTAAAACGTTGATTTAAATATTCGGTATATTGTTGTCCATTAATAAAATCTAATTTTTTACTTGGTGTGTCTACTCCTATTCTTGAAGTAAATTTTACTTCAATTTCTCCATTTTGACGACCGTGATTCGTTTCAATAAGTATTACACCATTTGCAGCTCTTGATCCATATATGGCTGCAGCCGCTGCATCTTTAAGAATAGAAATATTTTTGATGTCATTTGGATTTACAAACTGCATATCATCAACAAACAAACCATCAACTAAAAAAAGCGGTGAAGCATTACTTAATGAATTTACTCCTCGGATGAATACATTTGCTCTACCCCCTGGTTGTCCTCCAAAACTTTCGACCTGTATCCCTGGGGCTCTACCTTGTAAGGCAGTAACGGGATTACTTGCTACGGCAGTTTGCGTAATTTCTTTGGCTTTTAATGTAGAAATTGACGAGGTTAAATCCTTTTTTATTTGCGAACCATAACCTACGATGATAACTTCGCTTAACGAAGCAGTATCCTCCTCCAATACTATATTAATTGTTTTTTGTCCCGAAAAAATGACTTCCTGAGATGCATAACCAATGTAGCTGAATATAATTTTTTGCCCATCCTCAATACTGTTTAATGTATAGTTACCATCAAAATCAGTAGTGGTTCCTTTTGTGGTTCCCTCTATGGAAATATTTACCTGCGGAAGTGGAAAGTTTTTATCACTAACAACTCCTGAAACAGATTGCTGTGCCTTTGCGGAAAAAATCCCAAAAAATATAAAACCTATGATTTTAGAATATAGTTTTAAATTCATTTGTTAGTTTTTTAGTTAATACTTTTAGCTAATAAAATTGTACTATGATACACTATGCCACTTGTAAAAGTAACAAAAAAATTAATAAATATTTAAAATTAATATATTAAAATTAATAATTTATTATTTTTTAACGATAAAAATTAAAAAAAATACAATTAAGGCAGGGAAGAAATTTAATATTAACTAAAAAAAATACAATTGTGCTAGAAAAAAATTGAGAGTAGTAAAATCAGTTAAACTACTTATACTTTGATTTGAAAAAAACAGCTTGTTTTTTAAATTTTATTAAAATTAAGACGCCTGATTATTACAGTTGGTTAAATTAAATTCATTTTTGATCTAAATTTTAAATAAAAATGATTGTTTTACAATGAATTACGTTGACGCAAATAAGTAGGGACAATTTCCTGAATGGGATGTTTCTCCTTTACGAAGAGAGCGGCTTTTTTTGCCATATAAGTAAAATCAGTAGAAATAGTGGAAATTCCTCCGAAGGCAATTTCTTTAATAATATTATCATCATGCGCTAAAATGCCAATGTCCTTACCTAAACGATATTCCATATTACGGGCATCTTTTAGAACTTTCCATAATTGCGTATCGCTAATTGAAAAATACACTGAATTTCTTTTTAAGGTATTTGGCTCATAGCTTTGAACCACCTCGGCATTGATCTGATATTCATTCACAAAACGATTAAAAGCTTTTAAAATATCGGATGGATAGTCAGATTTTTCTTTATAAAACAATACAAAACGATCATGTTTTTGAATGTTATCCTTTAGTTCTACTAATTTTTGATAGGTGACTTCTTCAAATTCTTGTGCAATATAGGAATACTCCTTAGGCATTTTCAAATAACGATCAACAAGTAATAATTTATCCGCTGCAATTTTTTTAAGCATACCTGCTACTTCAATTTGCTGTATTGGTGCTACAATGTACATACCATACTTACGTGATATATTTTGAAGAATAGTTTTTAGTAAGGATACATTATTGTGGTGAAAAAATATATCGATATGGTATTTAGCTCCTAATTCTTTTCTGAAGGTATTATAAAAATCTTCCTGAAAACTATGAAAAGCAAATAACACTAATGCGACTCGCACAGTAACATTTGTTTTATCGCTAATTATGTAATATCCTTTTAAGCTTTTAGATTCTACTAGTCCACGATCTTTCAACTCATTATAGGCTTTTACAAATGTCTTTCGGGCATAGCCTACATCAGCTACCATTTCATTTATTGAAGGTAATTTGTCTCCTATCTTCAAGATTTTTGTATCGATAGCATTAATAATACCCAAAACAATTTGCTCATGTTTTGACACCGAATGAATATTCTGCAAATCGTATATTTTTTTTAATAGTGAAGACATAACTTCTTTACAATAAAGACCTTTTTAAAAGAAATTCTATAAAAACGAAGTTAGGTTTTAATTACTAAACTAGAAAATTGAAGGTTTATTTATGTTGAAAATGAACAGCTTTTTCAACTTGAAATTAATTTTAATGACGTTTTATAAATTGTAAATAATCATTATTTTTTACTGAAATAATATATTCCTGATTATCCATTTTTATAGTATTTAAATCTTTTACATTTCCGGTTGTATAAAAACCACTGTCCCTTGAATTTACACTATTAAAACCTCCTTTTTTATCATTCTCTAACAATAAACCTATACTAGCATCATTCCTTGGAGTTTCCACTTCTGCCTCATACAAATTCCCTGCAATTAGTAAATCTTTGTACCCATCATTGGTATAATCAGCCACTAATATTTGATTTACCGAAGATAATTGAGATAGACTAGGAAGCTGATGTGGCTGAAAGTTGCCTGAAACATTTTCAAAATAAGTATGTGCAAAAGTTTCTACTTGATAATAAGAAGCGTTTTCAATATTTTTTTTGCCATAAATATCCAACACTGTTGCTTTAGAAAAGGAATCATAATTTTTGAACTTACGTTTAATGGTTGGAATTTGTTGGCTTGAACATTCCCTACCCCTAACCGGGTACTGCTCCCCTTCATTATAATAACTTAATACAATATCATTTTTTTCATTTTTATCAAAATCATTAACATACATATCAAATGTTTGCTCCTTGGAAGCTTTATATTTGTAATTTAACCCTAAGTTACCCGCTACAAAATCTATATCACCATCATTATCAAAATCGGCAGCTTTTACTGAATTCCACCAACCATGATAATTTGATAATCCCACAGCTTCTGTGACATTTTTTAAAATACCGTTATTGTTTTCAAACAACTGTGGTGTCATCCATTCGCCTACTACAACAAGATCTAACCAAGAATCCCCATTATAATCAAACCATTGCGCTGAAGTTACCATTCCTAATTCTTTAAATAAATCCTGTTGGGAATCATTTAATTTAACTTGGCTTGTCTTACTATTATTTGTTAACAATACACTACCGGGTGCACTAGGATAATTCCCTGACATTAAACGACCGCCGACAAAAATGTCCTGATAGCCGTTTTTATCAAAATCTGCTATTGCTACAGCCCCACCACTAAAAGAAGTTTGAGACAGAGTAGCCTCATCTTTTTTAAATTTTCCTTCACCATTATTGATATATAAACGATCATTTATAAATTCACTTTTTGTTGAAAATTCATATCCTCCGCTTACTACATACAAGTCTTGGTCACCATCATTATCGATATCTACAAATGCTGCTTTAATATCTTCAAACTTTTTTTCACTTTCCCATAACTCCTCTTGAGTTTTTTTAAATTCTTTGACTCCTTGCAGATATAAACTTCCTGAAAAATCTTTAGCCCCTCCAACAAATATATCTTCTTTTCCGTCCCCATTAACATCAGCAACCGCAAGCGCAGGACCTAAATTAGATAGTTTATGAGGCAGTAAAACTTGAAACTTAAAATCATTAAATCGATTTTCTGTGTGCTTGTGTTTTAAAATTGTATCCTTTAAAAAGCTAGTGAACATTTTATTTAAGGAATTACTTACTATCTCTCTATTTTCTGAAGTATTCGTAACATCATAATTAATTTGAAGGTGTTGATTTGTATTTATATTTGTTCGAACCTCTTGTTTGCCATTTGGCCAATCAATGTATAAAGTATCAATAAGCTTTGCTTGTGCTACCCCAAAATGAAGTTTTGGAGCTACTGCTGATTGAAAACCTCTAGTTTGTGTTAATTCTCCGATTTGCTTTATGGAGTCGGTAACTATAGTTACGCGGGCACCTATGCCAAATTCATTTTTTGCTATTCCTTTAAAACTTATTGATATAAAATTATTCTTTGCCTTATTATTATTTTCAAAAACAGAGGCGTAATCGTCAATATTGTTAACTACAATATCTAAATCACCATCATTATCCAAATCACTATACGCACAGCCATTTGAAAAACCAGAATAAGTAACTCCCCATTCGGTATTCATTTTACTAAATGATAAGTCTTTATTATTTTTCAAAATAAAATTTTCAATTTTTTCTGAAGGGATAGCCATTGCTTTTTGTAACAAGCTATCTTTTTTATTTTTCGATTTTGATAATTTCGCAAAATAATCTCTATTGTTAATTTCACGTCTTGTTCCATTGGAGATAAAAATATCTTTCCATCCATCATTATCAAAATCAGCAAATAAAGGACCCCAACTCCAATCTGTTGATGAAATTCCTGCTACACGAGACGTATTACTAAAATGAGGAATAGCCGTATCTTTTTGAACATTTCCTCTATTTAATTGCAAACTGTTTTGCATATATTGGTAACCAAAACCAGAGTTTACAGTACTCCAAAACAATGCCGGATTCATACTAGCCATATTCGCTTTGGAGCGTCTATTATTTTGAGCAGACATGTCTACTTGCAAAATATCTAAAAGTCCATCATTATTATAATCGGCAATATCTACGCCCATCCCATAAAATGATGTTTGTTTTGTTGCTTTTTTTATTTGTTCAGAAAATGTACCATCTTGATTATTAATGTATAAATAATCAGGTGTTGCAAAATCATTTGAAACGTAAATATCGGGCCAACCATCATTATTTACATCAGCAACAGTAACACTCAAACTTAAACCAAAAGATGCTACTCCTGCTTGTTTGCTAACATCCGTAAAAGTATCTCCATCATTTCGGTACAATTTATCGCTATCTACATCTTTCACGTCTTGCATTTTGAAGCGGTAATAGGTGTTGGATGCATTAAAAGGACTTGGCGGGTAGTTGGCTATATATACATCCAAATCTCCATCTTTATCGTAATCAAAAAAAGAGGCTTGCACACTGTTTCCTTTATTTGCCAATCCATATTTTTCTGCGCTTTCAGTAAATGTGTTATCTTTATTATTAATATAAAGTTCATTTTTTTTATCTCCACTTTTACCTGCTACACAAGTATAAATATCTAAAAAACCATCATTATTAACATCCGCAATGGTCACTCCAGTATACCATTTGTTACTCCCACCAACTCCTGCTTTTTCGGTTATATCAGTAAACTCTAAGTTTCCCTTGTTTATATACAACCTATTAGCTACCTGATTGCCTGTAAAAAATAAATCATCTAAACCATCATTATTTATATCACCAACGGCAACTCCGCCTCCCATATACAAATACGAATAGGTAAAGTAATTTAATGAATCTGTTTCTGTAAGCGTATTTTTAAATTTAATACCTGTTGTATTGGGTGCTAGTTGGCTGAACTGTTGCTGCTTTTTTTTCAAGCTTTCGCAAGAAAGTAAGATCGCAAATAGCAAGAGAACAAGTAATTTATGTGGTTGAAGAATTTGTTTCAATTTAGTATTTATTTTATATAAATATAGAAACTAAAAGCCTCAAGCAAATACATACTTGAGACTTTTAAATGGCCTTTATATTATATTTAATTCATTAGTTAGGAGTTATAACACCATTAGATTCATCTATAACCCTTTGAGGTATAGGAAAATATTCATCATCAACAGAAATTTCCACGTTATTCAGATGCTGTCTTTTAACAAAAGATTTCAATTCTGTATCAGAAAATTTTAATCGTTCATCGTTTAAATATTCTCCTAAAACTTCTATCAATTTATCTTGGCGTACTATTTCAAAAAAGCGATGTCCTTCCATAGCCAATTCAATACGCTGTTCATGTGCTACGGCTTTCATTGCTTGCTCTTGACTTGTAAACGTTCCATATTCTGAAATTAAATAATTTGCCGCAGGAGTTACCGCCTCAGTTTCACTATCAACTTGAGTTACAAAATCTTCTTCGTTGGCAGCTCTAGCTCTCACCATATCAACTAATTCAACTGCTGTAGCTAAATCAGCTTCGGCAGCTGCAATTTCTGCTCTCCATAACAGTACCTCTGCAAAGCGGATAACAACATAATTTAGTTGATTTAAGTTTGGTGCCCATGCAGCTCCGGTAGTAGTTTGTGTCTGAAGCTGACTTTGCATGTGTACATTTTTACGCGGTAAAAAAGACCCTCCATTTGACATATCTCTAATCCAGCTTCTCCCTTTATGAATCCCAAATCCTTGATAGTCTATTCCTCTTCTTCCAACAGTTCTGTCTAGTCGAGGATCAACGGTACCTTGTTCAGGAACAAAGGTTACATCATAACTTGCTCGGTCACTATCGTTATCTTCAAAATTTGGGTTTTCGGATCGGAATTTATTAAATTGCTGTTCTTCACTTGTTACATCAACTTCGTTAAAATCATCCAATAATGGTAGCCCTGTAGCGTCTGTTTTAAACGCATTCACTAAATTTTGAGAAGGCTGAAAAAAACCACAACATCCCCCTCCAGCTTCACCAGTTTGTGGGAAATTTAAAATATCACCCCATCGGCCGTTACTATCGTTTTCTGAATTATCATTTACGTTGAATTGAACTGCAAAAATACTTTCAGAATTGTTATTTTTTTCAGCATTGAAATTATCGCTAAAGAGTGCTGTTAATTCATACGGACCATTATTAATCACATCATCTAAAATTGGTTTTGCTGCATCGTAATCCAATTGATACATATGTGCTTTTGCTAAATAAGTTTTGGCCATCCAACTATTGGCTCTTCCCACCTTGTTTGACTCTGGTAATAGCTCAATAGCTCTTTCAAAGTCTCCTTCAATGTCATCCCAAACATCCACTCGGTTTGGAACACTTTCTACGGCATTCTCATCAATATAAGGGATCTTGTTCCACATCTTTTTTGCTTCGAAATGATAGTGCCCCCTTAAAAATAGCGCTTCACCTGTAAAGTTATCATTGGTATCACTATCAATATTACCATTAGTAAAAGAGCTATTCACCCTTTGGATTGCTTGATTAGCTCTAAATACACCTTCGTAAACAGCGCGCCACTTTACGTTTAAAAATGAATTGGTGACTTTAGGCTCATAAGATTCAAATTGATTAATCTCCTGGGCATCATTAGGCTCACTTCCTTTATACGCATTATCACTAGTAACTTCTCCATACACCCAATTGGATGCTGATGCTCTCCAAACATCTGCATTATCCAGGTTCCCATCTAAAACTGCATAAGCTGCAATAACAAAACCTTCCAATACACTTGAATCACTTTCTAACAAATCATCAGTTATTGAACCTTGAGGTTTTATATTTAATTCATTTTCGCAGCCAAAAAAAAGACTGACCATCAAAAGCATTATTCCTATTTTTTTCATAACAATTTTTTAAAGAGTTAGATTAATTCCAAATATCAGTGATCTAGAAATTGGATACGTACCACTATCTACACCTAATGACCTTAAATTATTACTAGTTGTGTTTCTAAAATCAGCATTATTATTAAAGTTTTTTACTGAAACTTCAGGATCTAAACCTGAGTAATCAGTAAATGTCAATAAATTTTTAGCCTGAACATAAATTCGAAGTCGTTCTAATTTTAAATTATCTGTAAATGCTGCTGGTAATGTATATCCTAATTGAACATTTTTCAATCTTAAATAAGATCCGTCTTCTACAAAAAAAGATGATGGCTGCGTACCCAACCTACTAATACCGAGACCCTGTGTGCTTATTCCAGCTGCATTAGGTGTCCAAGCACTAACGTAATCCCTACTCTTAGAGCCATCGAAAATTCCTGTATCAGTAAAAACTTTTGTCAAATTATAAATTTCATTTCCTTGTGATCCTTGCAAGAAAAGTGATAAATCAAAGTTTTTGTAATCCGCACTAAAGTTAATTCCGTAAGTAAAATCTGGGTGAGGATTTCCAATAAATTGACGGTCATCCCCATTTATAATTGGATTTCCTTCATCATCGACATCTCCACTAAAATTTTCAAAAATTGGATTCCCTTCAGCATCTACTCCTTCAAATCCAAATCCAAAAAATGATCCAATAGGTTCTCCCTTTTTTGTATTGTTAATTTGTCCAATAGAAAACGCGTAGTCTGTTCCAAAAATTTGTGCCTCATCATTATCTGGATCAATAAATTCAACTTCATTTTTATATGCTGAAACATTGGCTCCAATTCTATAAGAAAAACCTCCGCTCGTAGTATGATTAAAGCCTAAATTTAAATCAAATCCTCTGTTTGTTACTTCTCCAGAATTAGCAGCAATTCTATTATTTTGACCAAAAACAGTTGCATCAAGCTGAAAAATTGCCAAAACGTCTTCAGTTGTCGAAGCATAATACTCAAACCCAATATCAATTTTATTTAATAACGTTAAGTCAAAACCGACATTTGCTGTTTTTTTAGTTTCCCAAGTAATATCAGGATTCCCTTTGCTAATTAAAGAAAACCCTCTTGTTGAAGTTCCCGAAACAGGATAAAAATCAAATTCAGGACTCAATCCGCTTCTATTTTGATCTAAACCATCTGGTATTCCATCATTTCCTATTTCTCCATAACCAAATTTTAACAATAAATTTGTAACTACATTTGAATCAGCTAAAAAGCTTTCACTGGACACACGCCAGCCTGCACTAAAAGAAGGGAAGTAACCTACTCTCAAATCACTATTGTTAACCCCAAATTTGCTAGAAGCATCTCGTCTTATAGTAGCTGATAACAAATACCTATCATCAAATTTATAATCTATTTTTCCAAAAACTGAAAACAATGCAGACCGCAGTCCTCCACCAGAACCATTCGTCGTATCCGCAGTATCGATAAACTGAGAATCGACATCTTCATCCGAAAGTAAATTTTGTCCAATTACTTGCAAATCTTTATTTCTTATTTTCACCAATTCACTACCCAACAAGGCGGTTACTTTATGCTTATCTGCAAATAATTTATCATAGGTCAATGTATTAAACCAAGTTAAATTTGTATTAGTAAAAACCCTTTCTGTTAAATCATTACCCACTTTAACTGTTTCATCGAACAATCGCCTTGGCTTAAAGATTCTTTTTTCAGAAGTTAAATAATCAATACCCAAATTTGTTTTTGCGGTAAGACCATCAATTAACTCATATGAAGCAAAAAAGTTACCTGTAGTTCTAAATCTATTATCTCTATTATCTCTATTATTTATTGCTGTGGCTATTGGATTTTTACCAGTTCCAAGATTACTAGCTTTTGTCCCTGAAAAACCTCCAAAAACATCTCTAACTGGTATAAGTGGATGAATTCTGTACAAATTTATTATAGCGTTGTCCAAACTTCTGTCATCGCCTTCTCCTTCAAATTGAACTGATTGAGCGTATGTGAAATTTATATTTTGACCTATTTTTAATTTGTCAGTAATTGAATATTCAGAATTTAATCTGGCATTATACCTTCTATAATAGGTTTCTAATCCAACCCCATCTTGATCTAAAATTCCTAAACCTGCATAATAATTAGAATCTTTAGATCCACCAGACACACCAATATTGGTATTATGAACAAGCGCAGAATTAAAATAATTATCGAACCAATCTGTACCGCTTTTATTTGCTCGTGATATCGGATTTTCCAAACTATAATTTGATAAATCTGCTGTACTGGCACCTGCCGGGATTATGAAATTTGGTAGTACTGGTTGTGCCCCACCTCCATATTGAGGGTGCGAAGGACTTAAACTTGGATCATTCCTATTAATTGTTCTTTGTCTTGTAAATTCAATATCCGCTAATTCTTGTGGTGATGCCAAATCAGGTAGCACTCCATTTGGGATATAATCAACTCCAGACCAACTTGTAATGCTCAATTTTGTTTTTGGTTTTTCTTCCCTTTTTTAGTCGTTACTATAATAACTCCATTTGCAGCTCTATTCCCGTAAATTGCAGCAGAAGAAGCGTCTTTAAGCACTTGAATGGATTCTATATCTGACGGATTAATTTCGTTAATACCACTACCAGTTGGTGTACCATCAATAACATATAATGGATCTGCGCCATTTAATGAGGAAAAACCTCGGATACGAACGGCTGCTGTACCTCCTGGTCCTCCTTGATTACCAACGGTAACTCCTGAAGCTTGACCTTGCAAAGCCTGTTCTATAGATAGTGGTGCTGTTTTTTGTAATTCTTCAACATCCACTACTTCTACTGATCCTGTAATATCTCTAGTTGATTTACTGGAATATCCTACCACTACTACTTCTGTTAACGCATCAGTAGAAATTTGTAAACTTACATTTAATGTTTGTTGTCCATTAAACAAAATCTCTTGTGTTTCAAATCCTACATATGTTATAGCAATAGTTTCCCCATCTTTTACATCCAATATAAATCTACCATCAAAGTCTGTTTGTGTTCCTTTATTTGTTCCTTTAATAAACACTGTGGCTCCTGGCAATGGTTGTCCGTCATTGTCAGTTACTACACCCGTAACCTCTGTTACCATGGTTTTGTTTGCTAAAATGTCAAAATCTAGACCTCTTTTAGTAGTTTTACTACTAAAAACAACTATTGGCATTAACGTTGTTAGTAAAAAAACCGTGAGTTTTTTTACAAAAAAATAATTTTTGTTAGTTTTTTTTGTCATAGTTAAATTAGTTAAGTGTTAGCTTTACTATATCGTTGTAAATGCAAGATATTAAAAACCACAAATTATTGATACTTTAAAAAATTCAAAAATTTTTTAAATATTTAACTATAATGTTTTCGTTTATTTGAGGAATTTGCAAAAAAAACATATTTAATCGGTAAGACACTAATTAATTTTTACAGTTTTATCTTACAAAAAAGAAACCTTATTAAAAAAGACTAATGCTTCTTTCAAATTAAAAATTAATTACGCAAAACACTCAGATGTACTATTCTTACGCTGTTTTTTTAATATTCACCATTAATTTATTACTAGATGAATTTAAAAACCTGACAATCAATAACTAAACTTTACATATTTTCAACACTTCTGTTCAACCTATTTTTTAAACACTTCATCTATTTTACCGAACAACAACACAATACCCCTAAATTGTGAATAATATTTTAACAAAAACTAAAGAAAATTGAAAAAAATCTGTTTTTTGATTTATTATACATCCTATTTTAACAAAAAACGATGCAAAAGTTTACGAACATAGTTTAACAATTGGTGCAAAAAGGATGATTTAGCGCCATTAACTGATTAAATTTCACATTAAATTACAGTTGCGATAGTCATAGAAAAAAT
>NZ_AFPB01000077.1 GCF_000218485.1 Aquimarina agarivorans | reverse complement strand
CCCGACGGCAATAAATAGAGATTTTATGCTGCGTATTTTATATCCTTATGGTTAAAATATTTAGCTACTCTTTGGCTATTTTCAGTTAGCATTTTCATATGATTCTTGACATTTTCTTCAAGCTGTTTTTCGTTTTTAGGAGCAGGTTTTTCAGATAAAGCATATTTTAAATCACAGTTTAGATACTCATCAGGGTTTTTCTCTGGAGAATAAGAAGGCAAGAAGAATAACTCAATATGTTCCAGTTTTTCTTCAATCCATTTCTTTACTATTTTACTGTGATGAACTCTTAAATTATCTAGGATTAAAAATATTTTTTGTGTTTTATCTTTGATAAGCTGTTCTAGAAATTCAATGAATCTATCAGCATTCATAGTTCCTGAGTAAATCATAAATTGAACACTTCCTTGATTAGTTACTGTAGAAATCATGTTTACAGAAAAACGTTTAGACATACTTTTCTTTACAGGCGTTTTTCCTTTGGGAGCATAAGAACGACCATGTTGATTAGCGTTTCTTACTCCTGTTTCATCACCCCATTGTATTTCTGCATTTTCCTCTTTAGCGCGTTTCTTAATGGCTGGATATTGTTCATCTAACCATAATTGCACTTTTTTAGAACATTGTTCGTAAGCTTGTTTCTTGGGTTTTTGAGGACTAAATCCCCAAGAGCGTAGATAATCCCCCATTGTATTTATCGCTAATTTTACACCAAATTCACGTTCCACTAATTCCTTTACAGCTTTGCGTGTCCATAAAGCAAAATCCAATTTTAGTTGATCTGGCATAACATCTGTAATCATGCGTTGGATCTCTAACTCTTGAGTGCTACTAAGTAATTTTTTATCCTCAGAGCTAACACCGCGCTTATTATCTGTCAACCCTTTAATCCCTTCTTTTTTATGTTTTTTAACCCAATTAGTAATTGTGTTTGGGTTAACTCCGTACATCATAGCTACTTTTTTCTTTTGAACACCTGAATTAATTTGCTTGATCGCTCGTTTGCGTATTTCCTTTCTGCTTGCAGAATCTACTGATCTAAAATCCATATCCTTCA
>NZ_AFPB01000078.1 GCF_000218485.1 Aquimarina agarivorans | reverse complement strand
CATTGATGTTGCTCCTTCGTTATCATCAATAGTATAAGTTATAGGTTCTGGATCTCCTGTAAAACCATCAATCGGATCAAATGTAACTTCTCCTGTAATCTCATCATAACTCCAAACTCCTTGACCGTCTATTTCAAATCCTATAACATCACCATTTAAATCAGTGACAGTATTACTTACTGTGAATCCTGAGGGTGGAATTAAGTTCACAGTAGTTGGCTCGACATTTCCATCAGAGTCTGTATCACCAGTAATTATATCTTGAGTTACCGTGTTTCCAACTATATTATTTGGACTAATTTCATCATCCGCAGTAGGAGGCACATTGGGAAGAATTGTAAACGTTGCATCATCTTGATCATTCTCTGCAGCCACATTATTGTTTGGAGTACTATTAGGGTCTTGTAAATCAGAAGCAGTCACTTGGGCTACATTCACATAATTCCCCGTAGCATTTACATCTGCCTGATATGTTAAATTGATCGTATCTCCATTATTAATAGTCAAATTATCCCAAACAATAGCACCTGTTGCAAAATTAAATGTTCCTCCGTTGGAAACGCTTCCTGATACTAAACTATAGCCTGTTGGCAATAGGTCAGTAATTTCTACACCAGTAGCATCCCCTGTAGATATTGCACTTGTAATATTTTCTACTTCTACAGTAAAAGTAACGCGATCGCCGACATCTCCCGTAGTAGGATTGATTGACTTGGTTAATGCTAAATCCGCTTGCTCTAGCACTATTGCTGCATCATCCTGATCATTTTCTGATAATATATTATTACCAGGAGTAGTATTAGGATCAGCTTGATCTGATGCTATTATTTCAGCTACATTATTATATTCTCCTGTTGTACCTGTAGGGGCATTCACGGTAGCCACAAAAGTTAAAGTAACGCCTGCAGTAGGCACAGTAGCTAAATTCCAGGTAATCACATTTCCTACTCCGTTTACCGTAGCAGGAGCACTAAATGTTCTTGGGTTACTGTATCCTTCAGGGAGCCTATCTTCTACGACCACATTTGTAGCTGTATCCATTCCTGCATTTGTAATGTTCACCGTAAAAGTAACATCATCGCCTACACTAGCTGATGTTGGCAAAACACTTTTAGTTAAAGACAAATCTGCGGACTCTATAGTAAGAGTAGCAGTTGATTCATCATCATCAGGTTCTCCATCAGTCAAATCATCTACATTTTCGTTTACAGATGGATCACTATCAGGATCAAATTGGTCTGATGCAGTAATTTGAGCATTATTTGCATAAGGTCCTGAAGCAGCAACTACTGCTTGATAACTTAATGAAACAGTACTTCCATTAGTCACATTAATTCCTGTCCAAGTCAGTATTTTTGACGCAATATCAAAAGATACGTTTGAAGCTGAGTTTCCTGATTGTGGTGTTGGACTACCAGCAACTAAGTCAAAACCTGAGGGTAATACATCTTGAATACTAACGTTAGTAGCATCAGTATTTGTTGTTAAAGCTGGATTATTAAAAATTTCTAAAGTAAAAGTAACCGTATCACCTACATTAGCAGAAGTGGGGTTTACCGATTTTGTCAATTCTAAATCCGCGTTTCCTTTAATTTCTATTTCTACCGAATCAGAAACTATAGGACAGACCCCATTATTTATTGTCCATTGAAACTCGTAAACACCTACTTGCAATCCTCCGACAGCAGTTTTTGGATCATTAATGTTAATAAAATTAGCTGTAGATGGCCCAGATATTTGATTCCATACTCCAACTTCTGGCGATGTAGGGATGTTTGCATCTAAAGTTACTGTACTAAATTCAGGAATACACTGATTATCTCCAGCTTCTGCTAAAATTGGTTCTCCAATTACATCTATAATTACGGTATCCGAAAATTCGCAACCATTCATTCCTGTGGTGGTAGTGGTCCAAGTAAATTCATAAGTACCTACTTGTAAGTCTAAAACGAATGTTTCTGGATTATTTATACCTGTAATTGTTGCTGGGGGTGACGTAGGACCAGCTGTTTGCGTCCAGGTACCAATACCACTAGTCACTGCGGTAGCTTCTAATCTAGTTTGGTCAACCCCACATAATTCTTGGTCCGGACCAGCTTCTGCTTTAGTAGGAACCTCATCATTAAAAGTTACAGAAATTGTACTAGCACTTGGCTCACATGCAGAACCAGACATAAAAGGTCCGTTATTTATAGTCCACTCCAACAGGTAAGTACCTAGTTCAATATCTGAAAGGCTTGTTATTGGATTATTCGGACTATCTATTGAAGTTGCTGGCAGCACTGCCGCTGGAGTTGTTGAACCAATCGGAGTAAATTCTATAATTGACCAAGTACCAATACCTACAGTAGGCTGATTGGCATTAGTCATATAAGTAACCTGACAGGCTTCTGTTTCGTCCGTACCTGCCATTGACATTGTCGGTGCTTCAAACATAATAATTCTAACAGGATCAGCCAATTTCATACAGCTACCATTATCAAAAGTCCACTCAAAAACGTAAAGCCCTGGAGTATCCACTCCATCTACTGTTGTCATTTGGGTATTAGGACTATTTATTGTTGGTGCAGAAGCACCCGACGGTCTAAAAGTATTTGCCCAAGTAGCTGTCCCTGTTAAAGGCGCATTGACTGCATTTAGAGTAATTTGGTCAGGTACTGCTAAATCCCCCAAACATAAATCTTGATCTACACCAGCATCTGGTTCTGGATTAGGCACAGCGTCTATAGTGATTTGTATATCATCCGAAGTTGCTGGGCAACTCGCAGATGCAGCAATACTATACCTTAAAACATAAGGTGTATTGTTAGGCGTTAAATTTACATTAGCATTAGAGCTACTAATAGTTGTTATTGTTCCAGAAGTTGGCGAACCTGGAGCATACGACCAGGTACCTGTGGAATTTTCTGTACCTTCTAAAAGTACATTACGCACACCACAAAAAACAACCGACATGGGACCTGCTTCTGCTGGTGCTTCTACATTTACTGTAATTTCATCAAATTTTACAGGACATATAGTGTTATCTGTTCTTCTAATTTCATATCTAAAAGTGTAAGTTCCATTAACTAAATTTGAAATATTAATGGTTGCATTACTCAGATCGTCAATGTTTGGACTATTTGGAGCTCCTGACAATAGAGACCATGATGCTACCTCTTGGTTTGGATCGAAAGTAGAGCCTACTAAAGTTAGTGTATTAGCGCAAATAGGATCACTAGCTGGTGGAGTAATTGTTGCGGATGAAGCAGGAACTCCTATTTCAATCGCTACAATGTCATCGCTTGTTCCACATGCACCAGCTTCTAAAGTCCATCTAAATTCATAACTACCACTTAGGGCAAATGTTACTACTGCAGTAGGGTCGTTAATGTCACTAAAAGAAAAACCTCCTGGTCCAGAAACATAACTCCAAGTACCTACTGCTCCTGCACTAGCATTTGCATTCATTGTCACTTGCGTATTTGGATCAGGACATATTCCTAATTGATCTGTACCTGCATCAGCTGTTGGCATATCAGCAATGGCAATTTCTATTTCATCTACTGTTGGATCACACGCTGGAGAAGTCCCTGTTATGGTCCATACAAAAGTTGCAATTCCTGAACCAGTTACATTTACTTGTGTGTTAGGATTTGACGGGTCAACTATCGATACGTTAGTAGCTGTTGTTGTCCACATACCCATTTCTCCTGCTAGAGCATCTGGAGCATTTGCAGATAAATTAAAAGAAGCATCACCTGCACTTACACAACCATCAGCACCAGCATTGGCCACAGTAGGACTATCTACTCCTCCTGTTTCTACAATAACATCATCGAAATTTCCAGCGGAACATCCAGTCCCAGGGTTAGTATAATTAATAGTCCATCGTATTGTATATTGTGTATTTGCCGATGCAAAACCTGTTACCACTGCCTCAGGATCATTGATATCTGAAAAAGAAATAGCATCTCCATTTGCTGGTGTAGCCGAAACAAACGACCAAGTTCCTTGTTCTCCTGATGCTGGAGTATTTCCTGTCATATACGCAGGTGCATTAATACAAATATCTTTATCGGCGCCACCTGCTGCAGTTGAAAGTGTTGAATCATTCACAAATATGGTTACAAAAGATTCGGACTCTGGACAATTGATCCCCCCACTAATTACATACCTAAATTCATAAGTTCCGGGTGCTAATCCTGTAATTTCAGGTTGATTTGTAAATTCTCCTGGTACAGAAGACATTGTATCGGTATTATTGAAAACAACCGTTGTAGGACCACTAATCTGACTCCAAACGCTGCTATTACCCAAACTAGCCGCATTGCCTTGTAATATAAAAGAGGTTGACCCACAAGCTAAATTTGTTGGAGTTCCTGCATTAGCAGGTGTTGCTGGTCCAGATACTGTAATATTCATGCTATCAGAGCCGTCAGTACATCCTACTGGGGGAAATGCTCCTTCTTGGGAGCGAACAAATTCTAATGTATACTCCCCTGGATCGTTTAAATTTACTCCCGTTGTAGTAACATTTACATTTACGGGAACAGGATAACTCACTGCTCCGACTGTTGCCAAATACTCTGGTGGTCCAGAAACAATATTAATAGTATTACTCCCTGAACCTGTGGTTTGTAATGGGAACGAAAAATTTGTTTGCCCACACGCACCAACAATATCGTCACCCATATTAGCGGAGATAGTTCTACTAGAGCCACGATATCTTACCCTATAAAATCTTACAGCATCACAACCTGTTTCTGTATTTATTATAGTATATCTAAATATATAAGGATCATTAGCACTATTCATACCTTGTATGAAAGCGTTTACGGTAGTTATTGGAAATGTAGAAGTAGTTGTTGTTGGAATTACCGTAGCTCCAGGACCAATTTCATCTACTTGATCCCAGCGAACTTCCTCATCTGCAAACGTAGGAACTATTCCTTCTAAAGTTACCGAATCCGTAGCTCCACATAAAAACACTTCTACCGTATTGGTTGGCACAGCTGTAATATCTTGAGTAGCAGGAGGCACTGTTATCATCATAGTATCCGAATCCGAAGAACAAGGACCTTCTACGGACCACCTTAGCGTATAAACTCCTTCTATTAAATTTGAAACTGATGTTTCTGCGTTGTTAACATTTCCAAAATTTGGCGTTGAAGGACCACTAACAAAACTCCATGTTCCTTGTTGCCCATTAAGTGCACAACCTCCAAAGGAGGCAAAAAGTTGGGTTCCTGTAGTAGTGGTATAACAATTACTTAATGTTTGGTCATTACCCGCCTCTACGGGCCGTACGCCACCAAAATTAGTTACTGTAATAGAAGATGTAGAAACACATCGCTGACCTGGGGTATAAAAAGGCCCTGTAATTATCCAGTTAAGCGTAGTAATCCCGCAACTAGTAGATGGCATGGTAATCGTTGTGATCGGTGACTCATCATCCGATATACTCACCCCTGCATCATTACCTGATGGATCTATGACCCACCTGCCTTCTTCTCCTGGATTTTGAGGTGCGTTCGCGGAAATAATTACGTTACCCATGGTGTCAGGACAAAATTCTATATTTGAACCTGCTTCAGCTGTTGTTATAGGCTGTACAGTAACCGTTTTATCTTGAAATGATTCAATACCATCACCGCAGATTGCTGAAAACCTGAAGGTATAAGTGTTACCTCCCGAATATCCTAAAACATCTGTAATAGGATTTGTAGGATCAACAATTACCACTGTTGGTCCACTTAATTGTTGCCACATTGGCCCACTTTGTACAGGAGATGGCATATTCCCCATTAATGTAAGCTGATCATTTTCACAAATCACCTCATTCAATATACCTGCATTTGTAGAGCAATTTTGAGCATAACTAGTTGATGAACTAATAAAAAGACAACTATAAATTATGCATATTAGGAAAGGAATTGCGTATTTTTTTGAAAGAGGAGTAATTATTTTATCCATGAGTTAAATTGTTGATTGTCTCAAAAGCTATTAGTAGTTTTAATAAATGTAGATATGAAGTTTTGCTTAATCCATAAATGCAATATTTTACAGAACAGAAAATCGACATAAAACAATTGTTTACGGCAAAATTCATTAATTCCAGGCTTTAAAACTAACATTAAAAATTACAATACTGATTATCAGATAATAATACTTATAAATCTACGATTACAATTTTCACAAATAAGAAAAATTTTCTTAAAGAAAACACAAAAAAAAATGTTGAAAGTTTAAAAGAAGTTACAGAAATAGCATTTTGAAGATATAAACGACAATAAATTATATGCATTAAAATAAAAAAAACAATTGTCAAAATCTATTAAAAATGAAGCTCTAAGAGCTATTTTAATAAATTCAAATAAAACTATTAAGTAATTGTATTTCAGATTAAAAAAGCACTTTTAAAATAGATTTAAATTGATTTTTATTAAAAATTAATTTAAACACCAACGATAAATATTTAAAAAGTTATCTAACTAGCAATTGTTTTAATAGGTAATGTAGCGTTTGAAACATAAAATTCGCCAAAACACCAATTTATACGTTGATTACAATCTTATTGCATTTTACAACCATTTCTTCTTTTTAAAGTAATAAATTAGAGTTACAAAAGTGATGACTATGATAATCCAGAAGAATAAATAACCGTACTTCAGTTTTAATTCAGGAATATTGGGAAAATTCATTCCGTAAATTCCCGCTAAAAATGTTAATGGAATAAAAATAGTAGAAATAATAGTCAATACCTTCATCACTTCGTTCATTTTATTACTCAAGGTACTCATGTACATGTGCATCAATTCAGAAGTCATTTCCCTATAAATATCTACGTTTTCTGTTACCTGTATAATGTGATCGTACAAATCCCTAAAATAAAATTGTGTTTTTTTAGTGATAACAGCATGAGCTCCTTTTTCCAACTTACTTACCAGTTCGCGTGTTGGAAATACGACTTTTCGCATTCTTAGTATTTCGCGTTTTAAACTTTGAATATCGGAGGTATAATCAATTTCAGATGCTCTTTGAAAGAGCTTATCCTCCAACGCTTCAATGTTTTCACCCATGGCTTCTACAAGAATAAAGTAATTATCAATTACAGCATCCATGAGTGCGTAAAATAAATAATCGGACTCCATTGAACGAATTCTCCCTTTATTGTTTCGAATTCGATTTCGTATGGGTTCAAAAACATCACCATCGGCTTCCTGAAATGTAACCACCCAATTATTGCCCACCACTAAACTCAAATGTTCGGCTTTAAATAAATTGTCCTTATTAATGTACAGCATTTTGAGCACTACGAAAATATAATCATCAAATTCTTCAACCTTAGGGCGTTGTTCCGTATGAACAATATCCTCAATAACCAATGGATGCAAATTACAATACTTACCCATGTTTTCAATTACTGAAATATTATTTAAGCCATTCACGTTAATCCACGTTACCCCATTTTTTCCTAAAGACTGAGAAACCTCCTTTAGGTCAGTGATTTCATTTTCTTCAACACTTTCTTTATTGTAATCAAAAATTTCAATACTCAATTCACTGTCTTTCTTTTTACCAGTATAAATTGCTTTTCCAGGAATTTGACCTAGTGTTTTATGAATTTGTTGCGTCATACTGTAAATATAGTGTCTATAATTAAAATTTTTAAACTAATGAATTCATTACAGTGGTCATTTTTTATTAATCAGTTTGAATCATAAAAAATAAAGGTATATTTAGGATAAAAGTAGCTATGACTCAAAAAAAAAAATAATTTTAGTAATACCCCAAAGTTTAAAAATACTCCAAAAAATTGGTTGCAAAAATTAAAGGAAGAAAGTTGGGAAGCTGAACTATTGGTCTCTACTATTTCATTTTTTGGGTCACTAAAAATGGTTGGTTTAATTAAGGTATTAGCTAACAAATTTATTGATTACTTACACCCTAATCAATATGAAATTGGATACTACATTACTTTTTTTGGACTAATGGCTATTAGTATTTTGATATCCATGTTCATAATTCATTTTTTTCTAAGAGCCTATTGGATTGGATTGTTGGGATTAAATTCAGTATTTCCTGATTATGGGGTTGATAATAGTATTTATTCCAAAACTTTTAGTGAGAAAATGCTAAAATTATTACCCCCGATAGAAAATACCATTAAAAAAGTTGATGATTTGTGTAGTGCAATTTTTTCAGTTGCTTCTACTTTTTTACTCTATTATTCTTATGCCTGCATACTTGCAACGCTATATGTTTTTTCTTTTAATTTTCTAAGTAATTATGTGCATAAATACATACTCTTAATTCCTGTAGCTCTTATAGTGTTTATTTTATTAGCCCAGACATTATTTTCTGTATTAAATAAATTTAAATCCATAAAAATAATGCTAAAATTAAGATAATTTATTTTCAATTAGTTAAAATTGGATCTCTTTTAGTTTTAGGACCTTTTTACAAATTACTTTTGCAAGTATTTATAATATTTGGTTCTAATTTTAAAAGAGAAAAAAAGCTAGTTTATCTTCTTATTTTATTTTTAACTTCTGGTTTAATCGTTCCAATTAATCAAATTTCTAATAGTAATATCCTTTATCTTATTAAACATGATCATTATTTTGATTCAACTACTACAAATGCCGCTTATTATTTGGATAAAAATCAAAAAAAATTGATTTAATTTTAAATCCTCAAATTGAGTCCGACGTAATTGATAAAAAAGTTTTGAAAGTTTTCATACTTATTTTTAAGTATGAAAAAAAAATTCAGCAGAGTGTATGCAAATTTTCAAGTGATTTAAAAACTGAATTATCTAAAAAAGATAAAGCGAAGCAAAACATTAATTGTTATCAACAATATAATTTTTTGCTCATCAACAGCAAAAAGCAAAGTGTCCCATTTTTTAGCTCTTATCACTCTTATAGTAATCAACTGGGAATAGTTTGTTATTTGGATTTGTCCTCTATAGAAAAAGGTTTAAATGAATTAACTATCCAAAAAAATGATGGGTCATCAAACTTTTTACAATGGACAATTCCTTTTTATTATTCAAAAAAAGAATAAAACCAATCATAATATTAATTGAAAAAAACACAAAAAAAAGCCACTAAAACCATTAGCGATTTTTAGCGGCTTTTCTTTTTTAAATCAAGATTGTTAAATACCCAATACTTCGGCATCAATAAAAAATTTACTGTTTACCTTTATTTCGTAATCTTCATTAATCGTCTGATCTGTAACAGCTCTTACACGTATCGAATACTTATCCTTTTTTAAATATTGGCTTAATTCAGTATCTGAATCCACGTCCAACATTAATGTTTTACTGTCAGTATTTTCTATATCGAATTTACTCGCAATTCTTGTTTCCTCTAACCCTTCGGCGTTTATAAAAAGTTCAATTTCATTTAAAAAATTGAAGCTCCCTTCTGCTGGACTTTCAATAGCTAATTCCATTCTTCGAATTTTAGCGCTCTCAATAAGGTCTTTTCTGGAATTATTATTACTAAATTCATTATTTTCGTTAGACTCAATTTCGGGTGTGTTTAGTGCTACTGGAGTATCAATAAGGGTAGTTGCCGCTATTGTGAACGAAGATTCATTGTTTATCTCAAACTTTGTAAATCTGTCGAGTACTTCCTCACAAGAAAAACTAAGTAAACCTACTACTAACAATAGTGCTTTGATCATGTTATTCATAAAAACATTGTTTAAAATTATAATGCAAATATAAACTAATCGATTGACTGGGATTAAATTAATATCCCCAAAAGGAAAAATTAGGTTTAAAAAGGAAATTTTATAAATCCAACCACTGCTTAAATAGAGATACTTTGTTTTTCCCAATGATTACATCCAATTCTGAAGGTGGAGTTACCTGTAACTTTAATTTACTATTTTCAAATTTGGTGATTTTGCTTATAGCTTCAATACTAACTATAAATTGTCGGTTTACTTTAAAGAACTCTTTTTCGTTTAGCATGCTATAAATTTTATCCAAAGGATCAGGCGTTGTTGATTTTTTACCTTGTTTGGTAACAATATAAGTTATCGTATTTTCAACATAAACATAAGCTATACTTGTGATACTAATGGGCAATAACTCGTTACGAACGTAGGTTAAAATACGCTCTTTTGTAAATTCCTCAGTATCTTTATCTATAATTTCAGGCAACTTTGTTTCTTGACTGTTGCCCATATTTTTTAAATTCTCTTGATACTTTTCTAATGATGCATTAATATCTTTAATACTTTTTGCGTTCATTGAAAGTACTTCAACTCTTGCCTCTATTTGTCTGTTGAAATGATTGCTTAAAAAACGACATACCCATAATGTAACCAACCATAAAATTAACCCCATTACTGCTAAAATACTTGTAAAATAGTAGCGTTTTTGCTGTGCCATCATTTTAATTTCTTTCAAATTTAAATGGTTGGCAATGATAAAATCAGATTTATTAATCGGTGATAAAGAAATTATAGGCGAATCCCCCGCATCAGGTTCTAAGAGTGTTGGAGTTGAAAAAAATTTGCTGTACACCTTTACGGCATCAACAGTTTCATTTTCAAACACATTATTTGAATCTGGCTTTTCACCTACTCTAAAAATTTCAGGATAACAAACATAATTTCCTGCCCAATTAAGAACAGATACAAAATTTAATTGCATTTGAGAATCTTCAATAATATTTTGAATAAGCAACACATCATCAAAGCTTTTATCCACCCCATTTACCTTCAGTTGTACCCGCTTTAACATTTCAGTTTGGTGTTGTAGCTGTTTTAAGCTTCCTTCAATAAGTGTAACTATATAATTTTTGAGCAATAAAAAAACAATACCATAACTTAATACTAAAAAAATACCAATGTAAATGATGCTTATTTTGGTATAAAGCTTATAATCTTTCATAAATTATTTTGAACATATTAAAACAAAAGTAACAGTTTCTGATTTTTATTACAAAACCTTTATAACCGATACTTCAAATTTCACTTTTAACCCTTTTTTTTACCTTGAACATATTTTAAATCTTGAATACTAACAATTAACCTTTTATTTGTAGTATATTTAATACATATGTCAATAAAACAAATTCTTTTTTTAGTTAGTTTCCTTGCATTTTTAATTGGTGTTCTTTTCTTTGGTTGGTATGCATATCACAAAAAAAGCTCCGGCAACTCAAACATTAAAAGCGGCCATAGAAATTAAACAAACAGATTTATATGATTTTTCAACAGCTAAAAATGTAGAAAAATTAAATCAATTTATTGAAAAACCAATTATTGTAAGTGGAAAAATAAGTGAAATAACTTTTGATAAAAGTTACGCTTTTTTGTTAACTTCAGAAGATAATGTGATGATTTCTTGTAAATTTCAAACGGATCAAAATCATCTTGTAAGTAACTATACTGTTGGGCAACATATTAAAATAAAGGGAATCTACAAAGGGTCTTTAAACTATTTAATTTTATTAAATTGCATTGTTTTAAAAAATAATTGATTGCTTTTCAATACATTAAATATCTAAAAACACCTCTATGTATAAAAGACTATGTTTGCTTTTACTAATACCGCTATGGTTTACTAGCTTCTCTATTAAGGGAGATAAATATATTTGTCGCAATGGGAAAGTTACTTTTTTTTCCTATGCTACATCCGAAAATATTAAAGCTGAAAATGATCAGGTACTCAGTTTATTTGAACCTGAAACTAAAAAAATTGCTGTCAGTATTTTGATGCGAGCTTTCCAGTTTGAAAAATCATTGATGCAAGAACATTTTAATGATAGTTACATTGAGTCAGACATATATCCAAAAGCAACTTTTGAAGGCGTTGTTTTAAATTTTGACAAAGATCTTTCGGGAACACAAACTAAAATAATAAATGGTGATTTTACGTTAAGAGGAATTTCTAAACCTATTAAAATAAAAGCTGATATAACAAAAAAATCCAATACTTACGAAATTATTGGAGAAACAGAATTAAACGTTAAAGATTATAAAATTAAAGTTCCACAAATATTGGCTAATCG
Organism: Aquimarina agarivorans; assembly: GCF_000218485.1. Lineage (GTDB taxonomy): Bacteria > Bacteroidota > Bacteroidia > Flavobacteriales > Flavobacteriaceae > Aquimarina > Aquimarina agarivorans. Next base: position 15,693 of record NZ_AFPB01000078.1, on the reverse strand, counting down.
TATTGCACAAACTGTTAAAATATCTTTCAATTTCAAATACAATCATTATGAGAAGTAAATTACTTATAATAACCCTTACTATTTACCTAGGATTTACCTCGGCACATGCACAGGGGCTTTTGGATGAATTATATTTTGAAGAAAAAGACCGTACGGAATTAGTACAATCCACCTTTAAAATGCTTCGGATAGGTATGTTTCATTCGGTGGAAACCAGAAAAAAAGGAGTTGTAGAACTTACTGCATATACCCGTTACTGGAACATTCCAGAAGTTGACGGCGAAGTTATTGAAACTAATAACTTTGCATCAGACCGAATGAGCGCTCGCTTTGGAGCAGATATTGCATTTACGAATCAACTTACCGTGGGAATTGGGTGGTCAAATACTAATGCTTTAGATGGTTATTTTAAATATCGTATTGTACAACAACGCTCAGGTAAAAAAAGTATTCCTTTTAGTATTACTGGGCTTTTAGGGGGATCGCATCGATTTGAAAATTTACAAAATATTTCCAGCAATGGCGATCCTACGGCAATTTATGACACCACCGTTCCTAACACTTCTATTAATTTAGAAGATGGCTTTGGTGATAAAACAAATATATACGCACAACTGCTTTTTGCCCGCAAATTTGATCGAAATTTATCCTTACAAGTATCTCCTACACTTATTTTCCGTGGATCAAATCGATTTGAAGAAAATCCGGATGTACACGTGGCTCTAGGTTTTGGGGGGCGTTATAAAGTAGGAAAACATGCCTCATTATTTTCAGAATACTATTGGCTCCCCAAATCATCTGCACTACAAAATATCGAAACTTTTGGGGCCTATTCTTTGGGTGTCAACTGGGAGGTTTCCAAAGTACAAATACAAATGTTTTTGACCAATAGCGGGGATTATGCCGAAGATATCACAATTACTGAAACGCCTGTTAATTTTAATTTTAAAGATGGTAATCTTTTTTTTGGATGGAACTTTGCCTATGTGTTACACTTTAAAAAACGAAAAAAATAATTTGTTATGAAAAAACTTAAAAACTATATCATAGGTGCTGTAGCGCTTTCGGTTGGGGCGGCTTTATTAATTTCGTCCGACCATGTAGATGCGCCAAGTGTATTGAATACAACAGCTGACGTTGCTGATTTTTATGCTTTTGAAAATAATACCAGAGAAAATATGGTATTTATAGTTACTAGTCAGGGTATTTTAAGCCCTCAAGAAAGTGAAAATGCCAATTTTGATCAAAATGTACTTTTTGAAATTAATATTGACAATACTGGAGATAATGTAGAGGATTTAGTTATTCAAATGATCAGAAGAGGTGATCAAATGCACTTTTTTGGTCCGGTAATTCCGAATAATACTGGATTAAGTGGCTCCATTGTTAGCGACGCTTCCATACAAGAATCTGTACGCATTACGCCGTATCAGGACGAAGATATTATTCTAAAAAATGCCTCTGGCATTTCGTATTTTGCAGGAGTTACAGACGATCCCTTTTTCTTTGACATTGCTCGTTTTAGACAAATAATTGCCGGACAAGCTACTGGTTTTTTAAATCCTGGAAATGATACCTGGAATGGACTAAACGTTTTAACGCTTGCCATTGAATTACCTAAAACCCTTTTGGGAACCAGTGATACCATTAATGCCTGGGTAACTGCTAACCGTAAACAAAATTAAAATGATCTTAAAATTTAAATTACTTACTTTAGTTGGGCTTACCATAACCTTAGTTGCCTGTAGCCTTAATGAAGATGCAAATTCAGCGACTAATGAGGAAATTGTAACAGGTTTTGATGGTACCTTTGTGCAGGAAGACCGTGTTGGTAAACCTGCAATTAATACAGCATTGATACTTCCTAACAGAAAGGATGCTTTTAATATTGCAGTTACTAAAGATATTCAAGCCAATTTTTCTCAAGAAATTGAAGACCGCATTGTTGCTTTAAGCCCTGCATACACTAATGATACGGATACAAATGCATTAGGCCTAACTGCTCCTGAGCTGGCTGGTGTACTGGCAAACGATGTGTTAACTGTAAGTCTTACTGCTCCAACTACTTTTTTTGATGGCACAAATGTCCTTACGGGAAGAAATTTAGAAGATGATGTGATTGATACTGCCTTGCTTCTCATTTTTGGTGGCGAGGATGGTTCCGAAAATCCTTCATTAACAAAAGACAATGTAAATAACAACGATCGTGCTTTTCGAACTACGTTTCCTTACCTACCTAAGCCTTGGTAATTGAATAAAATAATGAATAATTGCCTCGAATTGATTTTCGGGGTAAATTTTTGCTGGTATAACACAACCAGAAGTTTTAAAAACTACTAGTAAAAGTAAGCGTTAATGTTATTATACTTATTTAACCTGCACATGATTTATATGTAAAACAGTATTCACTATTAGCTAAACTCCGCATTTACTTCCCCAAAAAATAGTTTAAAAATGAAAAAAGTTATACTAGTAGCACTTGTAACGGCTAGTTGTTCCAAAACCAATGTACATACCATTACAAATTTTGAAGATTATCAAATTTATTTACAACCTGATACTACTAATAGGCTCAGTGACATCAGAACAAATCTTCAATTTTGGATAAAAAAAGCAGCCAAGGATACTACTCAATCTATTTATTTAAGCAAATTGGCTGTTGCCGAAAATAGTTATTTTGAAGCTACGGCGAAAATACAACATTTGAAAAACGCTCAACTGGCGTTGGAAAAAGCAGTTCAACTTACTGATAGTAATCAAGTGGGGCTACTTCATCAGTTGACCCAAAATTATATTAAACAACATCGATTTCGACCTTGTTTAAAATTATTGTCAAAAGCAGCTAAAATTGGTCAAAAAGCCAGAACAACTAACCAATTGCTTTTCGACATTCATTTGGAACTTGGAAATGATGCTGTTGCTTTTAACTATCTTCAAAAATTTAAAAACAATAAGGATTTCAACTACCTGATCAGAATGGGAAAGTGGCAAGACACTCAAGGTAATCTAAATGATGCTATTGGCTATTTGAAACTTGCCTTAAAACAAGCGCAGCTTAGCGCTGATAAGTATTTAAAAAAATGGAGCTATTCCAATTTAGCTGATTTTTACGGACATCAGGGAAACATTAAAAAATCATACGATTATTACCTTAAAACACTACAACTAAATCCTTACAGTCATTATGCACTTAAAGGAATTGCCTGGATTGCATTTTCACATGAAAAAAACGTGTTAGAAGCTAATCAAATTTTAGACACATTAATAAAACGTGCTCCAAAACCAGACTATTATTTATTTAAAAGCAACATTGCTAAATTTAATAACGATACTAAGCTACAAAAGGAAATGAGCGGTCATTTTAAAGAAATGGTAACCAAATCGGAATATGGTTATATGTATCATCTGCACCTTATTGAATTATTAGTAAACAATAGTATTCCAAACGATAATAAAATAGCCTTAGCACTAAGTACCAAAGAGCTGCAACAAGTGCGAGAGACACCAATGGCATACAGTTGGCATGCTCGCGCCTTAGCAGTTAATCAATTTCAAAATAAAGCTGAAAAAATAATAAAAGATCATGTTTTAGGAAAAACGGAAGAACCTAAAGCGCTGTTAAATGCCGCTTTGGTATTGAACAAAAATTCCAAAAATCAAACTACGGTAAATAGTTTGTTGCATGATTTAGAAGAAGCCTACTATGAACTGGGTCCAAATATTCAAAAAACAATAAAAGCACTCAAATGAGTGCTTTTAAATTAGGAAATACTATTGTAACTGCTAACTAAACTAACCAAATAACAACAGTTACACATTTTGCATTTCCAACCCTAACAAACTAACTAACTAAACACAATATCTTAACACTTTTTACTTATTTTCGTAACTCTTAGCTACGTACTATTTATTAAAATACTACCTGAAATGAATTGATAGTATCATCATAAGGCAAGTAAGTTACCTTTTGTTCATTTGTAATATTTTTATTCGTGAATACCTTTAAAAAATCCTTAATACTATCATATTCACCTTCAATTTCCTTTTTATATTTTTTCACTAAAGGCGATAATTCAATTGAGGTATTTGAAATTTTGTTTTTTGCTGTATTATTTAAAAATACGCGAACACGCATGTTCAATGTTTTTTGCAAATTTTCAGCTGTATAAGCATCTTTATCCATTTTTACGCTTCCCACATATCCCCTATTTAGCACCAATAAAGCGCGTACGTCATTAAATGAGGCTATAATTTCTTCAATGTCGCTTAAGCTCATCATTTCATTATTAATTTCAAAAAACTTGATTTTTTCAACTTTTCCGATATCACTCAAGCGTTTTGCTGGAAAATTATCAGCAATTAATTTAATAGAGTATGCATTATAAACATTAATCCAATCTGCCACTTTAGCACTTTGTGTCCATCTGTTTGTTACCTTAGTATTTGAAAGTTCCTGTAACACGTTATCAAACTTTCGGTATTCTCTTTTAAATGCCGTGTAATCAACAGCACCTAATATGCTGGAATGTTGTCTTAAAATCTTAGACAAATTTTTGTATGAAATTGATTCTTCAATTTCGCTCGTTGATGCTACTTCCATAGTTTCAACATCAGCACTTGCTAATTGCGCCCAACTTGATACTACTATTAGTAAAGCAAATCCAGTTATTAAAGTATTTTTTAATGTATTCATAAGTGATAATTTTAGGGGTTCGTTTTTCATCTTACACTTACAAAATTATAGCAGTAGTATGCTTTTTTAAACTTTAACTCGTCCAACGGGAATTTGTACCATTAAGCATGAAAAATTATTTTACAATACACGCTTATAGCTGCTAAAAGTGAAAATTCAGGGTTAAAAGTGAATCCAAATGATAGATAAACCACTGAAAACAATAGCTTTTGATGTTCATCGGTTATTTTAAAGGTAAATTTTAAATTTCTGCACCAAACCGATTTAATCTTTCAATTCAGATAGTTTTTAATTACATTTTTATCAAACAAATGCTTTTCTTCCCGAAAGGGTAATACCGTTTCCAACATCAAATTTTTCAATTACAATTAGAACCGATGTAACAACAATAAAACTCAGATGGAGACCAATTAAACATATCAGATTAATTATTTACTTGAAACATTATTTAACCATTTACATACTGACCGTTCCCATTTTTGAGTTAACAATTCTTCTGATTGCACAACACATAAATGCATACTTAGGTTATTTTACAAATCCCATTTGTAAATAATAACTATGAAATTGATTAATGAAAATCACTTTATTGAAGCTTATAATAAGATGTTAGATAAACTAGCCACTTGGTTAGATAGTGTCATTTTGAATTTACCTAACATCATTATTGCCATAACCGTTTTTGTACTTGCCATAATAGCGTCAAAATACATATCAAAACTTGTTGAAAAACTACTTGATCGGAGTAGCTTACAACGCTCCATGAAAAAATTAATTGCTCAAGCTTTTTCTTTAATTACCATCCTCCTGGCCATGTTTTTAATCTTAGGGATTCTTAATTTAAGTAAGGCGTTAAACACCATTCTTGCAGGTGCTGGAGTTGCTGGTTTGGCCGTTGGTTTGGCGCTACAAAGTGCTTTAGCTAACAGTTATTCGGGTATAGTATTGTCCTACATTAAGGATTTAAAATTTGGTGACTGGATTAAAACCAATGATTTTGAAGGAGAAGTCATTGATATTGACCTAAGGGTAACGACTATTAAACAAATTGATAATAATTTGGTATACATTCCTAATAAACTAGTTTCGGAACAAGCGCTAAAGAATTTTTCTAAAACAAAAATGTCCAGAGTTATTTTAACCTGCGGCGTGGCTTACAAAAGCGACCTAGAATTTGTGCAACGGTTGGTAAAAGAAACTTTGACTCAGCATTTTGATTCCGTTAATAAAGAAAGGGATGTATTATTTTTATGGAGAGAATTTGGTGATAGCAGTATTAATTTTGAAACCAGATTTTGGATTGAATCCAGCCGACCTTTACTAGTTGCTAAAGCGAAAAGTAAAGCCATGATTGTCATTAAAAAAGCATTTGATGAAAACCAGATTTCAATACCATTCCCAATGCGTACACTAGAATTACCCGACAATATAAATATCAATACCATAAACAGCCAGCAAGCTATGAAGGTTGAGCAATAAGTATAAGCCTAAAATATGCATTACAAAAAGATGCCTATTTTAGGCTTCTCGCTATCAAAAAGTCTAGATTTTTTGTATTTATAATATTTACCGATAAATAGTACTTTGTACACAAAATACATTCAAATGTTTTTAATATGATGAAAAAATCAAATACCGATACTGTTTGTTAATTTAACTTTAAATTTAAAAGAGTTATTAATCTTATTCTTTCATTTGTAATCTTCGAATTCTTTAGCAATTGATTTCAATTTTCACCAATTCAAAGTCAAATAATGCAAATCAAATAACTATACGATTAGAATTTTTATTGTTTTTTATTTTTAGCGTTAACAAGAAAAATCAATTGAATACAAATAAAAATTAAGCAATTTTACTATTCCCATTGTTAAAAACAAACATATAATCACTTATTTTTCAACAAACTGAATTCAAAAATTTGTTTTAAAAATCAGAATATAACAATTAAAAATTCAAAAATTGCAGGAAATTTATAATAACAATTTAAATTAAGGTGTTTTCTGACAAAAACGTAATTAACAAAAAAAATCAAACATTGTAGGAAATATATTGACAATTATTTCAGCTCAAACTAAAAATTTCGTAAAAAACACATTTGAATTAAAAATTTAACATTAATTAACGCTATCTTAAAGGTACAGCATACTAGTTTTGTTGTTTAGTATTATGCGTGCATAATAAAAATGTATAACTAGTAAAAATTCTATGAAGCAAATTTTAAATTTAACTGTACTTATTGCTGTCTTAAGTACACAATTTGCTAATGCAAATGAAGTTTTAAACAACTTTTCGTCCCCTTATCAAACCCAAGAAAGTTTTGAAATTAAAGGTCAAGTGCTTGACGAAGATGGTATACCTATACCTGGAGTAACCGTTTTTATTAAAGGAACATCAAAAGGAGCTGTTACTGACTTTGATGGTTATTACGCACTTTTGGTTACTAAAAATGATATTCTGACAATTCAAAGTTTAGGTTTTGAAGATCAGCAAATAACTATATCTGATACAAACCGCACTAATTATGATATTAAGCTTATAAAAGCTATTGAGTCACTAAATGAAATAGTTTTGACTGATGGTTATAAAACAATCAACAGAAAATTATTTACCGGAACCGCTACCAAATTAAAATTAGAAGAAGTAAAAATAGAAGGAGTAACTGACCCTGGTCGTTTATTGGAAGCCAAAGATGCTGGTGTTATTGTTGATAATGTTTCTGGGTCATTTGGTGCCTCTCCAAGAATTAGAATTAGAGGTAATACTTCTATTAACGGGAATAATAATCCAATATGGGTGGTTGATGGCGTTATTTTGGAAGACAATGTAGAGGTATCAAGTGATGCCTTGTCTTCTGGTAATGTAAATTCATTAATTGGATCTGCAATTGCAGGAATTAACCCTGATGATATCGCTACTTTCTCTATACTTAAAGATGCTTCTGCAACAGCTATTTATGGAGCAAGAGCTAAAAACGGGGTAATTGTTATTACCACTAAAAAAGGTAGAAAAGGAAAAATTAAAGTGAATTATAGCAATACTTCATCGTATAGGTTACGTCCCACATATAATGATTTTAATGTATTAAATTCTCAACAAGAATTTGAAGTATACCAAGAACTTGTTGAAAAAGGCATATTCGATATTACTAATTTTCAGACTGCCGAAGCTTTCGGTGTAATTGGAGATTATTTTGTTAACAGAAGAGAAAATTTGGTACCTATTGGTGCTAATGGAACAATTTCCGATGCCGCCCTTTTTAGAAATCAAACTGCCAATACGGATTGGTTCAAACTTTTATTTAATCAAATTGCTTTACAACAAACACATTCGTTAAGTATATCAGGAGGTAGCGAAAATGCATTGTATTTCTTTTCCACAAGTTATTTAGATGATGAAGGGCAATCCGTTGGTAATACCGCAAAAAGAATAACTTCCAGATTAAATACTGTATTCCAACTTTCTCCTAAAGTTTCTGTATCAACATCACTATCAGCAAGTATTAGAGATCAAAAAACACCAGGAACCACAGATCGAACTTTTAATCTTATTACAGGTCAATTTACAAGAGACTTTGATATTAATCCTTATAGTTTTGCCTTATCAAATGCCAGGAGCATCACCCCATTTGATGAAAATGGAAATCCACAATTTTTCAGGAGGAACTTTGCTCCTTTCAATATTTTACATGAATTGGATAATAATTTTATTGATATTGATGTTACCGATCTTAGTTTCCAAACATCTCTTGATTATAAAATTAAAGATAACCTAACATTTACTTCATTAGTAAATTTAAGGCGTGCTATAACACAGCGGGATCACATTATTAAAGACACCTCAAATCAGGCTGAAGCTTATAGAGCTGACGATGGAGTAATCGCACCAATTAATCCATTTTTATTCCAAGACCCAAATAGATTATTTGTCCCTCCTTTTTCTGTATTGTCCGAAGGTGGTATTAATATATTTAGCGAAGATGTATTGAATTATTCTTATTTCCGTAACTCAGTAAACTGGAATCCTAAAATAGGCGATTTACATGAATTTACAATTTTAGCAGGTCAAGAGGTTAGAGTTACCAAGCGTAATACACGAACTTTTGATGGTTTTGGTATTTCTTTTGATAATGGGTTAGTCGTAAATTCAAATGAAAATGTGATTGATCTGATAACTAATAACAATGATCAATATTTTAGAGTTAATGATTTTACAGATCATTTTGTAGGCTTTTTTGGAAGTGTTGGATACAATTATGATAATCGATATACAATAAATGGTACCTTACGAAGAGACGGTTCTAACTTACAAGGTTCTTCAAGAAATGCAAGATACCTTACCAGTTATAATATTAGTGGTGCTTGGACACTTAGTAACGAAGAGTTTTTTAACTCCAGCTGGATTAATTTCTTGAAGCTTAAAGGTACGTATGGATTAACTGGTGATCGTGGTCCTCTTGCTAGTGTAGCCAGACTAAGTGGCGAAGACCTGGAAGGTTCGGATTCACCACAAGCAGGATCGTCATTAAACGTAACTAGCGAAGTGCCTTTAAGGCCATTTGACAGGAACAGTGTAAATGAAATTCAATCCTTAGTAAATAAAGATTTAACATTTGAAAAACTAAAGGAATTTAGTACTGGTATTGAATATTCGTTATTTAATGATAGAATTGCTGGAGAAATTGGATATTACTCACGTAACTCTTTTGATTTAATTGGTACGGTGCGTACCAATGGTGTTGGTGGTTTTGCTCGAAAAGATGGAAACTTTTTAACCTTAAAATCAGAAGGGTATGAATTTGCTTTAACTACAGTCAATATTAAAAATAAAAACTTTAGTTGGACGTCTAATATTAATGTTGGTTACAATACTGAAGAGGTTCAAAGTATAAGCTTTCAACCAAGATTAGTTGACTTATTTAGGACTGATGGAAATCCAGTAGAAGGAAGAGAAACCTCTGCCTTGTATTCTACTCGTTTTGCAGGATTAAACGAACTTGGTATTCCAACTTTTTTGGATGCTGACGGAAACCCTCAAACTGATCTTGATTTACAACGAAGAGAAGATATTGAAAAAATACTGAAATATGAAGGACCTACGCAACCCCGAGGTGCTGGAGGTTTCACCAATACATTCACCTACAAAAACTTTAGCCTAGCAGGGACTGTATCTTTTAAGTTCGACTACAAAATAAGATTAAGAGGCACCTTTGCTCCAACATATACTGACTTTAATGCTTTACCACCAGAACTTGCCAATAGATGGCGATTACCTGGTGATGAACTTACCACTAATATCCCTGCAATACTGAGTGCTGGGACTATTATCAACGAGCTTGGAGGACGTGTAGATGCCAATAACATTGTTAGAATTGGTGAAAATGCTTACGATTTATATAACCAAAGCTCTTTAAGAGTTGCCGATGGCGGTTATGTCAGAATGCGAGCTATTTCGTTAGGTTATCAAGTACCTAAAGATTTTTGTAAAAAATTAAGATTAGCAAGAGCAGGATTAAAAGTAACTTTTGAAAACTTATTCTTAATTTATTCTGATGATAAACTAAATGGACAGGATCCTGAATTTTTTAATACAGGTGGATCGGCTTTACCTGTACCAAGATCTGGATCATTAACATTAAATGTAGGATTTTAAAAAAAATTAAAATGAAATATATAAATATAACATTAGGACTCATAATCCTTAGTATTAATTTTAGTTGCGAGGAGTTTTTGAGCGAAACTCCTGATAATCGTTTAGAGTTAAATTCTATTGAAAAAGTTGCTGCTTTAAGCGCCCGAGCTTATTCTCAAGCAAGTGTCGCTTTTACTGATGAAATGACTGACCTTGCTGGCCCTATGGGCAATCGAAATGGTGCTGGTAAAATAATAGATTTGGGCGGAAATACCATTGAACTTGAAAATAGGCAAGCATACAAGTGGGAGGTGATAACTGCCAATGATCAAAACGATACTCCTAACGATTACTGGAATGAAAATTATGAAGCTATAGCACATAGCAATCAAGCATTACAAAGTTTAAAAACAATAAGTGGCGATCCTGATCCAGACCATATAAATGCCATAAAAGGTGAAGCTTTATTATCCAGAGCATACCATCATTTTATGCTGGTTAATTTATTTGGTAAACATTACGATGCTGCTACCGCTGCTACTGATTTAGGAATCCCTTACATTACTGAACCTGAAGAGTCGTTTTTACCTACTTATACAAGAAACACCGTACAAGAAGTGTATGATTTAGTTGAAAAAGACCTACTAGAAGGTCTAAATTTAATTAACACACGTTTTTTTGAAGGAACAACTAAATTTCACTTTTCCAAACTTTCTGCGTTAGCTTTTGCCAGTCGCTTTTATTTATGGAAAGGAGACTATCAAAAATGTATTGAATTTTCAGATAGGTTTTATGATGGAAAAAGTCCCTTAGAATTTATTACAAACTACGATAATGTAAGGGGGGCAGGTTATAATCAAACTGCTGACAATTATAATAGCCCTGATGATAGCAGTAATTTACTTTTTACTCAAGTTTTTAGCACACATCAACGTCGTGATACAGGATTCAGATTAAATGACCGAGAATTAACCGATTTATTAGCTAGTCCTGTTGGCACTCATGTTGGTAATACTACTGGTATATGGCAAGTTGGAACTCAAGCAAGATACTTGTCAAGATTAAGGGAATTCTTTTTTAGAGAAAGTTTATCGGCAACTACTGGAAATCCTTATTTTATTGAACAACTTTTCAAAGGTGAAGAAGTAATCTTAAACAGAGCCGAAGCCAAATTAATGCTCAATCAATTTGATGATGCTTTAGATGATTTAAATATACTTGTTGCTGCACATTATGATGGTAACGTTTATACTGAAGATATTATCAACAATAGTACTTTTGATACTGCAAGAACATTAAATGAAAAATTACTAAATATCATTTTAGAAGAACGAAAGGTTCAATTTTTAGATCATGGATTAAGGTGGTTTGATATCAAACGATATAAAATTGAAATTACGCACGAGCTTCCACTTACCGAAGGTGGTGAAATACTAACCTTAGAAGCTGAAGATTTAAGAAAAGTGCTTCAAATACCTCAGGATGCTATTGATAGTGGATTAGCACCAAATCCTAGATAACATTAAAAAAAGTCAAGATTATGAAAAACATTGCAAATACAACAAAAACAATAGTAGTCTCTTTAGCTGTTTCAATACTATCTGGATGTTCAAATTCTGAAGATACACTATCACCTAAACCTATTTTTGAAACGGAGCAACAATCTCAAAATGAATTGGATTTATTCCTTAAAAAAGAATTTGTTGATCCTTTTGGTAGTATCATTCGTTATAAGTTTGATGACAACTTGTTAGAAGCCGATCAACAAGGAACGCCCGTAAAATTAGAAAATGTACAACCCATTGCCGAACTAATTAAAAAAGCGTGGATAACTCCCTACAATAAAGCATCTAATATTGGCGAATCATTTTTAAAAAGAAACTTTCCTGCGGAAATAGTAATTATTGGATCACCTATTTTAAATGGCGATGGAACGCGAACACTTGGTGTTGCTGATTCTGGTGTACGTGTTACTTTAGTAGAAGGTAATGCATTTTCATTAGAACCTGGAGCTGATAATTCAGCTTGGATTAATCAAGCGTTTCAAACGCTACACCATGAGTTTGCACATATAGTTGATCAAAACTTCAATTTTGATTTTCAGCAGTACATACAAATTTCTAATGAAGACTATTCCTCGCCTGGTACATGGACAACAGTATCGCAGGAAAGCGCAATTATGCGTGGTATGGTTTCTCCCTACGCTACATCAGCTGTAGGTGAAGATTTTGCTGAAATGGTTGCAGAATTAATCACCACTCCTGCCGATGTATTTGAAAGTCGTTATATAACTCCTGAAGACTGTACCACTTTTAGCGCTGATGGTTTAATTGATTGCACCCGAAGAAATGAAGGCCGCCAAAGAATTCAGGAAAAAGTAACCATAATTACTGAATACCTTAGAGACGATGTTGGTATAGATATCAATGTACTTCGTGATGAATTTTTGAGAGGAATTGAATAAAAAAAGACCAACATGAAAAAAATTAATAAATACTTATTTGCATTGGCTACCCTATTTTTGATTGCCTGTGCCAGTGACAATGACATTGAAGCTGTTTTTGAAGAAAACACACAAGATCGTGTAACAAATAAATTAAAAGAATTAAACACTTTATTATTAAGTGCTGAATTTGGCTGGACAGCCGATTACGTCCCAAGTGATAATAGTGGTGTCTACAAAATTCATCTTAAATTTAACGAAAATAATACCGTAAACATTACTTCGGATCATAATTCTGGTGAGTTTGATGGTTTGTCCTCTTATAGAGTAGGTATTTCACAAGTACCTGAATTAGTTTTTGATACTTACAATACTTTTTCAAACATTACCGATGATTTTGACGGATTTCAATCTGTAAACTTTTCTAGGGATGCCGAATTTCAATTCAATTTTACTGATGAATTTTCGGAAGAAGAAATTGTTCTTTTAAGTAAATCTGATTTAAAAGTTATTGATGATAATGGAGAGTTAATTGCAGAAAAAAGCAAACTTATTTTAAAACGAGCTACCCAAACTGACGCTGATGATATTATAAAATTAAGAGGGTTAGATAAAAGAATAGCAAATGGTTTTGAAACTGATCTATTTTTTAGAAGTTTTGTAGTTACTAATACTGGCAATGAAACCATTTTTAATGCATCATTTAGTTTTGATCCTTTTACAAGAGTTTCTACTATAAACTTTTTGAATACCACGAGCAACGTTATAGAAACAGTAATCAAACCAATTTCAATAACCGAAAATGGATTCAAATTTGTAACTCCTATTGATATCAATGGTACAAACTTTGAATCTTTTAATTATAATGATGGTACTAATACCTTTGTAGCAAACCAAAATAACTTAAATGCTGTAATTAGTCATGGCACTAATCCTGGTGTTTTATTTTTTCCTGAGTCCAATATATTTGGTACTGAATTTAGGAGATACTTATTTTTTGACAAATCATCCAATAATTATTTGACCCTTACATCGGATGAATTTGTAAATTTAGATGTTGATGATTCATTCACTACACTCAATATTTTCTTTGATACTCCAGATGGATCATACTTTGATTTTGCTTTAGATGGCACCGTATTTGCTAGAGTGTTTTTCGAAGATGTTATCACAGAAAATGAAAAAATTAAATTTAACCTTGTATCAAGTCTAGGAGATGTATCAACTATAACTTCAACATTAGACATTTTGTTTAATACAGAAGGGTTTTATGTAGAAAGGACTGAAGAAAGTGTTTTCACGAGTAACCCTTCATTCTTATTAATCAATATTTCCGATCCAAGTTTTAGATTTTCGTTATACGGTATCTAATAAATTTGCCCTAAAAAAATTAAAAGACCATCCTACAAGATGGTCTTTTTTTAAATAAACAAATTGTTCTGCTTCACTTTTATTTAAAATTAAAATTTAATTGAGTAAATTTAAATCAATAATCACTGTGCTACAATCAATAATCAATACTAAACTCCATTAAAAAAATTAAGACTTTTTCTAATTTTACTTCATTCGACATCCAATGTATATAAAAAATAAATTTTTACAATTCATATTTTTCACCTTAGCCATGTTAGGCCTTTGTTATTTGTACACTATAATTAAAAAGTTCTATTTTCCTTTATGGAAGGAAGACTATTTTTCATTAATTACTATTAGCATAAGCACGTCAATTTCAATAGTATGGATTGATAAATTTATAGTAAAAAAATATTTAATAAATTAGGAATTTCCAATAATTGATAATAAATGAACAATATGCGATTAATCTATTAAGACAACTACTTTTCAACAGCAAACAACTTACTATTTCCTGAATTCAAATCTTTTAGCACATAAACTCCATTGGTCAGTAAAGTAATATTGATTTCCTAAAAATCAGTCACTTTCAAAATTTCTTGACCTGATAATGTATAGATCATTGCTTTATTTATCTCTTTTTTTGAACGAATATGTATAGCTTCTTTAGCAGGATTAGGCCACACGATAAAATCAAGTTCTTTTTCAGATGCATCTAAGTAATCATCGATACTTGACGTATTACTTGCTTGGTAAGGTTTTATTCCTGTTTCCAATGTTATCCAACTTGCTGCCTTTGCAACATTACCCCAAAAACCAAAATCGCTACAAGGCTCCCCTTCTCCCCCACTTACTGTTCCTACCAAAATGAATGTTGAATCGTCATTATCTGCTTCCACCACTAACGGACCACCACTATCCCCCCCTACATGCCATGCGACCTTCAAATTCCTCTACTCGAATACGATCATCTGAAAGTGCTACATCTCCAAACTTTAAAACTGCTCCTTGCAAATGATCTGGAGCCGAACGTTGATTATTAGGATCTGTCAATCCCCAACCTGTGGAAAAACACAAAGCATCTTTGGAAACTAAAGCATTTTCAAAAACTACTGAAGATGCATAGGGTATAGCTTTAGCAAATTTACCAGACAAATCCAATGGACTTTCCAGCTCTAGTAATGCCATATCACTATTGGAATTAGGATTTCGAATAGCTCTTTTAATCCTAACAAATTGCCCTTCCGAAGATTCACTTATTCTGGTGTAACCAGCACCAACTACAATATTGGTCCCATCACCAAAAATACAATGCTCCGCAGTAATGATCCAAGTTGACCCTAAAATAGCACCTCCACAACCATTCAAATCAACTTGATATGGGTGATTTTCAATAAGCACATTGTTTCCATTTACTATTTTATTAGAAATTTGAGACTTAAATTTTGACTTTCCTTGAGCAAAACTAGTGACTATTGCTAAAATCACAAATAATGCTAAAAAACATATATTTTTATAACCTTTATTTTTCATAGGAGTACTAATTTTTATTAATACTAATGTTAAATCATTACCT
>NZ_AFPB01000079.1 GCF_000218485.1 Aquimarina agarivorans | reverse complement strand
AATCTAGAATCTGTACCTATAGCTCTTGACACTTCATTAATATCCGCTCCAGTATGCTCACATAATTCCGACAAAGCATTTACTGAAGATACACGTTGTGCCAAAAATGCATTTGCTGTTAATTTGGACAATTCCGAAGACCAAACGTTGGTGGTTAATATATTTTCTGTAGGTACCCAATTGGCATACACATCAACTAAAGCCTGAATGGCTTTTTTTCCTGCTACCGTTTCGTTACCACCAATAAGCACTCGGTCCGGATTCATTAAATCGCTTACCGCGGTTCCTTCCGCCAAAAATTCTGGGTTGGATAACACCTCAAAATTGACGCCATTCCCTGTATTTTTTAATATATTTTGAATCGCTTCTGCTGTTCGTACTGGAAGTGTCGATTTTTCTATAACAATCTTATCCGTAGTTGCTACTGCTGCTATTTGACGCGCACACAATTCAATATATTTTAAATCTGCTGCCATCCCTTTCCCTACTCCGTAAGTCTTTGTTGGGGTGTTTACTGAAATAAAAATTGCATCCGCTTGCTGAATCGCTTGATCTACATTTGTTGAAAAAAATAAATTTATGCCACGTGTTGCTTTTACTATTTCATCTAATCCTGGCTCATAAATTGGCAATTTGCTAAAATCATCTGAATTCCAATCGGCTATCCGCTGCGCGTTTAAATCTACTACGTGTACTTTTATTTCTGGACTCTTATTCGCTATTACAGCCATCGTTGGACCTCCAACGTAACCAGCTCCAATACAACAAATGTTTTTTATCATAATTTATTTTGTAACAAAAAATTACTTTTAAAGTCTAATATTCAACAATTTTTAACCAGTTTTTGATTGTAAATTTTAAATATAAATTTTACTTAAAATCGATGCAAAAATACAATTAAAAAAACAAGAAATGGTTGAAATCGAATTTTCATTTTTGCGAATATATATCAACAAAACGTTAAAACTCTGCAAATAAGACATAAATTAAACAACTATTTGATTTGCAAATATTTAAATATAAATATATTTTACACTTACAAAAAAACATTTTTATTATATACTTTTTCCTATTTTTGATTGAAAATAATTATTTAACCGCTTAATTATGAAAAAAAAATTACTTATTATTTGCTTTTTTGCGTCATTTAATTTTATAAATGCTCAAAATATCGAATACAACAAATGGTCTATTGAACTTGATGCCGGCGCTTTAAAGACATTTAGCCTAGCTTCTCCTGGTCACTTTACAAAAGTACCTGAATTTATTGCTGGTAATTTTGGAATTCGATATGCACTAAACACCAAGTTTGGAATAAAAGCTGATTTTGGATATCTGGATATTAATAATGACGATAATTCAATTGAATTCGAAACTATTTATTATCGAGGTTCAATACAAGGAGTTATTAATCTAGGAAATATAATGGGCTTCAGAACTACTGCCTTTAAAAATATCGGATTGTTATTCCATGGTGGTGGAGGTTTATCTTTTTTTGATTACAACACCGAAGGAAACACTGATGATGAATTAGCCGTAAACTTTATTCTTGGCCTGACACCACAGTTAAAATTATCAAAAAGGGTTACTTTTCATACTGATCTAAGCTATTCCAGACATTTAGGACAAAACTTCAACTGGGATGGTGCAGAAAACGTAACTGATTTTGGATCATTATTAACAGCGACTGCTGGTTTTACCATTCACTTAGGCAAACATGAAAATCATGCAGATTGGACAATTGAGGACGGAGCTAGCTCAAAACAACTTGAAGAATTGAGCAATAAAATAGCAAATATTGAAGCCGATTTAATTGACACCGATCAAGACGGTGTGGCCGATTATTTAGATCGTGAACCTAATACAACATCTGGAGTAACTGTAAACACTAAAGGGGTTACTATTGATAATAACAGAAATGGAATCCCTGATGAATTTGAAACTGCTCTGGACAGAAAGTACGCAAACGACACTCCCACTGCAGTTACAACTGCCCCAGAAGTCTCTTATGATGAAGCCATCAAGAAACTTTTGAGTGAAGGCTATGTCAACGTTTATTTCAATACAGCAAGTGCTACACCAAGCATTTATTCACTTGATGCTATTAACTATTTAATAGAATACATGAAAGAACACCCAAACGCTCAGGCTGAACTAATCGGTTTTGCTGACCAAAGAGGTAGCGACGCATTTAACTCTAGTCTTTCTTCAAGAAGAGCTAAAAAAGTATATGATATTTTAATTGAATCAGGAATAGCTCCTGAGAGATTATTGCATACAGGAAACGGAGAAACAGCTTCTGGAAGCTCCAAAGAATCATTACAATTAAGGAGAAAGGTAACCTTTAAATTAAAATAGAGCCCAACATCAACATACTAACACTATTCCAACAATAAAAGGGAGCCATATAGGCTTCCTTTTTTGTTTGCCTTGTTCGTTTTTAAATTTTAATAAATAACATTTAGCTTTATGAATTTGCCGAATTACTAAAATTAGATAATCATTTGATTCAATAATCCGTAAACAAAAAATTAGAATCAAAAACTAGAGCTAAAAAATTTGAACTTATAGTTTTAAAACAATTTCCTTGATACAAATTTTGATCGTAAAATACTTATGCAAACTATTAAAATAGAAAATTTTACATCAAGAATAAATTTGAAACACCGCGTCAATACAGATAAAGCACACTTAAATTGACAGCCACAAATACTACAAGATACTGTTTACTTGCACAAAAAAATTGTAAATAATAAGCACAGAATAACATTTCAAATAGACCTCAACTAAAAAAAGCCTCCTGATATATCAGAAGGCTTTTATTTATAAAAAAACTACAAAATTACTTTTTGAATTTTGCATATTTGTTTTTAAACTTATCTATTCGTCCAGCTGTATCAATAAGCTTAGATTTCCCTGTATAAAATGGGTGTGATGTTCTGGAGATTTCCAGTTTGATCACCGGATACTCAACACCGTCTATTTCAATAGTCTCTTTTGTATTTGCTGCTGATTTAGTAATAAACACGTCATCATTAGACATGTCTTTAAAAGCTACTAATCTATAATTCTCTGGGTGAATACCTTGTTTCATTGCTAAAAATCTTTTCGTTTTCGGATTGCAAAAATACGCTTTTATTATAATTACACAACAACAATTCTATTTTTTTTGTAAAATACTACTACTCACTAACATTCAATAGTTGAAATTACAATGGCTTGAAAAAACTCATTATTGTAATTCCGCAAATTACCATGCACGGCACACAACATAAAAAAC
>NZ_AFPB01000080.1 GCF_000218485.1 Aquimarina agarivorans | reverse complement strand
ACTGGATTCACTGGACGTACTGGTTTCACAGGGAGAACTGGATTACGGGACGCACCGGATTCACAGGTCGTACTGGCTTCACTGGACGCACCGGTTTCACAGGTCGTACTGGATTCACAGGACGCACTGGTTTCACTGGAAGTACCGGTTTCACAGGTAGAACAGGATTTACAGGACGCACCGGTTTCACTGGTAGAACAGGATTCACTGGACGCACTGGTTTCACAGGTAGAACTGGATTTACTGGTAGAACAGGATTTACAGGACGCACCGGTTTCACTGGACGTACCGGATTCACTGGACGTACTGGACGTACTGGACCTACCGGAGCTACGGGAGCCTCTCCAATTATAACTATTACCCCAATTGCAACCGGAAATACAATTGCAACGGTTAATAGCCCTTCCGGCACCCAAAATTTGCAAGAAACCGTAACTGAACTTGATCAAAACAACACTACGGGAGTCATCACATATACAAATGAAGCTGGTGCCCCACAAACAGCAAATGTAGTGAGTACTGATACTGAAAATAAAATAACGGTTGGTTCTGATGGCGGTGCTTTCTTGAATATCCCAGTCGTTTGTGCACTTGGTAGAGTCAATGGTGATGGAAGTGCTGCTGCCATATTTGGATCTTCTGTATCTAGAATTAATACTGGTGACTACCAAATTACTTTTAACACAGCTATAACCGGAAGCAATTACGTAGTACAATTAACTGCTATGGATTGTGGAGGTAATTGCCCTCCAGCAGGTGGTTCTAATTATGATGATCCTGGCATTACCTATTATGATATTCAGGATACTGGCTTTAAAGTAAATATTGGTGATAGTGATAATGGTACAAACCCTAAAACAGATATCGACCTAGAATTTATGTTCACGGTAACTAAATTACCTTAAACCTATTGATTACAAATTTTAAAGATGAAGAAAGCTTTACTAAATATTACAATTTTATTAATATTTCCAACTTTACTTTTTGGTCAAACTTTAGACGCTAATGCTACTATGGGGTTACCTAGAATAACAAATCTCACAGATATTACAGGTACGCCAACTGAAGGTAATATCGTTTATGTTACATCTGATGATCGTATTTACAGATATGATGGTGCTAATTGGATTGCGGACGTAGGAACTGATGATCAAGATGCTTCTGAAGTTAACACTGTATTGTCTTCATCTATTGACTTAAATGGTGATGGTACTGTTAATAATGCTGATATCATTGATGTAGACGGAGATAATATTATTGATACTACATTACAAAACGTAGTGGAAGCTATTACACCCATTACGTCGAAAGCTGGTCGGGTTTTTTATCCTCCTTCAATTGAAATTGATGTTTCTGCATTAACTCCTAGTGGAGCTCCAGATGAAACTGTAGATTTATATCAACAATATGTAAATCAATATGACATATCATTGAATACTACAACTATAAATGGTGTAACTGTTAACTATCAAACTGCAAAAAGCACGAGCGCACCTAATAATATACCCCTTTATACTGCAAATGAACTTTATTACTATGTTACTTTTGCTGATGCAAATGTATTTGACATTACAGGAATCAGTGATGCTGGAATACTCTCTTATCGTATTGTAGGACAACCAGCAGACTTTAATACTTTAATTAATGTCGTTTTTGTAGTAAAATAGTTTATAAAATTTAATTATGAAACTAGTACGATTCATTCATTTTGCATTATCTTTTATATTCTTTTTTAGTACTATAAATAATTTGCATGCACAGTTAATCTTTGCTGATAATTTTACGACCCAAGAATACAATAGAAATGATGGTACCGGCGATTGGAATACCGATTGGATAGAGTTAAACGATAATAACTCCCCTACTTCGGGCGATATTTTTATTTTTATTGGCAATGCTGGTATTGGACCTAATAATTTAGCTTTTGTAGGTGATCCTGGAGAAGGTATTCAAAGAGCTGTTGACCTTTCTGGGGCAACTTCAGCTTCACTTACATTTGATTGGTTAACTAATAATTTAGGTTTTTTTTTAATGGAAATCCAGCTGAAGAGCTTGAAATTTCTATATCAAATAATAATGGCACCTCTTTTAGCGTCTTAAACCCTGGAACACTCGTAGGCACAAATTCTGGGACTGAAAATATTGACATTACTCCTTTTATATCTGCAAATACAATTATTAGATTTCAAATTTTGGATGGATTTGGAACTGGCTTTGAACCTGGTGAATTTGTTATAATTGATAATCTTCAAATACAAACAAACTTACCTACTCCTAATACAGTTAGCGTAACGGACTTAACCATAAATGAAGGTGACAACACTGCCAATGTAGCGATTACTTATACTGGGGCAAACATCAACTCCTTTAGTGTAAATTATACTACAACTGATGGAACAGCTCTTGAAAGTTCTGATTATTTATTGACAAATGGAGTATTAAACTTTAATGGAACTCCTAACCAAATTATTAATTTAACTATACCTATAATTGATAACAATTTTGAAGAAAATGATGAAACATTCACGATTTCTCTTTTTAATAGCACAAACAATTCAATAATTTTAAGAAACGGTACAGTAACAATAACTGACGATGGAGATAATGCTGTTCCTGTAAATACTCCTTTAACTTTATTTGAAAAATTTAATGGTTTATTTGACTATGCTGTTACAGGCGATTCTTTTAGAAATGACATTAATGATGAGTGTAGCATTGTAGCAACAAGGCCTCCTGTTGCTCTAACTTCTACAATTCCTAATACTGCAACAATTAGAAAAGCATTACTTTTTTGGGGGCACTCAGGAGTATCAGCTGATGATGTAGTTACATTTGAAGGTCAATCAGTTACAGCAGACATTATTAATAGCAGTTTCTTTGGAACTAATACTTTTTTTGGAATGGTAGCTGATGTTACAAATCAAGTAACTTCGTTAGCTGACCCTGCGAATAATCTTTATGATTTAGAAAACTTGAACATTGATAACAGTACTAATTTTTGTAATAGTACAATTGTGTTTGGAGGTTGGAGTTTAATGATTTTTTATACAGATGATTCGTTACCTGCTTCCACAATTAATCTTTATAATGGATTTGATGGCAGACAGAACGATACAGAGTCCTATTTACTTGATGGTTTTTTTGCAATAGGCAATACTGATGCTAAAACGTCTGTTTTATCTTGGGAAGGTGATATTAATCTCGCTGATGGAGAATCACTAACCATAACAACTGGCTTAGCTCCAACCATTGAAATTCCTTTAGTGGGTGATGGTAATAACAACGGAGTAACAATCAACAATCCTTTTAACTCTACAGTTTATGATAATACGGACCTTACCAATATAACTAATCGCCAGACACTAGGTTTAGATTTAGACACTTATAACATTTCAAATTTCATTGCTCAAGGCGAATCTTCCGTAACAACAAATGTTAATGTTGGTCAGGATTTTGTCATTTCAAATGCTGTTGTCCTTAAAGTTCCCAGTAATTTAATGGTAGGAAATATTTTTGAAGATGTTAACTACTCAGGAGGTTTGGGAAGAAATTTGATCAATTCCAACGGTAATCCATTAGAAAATGTTACTGTAGAAATTTATAGAGAGGTTACTCCAGGGAATTTTATACTAGATGATAGTACGCAAACTGACGCCGATGGAGAATTTGTGCTTGGAGGAATGGTTAATGGTACATATCGTTTAAGAGTAGTTACAAATACTATTAGATCTTCGAGAAACAACGGCGATACGTGTACCGCCTGTGTTCCTGTTCAAACCTTTAAAACAGGCTACAATGGAACAAATATCACCCCAAATACTAACGAAATTGGTGGTAAGAATCCTGCTTTACTTACTGACGCGCCTGCTGGTACTATTGAAAATGCGATATCATTTTCAACTGTTACAATTTTAAACGAAGGAGTTGTTGACTTAAATTTCGGCTTCAATTTTAACACCATTGTAAATACCAATGCCACTGGTCAAGGTTCACTAGCTCAATTTATAACCAATTCCAATGAATTAGGCGAAAATGGCTTAAATATTGAAGCGCACCCTAATGACGCTTCAATCAATCCTGCAGCAGGTGTAGATGCAACGGTATTTATGATCCCTCCTACTGCCGATCCTTTGGGCAGAACTGCTGACGCTAATTATGATGCAAATGGCTATTTTGATATTTTCATACCCAATAACATTAGTGGAGTCCCATTTGATTTACCTCCCATAACTGGTGCTAATACACATATTGATGGGCGCTCGCAAACGGCTTTTTCTGGAAACTCAAACATAGGTACTATTGGTGCAGGGGGTACTTCTGTAGGAACAAATGGAAACGTTTTACCTAATTACAATTTACCCGAAATACAAATACATCAAAATAATGGCAATGTGCTTACTTTTCAAGGTGCAAACAATGTAATAAGAAACTTATCCGTATATGCCAATAACAACGCTGGTATTCTAGTAAATGATGGATCAACACTTGTTCAAAACAATATCATAGGAGTCAACGCACTTGGAGTAAACAGTGGTAATATTAGATTTGGTGTTCACGTAAGAGGTGGCGCTACTACTGCTACAATTAATTCAAATTACATTGCAACTACCATACGTGATGGACTACTTATTAACGGAGGCACTTCAACAACAATTGTAAATAACCACATTACTAGCAACGGAACATCTGGAAGTTGTTTTGACAATATTCGTATTCAAAATGGTACAGGAATTACCATTCAAAATAACTTAATTGAACAAGGCGCTGCATTTGGTATTGATGGTGATATCAATTCGGGTAATATCACTATTACAGAAAATACGATTAGGGAAAATGGTCAAAATGGAGGGAATTGTACCGCCACCACTATTGAAAATGCAGGTATTAAACTTAGAGGTAGCAATTCATCCATTACCAATAACATCATTAATAATAATGGCGGTCCTGGTATTGTTCTTGGAGGTGGAAATACTAGTGGTAATTTGATTTCTCAAAATTCTATTTTTGCAAACGGTCGTACTGAAAAGGCTTTAGGAATTGATTTAGACGCCACAATAGGTGATGTCGATGGTGATGGTGTTACGATTAATGACAGCGGCGATAGCGACAGCGGTCCCAATGGACTTATTAACTTTCCTACTTTTGAAACGGCTACAATACGAGGAAATATGTTAAAAATAACAGGCTGGGCAAGGCCTGGTTCCATTATTGAAATCTTTTTAACAGATGTACAACTTGGAACTGCTGTTGCTGGAGACAATCAACTGACTGGTTTTACAGATGACTATGGGGAAGGTCAATTGTTTTTGACCTCTGTAATCGAAGGAGGTCCCTTAGATACTGATGCAACGACCTCATCTTATAATGATGCTGATGGAAATACTGACATTACCAATCGATTTAATATCACAGTTCCTTTAAGTAGCAATATCCCTGTAACTGGCAATATCATTACAGCCACTGCAACGATAGCCAATTCAACCTCGGAATTTTCCAGAAAAAAAGTATTAAGACCAGCAACAGTGATTACTAACAGAAGGATTACATATAGAGTTAAACCTAATTAAAAAAAATAGTAAATTACACATATACAATGAATTAAATATAATCCATTAAAATCAGATCAATCGTGAAGCGCTGTACAATTATTTTATTTATGTTTTTAAGTAATTTACTATTGGGACAAACTGTTACAAGAAATGATTTAATGAGATTGCCTGTAGGGTCAACAACTAGTATAAATAATCTGCCTATGACAACGGCCGATGAAGGTCAAATTATATTTAATAGTACATTAAAAAAAATATTTGAATATAACGGTACCGAATGGAAACAATTACTTGAAGATAGATTAACTCCTGTAGTTGTTCCACTTACAGCAAGTTATACTTTAATTAATAGCAATAATACAAATGTATTAACATTTGATAGTGCAACTGATATCACTTTAACCATTCCTACAGGTTTACCTATAGGCTATAATATAAGTATATATCAAATTGGCGATGGACAAGTAACCATAACTGGTGCTGGTGGTGTACAAATTAAAAATAGATTATCACGTTTTAAAACCGCAGGCAGAGATGCTGGAGTTGGTATTATATCTACGGCAACAAACATATTTCACATCACAGGTGATTTAAAATTATAAGTAATGAAATATTATGTACTTCTTACTCACTTACTATTTTTTGCTTTTGGTTTTTGCCAAATAGCACATTACAATCAGTTCCCTAGCTTAGCATCAAAACACCTCCTTGATGATAAACTAACAGACATTAGTTTTGCCTTTTCAATGCGTATATTAGAATCCGATTATAATGGCCCTTTAATACGCTTACGCAGAAATAGTGACAATCAAGAACAAGACTTTTTTTGTGCAAGTAATGATATTGTAGATATTAGCGCTATTGATGCTTGGCGCGGAATGGCTCAAGTATTTGTAGTTACTTGGTATGACCAAAGTGGCTTAGGCCGAAACGCTGTACAGAATACCGCTAATTTTCAACCCGAATTTATTACTAGCAACCCAACCCGACCTTATTTTGTCGGCGATGGTGCTAATGACAGGCTTGATGTTAATACTAGTATTCAAACATTAACCAATGCTGGTGTCAACGGTACAGTGTTTATTGCCGCTTATGCCACCGACAATAATCAATTTACCTTTGGAACCCGACAACCTGGCAATAATAGCAATCGATGGTCAATACATTTGAATTGGACAAATGATTTAGTATATTTTGATTCTGGCATTTGTTGTGATCCAGTTCGTAGCGTTAGTAATACAAACAATGAGTGGCAACAATTTTCATTTGTAAGAGCAAGTGTGGTACAAAGCATTCGTAAAAATGGCACTGTACTTGTATCTGGTAATTACACCAACGGACGCTGTACGGCAACCAACAATTTTGGAATTTTATATTCAAATGGAAATAATGCCAATTTTGCTGACAACCGAATTACTGAACTAATAATGTATCGCATGGAAGTTACTGGTAATCAATTAACAGATACAGAAAATAATCAAATTACCTTTTGGAACATTTAAACAATTAACCATGAAAACTATTTATACCCTCTTTTTTATAGTTATGTTTTCTGCGTTAAGCGGACAAACCCTAAATACATGCGATATAAAAAATCATAATGGTAGTACTATTCAAACACACGGAAGTAGTCAACTTGGAATTTATGGTAACCTCATAAATGACGGTGAATTTACTGAAAATGGAAATACAAGTGAAGTTGGTTTTTACAATGACACTAATTCGCTGACAATTTCTGGTGAAAATGCGCCTAAATTTGCTAATCTTATTGTTAATGTTTCGCAAGACATTAATTTGGAAGTAAATTCAATTGTAAACACAGGCATTTTATTTGTCGATGGAAATATTGTTACTCCTAGGAGTACCCCGCAAGTATCCATTGATTTGGTAGATACTGATATTTATATAAATGAAGGCGATGACACTCATGTTGATGGTTACAACAGTTATACTGGTAGTGAACAATATCTTTTTCCTGTTGGAGATGCCTTTCGATTAAGACCAATATCAGTTCAGGCAGCTGCTGCTGAAAACACATCTCGAGCAGCTTATTTTTTTGAAAACCCGGACACACCATCGGCATTTGCAACCAATTTTGACCGTAATGAAAAAAAGGATGAAATTGCCTTTGTAACACCTGTTGAATTTTGGGATTTAGATGGTAATCGAACCACAAGAGCCACACTCACATGGGACGCCATGAGTAATATTGGCGATTTAGTAAATGAAAATAACATTACTGAATTAATAGTAGTCGGTTGGAGTAAAGCTGATCAACAATGGGTTAACTTAGGAAACACGAGTACAAATGGCACGGTTTTAAATGGAGAAATCACCTCTGATTTGTTTAATCCCGATGATTTTGAAATAATCACTATAGGCGGTACTACCGTACGAGAAATAAGAGAAGAACTTACTATTTTTAGCGCCTTATCAAGTGATAGTAACGGTAAAAATGACTATTTTAAAATTGAAGGAATTAATAACTTTCCGGATAATACATTAAAAATATATAACCGTTGGGGAGTTCTTGTGTATTCAAAAGAAGGTTACACAGATCCTAACCCCTTAAGCACTGATGATAATAACTTTAACGATTTTGATGTATTTACTGGTAAATCAAATGGTAGAGCAACTATTAATACAAATGACTTACTGCCTGTAGGTACTTATTTTTATATTTTAGATTATCAGACAGCAAGTGGACACAAATGTAAATCAGGCTATTTATATGTTAATAGATAAAAAAAAATAGTAAAGTATCTAGTAGTAATTTATGCTTTACTTTTCATGACAAATAATAGCCTATCCGCTCAGCAAACACTCTTTTCATTCAATGAATTAACAGGTAAAGTAAAACCCGCAAATTCAAATAATCCTTTTTCCCTCAGGGGAGAAGTGTATACCGCTTTTTTAAAAATGCAAAAAGCCGCTGCCATTGATGGTATAAAAATTAAAATTGTATCCAGTTACCGTAGCTTTACCAGACAGCAACAGATTTGGAATAGAAAGTATAAAAAATTTACTAATCAAGGACTTTCACCTGAAACTGCCATAAATAAAATAATAGAATATTCTACTTTACCTGGAACATCACGTCATCATTGGGGGACTGATATTGACATTGTATTGGATATTGACAATCCACCCACTTCCCTACTAAATCCAACAAACTTTAAAAAAAACAATATTTTTTATCCACTGAAGCAGTGGCTGGATAAAAATGCACTTACTTATGGCTTTGAACTTGTATATACCGCTGATCCTAATAGAAAAGGATTCAAATACGAACCTTGGCATTACAGTTACGCTCCCACGTCAAAATCGATGCTATCCGAATATATTTCATGCAAAATTATTAAACAATTAAATCAAAAAAACACGTCAGGAAGTTATTTTTTATCGATAAAATTCATTTCAAACTATTTAAATTCAAATATTTTACAGATAAAACCTACGCTAATTCCTGAGTAAATTCATATATTGCAAACCCATAAAACCAACATTATGAATTTATTAAAATTAATTTCCCTAACTGGGATTGCTATAGGCTGCATACTAATTTTTTCTTGCGAAGAACAAGAAATTTCAGACAAAAGTTTGGATCAATTTCTTGACGAATTAAATGAAGGACAAATCAATGACGATACTTTTAGTACAAATGAAGCCACATCGGCCAATGCATCTTCAGTATCTGATACTAAAGCGCAAGACTTACTTGAAAGAGATCAAAAAAATATCAGCGATCAAATTTTAATTTTAATAAATGAATACCGTGCCTCAAAAAATTTGACAGCCTTAACTAATAATAACACTGCGAAAATTGAAGCCTTAAATCATTCAGAATATCAAGCAAATAGGAACAATATTAACCATGACAACGGCAATGAAAGATCAAATATTTTATTTAAAAATGAAAATGCAACTTCCTATGCGGAAAACGTAGCATTTGATTTTCGGACAGCTAAAGCTGTAGTTGATGCATGGATTGATAGTGAAGGTCATCGGAAAAATTTAGAAGGCGACTTTACCAACTCTGGCATAGGAACAATTGCAAACGACGAGGGAGTTTTGTATTTTACACATATACTTTTCAAATAAACAAATATGCGTAGAGGTGGACTTAAGTTTAGGTTACTCATTGGAGTAGTTATTGTAGCTTTTGCTTTTGTAAAAAGATGCAGCAATAAAACTGTAAATCCTTACACAAACAGAGTCCAAAACATAAACATGGATCCGCAGCAAGAAATTGCTATTGGTATACAAAGTGCTCCTCAAATGGCACAACAACACGGAGGTTTGCACCCGGATACCAAACTACAAACTTTAATTGACGTTATTGGAGGCAAGCTAGTAAATTCCAGTATGGCAAGGGATACACCTTATAAATACGAGTTTCATTTATTAAATGATGACCGATCGATAAACGCTTTTGCGTTACCTGGCGGTCAAATTTTTATGACTTACGGATTATTAGCACGTTTACAAAACGAAGATCAAATTGCTGGAGTGTTGGGGCATGAAATTGGTCATGTACTAGGAAGGCACTCTGCCGAACGTATTGCTGATAGTGATTTTTGGAAAACTATTTCGGCTGGAGCTTCAGTAGGTGCAGATGCTGGCGGTTTAGTCAATCAGTACGGACAAACTACCCTTCTAAAAAATGGTCGCGAAGACGAATTAGAAAGCGATGAACTTGGCGTGCTTTTTATGATAAATTCAGGTTACAATCCTGAAGAAATGATTGGCGTAATGAAAATTTTAAAAGCCGCCGCGGGACCTAACCGAATTCCTGAATTTCAAAGTTCTCACCCCGATCCTGAAAATCGTATTGAACATATACGTGAAGCTATTGAAAAATACAAGGAACATTAGTTGCTAACTTTTATAAAAAAAGTAAATGGCTGTTGGCTAATGGCAGTCGGCTTTTGGCTGTTGGTTAAAGACTAATGACTATTATTTATTGAATATTAAAATTGACTAATTATATTGGCAAATGGCTAATTGCAAATGGCTAATAGCTATCAATATAAAATTTCAACTACTTTTTAATTTCAAAAAGGACTTCACACTACCACGAGATTTGCTTGGTTATTTTGGATGCATTTGTACTATATTTGCAACTTAACAAATAAACCAAACCATGAATAAAAAAGTGATTTTAATGATTCTGGACGGTTGGGGAACTTCTCCTGATCCTAAAGTTTCAGCTATTGACAATGCAAATACTCCATTTATTGATTCACTTTACACTAAATATCCTAATGCTGCCCTTCGTACCGATGGTTTAAACGTTGGACTTCCCGAAGGTCAAATGGGAAATAGCGAAGTTGGTCATATGAATCTTGGTGCTGGACGCATCGTATATCAGGAGTTAACACGCATTAATTTAGCCATTGAAAACAACACTTTAAAAGATGAAACTGTACTTACCGAAGCTTTTGACTTCGCGAAAGCAAATAATAAAAAAGTTCATTTATTAGGTTTATTAAGTGATGGTGGAGTCCACTCCCACATTAATCACTTAAAAGGTTTATTGTCAGCTGCAAATGACAAAGGGTTAACTGATGTTTTTGTACACGGTTTTACTGATGGTCGTGACGTAGACCCAAAAGCTGGCGCAGGGTTTGTTACCGATTTACAACAACATATGGAAGCAACTACTGGGGAAATTGCTACCTTAACAGGCCGTTATTATGCAATGGATCGCGATAACCGCTGGGAGCGTGTAAAATTAGCTTATGATGTTATAGTAAATAATACAGGTATAGCAACTGAAGATGTTGTAGCATCCTTAAAAGAAAATTATGCTAACGACATTACTGATGAATTTACAAAGCCACTAGTTGCCACCAAAAACGGCAAGGCTGTTGCCAAAGTGGAACCAGGGGATGTAGTAATCTTTTTCAATTTTAGAACTGATCGTGGTCGAGAATTAACAAACATGTTGTCTCAAAATGATTTCCCTGAGCAAGATACAAAAAGATTGGATTTGTACTATGTAACTATGACTAACTATGATGATAGTTTTACAGGAATCCGAGTAATTTTTAATAAAGATAACATTACCGAAACCTTAGGAGAAATTTTAGCTAAAGCTGGAAAAAAACAAATTCGTATTGCTGAAACTGAAAAGTATCCACACGTTACTTTCTTTTTCTCTGGCGGACAGGAAGCTCCTTTTGAAGGTGAAAGCCGCATACTTAAAAATTCCCCCAAAGTGGCCACTTACGATTTAAAACCTGAAATGAGCGCGTATGAATTAACGGATGCCTTAGTGGAGGATTTGAAAAAAGGAGAAGCTGATTTTGTGTGCTTGAATTTTGCCAATGGCGATATGGTTGGGCATACGGGTATTATGGAAGCCGCAATAAAAGCTTGTGAAGCTGTGGATGAATGTGCAAAAAAAGTAATTGAAACTGGTTTAGAAAATGGATATACTACTTTATTAATTGCTGATCATGGTAATTGCGAAACCATGATGAATCCCGATGGTAGCCCCCACACCGCACATACTACCAATCCTGTTCCAGTAATTTTAATTGACAATGAACTTAAAGCTATTAAGGATGGTGTTTTGGGTGACATGGCTCCCACTATTTTAAAACTAATTGGCGTGGAACAACCCGAAGCCATGACACGTTTTCCATTAATCTAATTATAAACTGATTGTATAGTTTAAAATGGTATTTGAAAAGTCAAATACCATTTTTTTTTAAAAAAAATTTAGGGTAATTCTTTCTTGAATTGTTATAAATAAAAACAACAATCCATGAAAAAGATTTTATTATTATTATTTATTGTAGTATTCAATTTAAACTATAACTATGCACAAGAAAAAGGCAAATTAAGAGTAGGGCTTGATTTTGGTTACGCAAGCCTAAATGAAGAGGATGATGGCGGAGGATTCGTATTTTATTTTGAAACCAAATACAATATATCAAAACAAATGAATGTAGGCGTTCGATATGGAGGGGCTTTCTTAGCCAAAGCTACAGAAAATGTAACTAATCAAACAAGTGGTAGATTGAGATTTTTTGACGTAGGAATTAATTCTTCCATATTAGGAACGTTTGATTATTATTTTAATAAAGGAAACTCTTCTTTTGCTCCTTTTATTGGTGGTGGAATAGGCGCTGGCTTTGTGACTAATACTGCTATTGATGTAAAAATTTTTGACAGTGATGAAGATGAAGACGATTCGGAAAATAATATAGATGGTGAAACCACCATAAGTGGTATGCTAAGAGCTGGGGTAGAATGGAGTAAATTCAGATTAAGTTTAGATTATAACCTTACTCCAGATACAGCCCTGGAAAATCTGACAGAAAAACGAATTGGAACTTCTAAAAACTCCTATTTAGGAATCACAATAGGCTTTTACTTAGGAGGTGGCAAATGGAAAACCAATAGTTGATAAAGCTAAATAATGTAATTATAATTTTGAAGCTAATCTACTTTCAATTATAAGAACAACTAACTAATTTGTATATTTGCCGCTTAAAATTTATACCTATTTATGATACACATTAAGACACGCGATGAAATTGAATTAATGAGAGAAAGTGCGCTAATTGTATCAAAAACTTTAGGCATGCTTGCCGCAGAAGTTAAGCCTGGTGTTACTACACTTCAGTTAGATAAACTAGCTGAAGAATTTATCAGGGCTGAAGGCGCTGAGCCAGGTTTTTTAGGATTATACGATTTTCCTAATACACTTTGTATGAGTCCTAATGCACAAGTTGTTCATGGGATTCCTAATAATGAACCCTTAAAAGAAGGAGATATTATTTCTATTGATTGTGGTGCATTAAAAAATGGTTTTTACGGTGATCATGCGTACACTTTTGCCGTTGGAGAAATTGCCGATAACGTAAAGCGTTTGCTTGATGTTACACGTGCTTCGCTTTATGTAGGCATCGAACAATTTAGGATTAACAATCGCGTTGGCGATGTTGGTTATGCCATTCAAAAATTTACGGAAGATGCTGGTTACGGTGTAGTTCGAGAACTAGTAGGCCATGGATTGGGACGCATTATGCATGAAGAACCTGAAATGCCTAACTACGGAAAAAGAGGACGAGGTAAAAAATTTGTTGAAGGTATGGTTGTTGCCATTGAACCCATGACTAATATGGGTACTAAAAGCATAAAACAACTTAAAGATGGCTGGACAATTTTAACTGCCGACGGTAAACCTAGCGCACACTTTGAACACGATGTGGCTATTATTGATGGTGCTCCAGAAATTTTATCTACTTTTGATTACGTACATGAGGTGTTAGGAATTGAAACTAACGAAGAAGCTCCGTATAAAAAAACAGCTCAATAAAAGCTAAGTATTCTTTTGAGCTGTAAACTAATCTATATGGTTTAAATACAATGATTAAATATTTTTTTAAAAAGGGCTTAAGCCTTTTTCCCCGACCATTTTTAATCAAAGTCAGTTACTACATTAAACCTATTTTTAGTTTTTTTTTAAAAGGAACTAACTACACGGATCCTATTGATGGAAAAAGCTTTCGTACTTTTTTACCCTATGGGTATGAAAATCCGAGACCCAACGTATTATCCCCTTCTACCCTTTCATTGGAACGCCATCGGTTACTTTGGCTATATTTGAAAAATGAAACTGATTTATTTACAAAGCCACAAAACTTACTTCATTTTGCCCCGGAACAGGCTTTTTATAACCGATTCAAAAAATTAAGCCACCTTAAGTATACTACAACTGACTTAATTTCACCACTAGCTGATATAAAAGCTGATATTTGCCACCTTCCCTTTAAGGATAACGAATTTGATTTTATTTTATGCAATCACGTTTTGGAACATATCCCAGATGACACCACCGCTATGCAAGAGCTGTTTAGGGTATTAGCCCCTGGAGGTATGGCTATTATGCAAATTCCGCAAGACCTGAATAGGGCAACTACTTTTGAAGATGACACAATTACTGATCCAAAAGAACGCACACGCATTTTTGGACAATACGATCATGTGCGCGTTTACGGAAGAGATTATTTCAACAAACTTCGATCCATTGGTTTTCATGTTTCTGAAGTTGATTACACCTCCTCCCTCAGCCACCAGCAAATAGATCAATTTCGTTTGGCTCAGGGCGAAATCATACCTGTTTGTAAAAAATTAGCCTAAATACATTAACCTATTGTTCTTTTTAAGGTTTTATATAAAAAATAGCATTACTTATGGGCAATTCAATGCCACCCACTACTAAAATTAAAATTTACTTTAATTAACACAATAAAAATTCATTTTACACCTATTCCTATATTTTAAAATAAATAAAATGTTAAGTAATTGCAAAAAAGAATAATTTTAAGATATTATAAAATAACTTTCTGGCTTAATTATTAAATAATATTAATTTAAAACTTAATTAATAGAGCTAGCTTGTAGTTTTGAACTAGGATTCTTTTTAAAATTTGCCATCCAATAATATTTCTTGTTTTTAGGCAATTAGTAAAAAGGGGTAGAAAAATAAGCAGTTTTAAGCTTAACTTGATATTGTTTTATTATAGCATATGCATCACCACATAACCAACATTATTATGAAAACTAGTATTTCATTAGCATCACTTCTATTTTTATTAACTTTATTTAGTTGCAAGGAAAACACAAATACGGCTCAAAGTGACGATCCCGAAATTACTCAACAACAAATAGCTAAAACTTCGACTGAGTTAAATGATTGGTTTCAAAAACAATTTGAAATTGAAAAATCATTTTCGCCTATGATGCGCACCTATTTAGGTGAAAAAATTGATAATGACAAATGGGATGATTTATCTCAAAAATCTAAAGACGCATCTTTAGCTCGCACAAAAGCAAGATTACAATATCTTTTAGATAGCGTGAATACCAAAGCTTTAGACAAGACTACCTTGTTGAGTTACAATTTATCAGTACAACAAATGGAGAATGAAATAGCTGATGATCAATTCAGGTTTCATAACTACCCTGTAAATCAAATGTTTGGAGTACACTCGCAAGTACCTGCATTTTTAATTAACATGCATCGTGTTGACACGAAGAAAGATGCCGAAGCATACATTACTAGACTAAATGGTGTCCAAACATTTTTTGATCAATTAATTATTGAATTACAATTACGTGATCAAAAAGGCATTATACCTCCAAAATTTATATATCCTAAGGTGATTGATGCCTGTGAAAACGTTATTAAAGGAAAACCTTTTGAGACTTCAGGTAAAAAAAGTACTCTTTTAGAAGATTTTTCAAAAAAGGTAGCTGCTTTAGAAATTCCTGACACCGAAAAAAAAACACTTATTGAGCAAGCTAGTCAAAGCTTATTATCCGCAGTTAAACCTGCTTATACTAACTTGATTGCGCTTTTGAAAAAACAGGAAACTAAAGCTACCGCTGATGCTGGGGTATGGAAGCTTCCCAACGGAGCTAAATTTTATGATAATGCCTTAGCCAGAACTACCACAACAATAATGACAGCCAATGATATTCATGAATTAGGCTTACAAGAAGTGGCTAGAATTCAAGACGAAATGAAAGCTATAAAAGAAAAAGTAAATTTTGAGGGTGATCTAAAAAGCTTTTTCAAATTTATGCAGGATAGTGAGCAGTTTTATTACGCGGATTCAGATAAAGGTAGGGAACAGTACATGGAAAAAGCAGTGCACATTATTGATAGCATGAAAAGCCGTTTGGACGATTTATTTTTAACGAAACCAAAAGCAGATATTCGCGTTAAGCGTGTGGAACCTTTCCGTGAGAAAACTGCTGGCATGGCTTTTTACCAACAACCTGCATTAGATGGATCCAGACCAGGCACCTACTATGCCAATATGTATAAAATTAAATCCATGTCTAAATTTGAAATGGAAGCATTGGCTTATCATGAAGGCATCCCTGGACACCATATGCAAATAGCTATTGCACAGGAATTAAAAGATGTTCCTATGTTTAGAAAATTAGGCAGATACACCGCTTATACCGAAGGTTGGGGACTATACTCCGAATTTATTCCAAAGGAAATGGGCTTTTATAGTGATCCCTACTCCGATTTTGGAAGGTTATCCATGGAATTATTTCGCGCTTGCCGTTTGGTCGTTGATACTGGAATACATGCTAAAAAATGGACTAGGGAAGAAGGTATTAATTATTATAAAGAAAATACGCCTACGGAAGAATTCGATATCATAAAAATGGTAGAAAGGCATGTTGTAATGCCTAGTCAAGCTACCGCATACAAAATAGGAATGATTAAGATTTTAGAATTTCGCGAAAAAGCAAAAAAACAATTAGGGGATAAATTTGATATTAGAGAATATCATGATGTAGTCCTTACCAATGGTGCAGTACCTTTAAACGTACTGGAAAAATTGGTTGACGAATGGGTGGCTAGCAAAGCTTAAAATTAAAATTTAACATTTTATTAAACATATATGGCAAGCAACACGCTTGCCATATATGTTTATATACTTAAATTAGATATTCCTACTCATTATGCAAGACATGTAAATGGTTACACACTTTTTTTAAGTTAAAATAACCATAAAAATAAATTGACATAATGTGGATAAAAACGCATGAAAAGTATACTACATAAAGCAAATACACGTGGACAAGCTGATCTTGGCTGGTTGAACAGTCATCATACTTTCAGTTTTGCTGCTTATCATAATCCTGAACGCATGAATTTTGGGGTACTTAGAGTGTTGAATGACGATGTAGTATCTGAAGGCAGAGGCTTTGGCACGCATCCACATAGCAATATGGAAATTATTTCCATTCCCCTGAAAGGGAATTTAAAGCACATGGATAGCATGGATAATGTAGCTGTAATTAAAGAAGGTGATGTCCAAGTAATGAGTGCAGGTACGGGTGTTTCGCATAGCGAATACAATGAAAATAAAGACGAACCTGTTGAATTTTTACAAATATGGATTATTCCAAATAAACAAAATGTTACTCCAAAGTACGATCAAATTTCATTAAAGGAAATACAAACAAAAAATAAACTATATCAAATACTCTCGCCAAACAAAGACGATCAAGGTGTTTGGATACACCAAAATGCTTGGTTTCATTTAGGAGATTTTGAAAATACTATAAAAGGAAATTACACCTTAAATGATGCTTCATCAAACGGTGTGTACATATTTGTTTTGGAAGGACGCATTAAAATTAATACTGAAATACTTGATCGCCGAGATGGTTACGGAATATGGGCAACAAATGAATTTGATTTTGAAACACTTCATAACAATACGCGTATTTTAGTTATGGAAGTTCCTATGCATATCGACTATTGATTTCAATTTTATGGCAATAGTTTATTTAAATCAATTTTTAAAATAAAATACATACACAAATCATGAATTTACTTGAAAACTTGAAATGGCGTTATGCCACCAAGAAATTTGATTCTTCAAAAAAAGTCAAAGAATCAGACCTTAATAAATTGAAAGAAGCTATTCAACTATCCGCGTCATCCTACGGCTTACAGCTTTATAAAGTTTTAATTATAGAGGATGAAGAATTAAAGAAAAAATTGAAACCAGCATCTTGGGATCAACCTCAAATTACCGATTGTTCGCATTTATTTGTTTTTTGTAATTACGCAAAGGTGGTTGACAAAAATATTGATGATTATATTTCACTCAAATCCAAAATTCAAGACATTGAAATAGAAAACTTGGAAGGATATAGTAGCTTTATGAAAAATACGATCAATACATTTTCTGAAGATATGCAACAAGTTTGGACAGCAAAGCAAACCTACATTGCCATGGGGAATTTACTTACCGCTTGCGCAGAATTAAAAATAGATGCTTGTCCTATGGAAGGTTTTGATGCCGAAAAATACAATGAAATTTTAGACTTAAATGCCAAAGGCCTATCTGCTGCCGTAATCACAACCGTAGGTTATCGATCTTCCGAAGATGCAACTGCAAACGCCCCTAAGGTGCGAAAACCTATTGACGATTTGTTTGAAACTATTTAAATAACAGCGCAACATTGTTGCTATTGCCAGTAAGCTTCTAATTTTTAATTTAGCTATAGTAGCTTAAGTATTGAATGAGTTACTCATTCAATAATGACTGAAAACCATTGGTAATATAAGTTTTTAAACTTCCAGAGGCATCGCTATAAATAATATAAGCATCCAAAGGTTGTGTTTTTAACACCGCCTTTGTTTCTTTTAAAGGCATGGCCATAAAAGCTGTAGCATATCCATCTGCCAAAGCACAATTTGACGCTATTACTGAAGCACTTAAAATAGCTGATGGTTTTGTATATCCGGTGAAAGGATCAATAGTATG
Organism: Aquimarina agarivorans; assembly: GCF_000218485.1. Classification (GTDB taxonomy): domain Bacteria; phylum Bacteroidota; class Bacteroidia; order Flavobacteriales; family Flavobacteriaceae; genus Aquimarina; species Aquimarina agarivorans. Next base: position 8,316 of record NZ_AFPB01000080.1, on the reverse strand, counting down.
TACGTATTTTTTGCCCGTTAAGGTATCCACTCTAAATTTTCGGTAATTACCAGATGTTGCCATGGCTTTATCCTTCAATTTTAAAGTAGTAATCAATGTACGCTCCGTAGTTTGATTGGGATCATCAATACCTACTGTCCAAGAAACCTGCTCTTGAGCAGCAATAATTTTAGTTCCTTTTGCTACCAATTCGCCACCTAACTCAATTAAATAATTACCAATGTACTCACTATCCAAATAAGCAGCAATACGATCCAAACAATAACCTTTAGCAATGGCATTAAAATCCAAATATATATTAGGGTGACTTTTTTGAATAGTATAATCACTTTTTAATTTAACTTTATCAAAACCTACAAATTGCATTAACGAATCCACCACCTGTGGCTGCATTTGTTTTACGCCCATTTTAGGACCAAATCCCCATGCATTGACCAACTCGCCTACAGTTGGATCAAAATATCCTTTAGACACCTGATGAATTTTTTTGGAAAGCGTAAACACCTCAGCAAACATAGCATCAACTTTAACGCTGGTATCTCCACTATTAATTTTTGAAATATCTGAAGTGGAAATATATGTACTCATCGATTTATTGATCACCTGAAAAATACTATCCAAACTAGTCTCCATAGTACCTACCTGTTTTGGAGCTACATATAAAATAGTAAAAGTTGTACCAAGTGCTCGACCAGTTTGGTTATAAACCTTAGGTTCGTTTTTTTTGCTGCTGCAAGAAATGAGCAAACTTACTATGAATAATAATAAATGAATTTTGTACATAATAGATAGCTGAAATGTTAACGTACGAAAAGCTATAAAATTTAATTTATGAAAATAAAATATATTGACACTAAACAATATTGTTCAAGCATCAATAAATTTTTAAATTTCCTTTATTCCAGGATAATTTACCACATAATCATCTTCTGTAGTCATAGGCAAGTTGTAATCCACTGCATTGGCAAGGCCTACGGGAGCATAAAATGTACGTGCTTTAAATTTTAATGCATGCTGTTTCATCGTTTCAAAAAAAATAACATCATATTCATTAGGATTATCAGGATATACTATTGCCTGTACCAAAACAAAATGCAGCTTTTTATTTTTTAAAGCTACAAATTGAGGATCCTTTTTCAGCTTGCTATTCACCGCTAAAAACTCATAGCCTTTTTCTTCCAAATCCTTTCCTACAATATTCATTGCCAAATTATGCAATTCCTGTTCAGTTAATTCCTTACTCATATGTGCAAATTTCGGCAATTAATACGAAGTACTACAATTGATCGTCCCAATTTTTTACTTTAGGCTTACCAAGTTTACCTACACTTTTAGCTACGATAGTAGCTACAGTAGCATCGCCCGTAACATTTACGGTGGTGCGTAACATATCCAAAGGTCGGTCTACAGCAAAAATTAAAGCTAAACCAACTGGCAAGCGATCTGCCGGAAAACCTACCGTTTCCAATACAATAACCAGCATTACCATACCTGCCCCAGGCACAGCTGCTGAGCCTATAGATGCTAATAATGCAGCCAATACAATACTAATTTGATTACTAAATGTTAAACCCTCGGGCCATAATACTTGCATAATAAATACTGAAGCAACCGCTTGATATAAACTAGTCCCATCCATATTTATGGTAGCCCCTACTGGTAAAACAAAACTTGATACTTCCTGATCCACACCCACATGCTCTTCCACCCGTTCCATAGTTACTGGTAGTGTAGCGGCACTTGAACTTGTTGAAAATGCCAATAATTGCGCAGGGCTTATTTGCTTCAAAAACCATAATGGTGATTTTTTTGCAATAACAGTTACCAATAACATATACACTCCAATCATTAAAAATAACCCCAGTGCTACAACACCTGCATAGCGTAGTAGTGCTAACAAAATGTCAGGATCATCAGCCGTTACTACCACTTTTGCTAGTAAAGCAAATACTGCAAAAGGAGCACTTAACATAATAACATCTACCATTTTTAAAATGACACTATTTAAACTATCAAAAAACTTTTTTAAAGGTTCACTCTCTTTTTCAGGAATTAAAAGCATGCAGATTCCTATAAAAATTGAAAAGAAAATAACCTGAAGCATCATTTTATTGTTACTCATAGCAGCAAGTGCGTTTTGAGGAACCATATCAACCACAAACTGTAAAGGCCCAGCTTTTTTTTGATTGGAAGCTTCAGTAATACGCTCAGCAATTTTAGCATCACTAGCATAAGTCTCCGTCAATTTCGTGATTGTTTGCTGCGTAATACCATTACCTGGTTTTAATACATTTACTAAAACCAATCCTATAACAATAGCAACAACCGTGGTGCCTATATAAATCAAAATAGTGCGCCCTCCGATACGCTTAAATTTTGAAATATCTTTTAAATCACTAATTCCTTTAATTAATGAAGCTAAAATTAAAGGCACTGCTATTAATTTTAATAAATGAATAAAAATAGTTCCCAAAGGTTGAATCCAATCCTTAACAAACTGGGCACCTCCATTTAATTTAGTCATTAATACACCAAATACTATCCCTAATACCATTCCAATTACTATTTGCCAGTGTAATGCTAATTTTTTCATGTATTTAATGTTTTATACTGTTTCTGATGTTAAACTCCTTACTTGAAATGATGGATTCTTACTCAATATTCTAAATAAAAACAACGCTATAATGATAAACATTTCTGAACTACTCCTTACCTAACAAAAAAATCATAACGTTTCCAGTACTAAATCCCCCATTTAAAACGGGGCTGTTTCGCTTGATGTTTTAAAATAAATTAACCCCCTAACTTTTAGTTACGAATATTTTTTCTCGTGGAAACAAAAGTTTCTAGTTTTTATTGAGCATTATTAAATCAGAATCAGGAGTACTGATTTTTTATTCAAATAATTTAAGGGTAAAATCAGTATTGTTATTTCTTACTAAAGTATGAAAAACGTAGTCTTATCTACAAATAAGAAGCTTTGAAAAATCAGTTTTAAGAAAATGGATCACAACAGCGACTTAAATTGAAGTTTCGCTAATAATACCGTAAATCATTTGTTATGACCATAAATTGGTTGCTACTATTTTGTGAGTTTAGTATTTCCAACTAAAAATAGCTGTTACTATGTCTTCCTTTTTTATTTTCAATTCCATAAAAAAAAGGGCTAGAATTTCTTCTAGCCCTCAACTTTGTAAATTATATAAGTAAGAAAACAGCAATTAATTACTTAACCCTACAAATATTTAAAATTAATTTTTCAATAGTTTAACCACTTTTTTGAAACCAGCATCATTGTAAATTTTAACAAAATAAACACCTTGTGCTAATCCTCCTAAACCATTAATTTCATTATCGCTATTGGTAACAACACCTGATTTGATAGTTCCTCCAACAATATCAACAATAGTATAGTTTAACACTGTTTCAGATTCCAAGCCGATAACACTAAAGAAATCAACAACTGGATTTGGCACTACTTTAATTAAATCAGCATTAATAGTTTCTAACTCTTTGGCTCCTGCTTTAGAACCTGCTGTTGATATATTAAAACGATCTAAATTCCATTCCCATTTCAAAGGGTTAGTACCTGCCCCTTGTAATCTAACCACATGACTACCTGCGGTTAAAAATACTGTTTTTGCCGAATTTAGTGCTTTAAAATCATCCCAACTATTATTATTAGACACGTTGTCAATCATTTTAGATTCGCCATCAACAATAAATTCTACAGCAGTATTATTTAAAGGAGTACTAATGTAATAAGTAACGTCGTATGTTCCTGATACAGGCACGTTAATGGTATACTCAGCCCAATCACCAGTTTGATTTAAGTTGGTTCCTTCAACGTTTTTAAACGTGATGTACTTTTGAACTCCGTTAAATGCTCCACCTGTTGTAGTAAAAGATTCAGCTTCAATATTCATATCAACGGCACCAAGTACACTAAAATCATCTACTTTAGTTACTTCAAAATAATCCATATTCCATTCATATTTAGCTGGATTTGTTCCGGAACCTTCTAATCTGAATTTATGAACACCTGCACCAATAGTAAAAGGGGCTGCTAGTGGTAATTTTACAAATGAATCCCAATCCCCATTATTAACTACTTCCGTTCTTGCTACAAAAATATCATCAATGTATAATGAAATAGCAGTATCGTCTAAAATAGTTCCTACAAAATAAGATAAATCATATAAACCATCTTCAGAAATAGTTACATCAAACTCTGCATAATCACCAGTTTGATTAAAGTTGGTTCCTTTAATTCCTAAAGGGGTAGTATATCTTTCCCATCCATTAAAAGTACCCCCAGTACTCACAAAGCTTTCAGCCTGTATAACCGTCGATGTTTGTCCACCAATAGGATCAACAACAACTTCATTTCTGATAACTCTTACGCTATTATCAGACAAATCATAATTTCCTTTTAAGTCAGAAACATTATTACCCGTTGATAAATTTTCCAATCCATCTTCATAAGCAATATGCCAAATGAAACATACCCCTGTTCCTGCGCCATCAAAATTTACCGCTTCTGGACTTGGTGGTGTTCCTAAAATATTCAAAGCTTCATCCGTTACAATCCATCCTGTTTTTGCTCCTTTACTTCCTGAAACACTTACTCCTGAAACATTATCGGCAATGCCATCGCCAACTGTAAATGTGTAAGGCCCGCCTGTTACTGTACCACCGTTTACTACAACTGGTTGTGGTGTATCTGTTGATTTCACTGGCTTATAAACCCTAACCCAGTCTACTAACATGCTATTTCTACTTGGATCACTAAGCTTTGAATTATTTGGTGTTAGCCCTCTAGACACTAACCAACTTTGAGATTCTACATTAATAATGATATCCATTTCTTTGTAAAAACCTCGCCCATTTTGATACCTTCCTGGATCAACAACATTTATTCCATTTGAAGCATTACTTGCTTCTTCTAACTTCGAAAAAACAAATGAATCAGATGAACTATGTTGAACAACTTGAGAATATCCATTACGATTACCAGAAGTATAATTAACTGGCATTCCTCCTATATTATTTCCAAAAGAATCTTTTGTATTTGCAGGATTTTGCCTAACGTAATAAGTGTACTCCCATGTTCCATTCATTCTAGTCGCAATAGCATCGTTATACAATACTCTCACTAACTCTCCATCAACAAAATATTCAAAGTGTTTTGGACTAATCCAATTTACTCCTAAACGTAAAAATCTTCTATTTCCATTGTTCCAAGCCCAATCACCCCATCCATAGTTGGGATTTACACGTGCATCTGGCCACCAGCTATTCCAATCTCTTGGTTGGTAATCATGAAAAGGATTTCTGATAAAACTATGATGACTAATGTGAGTTACGTGATTAAACCCTGGAACACCTCCATAGTTTTCTATAATATCAATCTCTTGTGTATCATCTGGACTTAATAACCAAAAACAAGATGCTAAATCAATATTAGCTACACTTATTGCAGACTCCACAAAAACAGGAAATACAACTTTAGCATGTGATGTTACACAACCAGAACTAACCCCGTTATCTGGTCTCTTCATTTTAGCATCATTAACATTTGATGAATATTGAGGATTAGGTTGGCTCAATCTATTCCATCTAGACGCTCTTAATTTTAAATGTTTCCCATCTACTGACACGTGGTTGTGCTTCCAATAAGTTGTTCCTGGTCCATCCCAAGGATTATGATAAAAATTATACCATTTACCATTACCAAAATTTGATCTTCGATTTACTTCATCAAATTTATAATTAAAATTATCTGAAGTTTTGTCCTGTAATTGCCATTCATTTCCTGAGCCAGCATTTGCAGGAACTGGAATATTATCCCAATCATTTTGAGCAGTACCCACAAAACCTACACCGATTATCGCAAATGATAATAGCTTAATTTTGTTAAATTGTTTAGTGTTTTTCATTCTAAAAGTTTAGTTAACTTAAAAATTTGTTTTAGAGTCTGGCTAAAATAGGTAACTGACATACTTTTTTTTAGCATCGTAGTACTTTTACTACATACAAAATTAAATAGCAGTTATATTATTGTAAATTAGATTTTAATCGAATTTTTATTTTGATACAACCTAAATCAAATAAAAAAATAATTTTTTTTGCTCATTAACCAGGTGTATTTTATCCAACCTTTTGGTTATTTATAGTAGAGCCTACCTACGCAAATGCATTTTTTTAAAAATACACCTATGGTAATTATAAAAGATGACATATCCCTTTAAACAAAAGTTACAAGTGTTTTTAGGTTTTTTTAGAAGTTTTTTAAAGGATTTTTGAGTTACATAATCAATAGTATCTCAAAACAGTCATCTTTAATTTTAGAATGATTTTGAGTATTTAAAACTTAGCAAGTCGTACTATCAGGTGTTTCAGAAAATAAAGGGCATCCTATTCGCATGATTCTTCAAAATTAAAAATCAGAATGAGTATAACAGTATTTGATCCCTAAAAAATATAAAAAGATAGTTGTCCTATCTTCTGCTAGATTAGTTTGGAATAAACATCAACTAACCCCCTATGTAAAGTAAAAAGTTTTGTTTGCTAATTGGACTTAAGAAAGTGTTTTACCACTTTTTCGCCATTTTGGTCAGTAATTTCAATTAAATATTGACCTGCATTTAAAGTAGTCACATTAACGCTTGAAAAAAACGTATTTTGTATTTGCTGTAATACAATACCAGATAATATATAAATTTTATAACCTCCTTTAATCAATTGATTAAAAGATAAAATTTTACCACTAACAGGATTGGGGAAAATTTTAAGTGAATTTTTATTAAATTTTTTTTCTGTAGACAACATTCCTATAGACTCAGTTCCTGTATTATCAGGATCTAGCCATTTTTGTAATGATTCATTTTCATTTGAGCTTAAATTCCATGACTGATCAAACCTGCCGTAATGATCCTGTTTGTCATTGTCAAAATTTACCAAACACTTAGCTACTCCTCCTAATAGTTGACCGACAATTTGTCCTTTGAAATTAAATAAAGCAGATCCTGAAGACCCCACACTGGTAATTCCTAAATCCCAACTCCCAAAAACAGGGTCAATTGACCACACTTTGGTTTGAACATCTCGAAAAGAAATTTCATCTAATAATGCATCGTGAAAATCCAACGCTAGTTTGGTTGGTCTACCAAGCGGATGGTGTAAGCAAAAACTAGCTTTAGGAGCTATTTTTTGATTGTTCCAACCGGCCCATTCAACATTCCAATCTGGATTTAACGTTCCTTCTATTTCTAATAATGCAAAATCTGTCTTTGCGTTTCTTGCTAATAATTTAGCCCCATTAAGAATTTGGAAATCTGAAAATGTTTGAAATTCAGGATCAGAACAAATAGCTTGATCATTAAAAAAGTTAAAACGAAAAGCCCAAAAAGCAGGATCACTATTTCCTATGCAATGATTTGCTGTTAATACATATAATTTACCATCATTATTGACATTGTTAATTAATGTTCCTGTGCAGGATGACCCAAATCCCGTATTAATTAAAACAACCGAATGGATTAGCCTAGATTTTAAATTGTTTACTATTTCATTATCAATATCACACATGGCATCTACATCACATTCATTCGTGCTACCAATTACTTTTTTACCCGAATGATTGCTTACTATCTTATTAGATTTGCCTTTGACTACTTGACAAATTTCAATTATACCTTGACCAGCGACAGCATTAGGTTCCAGGTATGTTAGTACAATTTTATCACCACTCAAAGGCCAACTTCCTAATTTTCTTGATTTTGGGTTTTTATCATGAGTTAAAGTAAATGCCTCATTTTTATTAGGAGTTGAAAATCTTAATTCTGCCCCTTGAGGCAAATAAAATTTATTAAATAATAAACTGATTAATGATGCACCTTTTCGGGATAAATTAAGTGCCCATTGCCGATCTCCATTTGTTAAAGTTGTCCAATTTCCCGAATTTTTGAGGGTATACACCACCTTCTCATTAATTGCAAAAGTATATTTTTTGTCTATACCATGTTGCTTATTAAAGGAATCTTGAGCATAAATTAGCTTAGCAACTATTATAAGTATTAAGAACAATCTTTTTCTAAACATACTCTCTATGCAAACAATATCAAACTTTACAAAAATTTTCAAATAGCATTCCCCTTTATATGAATTAAAACTAATATTCAAATGAACCACTATGAACTAAAAGCACCATAGTTTCGGTTATGACTAAAAGTCATTACTTTTTAAACATCCGTTTTTTGCAATTAGCTATTAGCCTTTGGCTATTTTAAAGCCAACAGCTAATTACTAATTGCC
>NZ_AFPB01000081.1 GCF_000218485.1 Aquimarina agarivorans | reverse complement strand
TATACCTTTTTTAGTTTTTTTTCATTAAAAGCATAATCAAAAGTTTGAGCCGAAATATCAACCCCTTCAATATTATAAAAATCAATCCCTGAATTTTTTATCCCCCCTGATATTTTTTAATAAACTATCTGGTTGTGCATAACAAATAGTACAAAACATGCTCAACCAACCTAATACTACTATCATTTTTTTACTCATTTTCAATGTTTTTTAAAAATTCCAATTAATTAATGGTAAAGACCGCTTTTCATTTCCCTAAATCAACTTTTAATAGCTACTAAAGACCTAGATTTCCAATAATTTAAAAAAAATATAATTTTTTTGTAACATTAATCTGTCATTTTACGTAATACTAAATATATAACCATAAAACCCAAGTGCGTAGATGAGACAACTGAAGATTACCAAGCAGGTTACCAATAGAGAAACAGCATCGTTAGACAAATACTTACAAGAAATTGGAAAAGTAGACTTGATTACTGCTGATGAAGAAGTAGAATTAGCGCAGCGTATTAAAGCTGGTGATGAACGCGCATTGGACAAATTGACAAAAGCAAATTTACGTTTTGTGGTATCAGTTGCTAAGCAATACCAAAACCAAGGGTTAACATTACCCGATTTAATTAATGAAGGTAATCTTGGACTTATTAAAGCTGCTAAACGTTTTGATGAAACTCGTGGTTTTAAATTTATTTCCTACGCCGTATGGTGGATTCGTCAATCTATTTTACAAGCACTGGCCGAACAATCACGTATTGTACGTTTGCCATTAAACAAAATTGGTTCTATTAATAAAATCAATAAAACGTATGCATTTTTAGAGCAATCTCATGAGCGCCCTCCAAGTGCTGAGGAAATTGCTAACGAACTTGACATGACAATTAGTGATGTTAAAGAATCAATGAAAAATTCAGGAAGACACGTATCCATGGATGCTCCTTTAGTTGAGGGTGAAGATTCCAACTTGTACGATGTCTTACGCTCAGGCGAATCACCAAATCCAGATCGTGAGCTAATGCACGAATCCTTACGTACTGAAATTGAACGTGCTTTGGAAACATTAACTCCGCGCGAGGCAGATGTGATCCGTTTGTACTTTGGTTTAGGAAATCAGCACCCGATGACTTTAGAAGAAATTGGAGAAACCTTCGATTTAACACGTGAGCGTGTACGTCAAATTAAAGAAAAAGCCATCCGCCGTTTAAAACATACTTCAAGAAGTAAAATTTTAAAAACGTATTTAGGATAATTTTTGCATAACATATATACAAAAGACCGCTTACTAATTGTAGGCGGTCTTTTTTTTCGCTTAACGCGAAAAATTTAATATTTTTAATCCATACAATTTTCAACTTATAATCATGGGAACACCTAAAATTGCCCCCTCAGTACTAGCTGCTGATTTTGCCAACTTACAACGCGATATTGAAATAATCAATCAAAGTCAGGCAGACTGGTTCCATATTGATATTATGGATGGTGTTTTTGTTCCCAATATTTCATTTGGAATGCCCGTAGTAGCAGCTATTCAAAAACATGCCACGAAACCGTTGGATGTACATCTAATGATTACCGATCCGGATAGGTATATTAAAAATTTTGTAGCCTTAGGTGCTCAAGTAATTACGGTGCATTATGAAGCTTGCACGCATTTACACCGCACCTTACAACTCATAAAATCACATGGTATAAAAGCTGGTATTGCGTTAAATCCGCACACCAACGTTGAACTATTACAAAATGTACTCACCGAAACTGATTTAGTATGTTTAATGAGCGTAAATCCAGGTTTTGGCGGACAATCATTTATTGAAAACACCTACTCAAAAATTAAAACATTGCGCCAAATGGCTACTGATCAAAATACAGAGCTACTTATTGAAATTGACGGAGGTGTTTCAGATAAAAATGCCACACTTCTTATCAATGCTGGTGCAAACGTACTGGTTGCTGGTAGTTATATTTTTGGAGCCCAAGATCCTAGAGCAACTATTGAAAATTTAAAAAAAAGATTACGACCTAAATTTTGATGCTGTACCATTTAAAATTATAATGAAAATTATAGAGTATTCGTCTTTTTGTATACCACGTATGTAGATTACTAAATATTCGAATGGTTTTTAAGCAACAAAATAATTACTTTTGGTAGTACCGTTTTTGTCAATTATTAAAAAATTACTCAAACGATATAATCATGCTAACCCTAACACGAATATTCTGATAAAAATGAAACTATTTTTTCTCATTTCATCATTGGCATTTTTTTTACTTTCATGCAACAACCAACAATCCAATGACACACTACCTCCTAGAAACACTGATTTTAACTTTGACTGGAAATTTCATTTAGACAAAGGCGCTACCGATGCTAGCAGCGAAAATTTTGATGACTCCAGCTGGAAAAACGTGCAGTTACCACATGATTGGGTAATTGAAGAATCTATAGATACCACAAATGCATCCAATCAATTATACATGGGTTCAGGTTACCGAAAAGGAGCAGGAATTGGCTGGTACCGAAAATCTTTTACTTCTCCAGCAAAGGATAAAAAGGTATACATTTTATTTGATGGTGTTTACAACAATAGTGAAGTATTTTTAAATGGACAGTCTTTAGGAAAACATCCTTACGGCTATTCGCCTTTTTATTTTGACATCACTAACAAACTAAAAACTGACGGTTCTCAAAACACCATAGCCGTAAAGGTAGATCACCGAACGTATGCGGATAGCCGCTGGTATTCAGGTGCGGGTATTTACCGAAACGTTTCCTTAATAACCACCAACAAGTTGCATATTCCTGTTTGGGGAACTTTTGTAACTACACCAAATGCAAATGCTAGCAACACCAATGTATTTGTAAAAGTGAAACTTACAAATGACACTAATGATACGCAAAACTTTATTTTAAAAACTGATATTATTGATCAAAAAGGCATCATTATAACTTCTAGCGAAAGCGAACATAAATTGGAAAGTGGAACCAGTATTGATGTTACTGAAAACCTAAAATTGAACAATCCAAAACTTTGGGGTATATACAAACCTAATTTATACAAAGCTGTAAATACAATTACGCTACAAAACAAAGTAATTGACCGTAAGGAAACTAAATTTGGGATCAGAAATATCCATTTTGATGCGGATACTGGTTTTTTCCTTAACGGAGAAAATAAAAAAATTAAAGGAGTATGTTTACATCACGATGGAGGTTTGGTTGGAGCTGCTGTACCCAAAGGCGTATGGAAACGAAGGTTACTGAAATTGAAAGAAGGTGGTGTAAATGCCATTCGAATTTCGCACAATCCTGCTTCCAATGAGTTTTTAGATTTATGTGATGAAATGGGATTTTTGGTGCAGGATGAATTTTTTGATGAATGGGACTACCCAAAAGACAAACGCTTTAATCAAAAGGAACAAAAAGCCCTGACTGAAACTGAAGGTTACACGAGGTTTTTTCAGGAATGGGCCGAAAAAGATTTAAAAAACACTGTATTAAGTCATCGCAACCACCCTTCAATATTTCAATGGAGTATTGGAAACGAAATCGAATGGACTTATCCCAGAAATGCAGCTGCCACTGGTTTTTTTAATAATATGAATTGGGATGGTAATTATTTTTGGTCGGAACCCCCTTACTCCACCGAAGAAATTAAAAAGCAGCTGAAAACGCTTCCTAAAGGAAAATACGACATTGCTACCACTGCAAAAAAATTATCTAAATGGACAAAACAATTGGATATTACTCGACCTATTACTGCCAATTGCATTTTACCATCGGCAAGTCATTTATCTGGTTATGCTGATGCACTAGATGTAGTTGGATACAGTTACCGCAGGGTGTTATATGATTACGGACACAAAAATTACCCTGAAAAACCAATTATGGGTACTGAAAATTTAGCGCAATGGCATGAATGGGAAGCAATTTTAGAGCGCCCACATATTTCAGGCACCTTTTTATGGACTGGTATTGATTACCAAGGTGAAATTAGAGAGCCTTGGCCTACCACTGTGCAACCCTCTGGCCTACTTGATATTGCCGGTTTTGAAGGCGGATCTTTTGGGATGATGAAATCCTTATGGAATCCTAATCCTAATATGTTTGTAACTACCCAAGTTATAGAAAAGTCTTTGTACCAACTTGATGCAAATGGAAAAATTATTCCTAAAGATCCTGATGCTTGGAAACATGCTTTATGGCAATGGCACGATATAAACCGACACTGGAATTATGAAAAAGGAAAAATTATTGCTGTAGAATCTTATTCAAATTGTCCTGAAATGGAATTATTTTTAAATGGAAAATCTTTTGGCAAAAAGTTTTTAAAGGATAATCCCGATCATATTTACAAATGGGCCGTACCTTATAGTGCTGGCAAATTAAAATTAGTGGGCTTAAAAAATGGTAAAAATATTACCAAAAAAATAGTTACTGCTGGGGCTGCTGCTAAAGTTAAACTAACGGTTGATCACACTAAAATTAAAAATAACCGATATGATGTAGCACACGTTACGGCACAATTAATTGATAAAAACGGAACCCCTGTATTGACTGAAAATAAAAAGATCGTTTTTAATGTTCCAGATTCACTTCGCTTACTTGGCGTTGACAATGGGGATAAACAAAACCATCAGGATTATAACTCCAACACTATTGAAACTAGTAAAGGAAGGGCTTTATTAATTGTACAATCAACAGAAAAAATAACTGAAGCTACTATTAACGCCACCTCAGGTACGTTAACTTCAAACGATATTATTATAAAAGTAAATTAAACGAATTTTGTTGTAAATATGTGTCGTAATCTAAAATTAATGTCTTTAAAAATTATTACATATTCGCGGATATTGACTCTCGATTATGAGGTGAAATTACAGACAAAAATTATTTTTTTTGCTAATATTGCTTTTGTTTTCACTCTTTAGTAAAATATGTTATATGAGTAAAAGTAAAGACTGGTTTTGCCAAAAAAATATAACAATACATTTACAAATTTAATTCAAACAAAGAGTAACACTTAATTATAAACAGGCACAACTTAGTATAACAAAATATAGTAAAGCTATTTAACAAGCAAAGAACATGAGCGCAGATAAAAAAACTAACCTAAGAGAAGAATATCAATTAACCGATGAAATAATTGACAAATTTGGAATTTCCAATCCTGATAAATTAAGTGCTGCAACTAAGCGCGCTTTAAAATGGCCAAGAGATTTAGGAAAAGACTGGTTTTTTGAGTATGAAGTATACGATTTAAAAGGTGATTTAGCCTATGAAGAAGGTGTGGTTAGAAGAGATCCTAGTGCTTTAATTAAAGTAGACGGCCTATATTACGTATGGTATACCCGAAGCACAGGACCAAGCCAAGGTTTTGGAGGTGATATTGAAAATGATAAAGTTTTCCCTTGGGATCGTTGCGATATTTGGTATGCAACTTCAGAAGATGGTGTTACCTGGAAAGAACAAGGACCTGCCGTTGAAAGAGGGCCAAAAGGTGCTTATGATGATAGATCCGTATTTACAGTTGAAATTATGGTGCATGAAGGTGTGTATTACCTGAGCTACCAAACTGTAAAATCTCCTTATACAGTGCGTGTTAAAAACCAAATTGGCTTAGCGTGGTCTAATTCTCCTAACGGACCCTGGACAAAAAGCGAAGCACCTATTTTGAGTCCTGCAGATAATGGAATTTGGGAAGGTGAAGAACAAAATAGATTTAGAGTAAAGAAAAAAGGTGATTTTGATAGCCACAAAGTACACGATCCTTGTATTATTCCATTTAATGGAAAGTTCCACTTATACTACAAAGGAGAACAAATGGGCGAGGAAATTACTTTTGGAGGACGCCAAATCAGACATGGTGTTGCTATAGCTGACCACCCAAAAGGACCTTACATTAAGTCGGAATACAACCCAATTTCAAACAGTGGTCATGAAATTTGTGTTTGGCCATATAATAATGGTGTTGCTGCTTTAATTACTACGGATGGTCCCGAAAAAAACACGGTGCAATGGTCGCCTGATGGTATTAATTTTGAAATTAAATCCGTAGTCAAAGGAGCTCCACACGCTATTGGATTAAACCGCACTCTTGACAATGAAAAAGGTCCTGTAGAAATTTTACGATGGGGAGTAACTCATAAATACATGAATTACGACTACCAATACATTCGTGGTTTTAAAACATGGACAATTGAAAATCATACAGCACCTGGTGAAGCTACTAAGGATGGAACTACATCGGACAATAACAGCGTTATTACTGACAAGTTTTAAATTGAAAATACAAGCACATTTATCAAAATACCCTCAAATGCTGAGGGTATTTTTTTTTACTTTAAATCAATAAGTGATATCGATTATATTATTGAGCTATACCGATTAATTTGTAATATAAAAAAATTTAACTAATACACATATTGCAAGTCAAAATAACCATTCGCCACATTCAATACAATCTTAATTATTACAACTCTAAAGTGCTCTAACACCAAAAAAACTACCCCAAAAAGATTAAACATGAGCAATTACTATTTCCAATGTGTAATTTGAAGAGAAAAAACAATGAAAAAAAAAACTTACGATGTGTTTGTGATTGGAAGCGGCGTGGCTGGACAAACAGTAGCTAAAATTTGTGTGGAAAACAATATGAAAGTTGCTATTTCCGAAATACGCGAATTTGGTGGGACTTGTGCCAATAGAGGTTGTGATCCTAAGAAAATATTATTACAATTTTCCGACTTATTAACTTATAGCGAGCAACTTAAAGAAAATGGAGTGACTAGCCTCCCAAAAATTGACTGGAATCAAGTTCAAGAATTTAAAGAAAAATTAATAGGCCACATTCCTGAAAAGACAGAAGCTAAACTTGAAAAGTTAAAAATTGACAAGTATCAAGGCGATGCTAAATTTATGAATAATACTACTTTATCAATCTCAGGAAAAGAAATTACGGCAAAATACATAGTAATAGCAACGGGAAAAGTACCAATACAATTACCAATTGAAGGTGCACAATTTTTAAAGACAAGTGAAGATATCTTAAACCTTAAAAAAATACCAAAATCAGTCGCCTTTATTGGTGGAGGTTATATAGGAATGGAATTTGCCAACATGCTACTTAATTTAGGATGTAAGGTTACCATTTTACAAAAAGGAACTGAAGTACTTACCCCTTTTGACTCTTTTTTGGTTGATAAACTGGTACAGCATTTAGAAAAAAAAGGAGCTCAATTTATATTTGAAGCAGATGTTGAAAAAATAACTAAAAAAGATACTGCTCTAGTTGTAGCATATACAACAGGAAACAACAAAGATACTGTCAAAGTGGAAATTGCTATCAACAGCATTGGCCGAAAACCTGCCATTGATCAGCTTGAATTACAAAATACTTCTGTAAAATTTGATAAAAAGGGCATTCAGGTCAACGATTATATGCAAAGTATTTCATGTCCACATATTTTTGCTTGTGGGGATGTTTCGGATAAATCCCTACCGTTGACACCTTTATCTGGACTGCAAGGGTACATTGCTGGAAACAATATAATTACACTTAAAAGTAAAAAATTTGAGTATCCTTTGATTCCTTCTACGGTTTTTACCTATCCTAATTTATCTACGGTTGGCTTATCCGAACAAAAAGCTAAAGAAAAATATACCAATCCCGAAATTTTAAAAGGTGATTTATCAGATACTTTTAACCCTAAAAAAGAGAATTTATCAATTTATGCATATAAAATTATTGTGGACTCCGCTACGGACTTAATTGTAGGCGCTCATTTGATTGGGCCAAATGCAAACGAAAACATCAACCTCCTGGCGTTAGCAATTGCCAAAAAAATTACAAGAAGGGAGCTTAAAAAAATGATTTTCTCCTATCCATCATATACAAACGATATCCGAGGCATGTTAAAAAAGTAATACCAGTTCAAATTTTAAATTTATCAAATAAAAATAAAAATTTTCGTTTGAACGAAAAAGCGCTGAAATCATGGGCTCAACGCTTTCTTTATAATTACAACATTTTATTTTAAGGAAGCGCGTTTAGCCTCCAATCGTATTGAATAAAACCTTTATTTTTTTGATTCTTTATTTTAGTTTCGCTATACATATTTACAAAATCAACTATGGTTTGATTTCCCCCCTTGAAATCGCCTGAAAACCATGAAAATAATTTTGATAATTTATAGAAGTAACCCGTAATTTCGTTGTTTTTATCATCGTTAATATACTCCGCAGTTTGTCTTTTTAATAAGCGATCCAAATTTTTCCCCTTATAAGGAATTTGAATAACTCGTGGACACGAGTATGAAGCACAATTGATTGCAAAGTGAATTCTAGGTTCATCAAATTTTCTCAAAATTTTATGCTCTACATGACCTAAACTCATGGTTTCTCCATTAATTTTGAAAAATTCAGTTTTCCAAGGACTATCAATATCCTTTATACTAGCAACTGGATAATGCTTTAGGATTAATTTAAATGTATAAGCATTATATACATTAATCCAATACGCAATTTTTTCATTAGTAGTCCAATCGTTCGTAATTTTTGTAGTTGAAAGAATCTTTAAAAATTCATCGAGTTTCCCTTCTTTTTCTTTTAAATTTCGATAATCCACAAGGCCACTTGGCTTAACATACATACTTAATAATGAATTCCAAATTGAATAATCAACTTTTTCAACAACTCGGCTTGAGTTTGAGTTGTAATTAGACGCTTTTATTTTGTTAATTGAAGGCTGAGAAAAAGCCAAAATATTGATAATCAACAAAGTAAATAATAAAGTAGTTTTTTTCATATTATATAAAGTTTTTGTCGTATATGAGCAGTATCCGCAATATCAATATTTTGTTTTTTAATAAAATAATTATTCGTCAAAACGCTTAATAAGTTAGCTTAAAAGTGTATTAAATCGATTAAATGCTTTTTTGAATTAAACTTAATATTTATTAAAACTCTATAAACCAATAAGTTTTAATTATAAAAAAGGTTAAGAACCCGGAATTAAGCAACTCATATAATTTAAATAAATAAGTTTTTTTTTAACACGTAAAATAAGCTTTCTAAATTGCCTTAAAAAGCAATTTTAAACTCAAGCAAGCTCACGTAAAAAATAACCCTTTAATACGTTGTATTTATTTTTGAATTATCCTGAAACCTGCAACTATACTCAATTGTTTTTAAATTCAAATAAAGCAAAAAGTCATCGTCTATTTATAGTATAAACTAAACTTCAAATAATAGCTGCTACAGTTTGATCATTGACCAAATAGATGCGATGAAGACTTTGAAAAAACCCCTGTTTTCAGTGATTTTACAGTTAGAAGAGTTATCTTTTTAAACTATGTCAAGCTATTAGAAGATTACTATATGAGGTAAAAATTTACTTAACACAAAGCAAAATTGATATTTTATACTGGTTTATAATTTTAAATTCAAGATTTCCCGAATAAAAATTAGGCATTTGTTGTTTGAATAAGAATGATTGACGTAATGCAAGCTAGAATAGTACCATATCTTGTGGCCTGAGCAAAAAATAAATGGAAAACAAGCTATTGGAAACGGTATTATTTGTGCGAGATAAAACTGTCTGGTTATAGCTTTTAGTCTGTTAATAATAAAACAGTACTAGTCCAATAGATCTTTAAAATTTTAAATCGACATCCAAGCTAAATTGAAAATCATTATTTTTCGAATAATCGTAAGATCTAGTTAAAAACTTAATTCAATAAGTCAAAATATAACTGTTGCCAACCTAAATACGATTTTCATCATTGGAGTTATACTAGTTTCAACAAGCTAATTAACGGTAAATAGCTTATTGCAGATTACTAATTATAATATTTACTATTCCAGATTGCAGTATTAAAATTTTTCCCTTTTGAAAAACCGTAATATAAAACTACAGCCACTACTGATTTGAACATAAATAACAATTCCATGAAAAAACCGACTCCAGGACTTTGTGCTGGCGAAAACATATCTTCGGGTATCAACAGCGTTATTAAAAGACTTGTAAAAAAGCATAACAGTAAGGTGTTTTCAAAACTTTTAAAAAACCATGCCCAAGTTTTACGGAGCGGATGCATATCGTTACCCCATTTATGTACTAAATAGTAGTAATCATTTTCTATAGGAATAAATAGTAACGGATCATCAGCATTTTTCAACTTAAATAATCTGGAAGGTGCTATGATTTTGAACTTAAAAAAAGCCGTTTCGTGTATACGCTCTAGATCTTTAATTTTTGAGATAGCCTCAACAGGAAAATCCCCCTTAAAATAATGTGTACTTAAAAAACGTAACCTATAATCAATACATATTTTTTTAATATCGTTAATATGATAGATGTTATCGTGGTCTAAGTTGTCTACTTTAAAATGATTCCCTGGAGTTTGTTCGGTCACTTTTTGTTTCAACCGATCTAAAACAGAAACATCGGAAACATGGCTTTTATCCCAAATGGTTTCCAGCTGCTGCAGAAATTCGTTTTGTGTAGGTAAATCTCTATTTTTTTTTAATTCCTTAGCTATATCAACACGTAACTTCATATCCTTTAATTTTATTTAAAGTTAAATAAAACACATTTGACACAAAAGTTAAAATTCTGTTTGTAAAAAAGCCTGTATTTAGTAGACAATGCAGGCTTTTTTTTAATTTAAGTTCCTTAAGACATTATTGGCACACTAGCAAATCAAAAAAACACTAGGCATTTGTTTAAAGTAGGCATTTTAAAAGCACCAATAAAAATCTAAGTTTAATACTTTTAGCGTAATTCTGCACCTAATTCATTCTCAAAACTTTTTTGTAGTTTATTCATTATTTTATCAATCTGCTTATCCGTTAATGTTTTATTACTATCGTGCAATTTAAAACTAACAGCGTAGGATTTTTTTCCGTTAGGAAGATTTTTGCCCTGATATACGTCAAAAAGACTCACCTCTTTCAGTAGTTTCTTTTCTTGCTTTAGCGCTAAATCATGAATCTGCTTGTATGTTATACTTTCGTTCAGCAGTAATGCAAAATCCCTGCGTGCTGACTGAAACTTTGATATGTCAGTAACTTTTGTGTTTTTACTTTTAAGGTTTCCTATAATTTCATCCCAATTAAAATCTGCAAACAATACTGATTGAGTTATTCCGAATGACTTGGTAATTTTTGAATCCACAACACCTAATTCAACGAGTATTTTATTTCCTTGGTTTAGACTAATTCCTTCAGAAAAAACAGATGAATTTGCAGGTACCGTTTGTAAGTTTCGTAATCCTAAACGTTCAAAAACGCGTTCAACAATAGCTTTTATAAAAAAGAAACTACTTTTTTGTTGCGGACTTAACCAACTTTCGCTGTCTTGGTTCCCAGTTACAAAAAGGCTCAAATGTTTATTTTCAACATTAGCCCCTTCAATTTTGTGGTAAGTTTTTCCAAATTCGAATAGTTTTAAATCAGCATTTTGTCTATTGATGTTATAACTAACAGCCTCTAATCCTGAAAAAAGTAACGATTGCCTCATTACTGAAAGATCCGTACTTAATGGATTTAAAATATCTACATTTTCATTTTCATTCAATTCATTTACAAAGCCAATATATTTGGGCGTAGTTAGTGAATTTGCCATAATTTCCGAAAAACCCTGACCCACCAATTGTTCGGCTATTGTATTTTGAATTTTATAGTCTTCAATTTTGTTAACACTAGCAATAGATGCATTTAATTTTGTAGTAAAACCAATATTGTTATATCCGTAAACACGTAAAATTTCCTCTATAACATCTGCCTCACGTTGTACATCATTTCGGTATACTGGTATGGTTAACCCTAATCCTGATTCTGTAACATTATTAATTTTAATGTCTAAGGATGATAAAATGCTTTTTATGGTCTCTTCAGGAATTTCTTCTCCAATCAATTTCTTAGTATTTTCAAATGATAAAAACACTTGAAAATCTTCTATTTTTTTAGGATACAAATCAGCAATATCACTAGTAATTAATCCGCCTGCCAATTCCTGAATTAATAGTGTTGCTCGTTTAAGTGCATACTCAGTAGCATTGGGATCAATACCACGCTCAAAACGGAATGATGCATCCGTGTTTAAACCATGTCTTTTAGCCGTTTTACGAATACTCACAGGATCAAAATAGGCGCTTTCTAAAAAGACTTGAGTAGTATTTTTACTTACGCCAGAATTCAAACCTCCCAGTACCCCAGCAATACACAATGGAGTATCACCATCGCAAATCATTAAATCTTCTGCGCTAAGCTTGCGTTCAACCTCATCAAGTGTTGTAAATAGTGTTCCTTCCGTTAACGTTTTTACCTTTATTTTACCCGTTGAAATAGTTGCTGCATCAAATGCATGAAGTGGCTGCCCTAACTCATGCATCACATAATTGGTAATATCAACCACATTATTTTTGGGAGTTAACCCTATAGCATTCAAGCGATTTTTTAACCACTCAGGTGACTCTTTAATTTCAACTCCTGTGATAGAAACTCCACAATACCGCGGAGCTAATTCATAATTTTCAACTTCAATATCAATTTTATGAAGGCGGTTTTCAACATTAAAACTACTTACTGACGGACTTATTAATTCCAAAGTAATTCCTTGTTGCTGTAAACCAGCCTTTAAATCTCGGGCAGCACCCCAATGGCTCATTGCATCTGCCCTATTTGGGGTTAAACCAATTTCAAACACCTGATCATTTTCAATTTCATAAACCTCAGCCAATGGCGTTCCAGGTTTTAAATTAGCATCAAGAACAATTATACCATCATGACTACCCCCTAAACCAAGCTCATCTTCAGCGCAAATCATCCCAAAACTTTCTTCACCTCTAATTTTTCCTTTTTTTATGGCAAAAGTTTCTCCATCATTTGTATACAATTGGGTTCCAATAGTAGCCACTGCTACTTTTTGGCCTTGAGCTACATTAGGTGCACCACAAACAATTTGTACGGGTTCCCCTTGTCCTAAATCAACTTTTGTTACTTTAAGTTTATCTGCGTTTCCGTGTTGCGAACATTCCAAAACATGACCAACAACAATACCTTTTAAGCCTCCTTTGATACTTTCAAAAGTATCAACCCCTTCAACTTCAAGACCTAAATCTGTTAATAATTCTCCTGTTTTTTCAGCATCCCAATCTATTTTGATAAATTGTTTTAGCCAGTTATATGAAATTTTCATGTATCCAATAATTATAGAGGGCAAATATAACAAACGCTTAATGAATATGGTACATTCAATTGCTTAGATTCTGTATTAAATCAAATGATTTTGATAGATTTCTACCTTAAAAAATAACATAATTTTTGGATAGTTATAGAAGCTCTGAAACCATAATATGTATCTTTGAATATAATTAAAAAAAATGAGTAAAGGACTTTATATAGCTACTAGTGAGCAACATAGCGGAAAATCAATTGTAACTTTAGGCTTAATGCGTACCTTTTTAGGAAGAACACCAAAGGTAGGATACTTTAGACCTATAATTGACGATCAAATTGAAGGTCATATTGACAACCACATTCAAACCGTAGTTTCACATTTTGAATTAGACATTTCTATTAAAGATACATACGGATTTACCCGGTCGCAGGTATTAGAAAAGTACAATGATGGCAATGAAGGCGAAGTTTTTGATACCATAATAGAAAAATACCGACAATTACAGGATCGTTTTGATTTGGTAGTGGTTGAAGGAACCGACTTTTCCGACGCAGGTAGTATTATCGAGTTTGACATTAATGTACTCATTTGCAAAAATCTGGGAATTCCAACTTTGATAGTAGCCAATGGCGCCAATAAAAAAATAACTGAAACAGTAGGGAATTTAAAACTAGCCTTTGACACCTTTAAATTGAAGGACGTTGAAGTTTTAGCAGTTGTAGTCAATAAGGTACCTGAAGATTTGATTGAAAACACACGCGAAAAGCTGGCTCAATTAATACCCTCCGATGTCATTCAAATTATTATACCCACTATAAAATCATTAGTTGACCCTACATTAAAGGAAATTACAGATTACTTAGGTGGTAAGGTTTTGTTTGGTGAAGCCTTTTTAAACAATCAAGCAGGAAGCTTTGGTGTAGGTGCCATGCAATTACATAACTATTTAACTCATTTTAATGACAATAGTTTGGTGATTACTCCTGGGGATCGAGCTGACATTATTTTAGGTGCACTACAAGCAAGTGTTTCTAGTAATTACCCTAAAATTTCAGGAATTATTTTAACTGGTGGTATTATTCCAGAGGAAAGTATTTTAAAGCTTATCGAAGGTTTAAAAATTTCCCTTCCTATTATATCTGTAAAAGAAGGCACTTTTCAGGTAACCAATAAAGTAGGAAATATTAAATCAGGTATTTATGCTGATAACACGCAAAAGATCATTACATCCATTGCTACTTTTGAAAAATTTGTAAATGCCGATAGCTTGGCTGACAAATTAATCACCTTTGAAAGTACCGTGCTTACGCCTAGGATGTTTCAATATAACTTATTAAAACGTGCGCAAACTCAAAAAAAGCGTATTGTACTACCTGAAGGACATGATGAACGAATTATTAGAGCTACTTCCAGACTATTAGCCTCAGGAGTTGTTGATGTAATTTTACTTGGGAACGAAAAGAAGATAAAAAGGAAAGCGGTTAAATTAGGTGTTCCTTTTGATCTGGATCGAATTACAATTATTGACCCAATAACCTCAACACATTTTGATGATTATGTAAATACCTTGTACGAACTCCGCAAACATAAAAATGTAAATATGGATATGGCGCGCGACTTTATGGCAGATGTTTCCTATTTTGGAACTATGATGATTTATAAAGGACATGCCGATGGAATGGTTTCTGGCGCCGTAAATACCACCCAACATACAATTAGACCTGCGCTTCAATTTATAAAAACTAAACCTTCAGCATCTGTAGTATCTTCCGTATTTTTCATGTGTTTGGAGGATCGAGTTTCAGTATTTGGGGATTGTGCTATTAATCCAAATCCTAATGCTACTCAACTGGCAGAAATTGCTATTGCATCTGCTGATACCGCTACTAATTTTGGTATTGACCCAAAAGTAGCCATGCTATCCTACTCATCTGGAGATTCTGGAAAGGGCGTGGACGTTGATAAAGTTAGAGAAGCTACCAAAATTGTAAAAGAAAAACGACCTGATTTAAAAATTGAAGGCCCAATACAATATGATGCTGCTGTTGATTTTAACGTAGGTAAAAGCAAATTGCCAAATTCAGAAGTTGCAGGACAAGCTAGCGTACTAATATTTCCTGATTTAAATACAGGTAATAACACTTACAAAGCTGTACAACGTGAAACTGGCGCACTCGCAATTGGCCCTATGCTCCAAGGTCTAAACAAACCCGTAAATGACTTAAGTAGAGGCTGTACTGTAGATGATGTATACAATACAGTAATTATAACTGCAATTCAGGCACAGGATTTATAAAACTTAAAACAAAAAACTTAACCTATTAATTAGACCTAAAAAAAATTAACATCTCAATATGCAAGTACTCGTTATAAATTCAGGGAGTTCATCAATAAAATTTCAAGTAATTAAAATGCCATCGGGCAAAGTTTTATGTTCAGGTTTAGTGGAACGTATTGGCTTAGATAATGCTAGGCTAGTTTACAAAATAGCTAAAAAAAAGCATGAAAAAACAACTAATATTCCCGACCACAAAATTGGACTAAAGCTAGTATCAAGTTACTTATTAGATACTGAAATAGGTGTAATTTCCAGCACAAGCGAAATAAATGCCGTTGGACACAGGGTAGTACATGGTGGAAGCAAGTTTTCGAAAACTGTTGAAGTTAACGCTCAAGTTAAGGAAGAAATTAAAGAACTTTTTGATCTGGCACCTTTACACAATCCAGCTAACTTAGAGGGAATTTTAGTAGCAGAAGAAATTTTTAAAGAAGCTAAACAAGTAGTTGTTTTTGATACTGCTTTTCATCAAACTATTCCTGTTGAAGCGTATAAATATGCCATTCCTAACGAATTTTTAGATACTCATAAAATCCGTTTATATGGTTTTCATGGTACCAGCCATAAATACGTTACCGAACAAGCAAGGACTTATTTAGGTAATGAAAATTCAAGCAAATTAATAAGTATTCATTTAGGAAATGGTTGCAGCATGACCGCAGTTAAAAATGGAAAAAGTATTGATCACTCTTTAGGCTTTGCTCCAATGAATGGATTAGTTATGGGTACACGTTGCGGTGATATTGATCCTTCAGCTGTACTTTATTTAATTAACAATTTAGGCTATTCTGCCGAAGAAGCTAACAACCTATTAAACAAAAAAAGTGGTATGCTTGGACTGACTGGGTTTAGTGACAATAGAGACATTCAAGCAGCTGCTGATCAAGGAGACCAAGCATGTCAGGAAGCTTTAGACATGAGTACTTACCGGATCAAAAAACATATTGGTGCATACGCGAGTGCCCTAAATGGATTGAATGCCCTAATTTTTACTGCGGGTATTGGCGAAAATTCACCTGAAACAAGAAGTGCTGCTTGTCAGAAAATGGACTTTTTAGGTATTAAAATAGATGAAATTAAAAACAAAATCCGTACTGATGAAATTAGAGAAATACAAGCACACGACTCCAAAGTAAAAATACTAGTAATACCTACTAATGAAGAGGCTGAAATAGCGCAGCAAGCTTATGATTTAATAAGTTAAAAGAACTGTCAAGGAAAGTTTTTTTGTTTAGCATTTTTTTGAGCGTAAAAAAAGGTTTCCAAAAATTTATGACGTGCAGATTATCAATTATTTGTGCAAATTTTAAATGATACGATTTACTGACACAACTTTATATTGCTATGTGTATTAAAATTGCCTCAATTTTAAATAGCATAACACAATAGCAATAAGTTAATCATGGCGATAAAAAAGATACTCTTAATTATGAGTTCATTTTTTCCGAAAAAATAGCTGAAAATAGAAACTGGATGTTTATAACATCATTGTCAGTAAATCGTATCATAAAATATTAAAGTTGAAACTAAGATTTGTGAAAATTGAAAGCGATATATTCAATAAATCTACACAAAAACCTACACACAAGTAAGATATTATATCACTAGTTTAAAAGTAAAGAGCATCAAAAATTGATCAGTATATTCAACGATAGTGGTTCATATAATATCAATTGCATTGGGTAATAGCTTTTTCTTTTGATGAAGATTATGCTAAAAAAAACTGAAAACTCCGCTGAAAATTCCTATCTCATTTTTAAATCTGCATTAAGCATATTGAAAAAAGATAAATCGATCAACAAACCAGCATCCCATAAGAAAAATGTGTTTGCTCTAGTTCTGAAGTATAAAATTTGAAAAATTCCATTTTTTTCATTTACATTTACTAGAAAATAGGTCTCATTTAAAGTATGATAAAAAAAATTACTTTTTCTAAAACTGAATTAATATACTTATTATCAATAATTTCAATAACCCTTTTAACTTATTTAAATCATTTTGATAATCCGTTTTTTTTTGATGATGTCCACACCATCACTCAAAATGAATCAATAAAAAGTTTAAAAAATTGGCCTCAATTTTTTACCGATGCTAAAACGTTCAGTTCTTTACCAGCAAACAGGGCTTATAGGCCTATGGTAACCTTAAAAAACGCTATAGATTATGCTGTGGCAGGAAAGCTTGATGCACGCTATTTTCACTACCACATTTTTTTTTGGTATATCATTCTAATTATATTAGTATTTCAATTATGTAAAAAACTATATCATGCTTCCTTTAAAAAATACAAGCACCTAAGCATAACAGCTTTACTGGCAACTACATGGTTTGCGCTACACACAGCTAATGCCGAAACTATAAATTACATTTGTGCGCGATCTGATTCTTTTTCAACTTTATGCATTGTAGCCGCACTTCTACTTTACATAAATTCTACAACAAAAAAATGGTTTTTGCATATACTAGCAATGATCATTGGTATTTGGACAAAGCAAACAGGCCTTATGTTTGTACCTATTTTATTTGTATATATTATTCTTTTTGAAGAAGATCAAATTTTTAACGATTTCAAAAAAAACGCAATATCCTCAGTTATAAATACCTTAAAAAAAATAGCTCCAGTAACTATTATAGGGGTATCGCTTTTCATTTTCAATCAATTCTATTTAACGCCCTCATCAACAGATTCTACAAATTATACGGTCACTCGATTTGAATATATAACCACGCAATTTTTTGTATACAAGCATTATTTGAGCAATTTTATATTTCCAATAAATTTAAGCGCAGATCCTGATATTGAAATAATAACTCCATGGTACAATTTAAAAATACTAACAGGTTTACTTTTAATTTTAGGTATGGTCTATCTGATGTTCAAAACTGCGTTTCAAAAAAAGTTACGCCCAATTTCATTTGGTATCGCTTGGTTTTTTATAGCATTGCTCCCAACAACTCTAAATCCCTTATATCAAATTGCAAATGACCATCGTATGTTTTTTCCTTTTATAGGGCTGTTTATAGCCTGTAGTTGGGGAATTTCTATTTTAATAGATAAATACAATCTAATTAATAAAACTACGATTTTTACATTGCTGTTTTTTTTAGCCTGTCATGCTTTTGGCACTTACAACAGGAATAAAATTTGGGATACTAAAGAATCGCTATGGCTTGATGTAACCGTTAAAAGCCCTAGAAACGGTCGCGGGCTAATGAACTACGGATTGACTCAAATGGAAAAAGGAAATTTAGATAATGCATTAAATTATTTCAATAGAGCTTTAAAATTAACCCCTAATTACTCTACTTTACATATAAATTTAGGAATTGCTTATGGAGCAAAAAACAACAAACAGAAAGCTGTAAATTATTTTAAGAGGGCTATTGCCGAAAATAACACTTATGGTGATGCAGAATACTACTATTCCAGATATTTGAAAGAACAAAAAAAATACACTGAAGCCTTAAAAATTGCCTCTTTAGGATTACAGAAAAATGCCGAAAATACCAGATTACAAAATTTAATTAATGAATTAAACGTAGTTAAAAATCAAGAAATTAATAGACTTAGTAAACTTGAAGAAGAAGCAAACACATACCCCACAGTAAATTTACTTATCGATTTAAGTTCTGAATATTACAGCTCAAAAAACTACCAAAAAGTTATTGAAACATGCCAACGTATTTTAGAAATTGACGCTAACAACAAAATTGCATACAATAATATGTGCTCGGCGTATAATCAATTGAAAAAATGGAAGCAAGGTGTAAAAGCTTGTAAAAAGGCTATCGAAATAGATGCTAATTTTCAATTAGCAAAAAACAATTTGAAATGGGCAATGGATAACGTTGTCAATTAATTAACTTTAAATAGCTCATGCTTAACAACAAAACAGTTGCAGTTGTAGTACCCTGCTACAATGAAAGTCAGCAAATTAAAATAGTCTTGGATAGTATGCCTAGTTTTGTCGATAGGATCATAGTTGTCGATGATGCTTCAAGTGATAATACTGCGCAAACTGTTATGCAACTAATCGGAAATAATCAATCCTCAATAAAACTTACTTCAAAATTAAAGCAAACACTCGTCCCTAATTTATATAACAGGGCTGATATTGAAGTGCGAAAAAAAAGCATAGAAGAAATATCACTGTTTACACCATCTGAGCTACTAAATAAAAATCCTGATAATGAAAAGGTAATTGTTATCAAACACCTAGAAAATGGAGGAGTTGGAGCTGCCATAGCTACTGGATACAAATGGTGCAAAGACCATAATATTGATTGTACAGCTGTAATGGCTGGCGATGGTCAAATGGATCCTGATGAATTGGTTTCTATATGTTCTCCTGTTACAAACGAAGGTATTGATTACGTTAAAGGAAATCGACTAATACATAAAAGCGCCTGGGTAATCATTCCAAGAGTCCGATTTTTAGGGAATTCAGTATTAAGTATTTTAACTAAAATTGCTTCAGGCTATTGGGGTGTTTCTGATACCCAAAGCGGTTACACTGCTATTTCAAACAACGCCCTCAATTCTGTACCATTATATGATATTTATAAAAGGTACGGCATGCCAAACGATTTATTAGTTAAATTAAATATTGCTTTTTGTACTATTCGTGAAGTTAAAATTAAGCCAATCTACGGTGTGGGCGAAAAATCAAAATTGAATATACTAAAAGTTTCTATTCCAATATTACTATTATTGATGCGTTGTTTTTTTAAAAGACTAAAAATAAAATATTTATACAGAAGCTTTCACCCTTTATTCCTACTATACTGGATAGCAATAATCATAGGAATCATAAATAGTTATTTTGCATATCAACTCATAATTAATTTTATTAATCCAAATAGCAAAACGCCAACAGACTACTTAATTATTTTTATCTTTTTATTTATATCGGGATTTCAATCACTTTTATTTGCAATGTGGATGGATATTCAGGACAATGAAAAGTTATCCAAATAAAATGAAAATCACCAATCTTCTATAGTTACTTTTTTTAGCTCAGTCAATTTTATTGGAGCTTGATAAAACCAAATTAGTCCAGGGAAAAGCGAAAGTATTTGAATAAAAAAAACAACAATTGAAAGTGCTACCGCCTTTTCTTCTGGCAAATTATATAAATAAAAAACCATAACTAATGAGGTTTCTCTTACTCCTATACCTAAAATACTAATAGGAAGTAAAGAAAGCACTCCAATAACAAAACTCCCTAAGAATAATCCAATATGGTCTATTTCTATATGCATGGAATAAGCAATATAATTAATAACACCGTATATAAATAACATGCTAATTACAGTTGACAAACTCGCATAACATAAAACTAATCCCTTTAATTTGTTTTCTCTTACAATAGAAAGCCATGGAAGAATAAAATTTTTCAGCCTATTTCTCAAAGTATAGACTAAAAGAAAAAAAACTATTAAAAATAAGCTTATTAAAACTATACTTTGAGCTGAAATAGAAAAATGAAATACATTGAAATGGTAATAGTAAAATACTATTGCAATGAAAACAAAAACGAACAAAAAAAACAAATCAAATAAACGATCAACAATTAAACTGATCCAACCCACTTTTTTATTAGTCAAATACGGCTTTAAATATAAAAGCCGACCAAAGTCTCCCAATTTTCCAGGAGTGATATTTCCCATAAACATTCCAATGCAAAACACTTTGAATGAAAAAAATGTAGAAATATAAATTTTGTAAGAATGCGATATAAGTTTCCATCGCAAACTTTTTAAAAAATAACCAATCCATAAAATTATTAATGAAATCAAAACTGTACTTGCTGACAACTTTTTAAAATTAATCAATACAAGTTGCCAGTCAATATTATATAATAGAATAACAAGCAATGCAAAACCAATGGTTTTAAAAACGAAACTATAATTTTTCAACAACTAAAATTTTAAAACTAATTATAAGGAAATGTAATATTATTATTTTATTCAATAAACAAACACTAGACAATGAAACTGAATGGCGATTACTTGTTTAAAAATAAATACAATAATCGAAAGGAGACGACTAGAATAAGATAAAATTTGTATTATTTATTTTCTTTTTAACGTCATTTTACGTATTTTGTCGTTTTAATTTATTTTCAGGGAAGTATTTATCGAATTTTCACTCTTGAATTAATAAATTACAAAAAACTTGATTATAAGGTTTTAAGCCTATGAAAATAAAATTATTATTAATCACCTTACTGCTATTTACTTTCGCAGTAGAACTTAGTGCTCAAGTCAAAGTTGGGGATAATCCTGATACCATTGATCCAAGCTCATTACTTGAATTAGAAAGTAATTCAAAAGTTTTAGTTGTTACTAGAATAACTAATGAGCAAATGATGGCTATTATACCATTAAATGGTGCTCTAATATATAATACTGACGAAAACTGTTTATTTCAATACAATAATAATTCTTGGTCCAGTCTTTGCAACAACAATTCATCAGGATCAGAAACCATAACTTCACTACAATTAAGTGCTGATGGCACAGAACTTATATACACGAACGAAACTGGCATACCTAATAATATTAGTTTAGAAACTACAGTTAAAGAATTTGAAACCTTAACAAGCATTGTTGACAATGGTAATGGCACTATTAGTTATTTTGACGAAGCAGGAAATGAAACAATAGTAAACTTATCTGGAATAACAGGAAGAACAGGTCCCACAGGACCTACAGGAAGAAGGGGACCCGCAGGTTTAATTGGACCTCAAGGATTAACCGGAAGAACTGGAACTACAGGCCCTGATGGAAGAAGAGGTCCTGCAGGTTTAATTGGACCCCAAGGAAGGTCAGGTGCAACAGGTTTCACAGGTAGAACAGGATTCACAGGTCGCACTGGTTTCACTGGACGCACTGGATTTACGGGTAGAACAGGATTTACAGGACGTACTGGATTCACAGGGCGCACCGGATTTACTGGAAGAACTGGTTTCACAGGGCGCACCGGATTTACAGGACGTACCGGTTTCACAGGTCGTACTGGATTCACAGGAAGAACAGGATTTACAGGTAGAACTGGATTTACGGGTAGAACAGGTTTCACTGGACGCACTGGACGCACTGGATTCACAGGACGCACCGGATTTACTGG
>NZ_AFPB01000082.1 GCF_000218485.1 Aquimarina agarivorans | reverse complement strand
TTTACGCAGTTTCGGCTTAGTGAAACAAAAGAAATCACCAATCCGTATGCCATGCGTTTATACGAATCCCTGTGTCAGTATCGTAAGCCGGATGGCTCAGGCATCGTCTCTCTGAAAATCGACTGGATCATAGAGCGTTACCAGCTGCCTCAAAGTTACCAGCGTATGCCTGACTTCCGCCGCCGCTTCCTGCAGGTCTGTGTTAATGAGATCAACAGCAGAACTCCAATGCGCCTCTCATACATTGAGAAAAAGAAAGGCCGCCAGACGACTCATATCGTATTTTCCTTCCGCGATATCACTTCCATGACGACAGGATAGTCTGAGGGTTATCTGTCACAGATTTGAGGGTGGTTCGTCACATTTGTTCTGACCTACTGAGGGTAATTTGTCACAGTTTTGCTGTTTCCTTCAGCCTGCATGGATTTTCTCATACTTTTTGAACTGTAATTTTCAAGGAAGCCAAATTTGAGGGCAGTTTGTCACAGTTGATTTCCTTCTCTTTCCCTTCGTCATGTGACCTGATATCGGGGGTTAGTTCGTCATCATTGATGAGGGTTGATTATCACCTCGCGATAT
>NZ_AFPB01000083.1 GCF_000218485.1 Aquimarina agarivorans | reverse complement strand
TACTATTTTACTACGGTAGCTTCTAATTCTACTTTTAATGTTTCAAAAAGACTTTTTACTTCTAATAAAGTACTTGCTTGTTTTATATTGTGTTCAGTTATCCAGTTTTGGAAAATATCAAAACAAGTGAAAAGTTCATCTGATGAAGTTGTATAAATGTTCAACCGTACAATATTTTTACATTCATATCCTGCTTCCTTTATAATTTTCTCCAGATTTTGTATGGAATGAATTAATTGATTTTTCATATCCTCTGTACTTGATATTCCATCGGCATCAATAGCTGTTTGTCCAGAAACATACAGAGTTCCTTCTACTTTTGTTACTTCAATAGCTTGTACATAGTTCCTTTCATTCTGCCATTTCCAAGGGTTAATTGTTCGCTTTTTCATTTGTTCTTCTTTTTTATTTTGCGCTAATGATGACAAAGTGGTTAATAATATGATTATTAAAATTTTTACTTGATTTTTCATAATTGTAGACTTTATTTCTTTTACAAAAATTTGAATAATAGCATTATTCACACGTGACAAACATCACAATTATAAAAAAGTGAAAAATTCTAAGAAGAAAGCCTACTTAGTGTCTCGCGTGAAACACCTAAATAAGAAGCTAAAAGAGTTTTGGGAACTCGTTGAAATAATAATGGATACTGTTTAAGTAATTGCTCATACCTTTCCTTAGCATTTGATGTTAGGAAAGATAAAATTCTATTTTGTGAAGCAATATGTCCTGAGTTAGATTTCTTGAGAAAGAAACGCTCCATTTTGTGTAACTCAGTAGATAGTTTTTGGTAATTTTTAAGACTTATCGAAAATGCTATAGTGTCTTCAATACATTGTAATGACATTTTAGCTTTAGTTTTCGTAAAATAAGCTGAAAAATCACTTTCCCACCAGTCTTCCATTGCAAATGATACAATATGTTGTTTCCCATTTTTGTCTTCATAAACTAATTTTAAAAGCCCAGAAACAATAAAATAACAATTCTTTACATTTTTTCCTTTTTGAATAAGAAAATCATTTTTTTTAAATTTTTCAAATGAGAAATGTGATAAAACAAATGAGAACTCATCATCTGTAAGAGGAATTAATTTTTCAATATGCTCTTTTAATTTTTCTTTCATCAAATAAGAACTCTAATTTTGAATGTTGTATTTAATGATGCCCAACGGTTAGTATAAGAAACGTAGGGCAGTTAATAGGCACTATCGCTTCGGGTTATTACTTAGCTAAATATAAATATTTTGCTTTTATCTTTTTCTCACAAATGACAAATTTTATATTTAATGGACTTTGTAAATAAGCACAGATCTTTCGATTAATCCCAAAAGCCCTATGTTTTATACACCGTA
>NZ_AFPB01000084.1 GCF_000218485.1 Aquimarina agarivorans | reverse complement strand
ACATAAAATTTTAAATCAGTATAATTATTGCAAGGTAATATAACAACCTATTCATGACACCTATTCATTGTAATTTTTTGAAATTACAGACACTTCGTTATTATTTTTTAAAACATGTTTTCCGTTTTTTAATCGAATGTATAATGCATAAAGAGCCGCTTTTCCTTTTTCTTTAAATGATTGATTTTTCTTATAACTATGGGTTTCCACGACTTTTCCTTTTAAAATGGTCTCTCCTTTTTTCCAAAAAACAGTTATTCCTTTATAATCCATATTTATTTTGTTTATCTGTTTATTTAAAAGCAATGTTTTATAGCTTGTAGTTTTTCAATTCCTGCTTAAATCCAATATCATACGTTATTTTTTTTATAAGAGGTTTAGCCTTCAAGATTTAAACGATCATATTACAAGTTGCAAGTTGCAAGTTAAAGTGAATCGTAAATCTTTTTAATGCTATAACTAGTAATTGGTGTTCAAAAAAATATCAGATTACCATTAAAAAAGTATTTGAATGATCGATTTGCTAATATTATGGATCAGAACAATATGCGTGTTTTTTGAGCAAATATTTAACTAACATCATTGGTAAATTGCATCAATAAAAATTTTTAACTCACACAATACTAGCTTTAGTTGTCAACAGTGCTTCCTTTAATTGGTGAGCGTATTGACTAAGGATAGAAGAAAATTTTATTCAATTTTGATTGTGACGTATAATGATTATTTAATTCTATCAGCAAATTATTGTGTTAAAACTTAAATTATGGAAACTTACTCAGAAATAGTTAGCGACAAGCTAAACGATTTACTTGAAAAAATTTACGATGCTGAAAAAGGCTATCAAAAAGCCGCCGAAAATGTGGAACATACTGGCTTAAAAAATTTTTTTAACCGAAAAGCCAAAGAACGTTATGATTTTGGACATGAATTAAAAGCTGAAATTAAAGCTTTTGGTGAGGAGCCCAACAAAGGCGGTAGTATTACAGGAAATTTACACCGAACTTGGATGGATTTAAAACAATATTTTGGTAGCAATAATACAGCTGCGATGCTACAAGAGGCTATACGAGGGGAAAAAGCTACAATTGATGCTTATAGGGAAGTTTTAGAAGATACTACGTTACCAGAAAAAACTAAAATCATATTGCAAAAGCAAATGGTGTACATCAGTAAGGACGTTAGTAAGGAAATCTTGTTAGAAGACTTGAATTAAAACAATGTAATAATATAGAGCATTAGCAAAAAAAGAGCCTTAAAAGGCTCTTTTTTTACTAATGCATTGTTTTAATTAGTTGTTAATTACTATACGCTCTACCCTTTTAAAGGTATCCCCTGTAAATTCTAAAAGGTAAACTCCGTTGCTTAACGCATTTACATTTATTAAATTATTATTTAATGGTTTACTCAATACTTTTGCGCCATCAATACTGTAAATAGTTACAGTATCAAACTCCTCAATATTATCCACTGTAATTACATGTTGTGCTGGATTTGGAAATACTGAAATTTCAGGAGTAGCAGTATCTAAAATTTTAGCACCCCCTGCAGTTGAAAAACTCCATTGTTGATTTTGATTGGTATTACTACTTGCCCACAAATATACATTTTGTGCTCTGGCACCTCCATTTCCTCCATCAATTGAAAATCCAGGTGCATTACGTTTTTCTAAGCGGAAATTCCCGTTAATATTCACTTTTCGCCAATGCTGGTTTTGATTATTTGTTTGACAAGTAAACAATTTAACATTTTGTCCGTTGGTTCCACCATTACCACCATCTAAACAAAAGTTGGTGTTTCGTTTACGGTAACTGAAAAATCCATTTCCACGACTTATTTCATCCCATTGCTGATTTACGTTTGAAGTATTACGAGACCATAAATATACATTTTGCTGATTTGCTCCCCCAGCTCTTCCATCGATAGCAAAACCTGAAGCATTGCGTTTTGTTAACACTACTGTGGTAGCGCTGCCCCCGTTATTACCTCCTGAAGAACCTGCTGTTCCATTAATTCTAACTTCTCCAATATGTAAAAAGTTAGTCCCTGCCAATTGAATCCTAACATAACGCCCGCTTCTATTTATGTTAATGGTACTTGGACTCCCCGCTTGTCCTGAAGTGAAAAAATTACCAACACCTGATTGACCTATGGTTTGATTTAAATTTTTTGTAATAAAAGGAGTGTTAGATACCAAAACATGAAAATTCTGTAATCTTTCCTGACAACAATCGCTTCGGTTAAATACCTGTACATTGTTAATTTGCGAAACCACACCTAAATCCACTTCCCACCACGCATTAGCGTCATTATTTGTATGTGTAAAAATACTAGTATCACCATCAATTGCTTTTCGCGCATTAAAGTCTTGATTATTTAAATAAACACTTGATTGTGATACATTTTTTCCAGTTGCTAAATTTGAACCAGAATTGGCTGGCGGATTGGGTGTTGGCGTTGGAGTTGGTGCGGGCGGAGGAGTAACTACCACTGGCGGATTTGAAGGTGCTGGGTTATTGTTTGATCCTGGTGTGTAGTAAAAAACATCATCAAATACGTTTGTTTTCGGATCCTCATAGGGTAATTTTCTAGTAATTGATTGCCATACATAATTGTTTTTAAACACAATAGATTCTCTAACAATACGTCTGCGTGGGTTTAAAACAAATCCTCTATTTCCTTTATTTAGGTCGGCGTAAAACACATGGTTGTTTGAATATGTATTGTCTCTGGTTGGTGGCTGCGTGGTTTCGCTTCCATTTTCCTGATAAGCCAGCGCTCTTCGGTCGGCATTAGGCATAAACATTGCTACGTTTTGATCCACTAAGGTATTTTCAACCGCTATTTCAGTCCAAATCATAAATCGATCTCCTGTATGACATACTACATTTTTTAATACATCCGTATTTTTTGCAAATGCATCTACGTCAATTCCATCAACTTTAGCCTCAAAAATTAAATTTCTGGATACTTCAACATTATTGGTGGCTTTTATGTGTACTGCTCTTCTTTCGGATTGGTATATAAAGTTACCTTCCAATTTACTATCCACAGTATTGTTGATGAATAATACGTTTCTGCAGCGTTCAAAATTGACACCTGAAATTTCTAAATTTCGTACAAATCGGGTATAAACTCCAGCACAACGTCCGTTAGTGATTATTTTACCACGTTTTGTTCCAAAAAAGTTTACGTTGCTTTTTCGGTTACGGTTGTTACTCCCTCGTACTTCAAAAACTCCATTAACTACATCCGATACTGAAAATTGATCGGGTGTAGTACCGTTGGGTTGTGGTCCAGTATAAGTAACGGTACCATCAATCCAAATGGTGGTATTACTACCTACTTGTATAAATTTAGATATTGCGTTAACAGTAATATTACCGCGAAAAATAAAAGTTCCGCCATTGTTTGCTATTGCAGCTCTGTTTTGTTCTAAATTGGATTGATTGACTACTGTTCCTTGACCTGTGTATGTATTTCGTCGAGCAGCTAGTATTGCTGCCGTTTCCCTTACGGCTGCTTGACCTGCAATATGATTGGCATAAAACCCTTGCGTTAAACGCGAATTAATTACGGGTTGTGGTATTCTGGCGTTTTGTAATACGGATCTGATATCGTTAGCATTCCCTGTTGGAGCAGGAGCAACACGTACGCAGACTTCATTACCACCGTTGTTATCGGCGGGTACACGAGTACAGTTCCGACCATCTTGAAAAATTTGTGCATTGGCAGTACTGCCTAATGCTACTAAACCAAGTAGTAGCATTTTAGTAATTTGAGCTTTCATTTTGATTATATGTTTATAATTAACACTATAATTTAAATTTATTTTTATCTTATTTTATCATAATAATGAACTATTAATCCTACAAAAAAAATTACTGCTTAGAATTTACTTTTTAAACTATTTCCATTTGTTTCTTTAATTTAAGCTAGCAATTAACTAATTGATTTTCAACTAATTAATAATAGTAAAATTAATCATAAATTATTGATTATTAGACTTTTATATTCTTTTATTTGCGTGAGGGATTGCAATGGAAATCCCACAGCCTGACAAAGGAAGTGCGAGGAATTGTAATGGAAAGCCCGACCCTTGTGGTCACGCCCAAAAAATTATTTATCAATAGAACTGTCCTATAATAATGTACTAAATTCGTTGCATTTGGGATATTGATAACGAATTAAATGCTACTCATTTAATAACAGAAAAAAGAATCATCAGTATTTGAAATGGTTTTTGATTTACTGGAAGCTTAAATAATTTAAAAACACATTCGATTTTTAGCGTTTATAGTAATAGCTTTGCAATATGATTGGAAAAACTAACGATACGATTACAGCTTTGGCCTCCGCTGCTGGAGCAGGTGCAGTTGCTATTATTCGGGTTTCGGGACCTGAAACGTTTGCTATAGTTGGTCGTATTTTTTTTGCTAAAAGTAAAAAATGCATTGAGGAACAGGAATCGCACACCATCCACTTAGGGCATATTAAAGATGATCACAAAGTGCTTGATGAAGTATTGGTTTCATTATTTAAAAACCCACGCTCTTATACTGGTGAAGATGTTATAGAAATTAATTGTCATGGCAGTGCTTACATACAACAAGAAATTTTACAGTTATTATTGCGTAAAGGGTGCCGGTTAGCAGACGCAGGAGAGTTTACGCTCCGTGCTTTTTTAAATGGTAAAATGGATTTAAGTCAGGCTGAGGCTGTTGCCGATTTGATTGCAAGCGATAGTGAAGCGGCGCATCAAGTGGCTATTCAGCAAATGCGCGGTGGTTTTAGTAATGAAATTAAACGCTTGAGGGATCAGCTACTCAATTTTGCTTCATTACTGGAATTGGAACTTGATTTTGCGGAGGAAGATGTTGAATTTGCTGATCGATCACAGTTTGTTTCCTTACTTTTAAAAATTGAAGTTATTTTGAAACGCTTAATTGATTCATTTGCTATAGGAAATGTCATAAAACAAGGGATTCCTGTGGCTATTGTGGGGGCTCCTAATGCAGGAAAATCTACCCTACTGAATGCATTACTCAATGAGGACAGAGCCATAGTTTCAGACATTGCAGGCACTACTCGTGATACTATTGAAGATGAGATTGCAATAGGTGGTTTGCGCTTCCGATTTATTGATACTGCTGGAATACGAGAAACTAAGGATAGTATTGAATCCATAGGTATTGAAAAGACATTTGAAAAAATTGGCCAAGCGCAAGTAGTTTTATATTTGGTGGATAGTATAAAATTATCCGTAGATAGTCTTAAAAATTTCAAAAATGAAATTGCTCAGGTTAAAAATCAACATCCTTTAAAACCTTTGATTATTGTGTTGAATAAAGTGGATCAATTATCTCAGGACGATCACCTTACGATTACTCAAGAATTGAAAACTATTGAAAACGTAAAAATTGTTTCGCTTTCCGCGAAACAAAAAACAGGTATTACAACGCTAACGGATGAATTACTGAATTTTGTCAATAATGGTGAACTCCGAAACGACGAAACTATTGTAACAAACTCTCGCCACTATGATTCGTTAATTAAAGCACTTGAAGAAATTCAGAATGTACAAGCCGGTATGTCCGCTCAACTAAGTGGCGACCTACTAGCCATAGACCTCCGAGAATCCCTATACCATTTAGGAAATATTACTGGCGAAGTTACTAATGACGAGTTACTTGGAAATATTTTTGCTAATTTTTGTATTGGAAAATAAACTATGAAAACAAAAGAAACAAAAATACTATCAAACACAACAAAATAAAGTATTTACAAATATAAACAGTATCTTTTATTTTCTTATTCTTTTACATTTTTTTACTTTTATTACCAAGTTTTTACAATCATACATTTATTTATTGTAAAAATTGTAAATTATTTCAATAATGAAAGTCAAACTAAATAAGCGTAAAACAAAAGTAGGGATCTCTCTCTTTCTAGAAATTTATTGGGGATATACCAAAGACAAAGACGGAAAAATAAAACATCAACGAGAGTATGAAAAATTAGATTTATATCTCATTGAGAACCCAACCAATCAAAACGACAAAAGACATAATAAGCAAGCTTTGGTATTAGCTAACAATATACGTTCTAAAAGAGAAATAGAAATACAAAGCGGAAAATATGAGTTTAAAAACCCTAATCAACGTAAAATAAAACTACTTGATTATTTCCATAAACTTATGGAAGAAAGAAAACAAAGCAAAGGTAATTATGGAAGTTGGGATAGTGTACATAAGCATCTACAAAAATTCTGTAGAGAAGGAATGCTATTAGGTGATGTAAATATTGAATTTGTAGAAGGTTTTAAAAAATTCTTACTTACGGAAAAACTTACCAAAGGAGGAAAAAAGCTGTCTACCAACTCTGCCAGTTCTTACTTCAATAAATTTAGAACATGTATCAATACTGCCTATGAAAAAGAATTAATAGGAAAAAACCCTGTTCAAAAAGTTAAAAGTATTAAGGGGCAAGAAACGAAGCGAGAATATTTAACAGAAGAAGAAATACAGCTATTAGCGATTACAGATTGCAGATATCCTGTTCTGAAAAGAGCATTTCTATTTTCATGCTTTACTGGATTGCGTTGGAGTGACTGCAATAAATTAGTTTGGAGTGAGGTTAATGATGAAAAAGATAGTTCTAAAATAATTTTCAGACAACAGAAAACTAAAGGACAAGAATATCTAGAAGCATCAAAACAAGCAAGAGAATTACTGGGGCAAAGAAAAGAACCTAATGATAGAGTTTTTATTGGGTTACGTTATTCTGATTATATGAATACTGCATTGTCAAGATGGGTATTAAAAGCTGGAATAACTAAACATGTCACTTTTCATGTTGCAAGGCATACACATGCTACCCTACTTTTAACCAAAGGTGTTGATTTATTTGTAATTATGGATATACTAGGGCATAAAGACATACGTACAACTCAAATTTATACCAAAATTGTAAACGAAAAGCGTAAAGAAGCGATTGACAAACTCCCTGAATTTGAATTAAATATAAGTTTTGATGAGTAGTACTACAATAAAACATTTAGTTGATAATGTATTTAATTCTATAATCAGAATAAGCACCAATAATATATTTGTTATAAGCCCTAATTGGAAACAAACCATTAGCAACAAACTTGGGTTATTCGAAAACAAGATAGAACAAGTAACATTTCTTAATCACTTACAACACAAGTTTGTTAGCTTTCAATCGGAATCAGATAGACCACTAATAGAAGAAGAATACAAGTTTTTAGAAATCTCCAATGTCATTCAATTTATAGCTAATGAGAGAAAGGAATTAGAAGGAAAAACATACAATTCAGAAGAAAAGATAAAACTTGGAAAAGTAATATACCCAGATGAAATCAATCGTTTTATAATCTTTGAAAAGCTACTAATAGAAAATAATTACCTTGATTACGATTTAAATTGGAAAAGGGAGAAAAAAGAGTTGGCTATATTACTCTGTAAGCTAAAAGAATTATCTGTTTTTAATCAACGAATAAATAACGTTTGGTTAAAAGAAAATGAAAATTCCTACTACAAAAACCTAAGACGATTCTTTGAAAATCGATATAACATTGAATTCAAAAAAGAATTTCAACATAACCGTAGAGAAACATACGATTTAAGAGGCGAATTTTTCTTTATCAAATAAACAATACCAGTTTTAAAACTTACAATACCAATTTTAATTTTCACATCACCACTACTAAATTGAATATAAGCATTTTACACTTAAAATGCAAATACCATTTATCTCTTACTGTCCTTTATTTTCAAATTTTGTCCTGTTAACATAAAAAAACAACCGGTTGTTTCATTATTAATCTTCAATCCAAGTTAAAATGGAACAGATAATTAAAGAATTACAGGAATTAAAAAATTTAATGCAGGAGCAACAAATACATCACAAAGAGATTCTTTCACTAAAAGAAGCAGCAAAGTATTTAGGCATATCAAAGTCTACTTTATACAAAATGACTTTTGACAATAGGATAAGCCATTACAAACCATCTGGAAAACTTATCTATTTCAAAAAACAAGATTTAGAGCAGTATTTATTGAAATACAAAGTAAAATCTAATGATGAATTAGAAGCGGACATTGAATCTAAATTATTGTAAAACTATAAAGCTCCTTGCATTTACTATACGAAGTAACAAGGAGCTTTCTAACAAAGGCTAAAATGAATAATGATTATTATATAATAATTCCGAAACCTGTGTATCAGAGTGCTTTAAATTCAACAGACATGTTAATCTATGGTTTTATTTACTCCATGAGTAAAAAAAAAGGTTATTGTTACGCTAAAAACGAATATATTCAAAAAGAACTAAAAATTACTAAACCAACCTTAAATAGAGCATTAAAAAAGCTAATTGACAAAAATTTTGTGCAAAAAGAATTCAAAGGCAAAATAAGACACCTAAAACCCTCAAATTTAGTTGAAAACGTATCAAATACAACACTTAATAGTATTAAAAACGATACCTCCTACAGTATCAAATCTGATACACATAATAGTAAAACTTTTAATAGTAAAAAAAATAAATTAATTGATGAATTTTCTTTTAACTCAAAGATGGAGAAAAAGATTAAACGTCTTTTAATTGATTCTTTAGAGCATTTGAACAAACGTCATTTTAATATATCAGATTATAAGATTAAGATTTCTGAACAGAAACATATGGGGCTTGTATTTAATGTCTTTAAAACTTATCTAGGTGATGAACTATTAAAATCTATAGAAGTAATTGACAATACTTTTTACAAATACTTATTTTGTTTTTATCTTGACTTTAGAGATACTGTACATATAAAAAACAGGTATTACCCTTATCGTTTTAAAGGATTTAAAGCAGATGATTTTAGTTTTGAGCTGTCTAAATACAAAGACGAAGATTATTTGAATTTCAAAGATGAACTTGAAAATAATGATTCCTATGATGTTAATCAAGATTCTATGTTAAATTGGTTTGAAGATATGAAGTAATCTAATCATCCAATTAAATTGTAAACGAAAGAGATGTAAAGTACCTCTCTTTTTTTATTTATTATTTGATCCTGATGGTACTCCCGAAAAAGAGTTTTATTGCTTGACTATAAAATGATATATTTACATCTAAATAAAAACTATTTTATAAGGATAAAAAAATATTTCATATAATATATTGATTTAGCGTTAGCTATTATTTGTGTTCGAGAAAACTGGTAATTTTTAAGATGACACACGGTAATAATTCTAATGCTCACGTTATGGCGTGGGCTTAGTTTATTTGTGTCATCGGGTATACCAGTACCTCTCGGGCAATAGGCTACAGTTCCACGCTTCTTTTTTTAACACTAACCTACTTTTTAGGAACTGGAGAGTAACAAAATTTGTGTCAAATGAAAACAAACAAACACTTTTTGGTCTTTCTTATTTTTTTAGTTAACATTTCGTATTCTCAAACTAACTGCGAGAATCTCATTGAATCGATAATTCCAAAATCATTACGTAATTACGAAAAGACTAATAAAGAGATAAGTGATTTAAAAAAAGGAGATTTCGTATTTATTAGTTTATCCAACGAAATTCAACAATCTAATGAGAAATGGAAAAACTGGATTAAGTATACAGATGGTTGGAAGCCTAACAACCCTGCAATATTTGAATTAGTAATAAATAATGGTCAATGGCTAGAAAGGAAAGCTATTTTTATAAATCCTAAATCCATTTCTAATTTAAGACTAGAAGTACTTTACAACAATAAATCAACACCTAAGTCCTCAGCTTTCA
Organism: Aquimarina agarivorans; assembly: GCF_000218485.1. GTDB lineage: Bacteria > Bacteroidota > Bacteroidia > Flavobacteriales > Flavobacteriaceae > Aquimarina > Aquimarina agarivorans. The sequence goes on along the minus strand of NZ_AFPB01000084.1, from coordinate 10,807 downwards.
AAGATGAGAATGGAAATATATATGGTTACTTAGAGCATAAAAAGTTTAAAAAAACAAGTTTCACGAATAAGGATGCAGAAACTGATTTAAAAAACCTAAAATCTAACTTTAAAATCGATGATTTTATCGTTTTTGATGAAGTGAGTGTAAAAATGAATTCTTATCATTATTATAAAGTTATTGATTTAGATATTTCAATTGATAGACCTAGATTAATATTAAAGGAATACAATTCAAAAACTAACACTCCTTCAAACGACACCTTTGAGGTCGATTGTAGAACAATAAAGAATGTATACATGAAAAGCTGTTATCAAATAGCTTGGAATGAAGAAAAAAATAAATACGATTCTTATCTAAAAGCGAACTTTAGTTCAAAAGAAATTAAAGCGATTTTATCTAGTAAAGTCGACATTGGAATGTCTGAAAAAGCTCTTTATGAATCAATTGGAAAACCTAGAGAAACGAATATGCAACAAGGTAATGGTTATGTACTCAAACAACTAGTTTATGGTAGTGGAATTTTTGTGTATGTAAAGAATTCTAAAGTTACTTCATATCAAAATATAGAAAGCCTAAGAGGGTTTTAAATAAAGTTATTTAGTAGATACACTTTAGAGCTTTCAGTTTAATTTCAATTACAAAAACTGATAAATCTATCATCTTTCAAAAAATAATGCATTAGAAGTGATGAGGTAAAACATCACTTTTATTTTAAATAAAAACTTCTCGGTATTTTACCCAAATACAGGTTTTGTGTAGGTTTACCTTATACCTGATTTAGAATGTCAAATACGAGAGTTTTAAAAATATACAGAAAAATAGTTTTGGTAAATAGATGGACTTGGAAACATAAAACAATACCACAAATTCAGTTACAAGGCGAATGGCTCAAAAAACTAGGATTTAAGGAGGGTAAGCACATCAAGGTAGAGCAACATAAAAATAAACTCATCATCACTTTAGAAAAAGAATAACTCTCACACTTCACAACCTCAACAAAAACACGCATCTAAAATAGCGTGTTTTTTTATGCGATTCTATCAAATTTCAATACTGCACAGTCTGTGTACTTTTTTAGACTACTATCTATAAAAAATTACACGTAGGGTGTAACTTTTATTCTTCAACAAAAACAGTATATTTGAATAATTATTCCAAAAAAAATATTCAAAATTATGATGTTTGGAGAACTAATACGAAAGCATAGAGAAGAAAAAGGATTGCCTTTACGAAAAATTGCGGCTGAATGTGATATAGACACCTCTATTTTAAGCAAGATAGAACGTTCGGAACGTTTTGCTACGTCTGATATCATTCCTATACTTTCAAAGTCTTTAGATATTGAATTTAAAGCATTACAAATGCTTTATTTGACAGAAAAGATTAATGCAGAATATGGTAATGAGAAATATTTTGAGGAATCAATAAATGAAATTTTAAACTTATGTCAGAAGAACAAAAGAAACTCCTAGAAATACAACTTTGGAATATAGCCAATGAGTTACGAGGTAAAATGGATGCTGATGAATTCCGTGATTATATTTTAGGATTCATCTTTTACAAATACCTATCGGAGAAACAATATTTATACGCAAATGAATTGCTAGAAACAGAAGATATAAAAGATTATCTTTTAGTTAATGACGATGAGTATTTAGAAGCTATTAAAGAGGAATCTGTTTTAAAACTTGGTTATTTTCTTAAGCCTGATGAATTATTTACTTCATTAGCCAAAAAAGGAAATGCCGACACCGAAACAGAAAGTAATTTTATACTAGAAGATTTAGAAACTATCTTGAATAACATTGAGCAAAGTACAATGGGAACAGATAGTGAAGATGATTTTAATAAACTATTTGAAGATTTAGACCTAAGTAGTACTAAACTTGGTAGAACTGTTGATGCACGAAATTCTTTAATAGCAAAAATTTTAAAACATTTAGATAAAGTAAATTTTGCTTTAAAAGATACAGAAGCCGATGTTTTAGGAGATGCCTATGAATATTTAATTGGAGAGTTTGCAAGTGGTGCAGGAAAAAAAGCAGGAGAATTTTATACACCGCAACAAGTATCAAAAGTTCTAGCTAAAATAGTTACCACTAATAAAAAACGATTGCGAAATGTTTACGACCCGACATGTGGTTCAGGTTCTTTATTGTTGCGTGTAGCAAGAGAGGTGCAAGTAGATGATTTCTATGGACAAGAGTTAAATAGAACGACATACAACTTAGCACGAATGAATATGATTTTACATGATGTTCATTACAGCCATTTTAATTTAAAACAAGAAGATACTTTAGAAGACCCTCAACATTTAGAATTACGTTTTGAGGCTATTGTTGCTAATCCTCCATTTTCTGCTAGATGGAAAGGAAAAAACAACCCGCTGTTTGAAAATGATGATCGCTTTAGTCAATACGGTAAACTGGCACCTAGTAGTAAGGCTGATTTTGCTTTTGCACAACACATGTTATATCAATTAGCCGATAATGGAACTATGGCTTGTGTATTGCCTCATGGTGCTTTATTTAGAGGAGCTGCCGAATCTACCATTAGACAATATATGATTGAAAAGCAAAATTATATTGATGCTGTTATTGGTTTACCTGCCAATATATTTTATGGTACTAGTATTCCAACTTGTATTTTGGTGTTGAGTAAATGTAGAGTTCATGACGATAATATTTTATTTATAGACGCTTCTAATGAGTTTGGTAAGGCTACCAATCAAAATTATTTAAGAGAAGAAGATATTGAAAAGATTGTCTCAACCTACAGAGAACGAAAAACGATAGACAAATACAGTTATGTTGCTTCTATTGATGAAATAAAAGGAAATGATTACAACTTAAACATACCTCGTTATGTAGATATGTTTGAAGAAGAAGAACCTATCGACCTAGAAAAGGTTACTACTGAAATTAAGGCGTTAGATGAGCAAATAATTGAAACCGATAAATTAATTGCTTCTTTTTGTGAAGACCTTAAAATTCCAACGCCATTTTAAAGTATGAAAGAACAAAAATTTATACCTGAATTACGTTTTCCAGAGTTTACAGAAAAGTGGAAAGAAAAAGCTATTGATACTATTTTTGATAGGGTGGTAAATACTGTTGAAGTTGAAAAAGAACAGGAATATCAAGAGATAGGTATTCGTTCTCATGGTAAAGGCATTTTTCATAAAGAGCCAGTATATGGTAAAGCTTTAGGGAATAAACGTGTGTTTTGGTTAGAAAAGGATTTGTTTATTGTAAACATTGTATTTGCTTGGGAAATGGCAGTTGCGAAAACAACCGAAAAAGAAAACGGTTTAATTACTTCACATCGTTTTCCAATGTATAAACCTAAAGTAAAAAAGTTAGACTTAGATTTTATACTGTTTTTCTTCTTACGCAAAAGAGGAAAGCACATCTTGGAATTGGCCTCCCCTGGTGGAGCTGGGCGTAACAAAACTCTTGGGCAAAAAGAATTTGCAAAGTCAAAAATTATAGTTCCTAAAGATATAACAGAACAACAAAAGATAGGCTCATTTTTATTGGCCACAGAAGAAAAGATAAAGCAATTACAAGAAAAAAAGAGCTTATTAGAGAAATACAAAAATGGGGTAATGCAAAAAATCTTTAACCAAGAAATTCGGTTTAAAGATGATAACGGAAATGATTACCCTGATTGGGGAGAAAAATCATTAGGACAATGTTTAGACTATGAACAGCCAACAAATTATTTAGTTTCAAGTACTGATTATGATGATTCTTTTGATACGCCAGTATTAACAGCAGGGAAAACATTTATTTTAGGTTATACAGACGAAACAAATGGTATATATAACAATTCTTTACCTGTAATATTATTTGATGATTTTACGACATCTATTCAATATGTTGATTTTCCTTTTAAAGCTAAATCTTCTGCTATGAAAATTTTAATAGCAAAAGAAGATGAAAATATCAATTATTTGTACCAAGTAATGTTAACAATAAGGTATAAAACTGGAGGTCACGGAAGACATTGGATATCAAAATATTCTAAAATAAAAATTAGTTATCCAAAAAAGGAAGAACAAGATAAAATTGCTGTTTTCTTATCAGAAATAGACAATAAAATCGAAACTGTAAATACCCAATTAAAAAATACAAAAACCTTTAAAAAAGGGTTACTACAAAAAATGTTTGTGTAATAAATGGACTTATTAAGGAGTGAAATTTTAAGTATAACTAAACACAGACCTGAAATAGGTTTGAGCTACTACAATGAGCTACTTGATATTATAGACGAATACCACACAAAAAAACCTGACACTTCCATTGAAACCTGTAAAGCCATAATAGAAGGCATTTCTAAACTTGTTATTCATAAAATAAAGCAAGAGCCTATACATGAGCTAGATAAGTCAAGAGAAATAAAAGAATTAGCAAAAAGGGCATTAAATGCTTTAAACGATGAGTTGCAATTTTTTGATAGGGATTTTGCAAGAGGTATTGTAAATGTAGTTAGGATATTGGGTGAAATACGCAATGGCCACAGTGATATTAGTCATGGTAGAGCTTCTATTAAAAAACAAATTAATTGTCCTGATTTTTCGCAAATGATAGCAGGTTTTACAGAGAGTATGTCTGTATATCTTTTAAAAAAATTAGATGAAGTTGTAGTAATTGAAAATCATTATGATTCTGAACAAATGAAAGATTACAATGTATGGCTAGATACTAGTATTGAAGATTTTCCAATTGCTACCGAACGTTACAGTAAAGTACTTTACGAATATGATAATGCGCTATACTATTTTAAATATGAAAATGAATATTTAGTAGATGAAGTTGAAGAAGAATTAATAACAGAAGATACAGAAAGTGCAGATACAAAAGTTTTATTATCTGAAATAAACAGTAAGTTCTTTACAGAAGAAAAACAAAAAGAATTTATTCGACAACTAGCCGAAGAAGAACAATTAAACCCTAAAAAACTAACGGAATTATTGGATAGATTTTTCTTTGACAATGAATTTCCAAGTAAAGGGAAAATAACTGAACTATTTATCTATGGGCCAACTGATGAAAAAACAAAGGTGTTAGTTGTTGAACGTAAAATAGATGAGTTAATAGAAGATTTGGCTAAAATATTATGAAGCAAAAGTTTATAAATAAAGAAATATGGCTACTCTCAACAATGGGAGCGTTTCAACGTGCAAATATTTATAGGCAACAAGTTTCTGAAACTGTTAAAAGTGAATTTAAAGCAAATCTTCACGCTTTTATAAATCAATTGATAGAAAACGTATATAAAACTAATCTAAGTGAAGAAAAACATATCAAAATGATTTGGAGTGTATCTGAATACACAAAAAACAATTTCACATCAGTTTTAAACAAAGGACAGCTAAATTTTGGTGTAAGTCAAAAATTACTTAATCTATATTTAAAATATTTGTGGTGTTTAGAGTGCATTCCGACACCTCCACATTTTCCTGTTGATAGAATTATACAAAACAAGTTAAAAGTTCCAAAACTTTATGCTTGGACACAAATAGAATCTGAAAAGCCATACTTAGAAATCATTCAACATGCTAAACAAGTATTACAGAATTCTACATATAGTAGTTTAGCTGAATTAGAGCTACATACATTTAATAGAAGTTAGCACATGACAAGACAATCTGAATATATACTAGAACAAAATTTAGTTGCCCAATTACAAGAGTTAGGGTATCAAAAAGTAGTGATAAAAGATGAGCAAGATTTAATCAATAATCTAAAATCACAACTAGAAAAACATAATAATTGTATGTTATCTGAAAAAGAGTTTAAGCAAATTCTTAATCAGCTATCTAAAGGTAATATTTTTGAAAAAGCTAAAATACTTAGAGATAAAATACAATATGTAAAAGATAATGGTAGTAATGGATATATTGAACTAGTTAATCAAATAGCATGGTGTAAAAATCAATATCAAGTTACCCACCAAATCACAATGGAGGGAACGTATAAAAATAGATATGACGTTACTATTTTAGTGAATGGTTTACCGCTTACTCAAATTGAATTAAAACGAAGGGGTTTAGAATTAAAAGAAGCTTTCAATCAAACAAATCGCTATCAAAGACACTCATATCAATCAGGTAAAGGGTTATTTCAATTTATCCAACTTTTTGTCATAAGCAATGGCGTTAATACAAAATATTACGCTAACAACTCTATAAAAGCACGTTCATTTAAACAAACTTTTTATTGGGCAGATGATGAAAATAAAATCATTTCGCAGTTAAGTGATTTTACGAAACAATTTTTAGAGCCTTGTCATTTATCTAAAATGATAACTAAATATGTTGTGTTAAACGAAACTAAAAAGGAATTAATGGTGTTAAGGCCTTACCAATATTATGCAACTGAGGCTATCGTAAAAAGAGTTGAAGAGACTAATAAATTTGGTTATATATGGCACACCACAGGTTCAGGAAAGACATTAACATCTTTTAAAACTGCACAAATATTAACTAACTCCGATAAAGTTTACAAAGTTGTATTTGTTGTTGACAGAAAAGACTTAGACTACCAAACTATCAAGGAATTTAATAGTTTTAGTGAGGGTAGTATTGATGCAACTAACAATACTACAGCATTAGTAAAACAGTTTTCTGACGACACAAAATTATCTGTAACAACAATTCAAAAATTAAATACAGCAATTCAAAAACCTAAGCATTTAGAAAAAATGGAACTGCTAAAAGATAAAAAAGTAGTATTCATTTTTGATGAGTGCCATAGAAGTCAATTTGGAGATACGCATAAACGTATAAAAGAGTTCTTTGTAAATGCTCAAATGTTCGGATTTACTGGTACACCAATTTTTGCCGATAATGCTGTAAAAAATCAATTAGGAAAAAGAACAACAAAAGATTTGTTTGAAGAATGTTTACATAAATACGTTATTACAGACGCTATTAGAGATAGAAACGTTTTACGCTTTGCTATTGAATATATAAGTACGTTTAAAGGTAAGGACGGTGTAGTAGACATTCAAGTAGATGGTATTGACAAAAAAGAGGTAATGGAAGCTCCAAAACGATTGGACAACATTACAGAGTATATCATCAATAATCATAATAGAAAAACACATAACAAAAAGTTTACTTCTATTTTATGTACTTCTAATGTAGATACAGCAATTGTTTATTACGAGTTACTTAGAGAAAAGAAAGAACAAGGAAAACACGATTTAAGAGTAGCTACTATCTTTTCTTACAAATCCAATGAAGACGATTCGGATGCTGTTGGTTTCATTCCTGATGAAGAATTTTTTGACGATTTTGAAACCTCAAAGAATAATACACACACAAGAGAAAAGCTAGATAGTTTTATTGCTGATTATAATAATATTTATAGTACAAACTATTCAACTAAAACATTCTATTCATATTATAAAGATATTGGTAAGAGGGTTAAAAATAGGCAAGTTGATGTATTATTGGTAGTAAATATGTTTTTAACAGGATTTGACAGTAAACTACTGAATACTATCTATGTAGATAAGAATTTAAGATATCATGGGTTGATTCAAGCCTACTCTAGAACAAACAGAGTTTTAAATGAATTAAAATCGCATGGAAATGTGGTTTGTTTTAGGAATTTAAAAGACCAAACAGACGAAGCAATAACGTTGTTTTCTAATAAAGATGCTGTTGAAGAAATTATTTTAAAACCCTATGAAGATTATTTAGAAAGTTATACTAATTCTGTTGAGAGGTTATTGAAAATTGCTCCTACTGTTGATAGTGTTAATGATTTAATTTCGGAAGATGATGAGTTAGAATTCATTAAAGCATTTCGAGAAATAATGAGGTTGCAAAACGTATTAAACTCTTTTACCCAATTCGACTTTGAAGATTTGCCTTTAGATGAGCAAACTTTTGAAGATTATAAAAGCAAATATTTAGATTTATATGATGAAGTAAAGACCACTAATCAAAAAGAAAAGGTTTCAATACTAAATGATATAGATTTTGAGATAGAATTAATTAGACGTGATGAAATCAATGTAGCTTATATACTTAGTTTATTAGCTAAACTTCAAGATGCTAAAAAACCTGATGAAAAAGAAAAACAACGTAAAGCTATTTCAGAAATAATGAGTTCTGAAACACAATTAAGAAGCAAAAAAGAACTAATAGAGCGATTTATTGATGAAAACTTACCATTGGTTAATGATAGTGAAAATATACCCGAAGCTTTTGATACATTTTGGACTATTGAAAAGCAAACAGCTATTGATAATTTGAGTAAAGAAGAAAATCTAAATGTTCTAAAATTACAAGAGGTCGTAAGCAATTATTTATTTACACAGAAAATGCCATTAAGGGATGAAATAGTTAATTTAATGAATACTAGACCGAGTCTTAAAGAACGTAAATCGAAAGCTGAAAGAGTAGCAGAAAAAATACTTGAATTTGTAAATACCTTTATAGAGGGTATGGGATAAGAAAAAACAACTAAAATGAAACTTAGTAACTTAAAAAAGATAGACTTACGAACGTATTGGAAGCACGAAGCTTTAGATTTTACTAGATGGCTTGCCAAAGAAGAAAATATACAGCTACTAAGTGATGAAATAGGAATTAGTTTAATAGATGTAAAAGTAGAAGAAGCTACAGGACGATATTCAGTAGATATTTTGGCCAAAGATGAGGATTCTGAAAGACGAGTTATTATAGAAAATCAACTTGAAATTACAGACCACAAGCATTTAGGACAACTTATAACGTATGCTTCTGGTTTTAATGCATCTGTTATCATTTGGATTGTAAAAGAAGCTAGAGAAGAACATCAAAAAGCGATTGAATGGTTAAATAATAGCACCAATGCACAATTAAGTTTTATTCTTATTCAAATGGAATTGTGGCAAATAGATGATTCTCCTTTTGCTCCAAAGTTTCATATTTTAGTACAACCAAATGATTGGGCTAAACAACTTCAAAATTCATCGCACGAGTCTAAAGAACTAACAGATACAAAGCTGACACAATTAGAGTTTTGGACACAGTTTATTAGATATACTAAAGATAATAACACTTCATTAAGAATAGGTAGAAAACCAAGAGCACAACATTGGTATAATATTAGCTTTGGAACATCTTTAGGGCATATTGTATTAACCATCAATACGCAAAAAAATGATATAGCCTGTTCAATATACATCCCTGATGCTATTGATTTATTCAATAGGTTTAGCGACAATAAAGAAGCTATTGAAAAAGAACTAGCATTGACTTTGGATTGGGAAGAACTAGAGGGCAAAAAAGCAACAAGAATTACAAAAGGTTATAAAGCAAATATATCTGAACAAGAAAGCTGGAATGATTATTTTAATTGGCTTCAAAATATAGCAGAGAAATTCTCTAAAGTATTTCCAAAATATTTTAACTAATAAATCATCATTACTTTTCGCTTAGTTTCTTATTTTTTGAATAAATTTTACTCAATTTTTACAATTAACACTCTACAATCAAAAACAAAACATTGTTTACCAATTAATTAATATATTAGTTTATATTCTGTATTGGGAAGTAACCCCTATCAATTAACATCTAATAAACCACTAATAACACCTGTAAATCACTGTTTTTAATTGACTTAATAAATTATCAATTAATAAGTAGTACTATTTGATATCCTTTAATTACTCATTTATTTGTACCTTTATTGTACCTCAACAGGTGTAAGGTACAAATTATGTCTTTTATTAAGATTAACATGTCCCTTATTTACTCTTAAAACATTTTAAGTAATCTTAATGACCCTTATTAAATGAGTTCAAATATTTTAGTCCAATGAATTTGTCAGCATTGCAATACTGAATTTACAGCAAAAACAACTGTTACCAAATATTGTAGTAATGGGTGCGCTAAAAAGGCTTACAAAGTGCGCAAACGAAATGAAAAAATTGAGCAAAGCAATCAACAAACAAATATTATAAAGGACAAACCTATTATTAATATAAATAGTAAAGAGTTCTTAAGTGTTCCCGAAACTGCTATCCTACTGGGTTGTTCTACTAAAACAATTTATCGATTAATTAGCAAAAAAGAAATTAATGCTCATAATTTAGGAACTCGATTAACGAGAGTCAAACGTTCAGAAATTGACAAAAGACTTGCAAATGGTAAAGAACAAGAACCTCTGCAATACGATATTTCAGAATGTTATACTATAAGTGAAACAGTAGATAAGTACGGAATTTCCAACGGTGCATTATACAACTTAATAAAACGTAATGAAATACCTAAAATAGAAAAAGGAAAATACACCTACATTCCTAAAAAACTAATTGACAACTTACTAGGCTAATTTTACAAATATTTAATTTGTTTTAAAACTTGCATTTTATGCACTTTCTGCACTACCTTAACTTAATACAATGGCTATAAAAGTTACATTACGACAAAAATCAATAACTAGAGGGCGTAAAAATTTTATACCTTGACTTCTACCCTGCTATCGTTATTAAGGAGAAAAGTACACGAAGGGAATTTTTAGGACTTTATATTATTGAAAAACCTAAATCACCTATTGATAAAGTAAGTAATAAACAGACCTTATTACTAGCTGAAAAAATTCGGTTAAAGCGAGATAATGAAATCAACAAACCCGAAATTTATAACGAGTTTGAAAAGCAGCAGAATGAAATAAAAGCTAAAGGTGAACTTTCTTTTTTAGATTACTTTGAAAAATTAATGGATAAGCGCACAGGTTCTAATTATGCTACATGGTCAACAGCTTATGAATACCTAAAAGATTTTAGTAAAGGGATGGAC
>NZ_AFPB01000085.1 GCF_000218485.1 Aquimarina agarivorans | reverse complement strand
CCTCACAGACTTTTAACAATTCTTTACCGGACAGTAGTGGTAATTTATAAATAATAACACCGTTACAAAAACCCTAAAAAATGAAAAAAATTATATTAAAACTGATTCTGATACTACTTTTGGAATTAGACATGATAAAGAGTTGTTCGAATATGAAGCTGTAGGATCAAATGCTTCACCGTTTAACACAACAGCATACCCAAATTTTAATGCTGTTGTCCATTTTTCCTACAGTTTAGATGGAAGCAGCAATGAAGAGTTTATTACCTCTGGCGTTTTAGTTGCTCCTTCATGGATTCTTACTGCTGGACATAATTTTTTTGTACAGACACTCAGACCAATCCTGCACCAACCACAGGAATAAAAATAAACATTGGAGCTGACCCTAATAATCCAAACACGTAACAAGTAAAAGCGTATTAATATACTTTTTCGCCTTTTTCTAACCATTGTGACCAATCTTTATTATAAGTATGTATTTTTTTTGTTTGAGAAGAATCATTGTAGACTTTTCTATCTTGATGCACCCATTCAAAAATACCACCATATAAATTAGATACATTTGAATATCCCATTTTTAAAAGCTTTTCTGTAATTTTTTCACTACGATATCCAACGGTACAATACACAACTATAGGTTTATCTTTCTCAATATCCTTAACGTTTTTAGGTGTAAAAGTATCGTACCCTACCCATTTTGATCCTTTGATGTGACTAACAATATATTCTTCTTTTTCTCTAGCATCCAGAAAAACTACCTCGTTTTCATCATAAATTTCACTCGGAAGAACCTCAGTAACACTATGTGTTAATAAGTCACCAAGCATGGCAGAAAAATCAGTATTTAAAGTGGTCTTCTGTGCAAACGTTATGGTTGAAAAGCCTATAAAAATAGCATACAATAATTTATTCATAGTATTTTTATTTTAATGTCGATAGACACACATCGTTAGTCGTAATAATTCCTGATTCTTTAAAAGCTTTAAAACCTCTTTTAACCTGAATTATGCATTTGAAAATTTTAATACCGCTGCAATTTACTTTAAATACGAATGCAAACTGAGTTTTTTAATTAATCATTGCGATGCTAGTTCAGGGTTGTAATCGTTCTTTTAAACCATTCCTTTGCTACAATAACCTTATTATATGCTATGATTTAAGAATTATTTGTGATTCTTAGCTATTACATAAGCAAAGAATCCGATGAATAGAGCTAAAAAGCGTTGCCATATTTATTGAATTTTGAATTATTAAAAATTAATCAAAACATTTATGAATTTACAAGACAGAGTTATAATTATTACAGGAGCATCAAGTGGTATTGGAGAAGCAACGGCTAAAAAACTTGCTGAAGATGGCGCAAGTGTAGTGTTAATGGCACGAAGCGAAGACAAATTAAAAACCCTTAAAACAGATATTGAAAAGGTAGGTGGAAAAGCATTAGTGGCCACAGGCGATGTTACTAAAAGAAAAGAATTTGAGGCTGTGGTTGACAGTGCCGTGAAGCATTTTGGAAAAGTAGACGGACTGATTAATAATGCTGGGTTAATGCCGCTATCTTTTGTAAAAAAATTGAAAACGGACGAATGGGAAAAAATGGTAGATGTAAATATCAAAGGAGTATTAAATGGAGTGTCTTCGGTGTTGCCGCAATTACTAGAAAATAAAGGCGGAGATATTATTAATATTTCATCTATGGCTGCAAATCGCTACTTTCCTGGTGGGGCTGTGTATTGTGCTACAAAATCCGCCGTAAAAATGTTTTCTGAAGGGTTAAGACAAGAATTAGCCCCGGAACATGGCATTAATGTAACCTCAATTGAACCTGGTGTCGTTGCTACCAATTTAACGAGTACTATTACGGATGAAGATATTAAAGACAAAATGTCCGAAATGCAAAAAATGACCACCTTAGAGTCTGAAGATATTGCCAACGCAATCCATTATACGCTTACCCAACCAAAACGTGTAAATATCAACGACATTTATATTTTGCCAACTGAGCAAAAATAATTGTTCATAACAATTACACTATTAGGCAATACCAACAAAAAATAAAAGCATTATATGGAAACAGCAATTGAAACAGATACTATTGAAACTATAAATCCTGTTACGGGAAAAAAATTGGCTTCGTATGAGTACATGACGGATGATCAGGTGGAAACAACTATTGACAAGGCTCATCAGGCATTTTCAGATTGGAAAATGAAATCATTAGAAGAGCGTGCAAAAGTAATTACAGCTATAGGAAAGGAACTTCAGAATTATAAGAAGGAATTATCCGAATTAATGACTGATGAAATGGGGAAATTACTCAGTCAAAGTCATCAAGAAGTTGATTTATGCACTGAAATTTGCAACTACACTGCAAAAAATGGTGTACAAGCTTTAAAAAATGAGGAGCGCGAACTTTCCGAAGGTAAAAAAGGTATTATAACCTACGCTCCTATTGGCATTGTTTACGGAATTCAGCCTTGGAATTATCCGTCGTACCAAGTCATTCGTTATGCTATTGTAAATCTTATGGCTGGAAATAGCGTATTGTTGAAACACGCATCAAATGTTACAGGAACGGCTTTATTATTAGAACGTATTTTTGAATCCGCTGGATTACCAAAAGGATTGTTTAAAGCTTTGATAATTACTCACAAGCAATCCGAAGCTATTATTAAACATAAATATGTTAGAGGAGTTACCTTAACGGGAAGTTCTAAAGCTGGAAAAAAAATTGGAGAAATGGCTACTGCCGAACTTAAAAAAACAGTACTTGAATTAGGAAGTAATGATGCTTATATTATTTTAAATGATGCAGATTTAGAAGTAGCCATTAAAATGTGTGTTAAAGGGCGCATTTATAACAATGGAGAAACGTGTATTGCTGCCAAGCGATTTATAGCTGTAGCCGAAATTTATGATGACTTTAAAGATGGGTTTGTAAAAGCAATGCAATCTCTCAATTTAGGAGATCCTACTAATGAGGATTCCGAAATGGGACCTATGGCGCGAAAAGACTTGAGAGAAACTTTACACGAACAAGTGGAAAAAAGCGTTTCCAACGGAGCCAAAATTTTATGCGGAGGTAAAATCCCGGAAGGCGATGGATATTACTACCCTGCAACAGTTTTGGAACAGGTTCATTCTGGTCAGCCAGCGTATGAGGATGAACTCTTTGGTCCTGTAGCTGCTTTAATTAAAGCTAAAGATGAAGAAGAAGCAATGCAAATAGCTAACGACAGTCGATTTGGACTGGGAGGAGGTATTTTTTCAAAAGATATTGAACGTGCAACCAAACTTGCTGAAAAACATTTTGATACTGGAATGGTATTTATTAATTCGTTTGGTATTGCTGAACCTTCAATGCCATTTGGCGGTGTTAAAAACTCTGGTTTTGGTAGGGAGCACGGAGGCTTCGGTATAAAAGAATTTGTTAATGTTAAGTCTATTATTATTGAGTAGCAGTAATCAGTAAAATAATATTAATGATAATTTTCCGCATACCAGTTTCATAATTTAAATTACTGAAGGTATTGTTAGTAGAATTATTAAAAAAAAACTCATGATCGCAAATTTGATTCTGCATTCATGAGTTTTCTTTTATAAACGCATCAGACCAACTATTTAAATTTGTCTCTACTTAAAATTTAAGCTCCTAATTAAAAGCCATAAGCCTCTTCAACCCTCAACCTTATACATTCAACCTTTTTAAAAACTAAAAAACCGAAAAACTGAAAAGCAGAAAGCCACATTAGCTTACAACTACACAGCCATTACAATGGGCCAACGATCTTGTTGAGGAAACGCTTCTTGTATCTAAGTTTGTATTTCAGCATCTGTGAGGACGCAATTTTCTAGTTCTGCAATCATAGCGCCTTTGTCTAATTGTTGTCCTATGATTTGTTACAATTGTTTTTTTTGCGTAAATTTTTATGTATTTATATGATCAACCATCATATGGTTTTGGATTTAAAACTTGTTTGAATAGCTTTATTCAAAATTTCAGGGGTACTTCCTGGTCCAATTGTGAGTAGTTTAGGTCCAGTGATAGGTTCGCCATTAAAAGGGCGAACAAAAACTGCCCCGTCTGGATTGCGTTCAAAATAGGTAAACTTACTTTGTCCCTTAATTTTTGTGCATCCCTTTACTCTTAAAATACTTTTAGGAAGTGTTTTACAAATAGTATCAATACTAGCCAAATTTGGGAGCACAGGTAAATCCAATGAACATGATGACCAATGTGCTTTTTGATGTTCAAAGTACTCAGCTGTATTACCTGAAGGGACTAATTTGGGAAGCAATAACACATCCAATTCATCCATAGAAATAATTTTTGCCATGGCATTAAATGATTTTATTTCATCAATTACTTCCGATTGTCTCTTTTTTGTGGTGTTATCAAGGTGTGTTAGTACAATTAAAGAGGAAACTTGAATTTGATTGGCTTCTAACTCATTGTGTACTCCCCTTTTTTGCCAGTTTTTAACATCAACTACTGAAATTTGAATTGGCGGTAAAAAACGGTCCTTTAACCCAACCCCTAAAAACTCCATTAAAGAACACGCATCTGAAGTTCCATTTGCTTCAATTAAAGTAATTCCCTTTTCTCGTTTAGGTATTCTATTAACTGTATTCCTTAACTCCATTATACCACTACAACAAATACAACTTCCGCTAAGTGCTTTAATACTATTTAAGTCAAGCTGGTTTACAAAATGTTGCGCATCCATTTGGGCATTTTCATAATCATTCAATATCAAAAAAGGATGCCATCCGTTCTCAAAAAAGCGAGTTATTAAAAATTTTAATAATGTCGTTTTACCGGCCCCTAAAAATCCAACAATTGTAATTACACTTTCCATACCTCTTATATTTTTAAACACTAAACCTGTAAAAATGGTTTAAGTTACAGTAAATTAAAAAGTACTGCAGGTTTTTATTCCTTATGTTTTAAAACAATTAGTTTAATTGATACTTTTCAATGCAAATTAAATCCGCATATATATTTTTAAATATATGCGCACACCTATCGTATATTTTTCCGTTTATTTTTATACCATGCTCGTAATGATCCTCCAATTCGTTTTGTAATTCTTTGATTTTACTGTTTAAGTAATAAGATAGCATGGAGAATTGGTTGCAATTTGTTTTCCAAAATAAATCGGATTACTTTTTTTGCTTAGTAATTTGATAATATAAATTACTTAACCCCTTCATTTGTACAAAATCCTGAGTGCCTAGCGCATCTTTTACAATATGGTTGCTATTGGAAAGTATGAAGGAAATTTCTTCAATACAATGTGTAGTTACTATTTGCTTTATATTTTCAATAGTATTTTCTTCAATTAAAAAAGAATTGCCAAGTGAATAGTAAAAATAATTCTCTTCATGAAAAGTATTATTAACAATAGGTTCCAAGCAATCCGTAGGACATAAAAGATAAAGACACTTTTGCATTATACTATGGCATCGTTAATTTTATATGGAAAAGAGGAATGATTTACATCAATTTTTAGCATTCCATCAATTAATTTATATCCAAATGTGTATTCTATTTTGGACTCCTGACCTTGCATATCAGTAAAAAAATAATTCCCTAAAGCTATAGCACGGTCTTTTTCCAAAATAAGGTTTGAATTTTCGAATCGAACTTTTGCCCAAGGATATATGGCAAAACCTTTATCCTCAATACAAGCTCTATTTTTACCAGCAATAAAATAAGATAATGCTTCGGCTTTTGTGCTCCTAAACTGTTTGATAGCGCATTTGGTTGGTTTAAATAAAACCTTGCCTTCCTTAAAGGCATAAAGTTTATTTAAAAATCCACTTGCAAATGCTTCGCATTCACATTTATTATTTTTTAAAGTGCCAATTTTGACTATACCATCACCCCATAAATTTTGTACAGCCAATACATCTTTTTCTGATATCATTTTTTAGAATGTGTGCTAAGCAATTATGGTTAAGAATTCATTTCGTCTAGATTCCTCAACAAAACATCCGCCATACTCCAAAGTGGTGGTAAAACTACTTTGATCCTTTATACCTCTGGAAGACACACATAAATGTTTGGCAGTAACCGATACGATAACATCCTTGGTATCTAAAACAGTTTGTAAATCATTTAAAATTTGAAGTACCAAACGTTCCTGAACCTGAGGTCTGCGCGCGTAATAGTTCACCAAACGGTTAATTTTTGATAATCCAATTACTTTTTTATTTGGTATGTAAGCCACGTGAGCGTGCCCTACTATGGGAAGAAAATGATGTTCGCAGGCCGAATCGATAGTGATATTTTGCTCTACTAACATACGTTTATAGCTATATTTATTATCAAATGTAGAAAGCTTTGGTTTATTTGCAGGATTTAAGCCATAAAACAACTCTTTAATATACATTTTAGCTACACGATATGGTGTTCCTGATAAACTATCATCGGTAAGATCCAACCCCATTTCCTGCATAATCATTTTAAAATGATATTGAATATTTTTTATTTTTTCCTCATCAGATTTATCAAAAGCATCTGGGCGCAAGGGCGTTTGTATACTTGTTGCAATATGATTATCGCCTACTATTTGTATTTTTTCTTTATCCATCCTTTAAACGTCTTTTGATTGTGTTGACTTAACACTATTTGAATTGGTAACCTTGTTACCTAACAAGCGAAAAAACATTAACTAAAAAAATTTCGCATGTAAAACAGAAGATTAAGCGCAACACAATACATAAGACTCAAACACTAATAATAAAATTTGTTCAGTTGAATTAAAAACTTTTCTTAATGCAACACTGTTGCAAATATAAATTAAAATCTCGTTAATGCAACTACGTTGCATTAATTTATTGCTATTATTTTATCATTAACGGTTTCTTAAATAAAATGGAGGTGCTAATTTGAGTAATAGCTGTTTTGGTGCATTAAATAGAGCTACAGAACATTACAAATGAATCTATTCTATTTTTTAAGAAAATAATGCTGTGCTAAGCGAAAATTATATAAAATTTGAATGGAAAGTAGTATTCATACGATTTACGAATAAAAATTTCGCATCTAATGACATTCTTTTTCTACTATATTTTCTTCATAAAATGAAACAATAGCTACGGCTATTCTTTAATTTGATTCACCAATCTAGCGAAAAATTCTTGACATTATTTTTACGAAATTCTCATCCGTAAATCGTATTAATCTTTAAGTAAAAAACAACAAGTGTTGACGTCATATTTATTATTTGCTATAAAAAGCTACATAAGTTTTTGACATTTCAACGCAATAAAAAAATTGTTTTTTTTTATTGCAATCGGTATTGTTTTAAATGAGCGCAGTGACTAATTAGTAAAATATTAATTTTAAGAATGAATTTACTTACTGTAATTACTTGGTTATCCAGTTTATCGTTTATTTATTTTGGAATAAGTTGTTTTACATCGGACTTTATTATTGCTGAATTTAAACGCTATAAACTTCCAAAATACAGAAAACTTACTGGAATATTACAGCTTTTAGGGGCTGTTGGGTTGCTCTTTGGCTTATATTTATTTCCTGTACTATTACTATTGGCATCGTTTGGACTTTTTTTACTGATGGTTGCTGGTTTTATAGTACGAATCAAAATCAAAGATAATTTTGTTGAATCCTCCCCTTCCTTCATTTTTGCATCATTGAATTTACTTATTACTTTAAAAACTATGGTGCTTTACTTCTAAATAATCCGAAAAAGAATACAGATTATTAGACGCTCATGTAATGTGAACTTCGTCAAAATAAAATCAATTTATGATCTGGTTTTTGAGAAAAAAAATATTTAAAAAAACAACTAAACTGATACCAGACAGCTAATACCAGGATGGTTAATAGCTAAAGACCAACAATTCAAAAAAATTTCAGCTCCCAATTTTTCAGCCTCAACCCGGAAAAGAATTTAGAACTAACTTACAACTATCAACCGAAAGCTGTACAAGCTTAAAAATACCATATTTGAAAACTACATATAAGCTAAACCTATTACAAATAAATTGAGTACAATAAAAAGTGCAGCAGGAAAAGATTTATAAAGCGGATCTTTTACTTTAAAGTGCATTAGTACAGAACCTAATAGTAGTAAAGCCAGACCCGAACTTGCTATTACAGTAAAATCTGTCAACTTAATGGAAACTAACAATAGAATAGACAAACTTACCTTTAAAAAGCCTATAAGATAGCATACAGTTTTAGATAACCCATAGTACTCAAATTCTTCAACAATATTTTCGGCATTACCTCCTCGCCATTTTGTGGCTTTTTTAGGTTGTACTAACCATACATTTAAAATGCTTATCCCTATGATTAATTTTAGTGCAATACTGATGTAAGTAAAAATTTCCATAAACTTTTTTATTATAGTATAAATTAAAAACAATAGACAGAATAATCTGTTCGCAATCAAATGCAATTGTAGCTCAAAAAACATGATTATTGAATTATAAAATACCTAACGCAATAACTTCAAAAAAGAAATTGACACACTGTAATTTACGTAATTTTTTAAAATAATTTTCTCTATATTTTTTTCAGCTTATACCATTTATGGGGAATAAACATATAGAAATGGGTCTTTTTAGCAGTTTATATTTTTTCAGTAATTAATTTAAGAATTAAAGAAGTTTTATTGGTCTCAGGTTTTGTTAAAACTATGAATTTTTAATGCTTGCATTTCGCTTTTAGCTTCTAAAAATTTTACAAGAGCTATTGGCAATTAGTAATTAGTTGTTGGCTTTAAACTGCCAATAGCCAAAGGCTAATAGCTAATAGCAAAAACGGATGTTTAAAAAGTTATCACTTTTAGTTATAATCGAAACTATGGTATTTTTAGTCCATAATGGTTTATTTTAGTAATTTGAAATCAAAATTAGTTAAGAAGCAGCCTAAAATTTAGACAAAAAAAAACAGAAGTGAACAAACACTCCTGATTTTTATATCATTGATAACTGTATAAATTATTTATATTACTACATTACGCCGAATTACGACTAGCATTAATATTTCCAAATAATGATCTGGTGACCATTTTTTCGTACACTTCAAATGTTTCTTTATCAATTTCACCAGTACGTTGCATATCTTGAATCTTTTTTAATGCATACTGTTGAATTGTAAGTAAAGGCAATACAATAGATTCTCTTATTTGTATTGATGCTTTTCCTACTTGTTCATTTTGCATTAACTCATCAAAACCTGACACCTTTAACAGTAAGCGCTTAGTTAGTAAGTATTCATTATGAATAATATCCCAAAAAGCACCAAATTCAGGATCTTTTTGCATGTATGCCGTAAGTTCAAAGAAAGATTTTGTCAAACTCATCATACTATTATCCAATAATGTTCTAAAGAAAATAGAATCTTTATACAGCGTATGTACTCTGTCTAGTTCTCCTCTGTCTTCAAAAGCTTTAATGGCTGTACCTACGCCAAAAAATCCAGGTACGTTTTGCTTTAATTGGCTCCAGCTACCAACAAAAGGTATTGCTCTAAGGTCACTAAATTTTAACTCACTACTAGATCCTCTTTTTGAAGGCCTACTCCCGATATTTGCTTTTGCATAAAACTTTAACGTACTCATGCGCTCCAAATACGGTAAAAATTTATCGTGTGCTTTAAAATCCGAATACATTTTGTAGCTGATATCAGCTAATTCCTGCATGGTTGCACGATTTTCTTCTTTAATTATTTTGGTAGGGTTTGTAAATAATTCATTTGATATACCCGCTCCAAGTAATTGTTCCAAGTTGTACTGGCATGAATCTTTAGTTCCAAAATTAGAACTAATTGTTTGCCCTTGTACGGTCATTTGAATTTCTTCATCCTCAATTGTTGGTCCTAAAGATGCGTAAAACTGATTCGTTTTTCCGCCTCCTCGAGCTGGTGGTCCTCCTCTTCCATCAAAAAAGACAACTTTTACTCCATGATTTCTGGACATTTCAGTTAAAGCTTCCTTAGCTTTAAAAATACCCCAGTTAGCCATTAAATATCCACCATCTTTAGTACCATCGGAAAAACCTAACATAATTGTTTGCTTCATTCCGCGGCGTTTTAAATGTGCCAGATATTCAGGATTAGTATATAACTGTTCCATTACTTTATCAGCAACTTCTAAATCCGGAACTGTTTCAAACAAAGGGATTACGTCCAATGTTGGATTTTCCCAACCACACATATTAATCATTGAAAAAGTTTCCAATACATTTTTAGCGCTTCCGTTGTTACTAATTATGTATCTGTTGGCTCCTCTTTCGCCGTTTTCGTCCTGAATTTTTTTCATAGCATAAATAGAGCCAATAGTAGCTCTTGCCATGTCATCCTTTAAATCTTCTGGCTGAATAGATGCCCGTACTTTTGAAAGTACTTTCATTTGTTCATCTTCCGAAAGTTCTTCGTAATTGTCAGGGAAAATTCCTAAACCAGCCGCAGTTACTTCTTTTATAATTTCAGTAATTACATTGTGGTGTACTCTAGAGTCCTGACGGATATCTAAAGTTCCGAAATGGAAACCAAATAAATTAACCTTATTGATCAAGCCATCCAAGTCTTTTAAATATAAACTATTGTGCTCTTCAATTAAAGAAACTCTAATAGCTGCCAATTCAGACTCAAAAGATGCTAACGTAAATACAGAATCTTTTGAGGGGTAATATATGTTTTGATACAATTGGTGCTCCAACTCATTAATTCTTTCGGGCAATTCCCCAAAAGTAATTTTGCGTTTTAGCCTACGAATATCTTTATAGTAATTAGAAAGAATAGATGTTTTTAACTTTTCAGCTACTTTTAAAGTGGTTTCCGTAGTTACAAACGGATTTCCATCCCTGTCGCCACCAGGCCAAAAACCTAAATTAATAATATCATTTTCCAAAGTTTCCCCATCAAATACATTTTGCTGAATGTAATTATAAATAGAACTTACGGAATGATAAAATACATTTTCCAAGTACCATATTAAACTAATAGCCTCATCATATGGCGATGGTTTTTCTTTTTTAAAGAACGCTGTTTTCCCTAATTGAGCTAACAAACGTTTTATCGTTAATAAATCATCAACACGAATGGCTTTATCCAAATCACGAATAATTCCTAAAACTGTGCCAGGATAAAATTGTGTAGGGTGAGCTGTAAGCGTTGGACGTACCTTAAAAGTTTTTAAAAACTCTTTCATTACATCCATTAGCCCTTTTTCGGCAGCTTCTTCCTTCAAACTTCTTAACGTTCCTCTACCTACCATATTATTCACCTTGGTAAAAGCAGCATCCTCAATAGCATCAAAAAGCACTACTTGTCTTTCAATGTATTGAATAAAACGGAATAACAATGTATTTTTTTCATCCTCAGTTGAATTGTGCTGATACAACTCAAAAAAGTTTTCTACAATTTGAGTAGGTGTTTGTTTTTCAGCGAAACCTTTATCACACACTTCCTTAAAAAGTGGTAATAAAACCCCTGTATTGGTTACCTTATCAAAAGGTAAGGTCATAAAAATACTATTGTAAATCTGGTATTTAGATAAAACGTCCTGATTGAAACGCTCAATTTTTGGTTCTCTCGCCATTTGTTTGTGTTTCTTTCTATAATGATTGTTCTGTAACTAACTCTAGTTCATTTCATTAAAAATAGAGTGCATCAAACGCTTTTTGTCGTTGATACTCTCTTCCAATGAAATCATTGTTTCAGTTCTGTACACCCCTTCAATATCATCTAACATAAAAATGATTTCTTTAGCATGGTTAGTGTCTTTTGCTCTAATTTTACAAAAGATATTAAACTTGCCAGTGGTTACATGTGCAACGGTAACGTAAGGTATGTCATTTATACGTTCCAAAACAAATTTAGTTTGTGAAGTATTTTGAAGAAAAATCCCTACATACGCAATAAATGAATAACCGAGCTTTGTATAATTCAAAGTTAATGATGAACCTTGAATGATCCCTGCCTCTTCCATCTTTTTCACTCTAACGTGTACTGTACCAGCAGAAATAAGTAATTTTTTTGCAATATCTGTAAACGGTGTACGAGTATTCTCGATAAGCATATCTAAAATCTGATGATCTACTTCATCTAACTTAAACTTAGCCATAAGTATTTTTTAATTTATTTAATTTTTATGCAAAAATAGCAGTTTTATCCCGTACAAAAAGATTTTAATTTACTTTTTTATCGGAAATACTGAGAATTTTTCATCATTAATACTTAAGTAGTCTATTTTTGTTTCAATTTCTTGTTTTTCTATAACGTTGGAAATTTCAACTTTATCTAGGTCACAATTAAATTCAATATGCCCATTTTCAATGATTTGCGTCTCAATTTGAGCTACAATTGGTATAAACCTCAAATTTTTATCGACTAACGTTTCTTGGTACTGTAATGCAACATCAAATTTTTCACCATTTATAGGGTAATTTCTAATAATTATATCTTTAAATAGCTTTCCATTTTCTGGAATATCAAAATATGCTTCATAATTTTCAATGGAAAGGCCCGTTTCAGCAATAAATTTAAGAGCAGTTATTAATGATAAATACATCCATTTGCGAGTCACCTCTCTTTCATAATCATTAGGATGATGACCAGCTTCAAATAAAATAGTAGTATATCCATTATACTCCATAGTATCCCCTGTACAGTTTATATTGAAACCATCATCATACCTACCTACACAATTAGGTATTGCAGTTTGTAATGCTTTATTCATTTCGGCAATGATACGCATTCCTTTTTTTCTACTTTCAGTAATGGTACGTTCGTTATTACTTGCTGGCGATAAAAAAGAAACAATAGCACTATTTGTTGTATTACCAGCACTAAAAATGGTACGTTGTCCGTGTAAATTAAATGCTACTAGTGGTTTAACATTGTAAACAACAGCTTTAAAAATTTTACTTTCAGATTCCTCTAAGTTTTGTGCATCTCTATTAAGGTCTATACCATTATAATTCACTCGGGTATATGCCAAAGCGCCATCAGGATTTAACATAGGAATAATATATAATGTACACTCTTTAAGAATCTTTTCAGACAATTTATTTGCAGAATCATCCAAAAAATGGAATAAATCAAACAACGCCTTAGTGGTTGTACTTTCATTACCATGCATTTGAGACCAAAACAGCAATTTTTTAGTTCCCGTTCCAATTTTAATTAAATGAATGGGTAATTTATTTTCAGAAACCCCTAATTGCTCTACATCAAGCTTTGTTGCCCATTGAGTTATTAACGGCTGAATATCCTTTTGAGTAATGTAACGACCTTTTAAGGTTTCTTCTTTATAGCTATGGAAACTTTCAATTATTTCGGCTGTAGTCATCTATTTTTATTTCATTAATTGAAACAAAAGTACAAAGACAATTTAACAATGTAAATTAATTATAGTTACAAATGTAAACATCAATAATTACACAAATGTAAACATTTAATTGGATTCTTATGTGTTGCTGTTTACATAATAAAAGTAAACTACTGTTACAACTTTAAACAGTTCCATCAAGAAATCTAAGTAATTACAATTCAATACGTTATATTTTATTAAATTATTGTTTTTCAGATATTTAACAGCTTTGGTTAAAGTAAAAATTTAAGCTACGTATTAAATTCCACACTTAATTTGCTTTATGTGATATAATGTTTACATTTGTATAAAGTATAAAATACTATAATTGTTTACATATGATAAACAGTAAAGAGTTTACATTTCGTCTACAAAAAATTCTGAGTCATTACGAGCTTTCAGCTTCCGCTTTTGCAGAAAAAATGGGTGTCGGACGTTCATCAATATCACATATAATTTCAGGAAGAAATAAACCTAGCTTAGAATTTGTTTTACACATTCTGGAAAATTTTGAAGCAGTTACATTTGATTGGTTGATGTATGGGAAAGGAAATTTTCCCAAAACAGATCAGACTGCTCCTGATTTATTTTCTGAAAAAGAAAAAAATATTGAAAATATTACTACTGTAAATAAGCCCGTAAAAAATAATTCGGAAGATTTATTTTCAAATACGTCCAATATATCAAACGAAGAAAAACTAAAAGAATCGAATAATACCACCCCTCCCATTAAGTCATCAATTGAACGAATAGTTATTTTTTACACCAACGGAAGTTTTAAAGAATATAAGAATTGACATTTTTTTTAGGAGCTGGTTAAACTTAATTTTTTACGTCTTACGTCCTAAGTCAATCTAAATAGGGCTATTTCTAAATTCAACAAGCGCAACGTCTATATTTAGATCCAATTTATTCTAAAGAATTTTACACATACATTGCACCCTTTATAAATTTGAACTATTTTTAACATATTGCTTAATTTAGTATTTAGCATATATCTAAAATATTGATCATTAAATGGTAACATACATGTCCCCATATCAAGGACTTTTTTTTATATTCTTTATTCTATTAAACAGTTGTGCAAAAGCGCCAGAACGAAATTGCGAAAAATTTAAAACAGGAACTTTTGAATTTAAAACACTTTTGAATGGTGAGTTGGCTACTACGCGCTTTCTCAGGAGTGACTCTACTGAAATAGATTTTTTTCAGGGAAAATCCGACACCTCTAGTATACGCTGGATTAATAAATGTGAGTGCATTTTAAAGAATTTGAATCCCAAGAACCGTCAGGAACGTAAAGCTTTACACTTAAAAATACTAACTACCAATAAAGACACCTATACTTTTGAGTATGGTTTGATAGGCTCATCAAAAAAACAACAAGGAACCGCTAAAAAAATTAACTAATGTTTGAAATTTTTACAACTGCTGATGCTTGGGTGGCATTACTTACCCTAACTTTTTTAGAAATAGTTTTGGGTATTGATAATATTATTTTCATTTCAATAGCCTCCAGCAAATTACCTGAGGAGCAGCAAAAAAAAGCAACTAATATTGGTTTAGTGTTAGCTATGGTAATGCGCGTGGTATTACTTTTTGGAATATCCTATTTAGTAGCTATGGAAGCTCCGTTTTGGCATATTAATTTGCCATGGATTGAAGCTGGAATTAGTGGACAGGCCCTTATTTTATTTGGTGGAGGTATTTTTTTATTGTACAAAAGTGTACACGAAATACATGAAAAGGTTGAAGAAAAAGGTGAAGAAGAAAAGGAATTGGAACGTAAAAGTGCATCTAGTTTAAGCAGAGCTATTGTACAAATCACACTAATTAATGTTGTTTTTTCCTTTGATTCTATTTTAACTGCCGTTGGTATGACAAACGGATTGAGTGAAAATCCTAACGATGCGCTAATAATAATGGTAGTAGCTGTAATTATTTCAGTATTAATCATGATGCTTTTTGCAACTCCAGTTGGAAGATTCGTAAACAAACACCCCTCTGTTCAAATTTTAGGATTATCGTTTTTAATTTTAATCGGTTTTATGCTTATCGCAGAAGCTGCGCACTTAGCACATTTAAAGATTTTTGATACTGGAGTAGGTACAATACCAAAAGGTTACTTGTATTTTACGATTGCTTTTTCATTATTCATTGAATTTTTAAATTTTAAACTTCGTAAAAAAAATAAAACTAAGTTATCATCATAATATTGATCTATTTACAGTTGATAATACAAACTAAACTTGTATTAATGATACTGCTTTTTAATAACATCAAAAGAGTTTTAATTAAAAAAAAGGCTGTCGTTACGCGGTCTTTTTTATAAGTTCTCAATCATCGAAATAAAAATAGAACTGGTATTAACTAAACGTAAAAATTTATTTATCCTTTTTTTAATTTTCAAAGCTAAATTATTCATATTTTAAAAGAGGTGATATTATTGGACATACAGCACCTGATTTTGACACACCAACTGTAGATGTCGGAGATGGAATTGGCGGACTGATTTTATCAATTTTACTTTGGATTGGAATAACAATTTTGATAATTATATTACTAATAGTTTTGGAAGCCGTTTTTTGGTTTTCATTATTTATAATTCTAGCAATGCTTTATTGGGTTTTCTTTAGAGCATTGAAATTTGTTTTTAATAAATCAAAAGACACGAAAGGAGATATTGGAATTTCAGCAGTTCACTCGCTGGTTTATACTCTACTCTATGTTGGTTGGATTTTCGGAATCGTTTATCTGACTGAAATAATAAAATAAAGCCAGTTGACAATTGAGTAGACGGCTCTCCTCATAAATGAGGAGAGTGCGCCTCTCACAGTGTGTTTATAAATTTGATTGCGGTTTTATTCATTTATCTGATTTTCATAATTATGCGACTACAAATCCATTTAATAAACTTAATGAAACTGAAAAATCAGACATAAAAACGTATTTGAATCAATATCATTCCTTCCTTTAAATCAAAAATTATCAGTTGAGAACTTGAAAGATTACATACCAAGTGTTTTTAATAAAATAACTGCTAACTTGACTTGCTATTTTGAGCAAATTCTAGAAAATGAAATGATTGTAATGTAAAAACCGAACCGCTAACACATAAAGCATTCGCCCTACCGATAAGTTAGAGGTGAATGCAATGTTGACTGACTCGATAGTTTACATATGGGAAAAACTTCAGCTACCATAAATTATAAAGTTTCAAAAGGCGATAGTATTCAAATAAAAAGCTAATAAGCTCACATCAAAAAAAATTAGTTAATCACTTAAAAAACTCAGAAAAAAACATGTTTTTTAAAATATTGTAAGGTTACAAAAATTTAAAATAACTTTAACTTTTAAAAGTTAAAATATTAATTTTCAAATATTTATAAATTATTTTATTAATTTTTGTTAAAAAATAATTAAAAATCATATTAATAAAAATACCTAAGTATTTTTAATTAAAATACTTATTATAACGATTTATTATAATAATATAAGCATAATAAATATTGTTATTTTAAAAATATCGTAAATCTATTTCAAACAAAAAAAAGCGTGTAATTAAAGGTAAAATAGGAGTCTAATACGTCGACATTAATTAATTAATAAATATTATGACTCTAACACGTAAAACTATTGGTCGATCTATAGCATTGGCTGCGTTTGGTTTTTTATCAACACAATCTTTTTCTCAAATTTTAACAAGCGGTTTTTATCCAAATCAAGGACAATTGACTGTTGCTACAACTTATACATCAAAACAATCTGATAATTTTTGGGCTGGTAACCAAAAACAACCTGGTAATCCTGGAGGTCTAGGAGAAATTACATCTAACGTATATAGTTTATTTGCTGAATATGGTATTACGGATAGAATATCTGTTGATGTCAGCCTTCCATATATAGAAAATGAATACAATAATGAAGTAGTTGAAGGCTTACAAGATATAAACATTTTTGCTAAATTTAAAATTTTTGAAAAAAGTGGGGAAGGCTTTGGACGTTTTAATTTAGGGGTTGCTACTGGAATTGGATTTCCTGTAAGTGACTACGATGGTGGTGGTGTAATATCCTTAGGTAATGCAGCTACTTCATACAATTTCGATTTTATTGCTCAATACGAATTACCCTTTAATTTATTTGTAGAAGTACAAGGTGGATCTAGTGTACGCGATAGTGATGAATTTGATGTACCCCCTGCGTTATCCTATGGTTTCAAAATAGGATACTTTCACAAATATTTCTACGTACATTCTGAATTAGATATTCAAGATTCTATATACGGACTTGATATAGGTACAGCAGAATTTATAGAGGCTGGTGGACTAGGAGATCGACCTAACCCAGCAATATTACCTTTGACAGAAGTTGATTTTACTTCGTTAAGCTTTTCTGCATACGTGCCCATCATTAAAGAAGATTTCGGGGATTTAGGTTTATCTGGTAGTTACAAAACAACCTTAGATGGACGAAATTTTAACAACGAATCCTCCTTTTCAATTGGAATAGTCTACCAAAATTCTTTTAAAGAGAAAAAATCCGAAGAAATAACAGAATAGAATAGCGGTATAATATTCTTTTTCTAATTAAGTGCATTAAATCCATGTGTTGTATTTCAATACATGGATTTTTTGGAAAAAAAAGCAGCCTACTCTTAATTTGAGAGTATATCGTATTTTAATATTAGAGAATTAAAAATCACTAATTTTGTAGACGTTTAATAGCAATTGCATATTCTTCTTTTAATACCTTAAAGAATTTTAACTAAAATTGAAGAAAAGTCCACCCTTTATGAAACAAACTAAAACCTTAAATTTGCTTTCATTATAAATTTAAACCATACCATGACAATTACGGATTTTTTAAATAAACTTGACAGTGTGCCCAATGATGTTGCTTTTTCAGAAACTATGCAGGTTGTAGAAGACAATTATAATTTTACGGAAACCGCTTTTAAAAACGGAACTACTTATAATGAAGCTAGTCAAAACTCTGGATCATGTAAATTGTTTGCCTTCGCTAAATTAAATGAATTGTCAAATGAAGCTACGTTAGCTTGTTTTGGTGATTATTATCGTAAAGATGTCCTTGAAAATCCTACGGGTAGCGATCATGGTAATATTCGTAATTTTATGAAGTTTGGCTGGAAAGGTATTCATTTTGAAGGCATCGCTTTAACTAAAAAATAATATACTTTTACTCTTATCAAGAGTGTTTTTTTATGATAAAAATTTCCAACAAAACGCTTCAAGACCTTGAATTCCAAACCATATTATTACACATATCTGAATTGTGTACTACCGAAAAAGGGAAAATTGAAGCACTTAAAATAGTTCCGTACACCACGGAAAATTTATTACTTTTTGAATTAGCTAAAGTCAATGAGTACAAATCATCGTTTATGCAAGATGCACGTATCCCGAATCATGGATACGATATTGTAGATAATGAGCTAAAGTTATTGGCTATAGAAAATACGTTCATTGAAGCGTTAGGTTTAAAAAAAATAGTTTCTTTAAACATTACGGTGAATGATTTATTGGATTTTTTCAGAAAAAAGCAAGAACTCTATCCTAAATTGGCTCAATTTGCCAACGAAATTACATTTACGCTTGATTTAATACAAAATATTGAAGCTGTTATTGATCGATATGGTGAAGTAAAAAACACCGCTTCGCATGAGTTAGCTAGGATCAGAAAAGGAATTACTAATGTACAATCGCAATTAAACGGAAGTTTTGGGCGTGATTTATCACGCTATAATGCGCAAGGTTATCTGGATGAAATAAGAGAAACCGTTGTGGACAATCGCAGGGTTTTAGCGGTTAAAGCCATGTATCGCCGTAAGGTAAAAGGCGCTATCATGGGAAATTCTAAAACTGGTAGTATTGTTTATATTGAACCTGAAGCCACCCGTACTTACAATAATGAATTGAGTAATTTATTGTACGAGGAACGTGAAGAAGTGATTCGTATTTTAAAGGAATTGACTAATATTATTCGCCCCTACAGCGAAATCATTGATTCCTTTCAGGATTATTTGAGTGCTATTGATATTATTTCGGCTAAAACTAAGTATGCCGAGTCTATGAATGCCATACTTCCTAAAATAAATAATGAACGTGATTTGTATTTGCGGGATGCCTATCACCCACTCCTATATTTAAATAATGCACAAAAAAACGAAAAAACCTATCCGCAAACCATTCATTTGGCTCAGGATAGCCGCATTATCGTAATATCAGGGCCAAATGCTGGTGGTAAAAGTATTACTCTAAAAACTATTGGACTATTGCAAATTATGTTGCAAAGTGCTATGCTGATTCCCGTGCATGAATACAGTCGTATTTGTTTGTTTGATACTATTTTAACTGATATTGGAGACAATCAATCTATAGAAAATCACCTGAGTACTTACAGCTATCGCTTAAAAAACATGAATTACTTTCTGCGGAAGTGTAATAACAAGACGCTGTTTTTAATTGATGAATTTGGAACAGGTTCCGACCCAGAATTAGGTGGTGCTTTAGCTGAAGCTTTTTTGGAAGTTTTTTACGAAAGAGAAGCCTTTGGAATCATTACTACACACTATGCAAATTTAAAAATGTTAGCTAATGAATTACCGGCTATAACCAACGCCAATATGATGTTTGACGCTCATAGCTTGAAGCCTTTGTTTAAGTTAAATTTAGGTGAAGCTGGAAGCTCATTTACCTTTGAAGTGGCTCAAAAAAATGGCATTCCGTACAGCCTGATTAATAAGGCGAAAAAGAAAGTAGAACGTGGTAAAATAAGATTTGATAAAAGTATTGCCGACTTACAAAAAGAACGTTCAAAACTTGAGAAAACGCGTAACAATCTTACAAAACATGCAACCAAAGCGGAAGACGAAAGAGAGCGCCTAGAAAAAATAAACGAACGGGTGCAAAAAAAATTGGAAGGTTTTCAGGAGTTATATGATAGTAATCAGCGCTTAATTTACTTAGGAAATAAGGTTAAAGAATTGAGTAACACCTATTACCGAAATAAGAAAAAACGTCCGTTGATTGATGAGTTTATGAAAATAATTGAGATTGAAAACTCAAAAATCAAAAAACAATCAGCCAAACAACGAAAAGCGGAAGAAGCTAAGAAGAAACAACTTGAAAATGAAGCCAAACAAAAAGCGGGCAAAATAAGAGTTGAAAAGCAAAAGGTTAAAGCACAGGAAAAAGCAACACCAGAAAAACCGAAACAAATTCCAAAAGTTAATGATAAGGTACGAATGTTTGACGGAAAAGCTGTTGGAACCGTTGATTCTATTGAAAAAGGAAAAGCAATTGTAAATTACGGTTTGTTTACAACTAACGTTAGTTTAGACCTACTTGAATTGGTTGAGAGAGTGAAGAAATAAGCGTTTTATGGTTTTATGATGTAGAAGAGATTTGAGAAAAATGTAAAAATTATATCATATTTGTAAAATAAAAATTATTGTGTCTTAATACTTACTATGTCTAATGCTTAAAAACGTCCTTAAACGGAATATTTATAGCACACACAACTTTCTACCTGAACAGTTTATATGAATGAATATAGTTAGTTAGAAGAATGTATGTTTCACATTAATTTAGTTTAAAATTTTAAATGT
>NZ_AFPB01000086.1 GCF_000218485.1 Aquimarina agarivorans | reverse complement strand
ACATTTAATTTTTTTAGCCAAAATAGAATTGTATTGTTTAGATAATTAATTTTTTATTTAATTTTTTTTGCTATCGGAATAGTACAAATGTATCATTGAACTGTATTATTAAATGAATCGTCAATAAAACGGTTGCTCTAAAAATGAAAAAACTTCTTCAAAAATTTATTATCAATGAATGCACGGAAGCAGAAATTGACCAAGTAGTTGATTATTTTAAAAGCGCAACAAATTCTGATGAATTTCCATCTGTAGAGGAGGTAATAAATTTACTAGAAAATCATCCAGAAATTAATAACGAGACAAGACAAAAAATTTATCAAAATGTTATTAAAGCAACAGAGAAAAAAGAAGTAAATAAAATCCATTTATTTACATGGAAGTATGCTGCTGCTATCTTCATTGGTTTTTTAAGTATCGGCTTAATTTACAAACAGAAGTTTGTAGGTTTTGAAACCTTAAAAGATCAAAAAGTAGCATTTATTACATTAGAATTAGAAAATGGCGAGACTAAGATAATTTCAAAAAATGATCCAATTCATCTAAAAGATGAAAAGGGTAATATTTTTGGCAAGCAAAACAATAATAGTTTAGTTTACGAAAATCATTCAGTTGGCTCAAATAATTTAGTTCACAATACCCTAAAAATACCTTATGGTGAAAAATTTACATTGCAATTATCAGATGGCTCTAAAGTGTATTTAAATGCAGGATCTTCGTTAAAATACCCAGTTTATTTTCCAAAAGGGAGCGAGAGACAGGTAACACTTGTTGGGGAGGCTTATTTTGAGGTTGCTAAAGACACAATGCATCCTTTTATTGTAAATGCCGATGAACTAAATGTAAAAGTATTGGGAACAGAATTTAATGTTTCAAATTACCCTGAAGATGAAGCCTCTCAGGTAACACTTGTCGAAGGTGCTGTTGACCTTTATGCTAAAAATGAAAGAAAACAAACAAAAAATACTAAGCACACATTACTAAAACCAGGGTTTAAAGGAAGTTGCCATAAAAAAAGACATAATATAACAACTCAGGCTGTTAATACAAACAACTATACAGCATGGATGCGTGGTGAATTAGTTTTCAGGAATATGCGTTTTAGCAACATCTTAAAAAAACTAGAACGTCATTATAATGTAACCATTACAAATACAAATCAAAATTTTTCAGAGGATAGATTTAATGCAAGCTTTACAGATGTACCAATCGAGAAAATTTTGGAATATTTAAAAATGTCTTACGAAATCGATTTTGAGATTAATAATAAAAAAATAATCATTAACTAATATTTTATAAAAGCCTATGACAAACTAGATTTTTTTGACTAACAATCATGTCTCTTTTAATTAAAATAAATTTTAAAAAAAATCGGAAAATGGTGACGCATTTCCCGATTTAAATAGATGTGACTAACTAAAATTAATTAACCACTAACAAACTTCACAAAAGTATGAAAAAACTACTTAACGGATTCGTATACCCTTTTTTCTTATCAAAACTTGATTTAAAGGTGAACCTTAGTTTTCTGTTTATTGCCATTGCATTTATTGAAATACATGCAAATGTTTTCTATTCCCAGCAGACTAAAATTTCTTTAGATTTTGATAATATTACGGTAAACGAATTGATCAATGAAATTGAAAAGACTACGGAATTTAGATTTATCTATAAAATAAAAGATGTTGATTTAAATCGTTCCTTACAGATTAAAGTAAAGGACAAATTGATTACGGCAATTTTAGAAGAAGTATTTGGAGCTACAAAAACGTCGTTCAGAGTATTAGACAGGCAAATATTTCTAACCAAAAAAAAGCTGCCTACTACATCTAAAACTTTAAAAAGTACTGTAATAAGCAAAATGAACCAGCAATTTACAATCACAGGAACGGTTAAAGATGAATCAAATCAACCACTTCCTGGTGTTGATATTATGGTGGCAGGCACATCTACAGGTACTTCTACTAATTTTGACGGAGAATATATGATC
This sequence comes from Aquimarina agarivorans, assembly GCF_000218485.1. Classification (GTDB taxonomy): domain Bacteria; phylum Bacteroidota; class Bacteroidia; order Flavobacteriales; family Flavobacteriaceae; genus Aquimarina; species Aquimarina agarivorans. The sequence continues at coordinate 72,792 of NZ_AFPB01000086.1, read as the reverse complement.
AATGCCGCTGAAGGCGATGTGCTTCTTTTTACATATATCGGTTTTGTTGATCAGCGTATTACGGTAGGCACTACTAAAGTAATCAATGTTAATTTGGTAGAAGATTTACAAGAGCTAGAGCAAGTGGTAGTTATAGGTTACGGAACACAGAAAAAAAGTTTACTTACCGGAGCCATAACTAGCATAGGTAAAAAGGCGCTTAACAATAATACATTTACCAGAGCAGAACAAGTATTACAAGGAAGAACACCAGGAGTGTATATTGTTCCAAATTCAGGATCACCTGGAGCATCGCCTAATGTTAGAATCAGAGGAATATCTACTAATGGAAATTCAGATCCACTTTATATAGTCGATGGACTAAGAACTCGCGATATCGGAAGTATTGACCCTTCAGATATTGAAAATATGGAAGTATTAAAAGATGCTGCTTCATCAGCTATATATGGTGCCGAAGGAGGTAACGGAGTAATCATTATTACAACAAAAAAAGGAAAAGTAGGACGCGAGGAATTAACGTTTAGTTCTCAATATATAGTAAATACCTTACAAAATAATCCCGACCGCCTAAATGCCGAACAATATGTAACCTATTATGGTACCGAAGGACAACTGTATCCGGATATAGCATTAACTGGATTTGATACTAATTGGACCGATGAACTTTTTGAAACAGGATTTTTACAAAGAAATAATTTATCTTACAGTAAAGGTAGTGAACGCTCTAAAGTACACGTTTCTGCCTCTATACTGAATCAAGATGGTATTGTAGCAACTAATAAGGATGAGTTTAAGCGATATACAATTCGTTTAAATGGGGAACATCAATTTAAAAATTGGTTAAAAATAGGAAATAACATATCGTATATACGTTCGGAAAGGTCAACAATTCGCGAAAATGATCAAACCAACGGAGTTATATCTTCTGCATTAGCGTTAGATCCGCTAACTCCAGCAGTATACCCTAATGAAGCAAGTATTTTACCGACTACCAGAAATGCCATAGGTGATAATTTTGATTTACTTTTAAGAAATGAAGATGGTCTTATTTTTGGAAACAGTCCTTACAATACAAGTATGAATCCCTTGGCACGTATTGCTTCTACAGACGGTATAACTAAGGTAGATCGTATTTTAGGAAGTGTTTTTGGTGAATTTAAATTATTTGAAAGCCTAAAGTTTACATCAAGATTCAGTATTGATTCTAACGTTTCAAATGAACATAGTTGGATACGACAATTTTTTTACAATCCCAATCATAGGGGAGATGTTTCTAGTGTAAGAGAGGAAAATGATTTCAACTTTTTTTGGCAATGGGAAAACTTTTTAAGTTTTAATAAAAGCTTTGGAGAACATAACGTGGATGTAGTTTTGGGGACTTCAGCTCAAAAAGCAGAATTCAGAACAACAATTTCAAGCGGAGCTCCTTTAGCATTAAATGATGAAAGGTATAGCGAATTTGATTTTGTTGCTAATCAGGATTTATCATTTGTAGCAGGTAATTTTAATACTTCCACTCAAGGGTCGTATTTTGGGAGATTGCAGTATAATTATAAAGATAAATATTTATTACAAGGAACCATTCGTAGGGATGCGGCAAGTACGTTCTTTTTACCAGCGGATAATAAATGGGGAACGTTTCCATCATTTTCAGCAGGTTGGGTAGTATCTGAAGAAAACTTTTTTAGCACAGATGCTGTAGTCAATTTCTTAAAATTACGAGGAAGCTGGGGCGAAAATGGAAGTCTTTCTAATTTAGGAAACTTCTCATATTTTGGATTTTTAACCAGCCAAAACTTAAATTATACGGATAGTGAAGGTAATTTATTAACTGCAATAGAACCATCTAGACTGGATAATTTTGATCTTACATGGGAAACAAGCCAGCAAGTTGATTTTGGTTTGGATATGAGGTTGTTGAATAATAAATTGACTTTTACAATGGATTATTATAAAAAAACAACAAAAGATTTGTTAACCCCAAATACACCTCCTTTGGAAGCTGGAAACGAGGCATCTTTTATTAATGCAGGTAACGTGGAGAATAAAGGATTTGAATTTTCATTGGGGTATAAAGATCACTTGGGTGATTTCAACTACGGAATTTCTGTCAATTTAAGCACGCTTGATAATGAGGTCACTTTTTTAAACCCAACACTAGATCGATTGGCAGGAACAACTTCTAATGGAAATTGGATATCCACTTGGGTGGAAGAAGGCTTCCCGCTTTGGTATTTCAGGGGTTTTAAAACCGATGGTATTGATCCTCAAACTGGTGATCCTATTTTTGTTGATACCGATGGTGAAGATGGAATTACAGCAGCAGACCAAACTTACATAGGCGATCCGCATCCAGATATTATTTATGGCGGAACACTGAGTTTGGGTTACAAGAATATTGATCTCAATATATTTGTACAAGGTGTTGCAGGAAACGAAATACTCAACGGATTGATAAGATCGGATATACCTGGTCAAAACTTACCTGTGGATTGGTTTTCTAACAGGTGGACACCTACAAATACAAACGCATCAAGGCCAAGGGCTAACTATTCTGGTAACGGATTTCAAAGTGATTTGCTGGTTGAAGATGGTTCTTATTTTAAAATCAGACAAATACAATTGGGATACACGCTTCCTAAATCGCTGACTCAAACACTGGCAATATCAAAAATAAGAACTTATATTTCACTTGAAAATTACTTTACGTTTACAAAATACACAGGTCTTGATCCGGAATTAGGTGCCTCCACGGCTAACAGTATTGGAGTGGATAAAGGCTTTTATCCAAATCCACGAAGTTTCATTTTTGGTGCAACAGTATCATTTTAAAAATAGCATTATGAAAAAATCAATTTTAAAAATATCTTTTCTGCTAGTTATCATAGCAGCATTGGGGTTTATTATTTCTTGTTCTGAAGAGTTTTATGAAAATGAGCTTAGAGGAGCTGAAGTAGCTGATAATTTTTATCGAACAGATGACGAAGCTTTGCAAGGTGTTTTAGCGGCTTATATGACACTAGGATCCTCTTATGCTTTTATTTGGGAAACGCCTTGGACGTATAGATCTTTGATGGGTGACGAAATGGCGGCAGGGGGATTGGCAAGAGGTTCAATTGCACAGTATGAAATTATAAATGAATATAATTTTGATGCCAATAACGACCATTCCAGTAAAATATTTTCCAATATGTATAATGGAATTAACCGAACCAATGTTGTATTGGATAATATGGTAGTAGATACACCTGGTAAAGCTATTGTATCAGGAGAAGCTAAGTTTTTAAGAGCCGCTAATTATTTTGATTTAGTTACCCTTTTTGGAGAAAAAATACCTTTGGTAACTAAGATATTAAGTACTGAAGAGTTTCAACAATCTCCGGCTGAAGTTGGTGCTATTTGGAGTCAAATTGAAAAAGACCTTACCGAAGCTATAGCTGCACTGCCTTTGAAAAGTGCTTTTGTGCCAGCTATGAAATTCCGTGCAAACAAAGGAGCAGCGCAAGCACTTTTAGGCAAAGCGTATTTGTATCAGCAAAAATATGATTTGGCTGCAACGCAATTTGAAGCGGTCATTAACTCAGGGCAGTTTAATTTAATTAGTGATTATTCCAGACTTTGGCGGAAAGAGCAAGAGTTTGGTGCCGAATCCCTTTTTGAATTATCTTATACTGATGCTAAAGGGAATAATTTAGGAGGGTATAATTGGGGAGAATCAAAATTTAATACGGATAATGTTTTGATGCTTCAATTTGCTCCAAGAATTGAAAATTTTGATAATATGGGTACTATTGGTCAGGAACCAGGTTTTGGAGCGGGATACCCTTTAAGTACTATATTTGATGCTGCCACAGAAGCTGGAGATGATATTAGGAGAAAAGCGGTAATGACGGAAGAAGAATTTTTAGGCGATGGTGTAACATTTAAAGTCCCTAGAGAAAATATCTATGGTTATTTCGGTCTTATCAGAACAAAACTGGCGCAATTTTTAGATGAGGCGCAAGGACCTATAATTACCTTGAATAACGGAACAAATTGGCGTTATTTAAGGTATGCCGATGTGTTGCTGATGGCGGCAGAAGCGCAGGTATTAAAGAACGGTCCAGATTTTAGTAAAGCACAGGGCTATATTAATCAGGTACGGAGTAGAGTAGAACTTGATGATATTACTACCGCCGGACCTGAACTAATGGAGGTTATTATTAAAGAAAGACAACTGGAGTTATCATTTGAAGGTGCTCGTTTTCCTGATTTGATCCGTTGGAATGCGGCAGGAATAATTTCAGAATCGGAATTGACCAATATTTTAGGCAGTGTTACAGGAGAACTTACCGAACGTAAAGCTTTTGAAGATAAACATAAATTATTACCAATCCCTCAGTTGGAACTAAATACTAATCCAAATATAGAACAGAATCACCCTGATTGGTAATATAAAAACTAATATAATTCACAAGGTAAATAGGCTGTTGAGCTGTATTATAGTTTCAATGGTCTATTTTAATGTTATAAAAAGTTTTTGAAGTATCAAAATTACTAATAGTTAACACTCTATTATGATAAGTTTAAGTGAAAAATGGATACGTTTATTTTTTTTAAGTTTAGTTTTTAACGTATGTTTTTGTTGTAAAAATAAATCTACCAAACAACATTCAATAAGCAAAACTAAACAAAGCTTGTTGTTTCAATCGATTCCAGCCTCTGTATCTAACATCAATTTTGTCAACGTATTAAAAGAATCAGAAGATGCCAATTATTTCAAGTATATCTATTTATATATGGGAGGAGGAGTTGCTGCAGGTGATATAAATAACGATGGATTAATTGATCTTTATTTTACTTCTAACTTAGCTAAAGATAAGCTTTATTTAAATAAAGGAAATTTTGTATTTGAGGATATTACCGCTAAGTCAGGAATAAAACATTTGGATGATTTTCATACAGGTGTAACTATGGCCGATATAAATAATGACGGTTTTTTAGATATTTATGTATCCAGAGGCGGCTGGAATGAAAAAGGGGATCACTTCGCAAACATGCTATACCTAAATAATGGTAATGAAACTTTTAGTGAAAGTGCAGTGGAATACGGCCTTGCTGATGAAAATAGAAGTATTCAAGCCACTTTTTTTGATTACGATAATGATAATGATTTGGATGTTTACGTGTCCAATGCACCAATGGGGAAGGTACGATCGAGTGTATTGCCGTTGAATTATTTTTATAAAAATCCTAGCACACTAAAGCTAAAAGGTTCGGATCGTTTTTATGAAAATGATGGTACAGGACATTTTGAAGATGTATCTGAAAAGGTTGGTCTTGTTTACGATGTAGGATTTGGTTTAAATCCGCAAGTTGGAGACTTGAACAATGATGGTTTTTTGGATATTTATGTCAGTAATGATTTTAATGCTCCTGATTTGGCATATATCAACAATGGAGACAAAACATTTACTGAATCTGGAAAAACTTACTTCAAGCACATGTCTTTTAACAGTATGGGCAGCGATATTTCTGACTTAAATAATGACGGTTTGCCCGATCTAGTTACGCTTGATATGAATCCACAAGATTATGTTCGTTCAAAAACCACCATGGCAATGACGCCCCTGGATAAGTTTGAAAATATGGCAAAAAACGGTTATCATTATCAATACATGCATAATATGTTACACTTAAATAATGGAAACGGTACATTTAGTGAAACGGGTAATATGGCGGGGATAGCAAATACAGATTGGAGTTGGTCAGTATTAGCTGCTGATTTTGATTTGGATGGTTATAAAGATTTGTACATAACCAATGGAGTATTTAGGGATGTTATTGATAGGGATAAAAACAATGAAATTGAAAAGTTACTTAGGAGTTATGGAAGGGAACCCGAACCTGAGGATCAACTCAAATTTGCTCAAATGTTGCCGCAACAAAAGCTGAAAAATTATTTTTTTAAAAATAACGGAAATACAACATTTGAAAATACCACATTAGCGTGGAATGATCCCAGAGCTAGTTTTTCAAATGGAGCCACTTATGCAGACCTTGATAATGATGGCGATTTAGATATTGTAATTAATAATATTAATGATCCCGCTACAATGTTGAAAAATAATGCGGTGGAATTAAAAAAAGGAAAATTTTTAAAAATTGATTTTAAAGGACCTAAAAATAATACGAACGGGGTAGGAGCAAAAGTGATCGTGTATTTTACAGATGGTACATTTCAAGTACAGCAAGCGATCAATTCAAAAGGATACCTTTCAAGTGTGTCATCAGGGCTTTATTTTGGTTTTCAAAAAAATAAGGAAATTGATCAAATAAAGATCATTTGGCCTGATAAAAAAACTCAATCTCTGGAAAAAGTTACTGCTAATCAACAGTTGCAAGTGGTTTATGCTAATGCAAAAAATAATAGCCCTGTAAATGAAGAATCGACAGCGATGTTTAGTAAATTAGTTTTTGATGCCAGCCATAGCGATCCTTATTTTAATGATTACGATTATCAGGTATTGTTACCTCATAAATTATCAAATACAGGACCATTTTCAGCCTCATCAGACGTAAATGGAGATGGACACATGGATCTATTTATAGGAGGTGGAAAAAATCAAGCAGCAACTTTATTTTTAGGTGATTCAAATGGTCATTTTGTGCCTAAAAAAAATAAAGCTTTTATTAACGATAGTGGTTTTGAGGATCAGAGCGCAGTATTTTTTGATGCTGACCAGGACGGAGATCACGATTTGTATGTGGTGAGTGGAAGTTACGAGTTTGTGGGTTCTACTACTTTTTTACAAGATAGATTATACCTAAATGATGGGGAGGGAAATTTTGAACGTAATTTGGATGCGCTCCCGCAAATAAATAGTGCGGGTTCCGTAGTAACTCCATCGGATTATGATCAGGATGGCGATATTGATTTATTTGTTGGCGGTAGGGTTAAACCTAAAAAATATCCTCATCCGCCAACTAGTTATTTATTGGAAAATGAAGGAGGAAAATTCAAAGAGGTTACTAAAAAGATGGCAGAAAATCTTCAACATATCGGAATGGTAACTGATGCTGTATGGAAAGATATTGATAATGATAATTTGCCAGATTTGATAGTCACAGGAGAGTGGATGGGAATTGAGGTTTTTATAAATTCCAATGGAAAATTTGTTAAAAGCGCGGTTTATAAAACATTATCCGATACTACTGGATGGTGGAATAAACTTTTAGTAGAAGATGTAGATACAGACGGAGATTTAGACATTATTGCTGGTAATTTGGGGCTCAATCATAAGTTTAAAGCTTCTAATTCACATCCTTTTCGTATTTATACTGAAGATTTTGATAAAAACGGAAGTCAGGATGTATTGTTGTCCAAAGAGTATAAAGGGAAACAAGTACCTATACGTGGTAAAACCTGTATGACGCAACAATTACCTTATTTAAAAAACCGTATTGGATCCTATCAGGATTTTGCAAGCCGTGACTTACAAAGTATACTTGGTAAGCAATTAAATCAGTCATTGCAATATGATGTCACCGAATTCCGATCGGGTATATTTCTAAATAACGGAGACAATAATTTTAAATTTAAACCTTTTATACTAAATGCTCAACAAGCCCCAATTAATAGTATAGTATATCAAGATTTGAATTTTGATGGAATTAAAGATTTATTGCTTGCAGGAAATAATCACCAAGTTGAGGTGGAAACAACGCGTTCCGACGCAGGAATAAGCACTTTATTATTAGGAACAAAAAAGGGAACGTTTAAATATGTTTCAAATGCTAAAACTGGTCTTTACTTGGATAAAGACATACGTGCCATGGAAACAATTGAAACTGCTGATAAATTGTTTTTAATTTCAATTAATAATAATACTGACCACGAATTATACGTAGTGAATAAAGATAATGATAAATAGGTATTTTTCGTCCTTATCTTACAACCTTATTCATGAAAATTAGTAGAACATGCATTTATTAAAAAAAAGATCTTTCATACAAGTATTTGAAATTTATGCATAAATAAGTGAAGTCTTAGTAAAATATCAAAAAAAAATTAATAAGGTTTTAGTAATGTTATGTAGTTTTACACCTTTTAAAATTAATTTGATAGGAGGGTGTTACAACTTTTGCCAAATGTTTAAAATACATCCATATTAAACTTGGTAAATCTTTTGTAGCAGTTACTTTTAAAGCTTGAATTCAAGAAATTTCAATTTATTGTTTCAAATAATTAGATTAGCAAAGTCGTAAAAAGCAAAACTAAATTATTAATTTTATATTCTAATTTATCTTCAATGAATAATAGTGGAGTAACTGTATTAATATCGACTTACAATTGGCCTTTAGCATTAGAACTAACTTTAAACAGTTTAGTTAATCAATCAATACTTCCAAATGAAATAATTATTGCCGATGATGGATCTTCAAGCGATACAGAGAAACTAATCCAGAAATATAAAAATAAAGTAAATATTCCTATTATACATTGTTGGCAAGAAGACAAAGGCTTTAGATTAAGTTTAATTAGAAACAAAGGGCTGTTAAAGTGTAATTTTGATTATATAGTACAAATTGATGGGGATATTATATGCCATAAAAAATTTATTGAAGATCATTTGTTTTACAGAAAAAAAGGATTTTTCCTAAGTGGTAAACGTTGTAATTTAAGTGAAGAAGACACTATAAATACGTTGCAGACTAAAACATTGGTGTTATCTAAAAGTACGCTTAATAATAATAAAATTCAGTTTAAAAAACGATTGGGTATTATATTTAAAATTTTAAGACCAAATTTTGTAAATAAATTAGTAAAAACTCCGATTAGAGGATGTAATATGAGTTATTGGTTACAGGATGCAAAATCAATAAATGGTTATAATGAAAATATTGTAGGGTGGGGAAAAGAAGATGACGAATTTTCATTAAGGCTAAATAAATACGGAGTGAAAAGAAAAAGTTTAAAGTTTGGAGCAATAGCTTATCATTTGAAACATGAGATGCGAGATTTAAAAAACTTAGAAAGAAATGAATTTCTTTTTAAACAAAGTATAAAATCAGATGATTTTAAAGCAAAAAATAGTGTAATTGGTAAATAAATTTGAAGCTAACGCTTTTGAATTTAATTAATTTAAATATGAAAATATTACATATTAGTGGAGCAAAGTCTTGGGGGGGGAATGAACAACAATTGGTCGATATAATACCAGAATTAGAAAAAAATGAGATTGAAAATGTAGTTTTTGGAGTGAAAGATTCACCTCTTTATACCTATTGTGAGGTAAATAAAATAGATTTTATTAAGGCAAAAGAAACCAAATTAAATAAATTTGTAAATTATAAATTTCTAAAGAAAATAGTAAACGAAGAGCGACCAGATTTAATTCATTTGCATACTAATAACGCTGTTACAGTATTTGTGATTTCGGATATATTATATAGGTTAAAAACTCAAGCTGTTTTTTCAAAAAAGGGTATGGGTAGAAGCATGAGTTTTTTAAGTATTCTCAAGTATAATTATAAAAATATAAAATCTATAATTTGTGTTTCAAATTTTGTAAAAAGTGAAATGTCTAAAAATGTAATTTGGAAAAAAAATCATTATAAATTGAATGTTATTTACGACTCAATTAATCAAAATAGGTTAAGTAATGTTCACCCTCAAGATATTAGAAAACTTTATAATATAAATGTTGAGGATAAGATTATTGGTAACATAGCAAATCATACTTCAGCGAAAGATTTAATAACTCTTTTAAAAGCGATATCATTTATAGTTCATAGTTTAAATTTTAAAAATTTTAAATTAATTCAGATAGGTGAATTTTCAGATCTAACTGAAGATTTAAAAAATAGTATTCGCGAACTAAAAATTGAGAATTATGTTGTTTTTACAAACTTTATAGATCAAGGATATTTGCATATACAATACTTTGATGTTTTTGTAATTAGTTCTGAAAGGGAGGGAGGTCCTACAGCTGCTCTAGAAGCCTTTTTTTACAGAACACCAGTCATTTCAACAAAAGTAGGTGTTTTAAAAGAATGTATTGAAGATAATTTTAATGGTTTGCTTGTAGATGTAAAAGATTATAAAGAGCTAGCAAAAAAAATAGTAGAAGTTTTAAAAGTTGAAAATCTTGGAGTAAAATTGGCAGACGCTGCAAAAATAACTTTAAATAACAAATTTACAATTGAGAAAATAACGAGCCAATTAATTGCAGAATATTATAAAGAGGTGAATTATTAAATTTAATAATAAAAGTACTGCAAAAATTATTATGATTTATTAAATATTAATACAAAACTTTGAAAACTGCCTTACTAATTTCCACATACAATTGGCCAGAAGCTTTAAACTTAGTTCTTAAAAGTGTTCTCAATCAAAGTGTATTTCCAGATGAGATTTTAATTGCTGATGATGGATCTTCAAAAAAAACGAGAGAATTGATTGAAGATTTTAGAAATCTAAGTCTATTAAATGTTAAACATGTATGGCAAGAAGATAAAGGCTTTAGAAAATCAAAAATTTTAAATAAGGCAATTACTGCAACTAAAGTAGACTACATTATAGAAGTTGATGGAGACTGTATTTTACATAAGGATTTTATTAAAGATCATAAAAGATTAGCTCTACCTGGTCATTTTCTGTTTGGGAGTAGAGTAAATATTCAACAGTTTTATTTGATAGAGTTATTTAAAAAATCGAAAATAAATTTTAATTTTTTTTCAAAAGGTATCAAAAAGAGGGCTCGGGCTATTAGAATTCCTTTTCTAGCTAATTTATTTAAAGGAAATGATCAGCTTTCTAAAAAGCTAAGAGGATGCAATTTGTCTTTTTTTAGAAGTGATTTTATAAAAGTAAATGGTTATAATGAAGATTTTGAAGGGTGGGGTAAAGAGGATTCAGAACTCGCTATACGTTTGTTGAATAGCGGTTGTCTAGGAAAAAGGATTAAATATAGTGGTATTGTTTTTCATATTTGGCATAAGGAAAAGCCTAGAAATAAACTAAAAGAGAATGAAAATTTACAGAAATTGATAGCTACTCAGAAATCCACATTTTGCGATAATGGAATCTATAAGAATAAATACAATTAGATTACCTTTAAAAAATATTTTAATCTATTATAATAACTATTTGTCAATATTCCACTATCTATCCACTTGAAAATATCTATATACCTGAACGAGCATCTAAAAAGTTTTAAGCCATCGGGAACAGTTGAGTTGTTTTGATTTTCTTTTACTTTAATATGATTTTTAATTTCTAAATTCTTCAAGCCAAATGAAATTTTATTTTTGAAGGGTAATTGGTGAAATTTTAATAGAATTTCATTATCAGTTAAATCTCTATCACAAATTTTAAAAAAATAATTATTTTTATTTTTTGTTTCTAACATTCTAACAACTCTTCGATTCCATTTTAAAGACGCTTCTTTTTTATTTTTATAATGTAAAAAATGAATCTCAACATCTACTAAAAATCCTACAGGGTAATCAAGAGGTTTGTCAATCCATTTAGATTTGGATATAAAAGATAATTTACTATTTAAATAATAATCAAAATTAGATAACAATTTTAGATAATCTGGTCCGAAAATAAATAAACCAACAAAAGGCGTATTGTATTGTACTCCTAATCTTTTGTACACTTCCGCACCCCAGCAGTTGTTTGAAACAACTACAAATTTATTGTCATTGTATAGCTTTCTGTCATAATTTACAAAGAATTTTCGTATTAAATTTTTCATTCTTAGAATAGGGTAGGGACTGTTTAATAATCTTAAAAATTTCTTATACTCACTTCTCTATAATTAAATAAGCCTTTATCTTTTATAATTTCAGGAATTCCCTCTGGCAATGCTTTTTCCCAACCAGGTTCACGTTCTTTAATTTTCTGGAGTACTTCTCTGGAAAAGATATCCAAGTATTTTGGATTGTAATTTTCTAGGTCTTTTAGTTTTTTGTTATGCTTAAAAAACTTGTAAAGCTCCTTGATGTGTTTATCTAAAATAAGGTTATGACTATTGGTAATCTCTCCAGTATCATGGTTTTTTAAAGGATACATATATACAATCAAATCCTTATAAAATAGTTTTCCGAAAGCCTCTAAAATACCTCCGCTTAATTGTCGGTAGTATTTTTCATTAAAAATTTCAATAAAATTATTGACTCCCATAGCCAAAGACATCTTTTCTTTGGAGTAATTTGAAAAATATTCTACCAGTTTATAATATTCTTTAAATTTTGAAATTAGCACTGTTTGTCCCAAATTGCATAACAAACGGGCACGATCCATAAAATCAGTCTCGTCAATTTGACCTTCGGCCATAAGGTTTGATAAGGTAATTTCAAAAACTACCTGAATTTTTTCAGGGTTTACTTTATCCTCTTTTTTAAACATGTCATATGAGCATTCTAAAATGTCCATATTTACTCTGGTCACGGGTCTAAAACTTCCGCGTAAAGCTAAAATGTTCTTTTTGTATAAAATACGTGCAGGCAATACATTATTACCGTCAGGACCAAACATAATAGCTTCGGTCATGCCGTTTTTAACTAATTGCAAACTCATTAATCGATTGTCCACATCTTTAAAAACAGGCCCCGAAAAATTAATAGTATCAATCTCTAGTTTATCTTTATCAATATGATCGTACAAATAGAGTAGCAATTTTTTAGGATTATCATATTTGTAGTAAGCACCATAAATTAAATTAACTCCTAAAACTCCTAAAGTATTTTGTTGATGACGGGCATCATTTTCATGAAATCGGACGTGTAACGTAATTTCGTTGTATTCTTTTTGAGTAGGATCCGTTTGGTAACGAATGCCGACCCAACCATGACCTTTGTATTTTTTTGCAAAATCAATAGTAGCAACAGTGTTTGCGTAGCTAAAAAACATTTTTTTAGGATGTTTTTCTCTTGAAATACGCTGTTCCATGTGCTTCATTTCCTTTTCAAGCATGGTACGCAAGCGTAATTCGGTAACGTAACGTCCATCTTTTTCAACACCATAAATGGCATCACTAAAATCTTTGTCATACGCACTCATTGCTTTGGCTATAGTGCCTGAGGCACCACCAGCTCTAAAAAAATTACGAACCGTCTCTTGTCCTGCACCAATTTCATTAAAGGTACCATAAATATGCTCATTCAAATTAACGCGTAAACATTTACTTTTTATAGAAGGTACTGGATCAAAATCACGATCACCAATAAGAGTAATAGCCATATACAATATTTTAAGGTACGTGTAAAGTTAGTAATCCAAACGAGAACAAAAAATACTAGAACTAATTTTATGAAATTAATAATAGTACACTGTTTTTCGTTCTAAATTGTGTTAATTTGTGAAAAAATAAACTGTTGAAAATTACATTTCTTGGTACCGGAACCTCGCAAGGTATTCCAATTATAGGGAGTACTCATCCCGTTTGTTTAAGTGATAATTTTAAAGACAAACGCTTGCGTTGTTCGGCAATGATTACTTGGGATGATAATGTGTATGTAATTGATTGCAGCCCAGACTTTAGGCAGCAAATGCTTAGGCAAAATGTATCAAAAATAGATGGTATATTATTCACACACGAACACACCGATCATATTATTGGTTTGGATGACATTCGTCCGTTTTTTTACCGACAAAAAAAGGACATCCCTTTGTACGCTGATGAACGGGTTTTTAAAGCATTAAGCAGTAGGTTTCATTACATTATTGATTCACAAAATAAATATCCGGGAACGCCCAATGTACGGCAAACAGTTATTAGTGCAAAAAACACAATTCAGTTACAAAATAAAAAAGTACAGCCTATTGATATTATGCACGGTAATTTGCCTATACTAGGATTTCGTGTTGATAATTTAGTGTATTTGACCGATGTAAAAACTGTACCTGAACATTCTTATCAGCATTTAAAAAATATTGATATATTAGTTGTAAATGCTTTACGCGAAGAAGCGCATTTTTCGCATTTTACGCTTGAAGAAGCCTTAGCGTTTATTAGAAAAATACAACCCAAACGTGCTTATTTAACTCATATTAGTCATTTGCTAGGCTTTCATGATGAAGTGGAAAAAAGTTTACCTTCAAATGTTTTTTTAGCTTACGATGGCTTGGAGTTAGAATTTAATTAATTTTTTAGAATGAAAAACAGTAAAATTTTTATTTATCTATTTGGTTTAGCTGTATTGTATATTTTGTTTCAACACCGAAATGCAAGTAAAAAAATAGATTTGGATTCGCAGCGAATTTCTAAACTTGAAAAAAAATTAGAAAAAGCTAAAAAAGTAGCAGATTCCTTAGATAATGAAACCTTGGAATTAAGTTATTTCACTTTACGTCACGACGAATATGCTTCGGAATATATTGAGGATTTAGGCATTACCGTTCCACAAATTGAAGGTTTGGTACTGGATGCTTTAATAGAAAACAATAGCGTTGATAATGATAACCCACTAGTTCCTGTGGCAGGAATGAGTGGTCCAACTCGTATTGATCGTGTTAAATTGATTAATCATAAGTGGGCTATTGCCGATTTTACAGATAGTGAATATTGGGGGCAGGTACTTTACAAATATGATTTTTCAAAAGACCGTACGTTAAGTTTTGAAACTATCGCTTCACACATATACCCCAAGCATTAATCATGCAAACTATATTATTTAAAAAGGAATTAACGCCATGATTTTGGGAATTACTATATTTGGTAATTATAAAAACAGTAAATAAAACTAATGAAACTTTTACAAGGAAAGAACGCAATAATTACAGGTGCAAGTAGAGGTATAGGTAAAGGAATTGCTCAAATTTTTGCTCAGCATGGGGCAAACGTAGCATTTACATACAGCTCTTCTGCGGCAGCGGCAGAAGAATTAGAAAAAGAACTTATTGAATTAGGAGTACAAGCAAAAGCATATAAAAGTAATGCTGCTAATTTTAATGATTCGCAGGAATTAGTAGCAAATATCCTTAAGGATTTTGAAGGAGGAATAGATATTTTAATAAACAACGCTGGGATTACTAAGGATAATTTGTTGATGCGTATTAGTGAAGACGACTTTGATAAAGTAATTGAGGTCAACCTTAAGTCGGTATTTAACATGACTAAAGCGGTACAACGCACAATGCTAAAACAACGCAAGGGATCTATTATAAATATGAGTTCGGTAGTAGGAGTAAAAGGAAATGCGGGACAAACTAATTATGCGGCTTCCAAAGCAGGAATCATTGGTTTTTCAAAATCAGTGGCATTGGAATTAGGATCACGAAATATCCGTTGCAACGTGGTAGCACCAGGTTTTATTGAAACTGAAATGACAGCAAGTCTTGATGAAAAGGTGGTTGAAGGCTGGAGAGCTGGAATTCCATTAAAAAGAGGAGGAACACCCGAAGATATTGCAAATGCTTGTGTATATTTGGGTAGCGACTTAAGTGCTTACGTAACAGGGCAAGTACTTAATGTTGATGGCGGAATGTTGACATAGCCAAAAGTTGTCATTATATTACATCACACCCCAGGTAGGGTACAATTAAAATAAAAAATTGGCTACACAAACAGTACTATTAATAATTGCATCAGCAGTCGTGGCACTGTTAGTAGCTATTTTTCAATATTTGTATAAAGCGAAAAGTAAGTCAAAAAAGACATTACTTTTCGCTTTTTTGCGCTTTTTAACCGTATTTGTAATTCTGGTTTTATTGATAAATCCGCAGGTATCAGTTACCAAAACTACTACGGAAAAGCCTGATTTAATTTTATTGACCGATCAATCAAAATCAATAGAATATTTAAATCTTCAGCAATCACTAACACAAACACTAGCAAAATTTAATCAAAGTGCTGATTTAAAAGAACGTTTTGCTATTTTTAGTTATGGATTTGGGGAACAATTATCAGATAGTGTTGTTGACAATCTCAACAGCGGACAAACACAAATTTTTAATAGCTTAAAAAATGTTCAAAAAATACACCGAAAGGCGCAGTCGCCTATTGTTTTATTGACCGATGGGAATCAAACCTATGGCTCGGATTATTCTTATTATAAAAGTAACCATGAACAACCTATTTACAGTGTCCCTTTTGGAGATACCACTCGGGTGGAAGATTTAAAAATTACCCGCATAAACGCCAACAAATATGCTTATTTAAACAATAAATTCCCCATAGAAGTATTAGTCAACTATGCAGGTAAATCAAGTAAAAAATCTGAATTGCAAGTGTATAAAGGCAAACAGCTAGTGTTTAAAAAGCAATTGTCATTTGATATACAAAAAACATCTGAATTTGTTGATTTTACTGTAAAAGCTACCCAGGTAGGATTGCATAGCTATACCGCTCGTATTTTACCCTTTACGGGAGAAAAGAATCAGGATAACAATAGTAAAAGTTTTGTGGTTGAAACAATTGATCAAAAAACAAATGTATTGTTAGTAAGTGATATCATACACTCAGACATTGCTGCCTTAAAAAGAACTATAGAAAGTAACGAAAGGCGTTCGCTAACAGTAAAAAAAGCAAGTGAAGTTAATAGTTTGGAAGGTTATCAGTTGGTTATTGCATACCAGCCTAAACCTACTTTTAGACCAGTTTTTGATTTGATAGCTAAAAAAGGAGCGCAATTATTAACCATTACAGGTAAGCAAACTGACTGGACTTTTTTAAATAGGTTGAAAAGAAATTATCAAAAAAATGATTCAAATCAGGATCAGGAAATTATTGCCATTTTATCCGATAATTTTACAGTTTTTAATACAGATCAATTTGATTTGAAAGACTATCCTCCGTTGGAGAGTAGTTTTGGTCAGGAAACCTTACTGCCACCTTTTGAAAGCTTGTTATTCAAAAAGATAGCAAATGTAGCTACAACCGATCCATTACTTGCTTTTTGGGAGAATGATGCGGCAAATGAAGCTGTACTTTTTGGAGAAGGTTTCTGGAAATGGCGCCTGGCAAATTTTAAAAGAGATGGAGATTTTAAAAAGTTTGATGATTTTTTTGGGAAAATAATTCAATTTTTATCCAGTAAAAAAGAACGAAAACGCCTAACAGCTAATTATGAGTCTACTTACTATACTTCAAATGCAATTAAAATAACGGCAGGATATTTTAATAAAAACTACGAGTTTGATACCAAAGGGAAATTATTGTTAATGATCACTGATACAAATACAGCATCGATCAAAAAATTACCCATGGTTTTAAAAGGTAATTACTACGAGGCTGATTTAAGTGATCTGCCTGCTGGTAATTATACATTTTCAATCAATGCTGAGGGGACAAAACTAAAAACGTTTGGGCGGTTCAATATTTTAGATTTTGATATAGAAAAACAATTTTTCAGCCCCGATATTGAAAATCTTTCTGCGTTAAGCGTTAAAAATAATGGGGCGCTGTTTTATCCAAATCAAATAGATCAATTAATTGAAACCTTAATTAAAAGTGATCAATTTAAGCCAATACAAAAATCGAGGCAAGAAAAACTCCCACTAATATCCTGGAAATTCATGCTAGCATTATTATTATTTTTGTTAAGTGTAGAATGGTTTTTAAGAAAATATAACGGACTTATTTAAAATAAATTTCGGTTACAATAGCTCAAATAGATTTAGTATAAACATCTCAGTTTTTCTTTAAATAAATCATATATTGGAGTATTCAAAACTATAAATACCAGAAGAAAGACACAAAATTAACACAGTACTATAAAGTACTATTTATAAAATTTAAAAGCAATGGACAGATTACCAAAAATTGGAATACCACTAATAATACTTTTAGTTTTTACCATTATTTTTATATCAAAATCAACCATAACAATTGATTCTGGTAAAGCTGGTGTTTTGTACAAAACATTTGCTAATGGAGTGGTTACGGATGAACCTCCGCTGGGTGAAGGATTTCATTTTATAGCACCCTGGAACAGTGTTATTTTGTATGAAGTAAGACAACAGGAGGTGTTTGAGAAAATGCAGGTATTATCCTCCAATGGATTGGAAATTAAGCTAGAAGCTTCGGCTTGGTATAAGCCAAAATATGGAGATTTGGGTAAGCTACACCAGGAAAAAGGTAAAAATTATTTGGCAAGAATTATTCAACCCGCTATCCGCTCCGCTGCGAGGAGTGTTGTTGGACGATATACTCCTGAGCAATTATACTCAAGTAAAAGAGATGTAATTCAAAAAGAAATTTTTGATGAAACAAAAAAAATTGTAGGCAAGCAATACATTGATTTGGAAGAAATTTTAGTAAGAGATGTAACATTGCCACCAACTATAAAAGATGCCATTGAGCGTAAGCTAAAGCAAGAACAAGAATCGTTAGAGTATGAATTTCGTTTGACAAAGGCTGCAAAGGAGGCTGAAAGACAAAAGATCGATGCGGAAGGTAAAGCTACGGCAAATAAAATTTTAAGTGCTTCGTTAACCGATAAAATTCTTCAGGAAAAAGGCATACAGGCTACTATTGAGTTATCCAAATCACCAAATTCAAAAGTGATTGTGGTGGGTTCAGCAAAAGATGGTTTGCCACTTATTTTAGGAAAATAATTTAAATGAGAATAAAAAATTTTATTTATCCCACAATTAAAATGGTAATTGTGGGATTATTTGTGCAGTCAACTGTGAGTTGTACTGCACTTTTTGGACCTGCTAATTTTGCAAACGAAAGTACGGTATATCAAAAGCGTATGCAACAAGGAGGTACCCTTTTAAAATCACGTTACGTATCAGGAACGTTTCATAAAAGTATTGACGTAGATGATAAAAGTACTTTTGTTTCAGTGGCATACAATAAAAGTTTTACACGAAAAAGTGTAGTGTATGCTTATGGGGGGTATTCGCATTTTGGTACTATTGATATTGCTGACTGAACATTTTCAATAAATGATCCTTCCGGAACTTTTAATACAATTAGTGAAACCATTAATATTAGTACTAAAAATTTCTACGGTGCTGGTCTTTCAGCAGAAATTGCTTACAATATTCCATTCAAAAAAGTAGACTGGCGCATTATAGGCGCAAAATTGACAGTACAATATGAAGATGGAAGTTATGCTGACTTAAGAAAAGAGTTGGCAAGGATTGAAACTGTGGCTGAGGACGATGATTTTCCGATTGTTGAAATAGATTTTATTGACTTAGCGCCCCAAAAGCGAAGTATAAATTTAAGTGCTATAAGTGAGCTAATCTTTAGGGTTGATACTGATTCAGAATTAGGTTTTTGGAGTAGTATAGGCAGAGGAAATCAAATTTTAACCACCGCTACAGGTCTATATTTTTCGCAAAATAAAATAACTGGAAAACTCAGTTGTCACACGTCCTTTGCACAAGGAGTAACCTTTAGCACGGGTGTTAGTTATAAGTTTTAATCCATAGTAAAAGCAAATAATCTATTTCGAATTGTAACGAGTTTACTTAAATTTTGTCTTCGACAACTGTTATACTCCATTTTTTGTAGCTTTACTATACTTAAATTTAATAAGAGACTTCCTTTTTTAGAAGTCTCTTATTTTTACGCTCTTTGCTTAGTATAAAATTACAATTGAATCATTCTTTTCCTATTTTCGCAACACATAAAAAATAATATGATTTCAATAGATAGTTTAGCGGTAGAATTTGGTGGTGAAGCGTTGTTCCAAGATGTTGCTTTTACCATAAATGAAAACGACAAAATTGCCTTGATGGGTAAAAATGGTGCGGGAAAATCTACAATGATGAAAATTATTGCAGGCACGCAAAAAGCTACCCGCGGAGGTGTTCGTTTTCCTAAA
Source organism: Aquimarina agarivorans (assembly GCF_000218485.1). GTDB lineage: Bacteria > Bacteroidota > Bacteroidia > Flavobacteriales > Flavobacteriaceae > Aquimarina > Aquimarina agarivorans. The sequence continues at coordinate 53,022 of NZ_AFPB01000086.1, read as the reverse complement.
GATATTGTTATTGCCTACCTTCCGCAACACTTACTTATCGAAGATGACTGCACGGTCATGGAAGAAGCTTCAAAAGCATTTAGTCATATTTTTGAAATGCGCGATGAAATGGATCGTTTAAATAAAGCATTGGAAACGCGTACTGACTATGATTCTGATGCTTACATGAAAATTATTGAAAAAGTTTCGGAATTAGGCGAAAAGTTTTATGCAATTGAGGAGGTTAATTATGAAGCAGAAGTTGAAAAGGCATTAAAAGGTTTAGGCTTTAAAGCCGAAGATTTGCACAGAGCTACCAGTGAATTTAGTGGCGGATGGCGAATGCGTATTGAGCTGGCTAAAATTTTATTAAAAAAGCCTGATTTGATATTGTTGGATGAGCCAACAAATCATGTTGATATTGAGTCTGTAATTTGGTTGGAAGATTTCTTATTAAACAAAGCCAAAGCCGTTATGGTAATTTCTCATGATAAAACCTTTATTGACAATATAACCAATCGTACTATTGAAATTACTATGGGAAAAATTTACGATTATAAAGCAAATTATTCCCATTATTTAGAATTAAGGAAGGATCGCCGTGCGCATCAAATAAAAGCCTATCAGGAGCAACAAAAATTTATTACCGATACGCAAGCATTCATTGACAAATTTAAAGGGACTTATTCAAAGACCAATCAAGTTAGGGATAGGCAGCGCATGCTCGAAAAACTTGACATTATTGAAATTGATGAAGTGGATACTTCAGCGTTAAAATTACGATTTCCTCCCGCACCTCGATCTGGCGATTATCCAGTTACTGTTAAGGATCTTTCAAAAAAGTATGAAGATCATATCGTATTTAAGGAAGCAAATATGTCTATCTCCCGAGGCGAAAAAGTTTCATTTGTTGGCAGAAACGGCGAAGGGAAGTCAACTATGATAAAAGCCATTATGAAGGAGATTGAAGTTGATGGTATTTGCGAGCTAGGTCACAATGTAAAAGTGGGTTATTTTGCTCAAAATCAAGCTTCATTACTTGATGAAAATTTAACCATATTTCAAACGGTTGATGAAGTTGCTAAAGGGGATGTACGTACGCAGATTAAAAATATTTTAGGGCGATTTATGTTTAAAGGCGATGATATTGATAAAAAAGTGAGCGTACTTTCCGGAGGTGAAAAAACAAGATTAGCCATGGTAAAATTACTATTGGAGCCAGTCAATCTATTAATATTAGATGAGCCTACTAACCATTTGGATATAAAATCAAAAGATGTGTTGAAAGAGGCCTTAGTTTCCTTTGACGGTACATTGATATTGGTATCTCATGATCGTGCATTTTTTACAAGGACTTTCAAAAAAAGTATTTGAGTTTAAAAATAAAAGAGTAATTGAGCATTTTGAAACAATAGATGATTTTTTAGTTCGTAATAGAATTGAAAATTTGAATGAGATTGACTTACAGAAGTAGATTAAAAAGGTACTTTATCGATTTTGTAGTTTAAATTTAACATAAGATTATCATAATCATCTAAAAAATGTATTTTTGATTTTCATATTAAAATTGAACTATGACAAAACATTACTCAAGTGGTCATTTTTTTGCTTGGATAATTAGTAACTTTTGTTTTTTATTTGCCACTGCTCAAATTGAATCAGAAGTCAGCGGTTTTAAAGGAAAAGTGTTGGATCAATTTGGAGCACTTCCTGGCGCTACGGTTTACATTAAAGAAACTGGAATTGAAACAAAAACTAACGTTGCAGGGGATTTTTTTTTAGCTCACAAACCTGGAAAATACACCCTAAAAGTTGACTATTTATTATACAAATCTTTCGAAAAAATAGTTGCTTTAAAAACAGGTGAATTTAAAGAATTTAATATCACCTTAATACCTGATTTGGATGATGATCAACCTATTTCATTAGGTTCCCGATCAAAGCCAAAAAAATTATCAGAAACTATAGCACCAGTTGATGTAATTTATTCTAAAGATATTGCAAATTCATCGCAAATGGAATTAGGACAGTTATTACATTTCTTATTACCTTCTTTTCACTCCACTCATCAAACCATATCGGACGGTACGGATCACATTGACCCAGCGACTTTAAGGGGGTTGGAACCAGACCAGCTGTTAGTATTAATAAATGGAAAAAGAAGGCATTCCTCGTCATTAGTTAACGTTAACGGAACAATTGGTCGTGGATCAGTTGGGACTGACTTTAATGCCATTCCGGTATCCGCCATTGAAAGGGTTGAAGTTTTAAGAGATGGTGCAAGTTCACAATATGGATCTGATGCTATTGCTGGAGTGGTAAATATTATTTTAAAAAGCCAGACGGAAAGTATTATAATTGAAAGTGTTGGAAGCGTCAATCAAGCAGGTGATGGACAAAATTTTTACACTTCGGGTAATGCAGGATTTAAATTAGGGAATAATGGTTTTGTTAATGTTTCAGCAGAGTATCGAGATCGTGAAGCCACCAATAGGTCTGGAAATTATACAGGAACAGTTTTTGGCAGTTCCGAAACTAACCAACAATTAAATGATTTTTTTGATCAAACTGGTTTTGGTGACCGTAGAGTTATGCAAGTTGGTAATGCAGCAACTCGTAATTTGGCATTACAATTTAACTCAGAATTTAAAATTGGAACGCAGTCGACAGTTTATGCATTTGGAGGTCGAAATTATAGAGAGGGTAGAGCACGAGCTTTTTACAGGTTTCCAAATGATGAAAGTAAAGTAATTACTGAACTTTTTGAAAATGGATTTTCTCCTGAAATTTTTACTGATATTCAAGATGATGCTATAACACTCGGAATTAAAGGAAAAAAGAATGACTGGAATGTAGATTTTAGTCATACAATTGGTAAAAATAGTTTGGACTATACCGTTAACAACTCCAACAATGCATCGTTAGGTATCATATCGCCCAAAACATTTTATGCAGGAGGGTTTATTTATAGTCAAAACGTAACCAATTTAGACTTTTCAAAACCTTTTGATTTTTTGGAAGGTTCTAATTTTGCATTTGGTGCGGAATTGCGTGTGGAAAATTATGAAATTATTGCAGGAGAGGAGGCATCCTATATCAATGGAGGAGAAACTTTTATTGAAAACGGCGAAGTTATTCCAAGAAGCATTGGAGCACAAGGTTTTCCTGGATTTATGCCTGAAAATGAATTAAATAAATTTAGGACTAACAGTTCAGGGTATATTGAATTTGAATCAAAAATTTCCAAGCAATTACTGGCTGTTATTGGAGGGCGTTATGAAACTTTTAATAGTTTTGGCTCGCAAGGAACCTGGAAATTTTCTACGCGATACAAACCTAAAACGGACATCACGTTTCGGGGTTCCCTATCAACTGGTTTTAGAGCACCTTCATTGCATCAATTTTTTTTTAATAATACGAGTACACAATTTTCAAATGGGGAAGCTTTTAATGTAGGAACATTTAATAATTCAAGTGCTGCTGCAGAAAGTTTAGGTATTGAACCTTTACGCCCTGAATTATCAAAACATTTTAGTTTAGGTTTTACCACAAAATTCTTAGATAAATTTAATTTGTTTATTGATGGATATATTGTTGAAATTAATGATCGTATTGTGTTATCAAATCCTATTGATGAAGGATTTGAAGCTTTATTACAACCGTTTAACTTAGATAGAGCCCAGTTTTTCACAAATGCTATTGACACCCGTACAACCGGAATAGATGTTAAAATAGACTATAATATGCTATTAGGAAAAGGGATGTTACATTCCGTACTTTCAGCAAATTTTTCTAATACGGATATTTTAGGAATACCAAGGACTTCCGCCCAAATAGCCAATCAAAATCAGGAAATTTTTAATAGAGAAGAAAGGTCGCGAATTGAAACAGGACAGCCCAATTTTAAAATTAATTTTTCAAATATTTATGAAGTTGAAAATTTTTCATTTACTTTAAACAACAATTTGTTTGGTAGTGTTATTTATAAACATCCAACGGATGGAAATCCTGATAATTGGACGCTAAATGAGTTTTCAGGGATCATTGAAAGTCGTGACCAAAAGTTTTCCCCTAAATTGGTTACAGATGTTACTGTAATTTATAATTTTAATGACTTTGTACAAATTTCAGTAGGTTCAAATAACGTCTTTAACGTATTTCCTGATAAACATAAACATTCCGATAATGTTAATCAAGGAAGGTTTATTTATAGCCGCAGAGTACAACAATATGGAGTAAAAGGAGCAAATTACTTTGCTAGATTATTACTAAAATTATAATTCGCTTTGAAGTTTAAAACAACATATTTGTATATCGTGTTATCCTTTATGTTTTTGGGTAATAAAGTCATTGCCCAATCAGGCTATGGGCAATTTGAAGCAGAAAAAAGGGCTATTTATATTTTAAACATAGCCGAGCAAACTTCGGGATATAAACAAAGTAAAAAAAAGTTTGTGATCGGGGTTCTAAAAGACAAAACAACGGCTCGTTCCTTAGTGAGAAGAGCTTCAAAAAGAACAATTAATGACCGACCTATTAACGTGAAATTAGTAGAAAACCTTAATCACTTGAAAGGAGTGGATGTTTTGTATGTAAACAAATCTTATAATTTAGAAATTGAACAAATTTTGGTAAAATTAAACAGGTATCCTACGTTACTGATTACCGAAAATTACAATTTTGAACCGTCAATGATTAATATTTCAAATTTAAATGGAGATTTTATAATTGATGTCAACACTAATTTATTAGCTCAATATGGTTTTACTGCTTCTACTAGTTTGTTGGAAAGTTCATTAAAATCGGTAAAAAATTGGAAAGAATTATACACCAAAACCCGAATTGTAGCGCAAGAGCAAGAGCAAATTTTACAAGAGCAGCAAAAAGAATTAAAGGAACAAAGAAAAGAAGTTGTTGATAAAGATCTAAAAATTGAACAAGAGCAGAAAAGAGTTGAAAACCTTGAAGAATTAACAAAAAGTCAGAGAAAAAAATTTACAGCTACTAGTGATTTACTGAAAGAATTAGAAAATAGATATAGTATACAGAAAGACTTAGTTACTTCCAAGGAAAAAGAATTAGTTGATCAAAAAAACTTAATAAGAAAACAAAGCGAATTTTTAAAAACGCAGGAAAACCAAATACAATTACAAAAAGAAATTCTTGGAGAACAAGAAGAAAAATTGTCTCTACAGCGAAAAATTAATTGGCTATTACTTTCTTTAATTTTGTCCACCCTTTTGTTTTCATTTTATTTTTATAAAACACGTAAAAAAGAGCGCTTATTTGTCAAAAATTTGGAACTTAAAAATGAAGAAATTGCTAAAAAATCAAAAATACTTAGTAGGCAGAATAGTGAGCTAGAACAATTTGCTTTTATCGCCAGTCATGACTTACAAGAGCCATTACACACAGTAACAAGTTTTTCAAATTTTTTGTTGGAAGATTATTACGATCAACTTGATGATATGGGTAAGGAAAACTTGGTTTATATTAAAGAAGGTTGTGATCGCATGTCAATTTTAATTCGTTCATTATTGGATTATTCACGTATTGGCGCCAATAGAAAACTGGAAAACATTGATAGTAAAAAACTACTTAATAATACTATTAAGAATTTTACTGCAACTATTGAGGAAACAGGAGCAAAAGTTATTCTAGGTAACATGCCAAAAATAAAAGGGTATAGAGTAGAATTGGGATTGTTATTTCAGAATTTAATATCCAACGGAATCAAATTTCGCAAACACAATAAAACGCCTATTATACATATTTATGGTGAAAAGCTTGAAAAGACTGACGTTTTTGACAGCCGCTGGCAATTTCATGTAAAAGATAATGGGATAGGAATTTCTGAAAAACATCAGAATGAAATTTTTAATATTTTTAAACGGTTACATGCTAGGGATGAATATGAAGGAACTGGTATTGGACTGGCTCATTGTAAAAAAATCATTGGTTTTCATAATGGAGACATTTCAGTTACCTCTAAAAAAGGAGAGGGATCTAGGTTCTCTTTTACTATTCAATTTAAGGATGAACCAGAATTAATTGAAGCGGTGTAACAAACAGCCACATCATTAATCACAGATATAAAATTTCCTATTTAGATTAATATGCTTGTCTTCATTTAGTTTGTTTGGCATATTAATAGAAATAATTTACATTTAAAAACTATTATTACAAACTCAACAAAAATTAACAACCTGTTAAAACTATTTAATTATCAATGAATTAGGTATTGAGTTAAACTTTTAGTCAATTGAAATACAATCTTGAATCGTTTAAAAATAATTTTGATATAGACTAAAATTTATATCAATCATGGAAAAATTAATTAATGCCAATTTTGAAAACATTATTGGTGCAACAACTGGTTATTCAGAAATCGCATATCAATTTGTATCACATATATTAACGTTAGGTTACGCTATCATGTTGGCAGGACTATTTTATTTTGTGCTTACCATTAAAAATGTAGCTCCAAAGTATCGGATGTCAAATTTATTATCAGGTGTGGTTATGGTATCAGCCTTTTTGTTATTATTTGCACAGGCTGGTAACTGGGTTACTTCATTTTCATACAATCAGGAAGCTGGTAAGTAATTTTTAACACCAGGCGGTGACTTATTTAACAATGGATACCGTTATTTAAATTGGTTGATCGATGTTCCAATGTTGTTATTTCAAATCCTATTTGTAGTAAAATTAACCACTTCTAGTTTTTCATCCATACGAAATCAATTTTGATTTTCAGGGCATTAATGATTATAACTGGTTATATTGGTCAATTTTACGAAGTATCAGATTTACCAAAATTCTTTATTTGGGGAGGAGTTTCAAGTATATTCTTTTTCCATATTCTTTGGGTGATGAAAAAAGTAATTGATCAAGGTAAAAGTGGTATTCCTTTAGAAGCACAAAACACTTTAAATAACATTTGGTGGCTTTTTGTAATATCATGGTTTTTGTACCCAGGAGCATATCTAATGCCTCATTTATTAGGTGTTGAAGGAGCCTTTTTTAATGAAGATGGTGTTATGGCAAGACAACTTACGTACACCATTGCCGATGTAAGCTCAAAAGTAATTTATGGAGTGTTATTGGGTAAAGTTGCTGTAATTTTAAGCAAAGCAGAAGGTTACGATTACGAAAAACTATCAAGCACTTATTAAAAGTGGCAACTATAATAGATGTTACTAGACTTTTTTGATCATTCTTTACAAAATGTAAAGCACGTACTATTAAAAATTTATACTAATAAATTTAATAGCAATAGTCTTTTTAGATCACGTTAATTAAGTAAAATTTAATAACATGAGAAATTTACAACGCATAAGGAAAGAGTTACTTTTTCTGACTCTATTAACAATTTTAGTGTTGATTGTAAATTTCTTATGTTATTATTTTAGTATAAGGTTTGATTTTACATATTTACAAGTAGGTCTATTATTTACTATAGGATTATTCCATGGAGTAAATGATTTGTATTTAAATATAAAAGAGCAATCAGTTTTTGTAGACTCCATAAAATTCAGATTAGCAAGATATTTAGTATTAGCAGGTATTGGTTTTGTATTATTTTATATGTTCCCGCTGTTAGGACTCAGTTTATTCATAATTTTCAGTGGCTATCATTTTGGAGAGCAGCATTTTTACTGCGATACTAAAGGTTTTTACTTAACTGCGTATGCATTTAGGTTCACTTATGGCATGGCAATTATTGGAGCCTTGTTATTTTTTCACCAACAAGAGGTTTTAGCAATTATACATCGCTTCTTGCAAGTTTCAAAAACTAATAATATTTTAACTTTAAAATTACTTTTTATTGTGCCAACAATTTTACAATCAATTTATTTGTTTCGTTTAGTTGTTTTAAATCGATTAAAATTAAGAGATTGGCTATTATTTCAAGTCGCTTTGCTGACTCTAATTGTTTTTTTTAATAATACTAGTTTACTAAGCAGCTTTTGTTTTTATTTCATTTTTTGGCATAGTATATCTTCATTACGATTACAGGTGCTCAATGATTTTGAAACTCTAAACAAAACAAACAGTTTGTTATTTTTAAAAAGAGGATTTCCAGTATATATAATTTCTATCTTAGTACTTATTCCAGCTTTTATTTCTATGGAAGCAAAAAGTTGGATGGCGCATATTTATATGAGTTTGGTTGCAGCAATTGTAATTCCACATATCATTACAATTTCTAAAATGATAGGAAGTCACTTAAATCCAATACAGCCTAAAAATTATTTTAGTAAATAGAGAAACATGATAGGTAATTCAATTTTTGCACAACGTTTGCTTCAGCAAATTAAAATTATTTTTCAGAACGTTTATAAGAGTATTGCTTTTTATCCCGTTTTGATTGCCAGCTTTTTTTTGTTGTTAGGTCTCAGTAGTGTACTTATTACGTTTGATATAACATTATTTGGTAGCTTGGGTTGGACTAAAATTTTATTTGTAAAAAATAAAGATTCCGCAAGTACCATTCTTACGAGTATTGCAGGAGGCGAAATTTCGTTGATGGTGTTTAGTTTTTCTATGGTTATGGTAGTGTTAAATCAGGCCTCATCAAATTTTTCTCCCCGTGTATTACCAAATTTAATTGCGGACAGGGGACATCAAAGTATTTTAGGATTTTATGCTGGAAGTATCATTTTTACTTTCATTATTTTACTTGGTTTGGGTAGTGGTAAGCTAGCGGAACCTAATATTGCCATAGGTGTCATTATCGCGTTTTTTTTTATGATATTGAGTATTGGATGTTTTGTGTTTTTTATACACAACATTTCAAAATCAATTCAATTAAAAAACATTGTTGAACAGCTTAAAAATAAAACAATTATCCTAATTGATAAAAGAAGCGAATGCAAGCCTGCTGATTTTGGAGATCAAGAGAATTGGCATACTATTTACAGTGATCATACAGGCTTTTTTCATGGAATAATTATACAATTTACAAGTGATTATTTTAATAAAGATACGCATCATGTTAAAGTAATACCCTGTTTTAATGATTATATAAGGGAAGGGGATCCCGTATTAAAAATTAAAGAAGATGTTCCTGATAAAGAAATAAATTCTTTAAAAGAAAGTATCCTAATAAACCCTACCAGATATAATAATGAAAACATTGAAAATAATTTAATAAAATTAAAAGAAATTGGTTTAAAAGCCATGTCTCCTGGTATAAATGATCCTGGTACAATGCTACATATTATTACGGCAATTGAAACATTAATGCAAAAAATTATTCCAATGGAGTTTGAAGTTGAACGCGTGAATAAGGGAAATAAAATCAAATTACTCATTACGGAAATTGATAAGAGTTTGCTAATTGACCGAATTTATATCCCTATATTTCAGTATAGCAAAAATGACCTATTGGTGTTAGAAAAATTATCGGAATCAATTACTCATCTTAATCATATCAGTAATGATAGCAAAATAATTTCAGCGTTATTAAAAATTAAAAAAAATGTTCAAAATAGTATTGATCAGCTAAAAAGAGATATTACTTCTGCGTAAGTAAAATAAATAGTCTTTAAATAATTGTCCGAAAAATGGTAGGAATAGCAGGTGTTAGAAAGCATAAGTACTAAATTTTTCTTTATAAAAACTACCTATTCGAAAAAAATCGAAAAGAAAAAAGAATATTTTGAAATTAAAAAGACCAATGGATTTAGGGGAATAAAAAGGAGAGCAATTCAAAATTTAATTGGTGAATAGAAGCGTAAAATATAAGCATCCGAAAATAGTATACCCATTGAGTTAATTAGTATATTACATAAGTGTAAAATTTTGAATTTTATACACTTTACAAGTTATTGTCAACTATTATCTGAAAACGGCAATTAATAAATTAGTCAAGTGTTTCGCCTCCTTTTTCACCAGTTCGGATACGGTAGGCATCCTTAACATCAGATACAAATATTTTACCGTCACCAATTTCACCTGTTCCGGCATTTTCAATAATGGTATCAATAGTGAGCTGCTCAAAATCATCATTTACAACAATTGATAGGTAGCGGCGTTGGATATCACTTGTACTATAACTTACACCACGATATACATGACCTGTTTTTTCATTTCCAATACCAGTAACGTCCCAGTATGAAAAGAAATTTACTCCTTTTGCGTGTAACGCATCGCGTACAGTACGGTATTTTGAGCGTCTGATAATTGCTTCTATTTTTTTCATGAATATATTTACTATTTATAATATCAGTAATAAATGTAGAAAAATTATCCTTATGTGGCAAATCTGCAATTTTAAAAGCACTGAATGGATGGTGATTTTACATAAAAAAAGCTACCAAATTTGGTAGCCTTTTTTTTATGAATAATATAATATTCAGGTTGGTTATTCTGCAGTGTATACTGAAATTCCGTGTTCGTGAACATCTAAACCTTCTATTTCTTCTTTTTCTGAAACTCTTAATCCCATCACTTTTTTAAGGATAAATAGTACGATGAAAGTAGTTAATACAGCCCATCCGATGTAAGACAATGAACCTAATGCTTGTACACCAAGTAGCTTAGCACCACCACCGTTTAGTAAACCACCGTCTAATGCAAAAACACCAACTAATACAGTTCCTAAGAAACCACAAGTTCCGTGTACTGATATTGCACCAACAGGATCATCAATACGTAATGTTTTGTCAATAAATTCGATAGACAATACTACGGCAATACCGCAAATTAAACCGATAGCTAAAGCACCACCAGCACTTACAGCACCACATCCAGCGGTAATACCTACTAAACCAGCTAAACCACCATTTAATGTCATTGAAATGTCTGGCTTACCGTACTTGATCCATGTAAAGAATAATGCAGCAATTGCACCCATTGCAGCTGCAATATTTGTATTAATAATTACGCTACCAGCAGCAACAGTATCAGAACCACCCCAAGCTAATTGAGATCCACCGTTAAATCCAAACCATCCTAACCATAGGATTAGTACCCCTAATGCACCAAATAATAAATTGTGACCAGGAATTACGTTTACTTTTCCGTCCACATATTTTCCAATACGAGGTCCAACTAATTTAGCAGCAACTAATGCAGCACCACCACCTACAGCATGAACTACTGATGAACCAGCAAAATCAACAAAACCTAAAGTGTTTAACCATGCATCATCATCAAATGGCCAGTACCAGCTACCTGATATTGGATATATGATTGTTGTTAAAATAAAAGAGAATACTAAATAAGTAGTAAATTTTGTTCTTCCGGCAACGGCTCCAGAAACAATAGTAGCAGCAGTAGCACAAAATACTGTTTGGAAAAATAAATTATACCAGTCATCAGCATGAAAAAAGAAATATCCTTGATCTGCAGAACTAGAACGCATAAATCCACCCAATAAAACAGTATCGCCATACATAAATGCATAACCAACTGCCCAAAACATGATGGAACCAATACAAAGATCCATAATGTTCTTCATAATAATGTTACCCGCATTTTTTCCGCGTGTAAAACCAACTTCAACAAGCGTAAATCCAGCTTGCATAAAAAATACTAGTATTGCAGATATAGTTATCCATAAGGCACCCATATCTCCATTGATGCTCGATATAGCAGCATCTAATGCTTTTTGTTGTACTTCATTCATAATAATGAGTTTTGTAATTTTTTAAATATAATTTTAGGGGATTTAATTAGTTAAGTGTTTCACCACCTTTTTCAGCAGTACGTATTCTGTACGCTTCAGTAACATCAGAAACAAATATTTTTCCATCACCAACTTCACCAGTTTTGGCAGCAGATAAAATAGCATCTATTGCAGCCTCTTCAAATTCTTTGTTTACCACTATAGACAAGTATCTACGTTGGATGTCACTTGTACTATAGCTTACACCACGGTATACATGACCTGTTGATTCATTTCCGATACCAGTAACATCCCAGTATGAAAAGAAGTTAATTCCTTTGGAATGTAACGCTTCCTTTACAGCGCGAAACTTTGATCTTCGGATAATTGCTTCTATTTTTCTCATAGAGTATAATTATATTGTTAGTATTTATTATGAGATCAAAAGTATATTAACTAGTTAGTTTGAGCAAGATTTTCGTTGAATAACTAAGTATTTTTACGAAAAAACAACAATAATTTACTTAATAGTATCATAATCATAATTATTTATTAAAATCACATCTTATTAATACTTATTTTGTAAGAATGTTGTTACGTAAGCATACTTAAATAGCATAACTTTAATATTTGTTTATTTCAAAAAAGCACATTCTTGTTTAATTTTATAGAATGAAATTTAAACAAAATGTTTAAAAACTGTGATTGTTAAATTCTTACAAAAATTGACAGTTTAGTGAGAATTAATAAAAAACTACGGCTAAAAATGGCTAACTCGCAAAAGAGACTATTATAATGTTATAAATTTTCGGAATCCTTAGCGTTTTCGTAATTTTGCACCGGAAAAACTTAAGAGAAATAAGAATATGCAAAAACAAGGAATGTATTTGCCTGAATTTGAGCATGAAAACTGTGGGGCTGGTTTTATCTGTAACCTTAAAGGGGAAAAGACCAATCAAATTATTCATGATGCATTAGAAATTTTAGTAAAGCTAGAACATCGTGGTGGTGTAAGTGCTGATGGTAGAACTGGTGATGGTGCTGGTTTACTTATTGACATACCACATGATTACTTTACTAGAGTTTGTAATTTCAAACTACCTGAACAACGACAATATGCAGTAGGAATGATATTTTTACCAAAAAATATCAATCAATACACTTTTTGTAAGAACGAGTTTGAAAAGCAAATTAAGGCTCAAGGCTTAGAAATTTTAGGATGGAGAACTGTACCCGTGGATTCAACACAATTGGGTAAAATAGCATTGGCATCTGAACCTGCAATTGAGCAAATATTTATTGCTCAGGGTGAATTAGAGGAAACTATTTTTAGAGCCAAGTTATATGCTGCTCGCAAAATAGCTGAGCATGCCATTCGAAACTCAAAAATTTCAGAGGCTGATTATTTTTACATCCCAAGTTTATCAAATACTACACTTATATATAAAGGTATCATAATGCCTGAGGATATAGGTCCTTATTACACGGATTTACAGCAGCCAGATTTAGTGACTAGATTAGCACTTGTACATCAGCGTTTTTCAACAAACACAATGCCTGCATGGGAATTAGCACAACCTTTTAGATTTTTATGTCAAAATGGTGAAATAAATACGTTGAGAGGTAATGTTTCCAGAATGCGTGTACGCGAAGAAATCATGAAGTCTGGTATCTTTGGAGATCAAATTGAAGATTTATTTCCAATTATTTTACCAGGGAAATCCGATTCAGCTTCTATGGATATGTCAGTAGAGTTATTGACTTTAACAGGACGTTCTTTGCCCGAGGTTATGATGATGACGATTCCTGAAGCATGGGAAAAGCACGCTACAATGTCAGAGGAAAGAAAGGCTTTTTATGAATACAATTCATGTATCATGGAGCCTTGGGATGGACCAGCTTCAGTACCTTTTACTGACGGTGATTATATTGGAGCGTTACTTGATCGAAATGGTTTAAGACCTTCTCGTTATACGGTGACTAAAAGCGGTAAATTGATTATGTCTTCGGAAGTTGGGGTAGTTGATATTGAACCTTCAGACATTGAGAGTCATGGTCGTTTGGAGCCAGGTAAAATGTTTTTAGTGGACATGAATGAAGGACGAATTATTGATGATGAAGAAATCAAAAATAAAATTGTTTCTGAACGTCCATACCGCAAATGGTTAGACGAAAACAATTTACAATTAAAAGATGTGCCTAATAATAATGAGGCATGTCCTATTGAAACATTAGATCTAAAAACAAGACAGCGTTTATACAATTATACTATAGAAGATATTCAAGAAGTTATCGTACCAATGGCTCAAGTGGGCAAAGAAGCTTTAGGCTCAATGGGTATTGATACACCATTGGCAGTGTTGTCTGACAGACCACAATTAATATCGAACTACTTCAAACAATTATTTGCTCAAGTAACTAATCCGCCATTAGATGGTATTCGTGAAGAAGTGGTTACTGATATTAGCTTAGCACTTGGTCATGACAAGAATATTTTTGATATCACACCAGATCAGTGTAAAAAATTAAGAATCCAAAACCCTGTAATTTCTAATAATGATTTAGAAAAAATCAGAAATATCGATGTGGAAGGCTTTAAAGCTGAAACAATAGAGATATTGTATGAAAAGGACAAAGGAATGAATGGCTTAGAAGATGGTCTTGATATGATTATCTCTAAAATATCTAAAGCTGTGGATAATGATGTTAATATCATTATTCTTTCGGATAGGGGAGCTAAGGAAGGTTCAGCGCCTATTCCAGCACTATTAGCATGTTCGTACGTACACCATCAAATGAACCGTTTACGTAAACGTTCTTACTTTGATATTGTTATTGAATCCGCTGAACCAAGAGAGCCACATCATTTTGCAACGTTATTTGGATATGGAGCCTCTGCAATTAACCCTTATATGGTAAATGAAATCATTCGTTTACAGGTGCAGGAAGGTTTTATTGAAATGGATGAGCAAAAGGCTGTAGATAACTTTAACAAAGCTATCGGTAAAGGTATCTTGAAGGTAATGAACAAAATTGGTATTTCGACATTGCATTCCTACCGAGGATCTCAAATTTTTGAAATTGTTGGATTCAATTCTGAATTTGTAAATAAATATTTTCCGTATACAGCTTCAAGAATTGAAGGTATCGGTTTATATGAAATTGAAAAAGAAATTGACAAGCGTTACAAATACGCATATCCGGATACTCAAATTGATAAACGTTTAGGTTTAAATATCGGTGGTGATTACCGTTGGAGAAGAAATGGTGAACGCCATTTATTTAATCCTGTAACGGTTGCAAAACTACAACAAGCAGTACGTTTGAGTGATCAGGCTTCATACGATATATACAAAAATGATATTAATGAACAGTCCAAAAAACATTTAACTATACGAGGATTGTTTGAGTTTGATAACCTGGATCCTATTCCATTAGATGAAGTAGAACCTTGGACTGAAATTGTAAAGCGTTTTAAAACAGGTGCCATGTCTTATGGATCTATTTCCAGAGAAGCACATGAAAATTTAGCCATTGCAATGAACCGTTTAGGAGGTAAATCGAACTCTGGTGAAGGTGGTGAGGACAGAAAGCGTTTTCAACCAGATGCAAATGGTGATAATAAAAACTCTGCAATTAAGCAAGTAGCCTCAGGACGTTTTGGAGTAACTTCGCACTACTTAAGTTCTGCTAAGGAAATTCAAATTAAAATGGCTCAGGGTGCTAAGCCAGGTGAGGGAGGTCAGTTGCCAGGGACTAAAGTGTTGCCGTGGATTGCTGCTGCCAGAAATTCAACGCCGTTTGTTGGATTAATTTCTCCACCTCCACATCATGATATTTATTCAATTGAAGATTTAGCTCAATTAATTTACGATTTAAAGAATGCCAACAGAGAGGCGCGAATCAACGTAAAATTAGTATCAGAAGTAGGCGTAGGAACAATTGCTGCGGGTGTTGCAAAAGCAAAGGCTGATGTAGTATTAATTTCAGGTTATGATGGTGGTACAGGAGCATCTCCATTAACATCGCTTAAGCATGCAGGTCTTCCTTGGGAACTTGGATTAGCGGAAGCACAACAAACATTGGTGCTAAATAATTTGCGATCTAGAATTGTTGTTGAATGCGACGGGCAATTAAAAACAGGTCGTGATGTAGCAATTGCAGCGCTATTAGGTGCCGAAGAATTTGGTTTTGCTACAGCGCCATTAGTAGCTTCAGGATGTATTATGATGCGTAAGTGTCATTTAAATACATGTCCTGTAGGTATAGCAACGCAAGATAAAGAGTTACGCAAGAACTTTAAGGGTACGCCTGAACATGTAATTAACTTCTTTTACTATGTAGCAAATGAATTGAGGGAAATTATGGCGCAATTAGGATTCCGTACTATGGATGAAATGATTGGTCAAACTCAAAAGATTAATTCTAACAAAGCAATTGAGCATTATAAAGCTAAAGGATTAGACTTATCAGCAATTTTATACCAACCTGAAGGTTACAGTGAATTGCCAATAAAAAATAGCGAAAAGCAAGATCATAATTTAGATAATGTGATTGATTTCCAGATTTTAAAGGATGCGCATGCCGCTGTGTTCAGAAAAGAGGTAACACACCTATCTTATCCAATTAAAAATGTTGATAGATCAGTAGGAGCTATTGTTTCTAATGAAATATCAAAAATATACGGTCATTTAGGATTGCCAGCAGATACATTACATTTAAAATTTAATGGTTCAGCAGGACAAAGTTTTGGTGTATTTGGAGCTCATGGTATCACCTTTACAGTGGAAGGTAACACAAACGATTATTTAGGTAAAGGATTGTCTGGAGCCAAAATTATAGTTAAAAAGCCTGCGGATGCTGATTTTATTGCCGAACATAATATCATTGTAGGTAATGTATGTTTATTTGGAGCAGTAAAAGGGGAAGCCTATATTAATGGTATTGCCGGTGAACGTTTTGCCGTGCGTAATTCAGGAGCTACAGCAGTTGTAGAGGGACTAGGCGATCATGGTTGTGAGTATATGACTGGAGGTAGAATTGTAGTGTTAGGTGATACAGGACGTAACTTTGCTGCTGGTATGAGTGGTGGTTATGCGTATGTATTAAATACTACAGGTAAATTTACTAAAGGTTTGTGTAACGAAGAAACTATTGATTTTGATCCTATATCAGCACAAGATGCTTTGGAATTGAAAGGATTAATTGAAAACCATGTTGCTTATACAAATAGTAATAGAGGTAAAGAAGTTTTAGCTGACTGGGATAATAGTTTAGCCAATTTTGTAAAGGTAATGCCTAAAGAATATAAAGTGGCATTGGAAAGAATTGCTAACGAAGAGCCTATGGTTGAAGAATTAACAGAAGCGTAATAATGGGAAAAGTAACTGGATTTAAAGAGTTCGATAGAAAAGACGAAGCTTACGAACCTGTAAAAGAACGTTTACAGGATTATAAAGAATTTACGATTCCTTTGAGTGAACAAGAATTGACAACTCAAGGATCAAGATGTATGGATTGTGGTATTCCTTTTTGCCATAGTGGTTGCCCATTAGGAAATTTAATTCCTGATTTTAACCACATGGTGCATCAAGGCGAATGGCAAAAAGCATCATTAATTTTACACTCAACTAATAATTTTCCTGAATTCACGGGACGTTTATGTCCAGCTCCTTGTGAGCAAGCGTGTGTTTTAGGAATTATTGAAGACCCAATTTCTATTGAAAATATAGAAAAAAATATTGTAGAACGTGCTTTTAAAGAAGGTTGGATAAAACCTCAGGCACCTAAAACCAGAACAGGAAAAACGGTTGCTGTTGTAGGTTCTGGTCCTGCTGGTTTAGCAACTGCACAACAGTTGAATAGAGCAGGACACTTAGTAACTGTTTTTGAAAGAGATGATGAAATTGGAGGATTGTTACGTTACGGTATTCCTAATTTTAAAATGGAAAAGGAGATTATTGATCGTCGTTTAGCTATTCTGGAAGCCGAGGGAATTACTTTTAAAGTAAATGCAGATGTTGGTAAAAATGTTTCAGTTGATGAATTGAAAGCTTTTGATGCTATCGTATTAACTGGTGGTGCAACACAAAGAAGGTCATTGCCAACACCTGGTATTGATGCTGACGGAGTGGTGCAAGCAATGCACTTTTTGACTCAGCAAACCAAGGTAGTGTTTGGTAAAGAAGTTCAAGACCAAGTTTTAGCAACAGGTAAAAATGTAATTGTTATTGGTGGCGGAGATACAGGATCTGACTGTGTGGGTACTTCCAACAGACAAGGCGCAAAATCTGTGGTTAATTTTGAAATTATGCCAAAACCACCAGGTGATAGAGCTGCAAGTACTCCATGGCCTTACTGGCCATTGAAATTGAAAACATCTTCATCACATAAAGAAGGCGTGGAGCGTAATTGGCTAATTAATACGAAAGAGTTTGTAACCGATGAGAACGGTAAACTTACGGCTTTAAAAACGGTTAATGTTGAATGGAAAATAATTCCAGGTCAACGACCTCAATTAATTGAAATTGAAGGAACTGAAAAAACTTGGCCATGTGATTTAGCTTTGTTAGCGCTTGGATTTACAGGTCCTGAAGGATATTTAGCGGATCAATTAGGTATTGAAACTGATGCACGCTCAAATTATAAGGCCGATTATGGTAATTACCAAACTAATGTGCCTAATATTTTTGCTGCAGGTGATATGCGTAGAGGACAATCATTAATTGTTTGGGCAATTTCCGAGGGTCGTGAAGCAGCTAGAGAGGTAGATATCTTTTTAATGGGAAAATCAGACTTGCCGTCTAAAAATATTGAAGGAGATTTACCAGCAATATAAATTGAAATTAAGAATTTTAAAAACCCGATATAGTTTTATATCGGGTTTTTTTATTTAAAAAAAATTAATTTAAATTGTTGATAATGAAATATTTTAGAAAATTACGAGAAACCTTTGAGTAATTAATTTACGTTGTCGTAATGAACAATGGTATTATTCAACCTAAAAATAATTTAAAATTTGAATCAATGTAAGATAAAATGAAAAACTCCAGATACAAATTCAGATTGTATCTGGAGTTTTTTTATAACTAAGATGGGTAATATTTATTTTAAGCTAATGGCTGAAGAACTTATTAAGTTAACACCATCAAAAATATTTACCGTGTATTTACCACTTTCAAAAGCTTCATTATCTAAAGGTTCTACAAAGTCACAAACCGTCATAGCTTTGCCTTTGTAACGGAACTTAGAAACTTTACTAAAATTGATTGATCTATCATCTTCTTCATTCATATAAAAGCGCCCTCCCAAAACCTTTTTAGAAGGAGATACCACTTGAATATAAAAGCTTTTTTCACCTGATTCGGCTACAGTATTTGCTTGAACATCAAAGCAAACTTCAATTCCTGACGCTTTTTTAGCTTTTGTAACAGGAACTACCTTATTATTTGATTTAATTCTTACCGCTTTAAAATTTACGCCAGATACAAATAACTTTTGCGCTTTTGCAACTACTAATTCAAGATTTTTCTTTATTTCATTTACTGAATCGTAAACTACTAAGGCACTTGATAATTCCGAAGAGATACTATCTTTTTGTATAGCCAGAAGTGCATTTTTCTCTTTTAGCTCTTTATTCTCCAGCTTCAATCGCTTAAGCTTTGCCAATAAATTTCGTTTAACTCGCTGTAAATCGTTGACTAATTCTGTATTGGCTTTTAAATCTTCAACGGAGTCTAATACAATTTTTAATCGCTCATTAATTTCTAATATTTCATCCTGATGGATAGAATCATTTAATTGTAAATCATCATATTCTTTCTGTAAAGATTTCAGTTCCGCAATACGCACGGACTTTTCTGTTTCAAAAAACTGCTGATTTTCTTTTAATTTAGAATAATTAGAAAAAGCAAAATACAGCGCGACAATACTTAAAAGGATTAAAACACCAATAATCACTTTTTGAATTATTGATGATTTTGATGATGAGTTAGTGGTTTCAGTATTCTGCATACAAATTGTTTAGTTAAAATTTAGTTTAGTAAACTCAATTTATATTGAATTTGTTGTATTGTGTTGTAATTTTTTTAAATTTTAGCCAATTCTTTAGCTCGTTTAAAAGCCTGATCTACTCCTTTTTTTATAGATTCATTAAGTTGATCTGCTTTAAAACTAGTCACTGCAGCATGTGTAGTGCCTCCTTTTGAAGTTACCCTATCAATCCATAGTTGTGCACTATCTTCGGATTTTTCAAACAATGAGGCCGTTCCCAAAAACGTTTGTAAAATAATTGATTTAGCTTCTTTTTCATTAAAACCAAAAGCAGCAGCTTGTTCAATCATAGCATTCATAAAATAAAAAACATAAGCTGGACCACTACCTGACAATGCCGTAATGGCGTCAATGGCATCTTCATTAAAAACTTTGATTGCTTTTCCTGTGGCGCTTAAAATTTGTTGTATTTGTAAACCTTCATCAAGTGTTATTGTGTCCGAAAGTAGATAGCCCGTAACTCCACGACCAACTTGCGCCGGCAAGTTAGGCATTGCACGAACAATTTTAGTAGCATTTAAGCCAATTTTAATACTTTCCATAGTAACTCCAGCCATGATGGAAATGATTAATTGATTAGGCTTAATTAAATGAGCAATATTTTTAAATACTAAATTTGATGCTTGTGGCTTTACAGCTAACAAAATAATATTTGCATTGGTTAAGCATTCGTTTTCATTAGTATGAATGGCAAAAGGGGTGGTGTTTTTTAAATGCGTTATTTTTTCAGCATCCTTTTCAATAATAGCTATGGTAGCTTCATCAAAATTTTTATGAATAGAAAGGGCATAGGTCAATCCCATATTTCCTCCTCCAATAACAGTTATGTTCATGTTTATTTTTTGTAATTATTACTGCCTTCTGTCGGGCTGACGGCGTTTATCCCATTTAATATCACTAAGTACGGATGAGGATATTCCAATAAAAAAGTTCCAAGAGGTAATTGTACTAAAGGGAACCCAGTTAAAACTCATACGCCAACTTTCCAAATCACGTTGGAAGCGCAAATTGGTAAATGTAAATCCTTTATTTCGTATATCGTAGCCTGAAGATGCACCAACTTTCCAGCGAGGAGCTAATTCAATATCTCCTGAAAAAGATAATGAGTGTGAGGAGATTTCATCCTGTCGCCTGGTATTTAAATAATTAACGGAATAAGAAAGCCTTAATGACCAGGGTAATTTGTAATTGTAAAAATCAACGTCGGTTTTTTCAGCTTTTTCCTCTTCCGTTTCTTCTTCAAAAAGGCTTCCATCCCTAAAATCGGTATGCGTACCAAACAAATCATCTCGGCGCCCACCATTTCTAAAAGTTTCATCATCTAAATCATCTTCATCAGGTTCTTTCTCTTTTTTCTTTTTAAAGTCGTTGCTGGAAAAGGAATAACCAAAGTTTAAATTAGCATTGGTAAGTCGAAATAAACTTCCGCCATTATCAATATTCCAACGATCAATTTGATTGTTATTATTATCTAATGCATATGGGTTTAATGTTCCACCAAAATTTAGGGTTAATTTTTCAACCACGGGTATACTTCCTCTGACACTTACAGGCCTTAATTTGAATTCCTCTGCTCTAAAATCATAACCGCTACTAAAATTTAATGAATTTAAAATTTTAATCTTTTTAGGTTCTAATTTAGTAGTATCTCTATCTGCAACCTTAGCCTCTATCACATTATTTAATGAAAAGCTCATAGCACTTGAAATTCGATTACCAGGGGCACCATAAAAACCACCTGAAAATCTAGAAAAGGAAACCGTTTCGGCTTCTCGTTCCAACGTTGGATCAGCAGGAATTACATACTCATCAAAAAATTGATCAAATGAGGGTGTGTAGCTGTAACTTACATTAGGACGCATGACATGTCTTATTGCCTTTATTTTAGAGTCTTTTTTAAATTCCTTTGTTCCATAAATAGTGGTACCTAAACTGGTACTAAAATTATAAGTTCTAAAATTATCAAAACCTTTAATGGTGTCATTTAAAACTCCTGTTCTTTCATTGCTTCGTGGATCGTCAGGAGCGTAGTTTTGATCAATAGTTTCAAATACCCAGCTTTCCTGAAAATTTGTACTAGCAGATGCACTAAAATATTTTAAAACCTTAAAGTTTGTACTTATAGGAATGCTATGGCGCACACCAACATCAGCATCTCTAAACATTTCGGAAGTTAAAAAATTGTCATCGTTTGTTTCAATCCTACTTTCTGCCCTTGAGGTCAATTGCAAATTTATATTTTGTAAAATTCCTTTTTTTGCGCCAACTTTAGGGGCAAGAGGATAAATTCGGGCAACAGTAACATTTAAAGGTGTAGTTAAATTAATTCGTTGATTACTTGTATTTTGGCTGATTCGAATTGCCGTATCAAAATTGACTTGCGGATTTGTTGGAATTGTACGTGAGTAGGAGACACTGGAGCTTAGCTCGGTATTTAAACGTGATCCCACGTTAGTCAAGTTACGTGATTGTTGAAAAAACTGGCTGCTTCCAAAATTTACACTAGCTGAAAAACGTGAATTTGGGCTTGCTTTTTGGCTTTGACTATGCGCCCAACGAATATTATAATTTGTAGCTTTAGAAAAATCTGGGAAACCACGCTGGCTAGTAATATTATTTTCATATCGAATACTCACATTTCCAGTAAATCGATATCTTTTGGCGTAATTCGAGTCGCCCCGCAACGCAAAACTATTATTGGTAGAGTAGTCACCCACTAAAGTCAAGTCCATATAATCGCTTATAGCGAAATAATAACCTCCGTTTTGTAATGTAAATCCTCTGTCATTACTATCATTAAAACTAGGAACGATAAATCCTGAAACCGCTTCTTCTTTCATAGGAAAATAACCAAAAGGCAGCCCCAGAGGAGTAGGAACATCAGCAATATACATATTGACTAAACCCGATACAATTTTCTTTTTGGGAACAAATTTTATGCGTCTAGCGTAAAAATAATATTCAGGATCTTCCAAATTAGTGGAAGTAGTGAAACGAACATTTTTCATGTATACCACCGAATCATTTTCGCGCTTTGAAACCTCATTTATAATATTAAAACCTCCTTGACTTGTTTTTGAATTATAAATCAACGCTTTTTTTGTATCAAAATTAAAACGAATGGTATCAGGTTCTACAACATTTTGACCTTGCGTAAATATTGGTGTTTGGGTGTAAGCATCTGCAGAATCTTTGATTCCTTTGGCATAAACTTCCTTTTTGCTCTGATGAACAATAATACTACCCGATTCAATATCCATATCGGTGTATTTAATTTTAGCATCATCGTACAAATACATTTTATTATTTTTACGATTTAAACGCATGTAGTTTTTAGCACTATAAACCACATTACCTTCTAAAAAAGATTTCTTTTTTATACTGTCATTTAAAGTGGAATCCTGTTCCGTAAGATTAATTTCTACTGAAGAATTTATGGTGTCAGTTGCCTTTTTTTTAACCTCGCTCAGGTTTTTTGCATTTGGCTTTTCTTGTGCAAAAGTAGTAGAAGCACCACACCACATTAGGATTAAAAAAAATATATAGCGCAATGTTGTTTGCAAATCTTATAAACTTATTTTTGTAGCCAGAAATTACATGTTATTTCAGCGAGCTAAATTACATTTATTTTTCAGCTTGGTATTGTTATTGTATTAAAAAAGTAATTTCCTTTTTATTTTTTTAGCATAATATTAACCAATGAACGTTTTACTATTAACTATGTGACGAAAATTAGGGTGTTAAAAGAGGCTTTGTAGTAAATCTTTAATTGCATATGATAAAAATACATTATTTGTTTGCCATAGTATTTGTAACAGTATCTACTGTTTTTTATGCTAAAACAACTCCATTAAACAACAAGCAACAAACAAACAATAAAAGTAATAAAAAACCTTTTGTTGTAGTTTTAGATGCAGGTCATGGAGGACATGATTCAGGGAATAGAGGGAACGGGTATTTTGAAAAAAATATTGCGTTAGATATTATTCTGAAAACAGGCGAAATTTTAAAAACAGACCCTAATATTAAAGTAATATATACGCGTAAAACCGACGTATTTATTCCTTTGAGTAAGCGAGCTGATATTGCTAATAAAGCAAAGGCTGATTTGTTTGTTTCGGTTCATTGTAATGCACATAAGAGTAGTGCTTTTGGTACTGAAACGTTCGTTTTAGGGCTACATGCAAATGAACGAAATTTTAATATTGCCAAAAAAGAAAATGCCGTAATTCTTTTAGAGGATAATTACGAGCAGGATTACGATGGTTTTGATCCAAACTCACCCGAGTCAGTAATTGGACTCACCTTAATGCAGGAAGAATATTTAGAACAAAGTTTAAATTTAGCCAGTTTTGTGCAGCAAAATTTTACAAAAAAATTAAAGCGCTCCAATAGGGGAGTAAAGCAAGCTGGTTTTTTAGTGTTGCACCGCACCTTTATGCCAAGTGTACTTATTGAAACAGGTTTTTTAACTAATAAATCCGAAGGCAAATACCTAAATTCAAAGAAAGGAAAGTTGGAAATGGCAACTTCTATTGCTAAAGCCATTAAAAACTACAGAAATACGGTGTTAGAAAATTATATTCCCGAAGTTGAAATTTATGAAAAAAATACTGTTAAAAAAGATTTGTCCAATATTATTAAAGATTCCATTCGTCCTGCCATTACAGCTGCTACTGATAAATTGTTGAATAAGCAAGAGGTGAAAAAAGAGCCAAAAGAGATAATAGCAACGAGTAATGCGGTGGAGTTTCGAATACAACTTGCTGTGGGGTCAAGTAAAATTGAGCCAACTCCTGCTAATTTTAAAGGCTTGTCAGAAGTTTATTTTGAAGAAAACGATGGTGTCTTTAAATACTATTACGGAACTGAAAATTCTTACGAAAGAATCAAAAAAGTAAAACAATTGGCGATTGAAAAAGGCTTTTCATCATGCTTTATTGTTGCTTTTAAAAACAAATAAAAATTCCTTTATCTGAAGCTATTGATTTTTAGCAAGTAATTTTAGTTTATTTATCATCTTTATCTAAATTTTAAACGGTGTTCTAAAATTTTAAAAATTAAGACGTTTTATACGAACCAATTTATTGCGCTTTATCAATAAATTAATGAACGTTTTAAACCAATTAATCTAAAAAAAAAGAAACATTTTATATGTTTGTTAGGTAAATTGGATTCAATAAAAATTAATAACTTCAAACAATTAGTTTACGTTGAAGTCCCATTTAATTCACTAAATTTGAATTTATAAAATAAAAATCAATTTTGAAGATTACAAGAGAAGTCAAAGCATCAATATTAGTTCTTTCAGCTATCGCTTTATTAATTTTTGGATATAGTTTTTTAAAAGGAAAAAACTTACTAAAAACGGATCGTGTTTTTTATGCGATGTACGATAATGTAGAAGGACTTACGACATCTTCGCCTGTAACCATTAACGGTTTTAAAGTAGGAAAAGTACTAAAAATTGAATTTGCAGATGCAAAAGGCAAGTTAACAGTCACTTTTAGTGTAACAAATGATTTTAAGTTTGGGAAAAACAGTACTGCCAAAATATACAGTATGGGATTTGTTGAAGGAAATGGTTTAGCCATTGTTCCGGAAAAAAATCCAAAGATTTTCGCTAAAAGCAATGATTTTTTAAAATCGCATATTGAACTAGGAATGATTGACGCTATTACGGATCAATTATCACCACTTCAAAACAAAATTGAAACCGTACTCACTAAAACTGATGTGTTGATAGCGTCGCTAAATAAAATTTTGAGCGAAGAAAACGCAATTGTTTTGGGGAAATCTTTAAAAGATTTGTCGTCATCTTTAAATTCACTAAAATATACCACAGGTACTGCACAATCGTTAATATCGGAAAATCAGTTGAAATTGTCACAAACAATTAGTAATTTTAATGAAGCCTCAGTTGGTATTAAAACTTTATCAACAAAGCTATCTAATGCTCCTGTTGATGATTTAATACGAAAATTAGATGCTTCTGTAGCTACTTTTTCAGGTATTGCAGCTAATTTAAAGGCGGGTAAAGGTTCTGCCGGTAAATTCCTAAACGACAATGAAGTTTATGACAATCTTGACAGAGCGACAAAACAATTGGACATGTTATTACAGGATATGAAATTGAATCCAAAGCGCTATGTCCATTTTTCTGTTTTTGGAAAACGAAATAAAGATTACAAAAAGCCCAAAGACTCATTACAATAAATAGTTTATGCAATTTATACCTAACATTCTTTTTTTTATACTTTTAGCAGGTGGTATTGGATATTTTACCATTAATGTACGCAAACTAATCCGTAATATAAATTTGGGATTAGCTATTGATCGTTCTGATCAAAAAAACTTGCGTTTTAAAAATATGGCAAAAATAGCATTAGGTCAAACCAAAATGGTTAGGAGGCCTATTGCTGGTTTGCTACATATTATAGTGTATGTTGGTTTTTTAATAATAAACATTGAGGTTTTAGAAATTATTATTGACGGACTTTTTGGAACGCATAGGATTTTTGCTCCATTAGGAAAGGTATATGACATACTTATAGGAAGTTTTGAGGTTTTAGCACTTTTAGTATTAATAGCCATTATCGCATTTTGGGCAAGAAGAAATGTTATTAAACTAAAACGTTTTTTAAGTCCGGAAATGAAGGGTTGGCCTAAAAGTGACGGGAACAACATTTTATATTTTGAAGTAGTCCTAATGCTCTTATTTTTAACCATGAATGCTGCGGATTACAAACTTCAATTGCTTGGTGCACCTCATTATGTTGAGGCGGGAGCTTTTCCTGTAAGTAGCTGGTTGATTATGCCATTGATTGATAATTTATCTCAGAGTGCTTTAATTATCGTGGAGCGAACTGCATGGTGGCTGCATATTGCCGGGATACTTATATTTTTAAATTACCTGTATTTTTCAAAACACCTACATATTCTATTGGCATTTCCAAATACCTATTTTGCTAAATTGACACCAAACGGACAATTTAATAATTTAGAAGCAGTTACAAACGAAGTTAAATTGATGATGGATCCTGATGCTGATCCTTTTGCTACTCCTGATCCTTCGACTGAAACTGAGGAAGTAGCTAAGTTTGGAGCATCTGATGTAATGGATTTAAATTGGGTACAATTGATGAATGCCTACACGTGTACCGAATGTGGCCGTTGTACCAGCGAATGTCCTGCTAATTTAACCGGTAAAAAGTTATCTCCTCGTAAAATTATGATGGACACCAGAGATCGTTTAGAGGAAGTTGGTAAAAATATTGATGCCAACAAAGGCGAATTTAAAGATGACGGAAAACAATTACTAGGCGATTACATTACTAAAGAAGAACTTTGGGCATGTACTACCTGTAATGCTTGCGTGGAAACATGTCCTGTAAGTATTGATCCATTGTCTATTATTAATGAAATGCGTCGTTACCTGGTAATGGAAGAAAGCGCCGCTCCTACAGAATTGAATAACATGATGTCCAATATTGAAAATAATGGAGCGCCATGGCCTTATAACCAAATGGATCGTTTGAACTGGGTAAACGAATAGTTTTTTTAATTTAACAGCTATAATTTATTATGAGCGATGAACTTAAAGTGCCAATAATGGCGGACTGTTTTGCAGCAAATAAAAAACCTGAAATTTTATTTTGGGTAGGATCTGCAGGCAGTTTTGATGATCGAGCAAAAAAAATATCAAGGGCTTTCGTAAAAATACTAAATAAAGCAAATGTTGATTTTGCCGTTTTAGGAACTGAAGAAAGTTGTACTGGTGATATTGCCAAGCGTGCTGGAAATGAATTTTTGTTTCAAATGCAGGCCGTTACAAATATTGAAGTACTAAATGCTTATGAAGTTAAACGAATTGTTACTTGTGATCCACATTCATTCAATTGTTTAAAAAATGAATATCCTGGATTAGGAGGTAATTATGAGGTGTTACACCACACACAATTTATTGACGAATTAATACAATCAGGGCGTTTAAAAGTTGAAGGCAATACCTATAAAGGGAAAAGAATTACTTTTCATGACCCATGCTATTTGGGTAGGGCCAATAGCGAATACGATGCCCCACGTAAAGTTTTATCCAGCACAAAAGCTACCATTGTTGAAATGAAACGTAGTAAACAAACAGCATTGTGTTGTGGAGCAGGAGGTGCGCAAATGTTTAAAGAACCAGAAAAGGGGAATATGGACATTAATATTTTACGTACTGATGATGCTTTGGAAACACAACCAAATATTATAGCAACGGGATGCCCGTACTGTAATACGATGCTCACTGATGGCATAAAAAATAAAGAAAAGGAAGCAGACGTTTCTGTATTGGATATTGCTGAATTGATAGCAAATTCCTAGAATTTAAATCACATTCTAAATAAACCTCCAATTAATTTTAAAAGCGAATGCGATCTTTAGTAAAAGTTTGAAAATAATTTTTTACAATCCAAATAGATTAGTCATTTTTGCGATGCGTATTGAGTAGTATACATAATTATGAATAAAGAAATTTTCCTTTTAAATATTTCAGGTCAGGATGAGCCTGGTTTAACGTCATCTTTAACAGGTGTTTTGGCACAGTATGGAGCTAAAGTATTGGATATTGGTCAAGCCAACATTCACGATACTTTATCTCTCGGTATTTTATTTGAAATAGCTTCAGGAAAAAAATCAGCAGCGGTTTTAAAAGATTTACTTTTCCGAGCTTATGAGTTGGGTATAAAGGCAAAATTTAAACCAATTAGCTCTGATGAATATGAAAAATGGGTGGATTTACACGGCAAAGATCGCTATATAATTACCCTTCTGGGAGAAAAATTATCAGCAAAACAAATTTCGGCGGTAACCGAAGTAATTTCGGATAAAAAATTAAATATAGATTCTATAAAACGATTAACAGGAAGGTTATCACTTGTTAAAGAACAAGAATATCCTAGATCGTCTATTGAATTATCTGTAAGAGGTGAAATTGCTGATAAAACGGAATTTACCGAAAAATTTATGCAAATTTCCAGAGATTTAGATGTTGATATAGCTTTTCAGGAAGATAATATTTACCGAAGAAACAGACGTTTAGTGTGTTTTGATATGGATTCTACGTTAATACAAACAGAAGTTATAAATGAGTTGGCTGACTTAGCAGGGGTAGGTAAACAGGTAGCTGAAATTACTGAATCTGCCATGCAGGGCGAAATTGATTTCAACGAAAGTTTTAAAAGACGAATGCTGTTATTAAAAGGGTTAAGTGAAGAGGTGCTGCATAATGTCGCTATCAACTTGCCAATAACCAAAGGTGCTCGTAGGTTAATTGACACTTTAAAACGGTATGGTTACAAAACTGCAATATTATCTGGTGGATTCACCTATTTTGGACATTATTTA
The DNA here is from genome assembly GCF_000218485.1 of Aquimarina agarivorans. Lineage (GTDB taxonomy): Bacteria > Bacteroidota > Bacteroidia > Flavobacteriales > Flavobacteriaceae > Aquimarina > Aquimarina agarivorans. Next base: position 23,987 of record NZ_AFPB01000086.1, on the reverse strand, counting down.
CAAAAAGAATTGGGTATTGACTATGTGCATGCTAACGAATTAGAAATTAAAGATGGTGTGTTAACAGGCGGATATGTTGGCGAAATAGTAGATGGAAATAAAAAGGCAGAATTTTTAAAAGAAATAGCAAAAAAAGAAGGGATTGCAATTGATCAAACTATTGCTGTTGGTGACGGTGCAAATGATTTGCCGATGCTTAATTTAGCGGGCTTGGGTATTGCATTCCATGCCAAACCAAAGGTTAAAGATAACGCACAAAGTTCCATTTCAAGTATAGGACTGGATGGGGTGTTATATTTATTAGGTTACCATGATAGGCACATTGATTTGATTAAACCAGAATTGTCAAATGATACGGTGACCACTTAATTTTAGTAGTCTAATCTTATGAACGAAGCATTAAAAGTCCCCACCTTAGCCCAATGTATAGCTGATGGAAAACCACCTGAAGTTGTTTTTTGGGTAGGCTGTGCAGGTAGTTTTGATGATCGAGCTAAAAAGATAACCAAAGCATTTGTCAAATTGTTAAACAATGCTAGAGTTGATTTTGCTGTTTTAGGCGCAGAAGAGAGTTGTACCGGGGATCCTGCAAAAAGAGCAGGTAATGAATTTTTATTTCAAATGCAGGCAATGGCTAATATAGAAGTCATGAATGCTTATCAAGTAAAAAAAATTGTAACTGCTTGTCCACATTGCTTCAATACCATTAAAAATGAATACCCAAGTTTGGGAGGTAATTATAAAGTGCTACACCATACAGAATTTTTAAAAAATTTATTGGACGAAGGTCGTTTAAAGTTAGAAGGTGATCAATTTAAAGGCAAACGGATTACGTTTCATGATCCTTGTTATTTAGGTCGAGCTAATGCTGTTTACAAAGCTCCGAGGGATTTAATCAAAAAATTAGATGTGCATTATTTGAAATGAAAAAAAGTAAACGAAATGGATTGTGTTGCGGTGCTGGCGGTGTTCAAATGTTTAAGGAGGCGGAGCCAGGAGACAAAGAAATTAATATTGAACGTACCGAGCAAGCACTGGAAACAAACCCTGATATTATTGCAGCAGGCTGTCCATTTTGTAATACTATGATGACGGATAGCATAAAAAATAAAGAAAAAGAAGCTGATATTCCGATGATGGATATTGCTGAAATGATTGCTGCTGCAAAAGATTTGTAGTCATTACAAATTTTAGCACACTACTAAAAATTTTGTCTTTCTTCAAATTATATATTAAAATAATTATTTTACTCTAAGTTATTTATAAACAACAAATTTAAAACGATTTTTAAATTTTTTTTGTTTTTTTACTGTTGTTTTGGAATAGCAAAATTTAAGGGAAAATTGTTTAAATAATGCATTCTGGTATTTTCAATATTAAATTGTTACAATAATCTTCCATATTTACTGTTAAAATATTGATTATTTCTTTATTTATCTCATCTTAAATAGTTTTGTGTAATAGATTTAGTAAATTAGTATTTAAATTAATTATTATTTTTATATAAAAAACTTATTAGTTTTCCGTTATTTTAAAAAAAATTACCGACTTAGTATTTAACCACAAATACATTACACATGTCATTAACACAACATCTAAAAGATTATGCTGATCAGAGCGCTTTAAAAATTCCTAAAGATAAATTGGAACTGATGCTAGCAGCTATAAAAGAACTAGAAGAAAGTGAATTAGCAATTTCTTCATTAAGGACTGGCAAAAAAATTCCTGAAATTCAATTACCAAACGCTAAGGGCAATAAAGTTTCCGTAAACCAAATGTTGCAAAAAGGTAAAAAAGTTGTTTTAGCTTTTTACAGAGGAGGATGGTGTCCATATTGTAATTTGGAATTAAAAGCACTGCAAGCGGTACTGCCTGAAATTGAGGCTAAAAATGCTGTTTTAGTAGCAATTACACCTGAAATACCTGATAATTCACTGAGTACGATCGAAAAAAATGAACTTTCATTTGAGATACTGACAGATGAGGATAATTCGCTAGCTAAAAAATTCAACTTAGTATATCAAATTCCAGAAGAATTGAATGAAATTTATTTGAGTTTTGGAATTAATCTTGAAAAAAGTCAACAAAATACTAATAGGGAGTTACCTATTGCTGCTACATACATTGTAGATACCGATGGAACTATAATATATGACTTTGTAAAAGCGGATTATAAAGAAAGAGCTGACCCTGAAGATATTTTAGAAGCATTGTCATAAATTTTAATTTTTTATATTCAATACGTTCAAAATTAGTATAGCTTGCAAAAGGATAGTATTTTTTAACAAAATAAAGTATTATCCTTTGATAAAATCTTCATACTCATAAAAAAACAATTCTAGCTGTGTCATATTATCGTATAAAAAATGGTAAACTTCCTGCCAAGTTTTTTTGTTATGGATTGAAACATTGTTAAGCTGAATGTAGGCTCTACTAACAAATTTACCAGCGGTAACCTCATATTTTGGGTCTAAAATAATGTTTGGGATAAATTCAGTTTTTAAAATTTGCTCTAAACTCCAAATTTTTTCGTAATAATATTCTTGGATTAGGGCATCATCAGCATCTATATCAATAGAAACTTGCGCCAGTTTAGTGGTGAATGTAAATTTTAGTGATATTTCTTTAACCTTTGTATTGTACAGTAACCATTTCCTGGGATATTCCTGCCCAAAACTAGTCCAAAATTCTTGTCTTATGCGCTTGGCGTCTTCTTTACTAAACATTTAAATGAAATAAGCTATAGCTATTGCAGAAATAATAGCTGTAAATTTTGCTAAATTAAAACGATGTCCCTCACTACTTTCGAAAAGAATAGTTGTTGAAATATGTAAAAATATCCCAATCACTAAGGCAACAATTTCAGTATAATAATGAGTTATTATTGCAAAATTTTCGGATACGAAACTACCTAATGGTGTTGCTATGGCAAATAGTAACATAAAAATGAACGTATTCGGTTTTGATATTGCAGATCGTAATAAAAACGTAGCTAATATAATAGCAACGGGTATTTTATGAATAATAATTCCAGCAAGTAAACCATGCGTTTTGTGTATAGGAAAACCTTCCAAAAAAGCGTGTATGGATAAACTGAAAAATAGTAACCATGGAAATTTTTTTTGTCTATCATGGCTGTGTACGTGACCATGTTCAGCTCCTTTGGAAAAATATTCTAAAAAAATTTGAAATAAAATTCCAAACAAAACAAATAATCCAATGTATTTTGAATTCGTTGAGTGGATGCTGTGTTCAAAAATTTCAGGTAATAGATTGAATATGGTAATAGCCAATAAAAAACCACCACTAAAGGCTAGTAGTATTTTAATATTCCGCTGGTTATCTAGTTTCAAAAAATAAACAACAACGAAACCAATTATAACCGCTATTATGGGTAACAAATAATTTATCATCATTGAAAAATCATGATTAATCGGGGTGAATTATGTGTATTGAATTTGTTTAGATTGTAATCTCCAAAAATTTCAAGTAGTGTCATACCTGCAGCCTTAAAGTAAGCTTTAAATTCGTTCAATTTTATGGCTTTAACCCTTTCGCTAAAGCTATAAGCATCTCCGTTATCAATAAAATTGATTTTCTTGATTATAAAACCATTCTCTACAAAACGATTAATGTTATAAATAATATCATTAACATTTTTTGTTTCGGAGGGCACTAAATTTTCAATTACATAATCCACATTCATAAAATCAATAACACCAATACCGTTTGGCTTTAGGTTTTGTTTTATGGCCTTTATGGTGTTTAAATTGTCTTCCTCTTTTTCAAAATAACCAAAACTGGTAAAAAGATTGAACACAAAATTAAACTGTTGCTCATAAACCTTAGTCATATCATGTACTGCAAAATGTAGGCGATCATTCTGAAATTGCTTAGCAAAATTAATGCTGTTATCTGATAAGTCAATCCCAGTAACACTGTATCCTAAACTATTTAAATAACGACTATGGCGTCCTTTGCCGCAGGCTAAATCAAGAATAGTTTCATTTTTTTGTATGCTTAAATGCTGTGTTAGATTATCCATAAACTTTTTAGCTTCTGAATCATCCCTATTTTTGTATAATGAATGGTAATAAGGCGTGTTAAACCACTCAGAATACCACTTTGTAATATCTTTTGACATAGGGGCACAAAATTAATGTATTTTTGCAATAGTTGTTACTGTTTAAGTCTTTTATTCTTACAACTTATTACAAATATTTATAATTTTTTTATAAAATTAATAGTGAGTTGATTTGATCAAAAAGACACTAATTTTTACTAATTTTTATATAGAGTGAATACATCGTTTAAAATGGTTGCCAAAACTTTTTATGGTTTTGAAGAAATACTTGCAAATGAGCTTAGAATTTTGGGAGCAGAAAAAATTACTCAAGGCAATCGTATGGTGAGTTTTTATGGAGATACGGGTTTTATGTATAAAGCGAATCTTTGCCTGCGATCGGCTTTAAAAATTTTAAAACCCATTGCTGAAAAAAAAATAGCTGATAATGAAGCATTGTACGACTTTGTCAAAAGCATCAACTGGGAGGATTATATGTTTAAAGATGATACATTTGCGGTATATGCAACTACAGTTAATTCTACTACTTTTAATCATTCAAAATATGTTGCATTAAAATCCAAAGATGCTATTGTAGATCAGTTTAGGGATAAATATAATGAGCGTCCTGATGTAGATACCACACACCCTGATTTAATGATTTCCATTCACATATCCGAAGATATTTGTACCATTTCATTAGATAGCTCAGGGGATTCATTACACCATCGAGGGTACCGAACAGCTACTAACATTGCACCTATTAATGAAGTATTAGCAGCTGGTTTATTGCTACTTTCAGGTTGGAGGGGACAATCAGATTTTTTAGATCCTATGTGTGGTAGTGGTACACTACTTATTGAAGCTGCTATGATTGCATGTAACATTCCTCCTAATTTGAACAGAAAAGAATTTGCTTTTGAGAAATGGCTGGATTGGGATATGGATCTTTTTGAAAAAATAGAGGCTGCTGTACTCAAAAAAATACGCGATTGCGCTGTAAAAATTTCCGGATATGATAAAGCACCTTCGGCAATTAGGAAAGCTCATGATAATATTGAAAATGCCAATATGACTGATTTTATTAGCATTGAACAAGCAGATTTTTTTGAGTCTTCCAAAAAAATTGATGCTAAAAAATCACTTCATATGGTATTTAATCCTCCTTACGGGGAACGTTTGCCTATTGACATAGAAACATTTTATGGACAAATAGGGGATACACTTAAAAAAGAATACCCTGGTACTGAGGCATGGTTTATTACTTCTGATTTAGAAGCTTTAAAACACGTTGGATTACGGCCTTCGCGAAAGATAAAAGTATTTAACGCTAAATTGGAGGCACGTTTAGTAAATTATAAAATGTACTCAGGAAGTAAGCGTACCAAATTTAAAAAAAAATAGAAGCAGTAAATAGTCTCTGCTACAATAAAGAAAACGACCGTTTTAAAAGATAAATTTTATCAATTAATACGGTCGTTTTATGTTTAAGACATAAACTTTTATTGAATTTCTGAGCTGATATAAGAAAAAACTTATTTTCCCAAAGGACTAATTATTTGAACATTCTGAAAAGCAATAGCGCCTTTTACAATTGCACTAATGGTATCTTTTAATGAATTTATAATTTGAATTTTCAATTCACTCTTATGATAAATTAGACTAACTTCTCGAGCGGGACTTGGATCTTCAAAATTTCGAAGATTTTTTTTATCCGATTCTTTTACATCCAAACTATTCAGATAAGGAAGTAACGTCATGCCCAAACCTTCATTGGCTAGCTTTATCATAGTTTCAAAACTTCCGCTTGCAAGCTTAAAACGTTCTTCGTCATAGGTTTTTTGAGTTTTACAAATGTTTAAAACGCTATCCCTAAAGCAATGTCCATCCTCTAAAAGTAACATATCGTTAATATCCAAATCGCCAGGAGCCAGTTTTTCATGGCTTGCCAATTTATTGCTTGGTGGCACGTACCCTATAAAAGGTTCATAATATAAAACACGCTCTTTGATAGTATCGTTATTTAATGGTGTAGCAGCTATAGCAGCGTCCAAATGCCCATCTAAAATATCTTGGATAATACCTTCGGTTGGTAACTCCACAATTTTAAGTTTAACTTTAGGAAACTTTTTGATGTAAGTATTTAAAAACATGGGTAGTAATGTAGGCATTATTGTAGGAATAATCCCTAAGGTGAATTCACCTCCTACAAATCCTTTCTGTTGATCGACAACATCCTGCATTCTATTACTCTCATTTACAATGTTTCGAGCTTGTACTACTAGTTTTTTTCCTACTTCTGTAAGTTGAATAGGTTTCTTTGTCCGATCGAAGATTTGTATGTCTAGTTCATCTTCAAGTTTCTGAATTTGCATGCTAAGCGTGGGCTGCGTTACAAATACATTTTTTGCGGCTTTAGTGAAATTTTGGTATTCGGCAACTGCCAATACATACTTTAGTTGTGTGATTGTCATATGTAGTTCTTGTAGGATAAATCTATGAATTTTTCCCTTACAAACGAGCTAAATATCATTTTTTTCTTACAAAAATGACGGGAACTATTTAATATTAATTGTATATTATACTAAACTGTTAATTTTTGAAAATTAGTACTTTAAAACTTATAATATTTAGTTTATTTTTCACTTTTGTTGCTAATGCGCAAATAGGATATCAGTTTGTTGATCCTAAAGATCAGAAAAGTAAATTGAAAATTCAATTAATAAGTAATATGATTGTGATTCCGGCAGAATTGATTGGTGAAATTACCGAATGGCTATCTGTTAAAGAAGGCAAAAGAATGACCGTTATTATTGATAGAAAAGGCGAAGTATTAAAGTTTAACTTTAAGCTAAAACGCATGTTGTAATTAATTCTGTTTCTGACATTATATTACTCATTTAAAATGGTTCTTATTTGCTTATTACTTCAAAATAAAACAATACCATAGTTAAGTCTACGCTTGTGTTTTATTTATCCGATTTTTTATTTAAATTACTTAGAATCAGATTTAGAATAACTGGTTTTGGTTAAATAAGAAATCAATTTTTGTACTGCTTTGCCCCGATGACCTATTTTGTTTTTTTCTGCTAACGGCATTTGCGCAAAAGTAATATCGTATCCAAATGGTTTAAAAATTGGATCATAACCAAATCCTTTTTCTCCATATTTTTCAGTAGTAATTTCACCATTACAAATACCTTCAAAAGTTTTTAACTCTTTATTGAAACCAATGATTGCTATAACTGTTTTAAAATGAGCTTTTCTATTATTTTTAGCGGCTAATTCGTTTAATAATTTGCTCATATTATTGTCAGCATTTTTTTCAGGCTCAGCGTAGCGTGCAGAATAAATGCCGGGGTCACCGTTTAAAGCATCAACTTCCAATCCTGTGTCATCTGCAAAACACGCATATCCGTAATTATCAAATATATATTGGGCTTTTTGAATGGCATTTCCCTCAATAGTTTCTGAAGTTTCAGGAATATCCTCTAAACAATTAATATCTTTTAAGCTCAATATTTGTACAGTATCAGGCAGGAGCGCTTGTACTTCTTTTACTTTGTTTTGATTAGCTGTGGCAAATACGATTTTCATTTTTTAGTTATCATTTGACTGTTAGTGGTTGGTTGATATTTGTATGTGTTAAAGTAAAGTATAAAATTTAATGTTAGCTATTTAATTTTGAAATTAAGGTGTTTTCGTAAAGCTTTTTTGTTACAATAATATTTTGTCTATTATGTATTTTACAAATGAATTATTTCCTTTTTCCAAACAATCGATTTAAAAAGCCTTTCTTTTTCTGTTGCTTATCAAATCTTTTTTGCTTTATCTTATCTTTTTTGGAGAATATTTTTTTCAACAAATTCGGGTTGCGAGCAGCAGCACAATTTAATTTGGATCTATTGCTTGACGAAATTGAGAAACGCGATGCTGTGTATTTCTTATATTTTGAATCGGCATTCAACTTTTGATACCATTTGGCAAAAATAGGTAGTGCTGAGTTTGCGCCTTGCCCAATTCGAGTATTAGTAAAGCCAATACTATGATGATCGGCTCCCACCCAACAAACAGAAACTAATTTTGGAGTAATTCCCACAAACCAACCATCTTTATTATTTTGAGTAGTTCCTGTTTTTGCAGCAATATCGTTGCGTAATTTATAAGCGGTTCGTAAGCGTTTGGCCGTACCACTATCTGCAACCCGTTGCATCATAGCAATTAATTGCTGGCGGGTATTTTCTGAAAACGCTTTATTAGCATTTTTTTCAGGTTGAAAAGTTTTTAGCACATTACCAGAGGCGTCCTCTATTTTAGTAATGTAATACGGAATTGCAGCTTTTCCATTGTTGGATAGTGTAGTATAGGCCTTGGCTAATTCTAGCACATTTAATTCTGCAGTACCTAGTGCCAAGGATGGGACTTTGGGAAGCTCAGTCTCAATACCCATATCATAAGCCATATCAACTGCGCTGTCAATACCAATGAAATTTAATAATTTCACACTAATTACATTTAGCGAATTACTTAAAGCTGCCCACATAGCATATTCCTTATTGGCATCTGTGTTTGAAGATGCGTTTCGGGGTGTCCAGTTATCCAAATCTTCGTAAGTTACTGGCGCATTTGAGATGTAAGTACACGGATTGTAACCTTGCTCTAAAGCAGCAGCATACACAATAGGTTTAAAGGTAGACCCTACCTGACGCTTACTTTGGTTAACGTGGTCGTATTTAAAATGCTCATAGTTGATGCCACCTATCCAAGCTTTTATAGCTCCGGTTTGAGGTTCTAAAGAAACAAAGCCAGTGTTTAGAAATTTATAATAATGTCGAATACTGTCAAGCGTGGAAGCTTTTACAATTTTTTTCCTTGCCAGGTAAACCATTCAATATCATGAGGTGTACTCATTTTTTTTATAATCTCTTTGGCATTTAAACCCGAGGCTTTCAGCTTTTTGTAAGCGTCTAGTTTAATTAATTCTCTACTAATTAAGTTTGTTTTCTTTTTCCAAGGGGCATTTTTTCCGTGTGAACGCTCAAAATCGGTTTGTAATTTAGATAAATGCGAGCACATAGCCTCCTCAGCCAATTGCTGCATGCCAGCATCAATAGTAGTATGTATTTTTAAACCGCTATTATATAAATTAAATTGTGTTTTGTGTTCTGCATTGTAATCCTTCAACCATTGCCCTAATTCTTTTTTTAAATGTTCTCTGAAATAGGGGGCCAAACCAGTATTATGGCTAAAACTTTGATAATCCAATTCTAGTGGTAATTTTTGTAGTTTTTTGTAATCGGCATCTTTTAGGTAATGATACTTTTTCATTTGATGCAGCACCACATTTCTTCGTTTTTTACTTTTTTCAGGAAATAATCTTGGATTGTAGTAATAGTTTGTTTTTAACATTCCAATTAAAACCGCACCTTGATCAATTGACAATTGATGGGTTGATTTATTAAAAAACTTTTTGGCAGCACTTTCAATACCAAAAGTGTTGTCACTAAAAGGAACTGTGTTTAAATAGTGTGTTAGTAATTCCTCTTTTGAATACGCTTTTTCTAAACGGTTCGAAATAATAATTTCCCTAATTTTATGAATAACAATACCAAATTTGCCTAGGTTTTTACGAGGAAACATATTTTTAGCCAACTGCTGCGAAAGCGTACTACCACCACCTGCAGATTTGTTTTGTAGTAAAATGGATTTAATTAAAACACGCAATAAACTTAAATTATCAACTCCTTCATGTTCAAAAAAACGGACGTCCTCCGTAGCTACTAAGGCGTTAATAACATGCTTAGGAATTTGTTTAAATGTAATAGGTTGCCTGTCGGTGGTATAAAATTTTCCTAATAATTTATAATCACTACTCAATACTTCAGTGGCCTTACTTTGCTGAATTTCAGTGAGCTGTTTCTGGCTAGGTATAGTCCCCCAAAAACCTAAGTAAATACTTGCTATAAGTAAGGCTACTGCTAGCAATCCTATTGTTAATATCTTGAAAAGAAGGATATAAAGGTGCTTTTTTAGCGTTTTTTTACTCATAAATACGTGAATTCCTAAAATTGTTGGTATGGAACGATAATGAAACGTTTGTATTGTTCTTCATATTGAATCCATATCATAATTGCTTGATGGCCATTCATAAATTCTTGAATTTTAGGCATACAATCTGTTAGTAAATGCCATTCCTTTTGTGTTTCAGGAAATCTAAGCCAATCTTTTTTTGGCGGACAAAAGTAAGTAGTTTTTAAATTATGCAAACCCATTAATTCATCAAAGGTCACGTAATTCCCAGCAATACATTGATTATTAAATAAATTAAGTTTGCTGTTAAATTTTAATGGTACAAATAACCATGCTTTGTAACAAACCCGCTGATGTATACCTTCTGGCGTAAGCCCTAAAGATTGTAAAAAACTTTTTGTAATCGGATGATAGAGTAGGGGAAGTTGTTTATTTTGTAGCTTTTCTATTTTATTTTTTAAAGAATCATTTCTGTTAGGACCAATCCAGGCATCAATAGAATCAGGATCATAATCAGGGTGATACACATAAAATTTAGTTACCAGCTCAACATGATAAATGGTTTTGTCAAATTCATTTTTTAAAACAACATCAAGTTCACCAATAGTTTGTTTATTATCAATAACTTGATAATTTTCCAGTACAACCTTAAAATTAGGTGTGGTTTGTATGTAATCATTAAAAAGCGATTCCGCTACCTTACCTAAACGCTGATATCCTGGTTTTGTGAAAAAATGTGTCGGTAATTGCTCAATTATGGTAGGGGCAAACTGCGTTAAACCTTCAAATTGATCGTCCCATAATAAGGGCATACGGCAATACCCTTCAAATAGATTTTTGATATGACTATTCGTTTCTAAAATATTACCCTAATTTACCCAATAACCAATAGATTATTATAAATATAATAACTGTTGAAAAACATCCTCCGCCAAGTTTTTTAGAGCCATAAGCAGCTATTAAAGCCTTAATAATTTTATTCATTGTATTTTGCTTTATAATTACAAATTAAAAATACACAATTTAACTAAGCTGATTTGTATAAAAAGATTTTGGGTCAACTAAAATTTGTTTCGGGTTAACACTCAATTTCATTGACTGAATTATAGACTGCTCCGCTCATAAATTATAGAACATAGATTTTCTCTTTAAATATTGACTTAAGATGTAAGACTTATAAAAAAGCTGTAAATCAACAAGAAATAAAAAATATTTGCGTAACACCCAACATTTATAAGCTAAAAGTTAATGGCTTAAAGCTAAACTTTAACCCCTCAGTAGCAAACAAAAACCAATCTTTACATAAACTTATCCATTCCAGGAATATTCGGAAGACCATCTTTGGCGGCAGCGGCTAGCTCAGCTTCATTAATGCTTGTCGCTTTAACAATAGCTTTATTAAGTGTTAAAATCAGGTAATCTTCTAATTGTTCTTTATCCTTTAATAGTTCATCATCAACAGTAATACTTTTTATCGTACGGTTTGCTGTTAAAGTCACTTTTAGTAAACCATCCAGACTTTGTTCATCTACTAAAACAGTATGCAGTCTTTCTTTAGTTTGGGCAACTTTTTCCTGCGACTCTTTCAATTTATTCATCATGCCCATCATATCTCCAAACATAGTTTCTTATTTTAAATTTTTAAAAATTAATTAGTGTCACTATTCATTTATTATACGAACATTTTATTTTATGTAATTTGGTCTAAATACAAGTATTAATCGACAAAAATTGACACTATAACACGTAATCAAATAAACTTATCAACCATCAAAAGTAAAAAAATGTTGAAATATATATCAATTTTATATGGTAAGATTTTTAGAGTTTAAATAAATTGTGAGTTATAAAAAAAATACACTTTTTCTATTGAAAACTGAAGTAAGCGCTCCAAAGGCGAAAATAGTAGCAAAGGAACTAAACATACATAACGACCTCAGAATTGATCCCTTTTTTTGGTTAAATCAGCGCGAAGACCAGGAAGTTTTAGATTATTTAAAGGCTGAGAATGAGTATTTTGAAGAAAATATGTCGCATACCAAGGATTTTCAACAATCTTTATTTCAGGAAATGAAAGCCCGAATTAAAGAAGATGAAAGTTCAGTGCCTTACAAATACAACGGATATTGGTACATAACGCGTTATGAAACTGGCAAGGGGTACCCCATATACACACGCAGAAAAGAATCATTAGATGCCTCCGAAGAAATATTACTGGATTGTAATATTGAAGCCGAACCACATGAATATTATAAAGCAAGAGGATTATCCATCAGTCCGGATAATACGATGATGGCATTTGGAGTGGATACCGTAAGTAGACGGGAATATACTATACGTATAAAAAACTTAGTTACTGGAACATATTACGAGGAAACCATACAAAATACTACAGGAAGCATTACCTGGGCAAATGACAATAGTACCTTATTTTATACCTTAAAAGATCCTGAAACTTTACGATCTTATAAAATTTGTCGTCATACTTTGGGAACATCAGTTACCGAAGATGTTGATGTTTACGAAGAAACAGACGAAACTTTTGATGTATTTGTTTACAAAACGAAATCAAAAAGATTCATTTGCATAGGCGCTAGTGCGACATTAACTTCTGAATATCGTTTTGTAGATGCCAATACGCCTTTAAAAGATTTCAAAATTTTTCAGGAACGTATTCGTGGTTTGGAATATGGTATGGCTCATTATGATGGTCATTTTTACATTTTAACAAATGCAGATGATGCCACCAATTTTAAATTGATGAAAACTCAGGAAGATGCTACCGAAAAAAAGCATTGGGAAACCTTAATTCCGCACCGAAGCGATACTTTACTTGAAGATATTGATGTTTTTGAGGAGTATTTAGTACTTAGCGAGCGTACCAATGGGTTAAACCAAATTCGGATAAAGCGATGGGACGGCACAGTGGATTACTATTTGCCGTTTGACAACGAAACTTATACGGCATATTCAAGCATCAATATTGATTTTGAAACTGAATGGTTTCGCTACGGTTATAACTCGTTAACAACACCCACTTCGGTAATTGAATTTAATATGCTTACGCAAGAAAGTAAGGTTTTAAAAGAGCAAGAAGTGTTAGGAGGGAAGTTTGATAAAAATAATTATGCTTCTGAACGGGTTTGGGCTACAGCAAATGATGGAACTAAAATTCCAATATCTTTAGTTTACAAAAAAGGTATTAAAATGGACGGATCGCAACCGTTACTGCAATACGGGTATGGATCTTACGGACATACTATTGACCCTTATTTTTCAACCACGCGTTTAAGTTTGTTGGATCGCGGATTTATTTATGCAATTGCCCACGTTCGCGGAGGCGAATATTTGGGCAGACCATGGTATGATGATGGAAAACTATTAAAAAAGAAAAATACGTTTACTGATTTTATCAATTGTTCGGAATTTTTAATTGAAAAAGGATATACCAGTCCAGCACATTTGTACGCCATGGGCGGATCTGCAGGAGGATTATTGGTAGGAGCTGTAATGAACAGTAGGCCAGAATTGTATCATGGAGTAATTGCAGCTGTACCATTTGTTGATGTTGTAACCACCATGCTTGATGATTCGATACCGTTAACCACGGGAGAATATGACGAATGGGGCAATCCTAATGAAAAGGAGTATTACCTATACATGAAGGAATATTCACCTTATGATAATGTTACTAAGCAAAATTACCCAAATGTATTAATTACAACTGGCTTGCATGACTCTCAGGTACAATATTGGGAACCAGCAAAATGGGTTGCTAAGTTGCGTAATTTAAAGCAAGACAATAATAAATTATTTTTACACACAAATATGGATACGGGGCATGGTGGCGCTTCAGGACGTTTTGAAGCGCTAAAAGAATTGGCAGAGGAATATGCGTTTTTATTCGATTTGGAAGGAATTACTGAGTAATAATTAAAAAATCCGTAGATTTGCATCGCCTGCAAGGAAATGAGATAATTAAACATTTTATCCTATCTTTATAGGTAACACAAAACAATTTTATGAAAGACGATATACAGGCTTTTAATAGTGTACTTGATTTAATTGGAAATACACCACTAGTAAAATTAAACAAGATCATCGAGGGTATACCTGGTAATTTTTACGCTAAAGTGGAGGCTTTTAATCCGGGACATTCTACAAAAGACAGAATTGCACTTTATATAATTGAAGAAGCTGAAAAAAAGGGCATTCTCAAACCAGGAGACACTATTATTGAAACTACCAGTGGAAATACTGGCTTTAGTCTGGCTATGGTAAGTATCATAAAAGGATATGAGTGTGTACTGGCCGTAAGTTCAAAATCATCAAAAGATAAAATTGAAACCCTAAAGAATATGGGAGCCAAGGTGTACGTTTGTCCTGCAAACGTTAGTGCCGATGATCCCCGTTCTTATTATCAAGTTGCTCGTAGATTACATTCGGAAATTAAAGGATCCGTATATATTAATCAATATTTTAATGAGTTGAATATGGATGCTCATTTTAAATCCACTGGTCCTGAAATTTGGAAACAAACAAACGGCAAAATAACGCATTTAGTGGCCTGTAGTGGAACTGGAGGAACTATATCGGGTACAGCACGTTATTTGAAAGAACAAAATTCTGATATTAAAGTATTAGGTGTAGATGCTTTTGGTTCGGTACTAAAAAAGTACCATGAAACACGTGAATTTGATGATAAAGAGATTTATCCTTACCGAATTGAAGGCCTAGGAAAAAATTTAATACCTACAGCGACCGATTTTGATATTATTGATAAATTCGAAAAAGTAACTGATGAAGATAGTGCGCATACTGCCCGAGAATTGGTACTTAAAGAAGGGATGTTTTTAGGCTATACCAGCGGTGCTGCTATACAAGGCGTTAAACAATTTGCTGAACATGGCGAATTTGATGCTAATAGTAATGTAGTAATCATTCTTCCCGACCATGGATCAAGGTATTTAAGTAAAGTTTTTAGCGACGAATGGATGAATAAGCAAGGGTTTTTCGATAGTATTAGAGAAGGAAACACTACTAAAATTCAATTTGTACGTTAAATAGCAATTATAATCGTATTTAAAAAACCACTTGAACTCCCGTTTGAGTGGTTTTTTTTATTGATCTCAGGTTTAGTTAAAACTATGCATTTTTAATGCCTTTCGCTTTTAGCTTCTAAAAATATTACAAGAGCTATTGGCAATTAGCTGTTGACTTTAAAATATGATAGCCAAAGGCTAATAGCTAATTGCAAAAAACGGATGTTTAAAAAAGCAATAACTTTTAGTCATAACCGAAACTATGATACTTTTAGCCCATAGTGAATCATTTTAACTGTAATCAATACCGTGTTTTTCCCCACAATCAATACATTTCCCCTTATAAAAAACCGTATTTCACCTAAAGCAAAACCGTATTTAAAATACTGATAAACAAAACATTAATTAGTAATTTTAAAGTATACAATAACATTTAAATTTAAAATTATGAAAAGTAATGGGGTATACGAATCGGAAACAGTAATCGATGAAAATGCATTGGAAGAATCTTTCAATGGAAAACAAGAAGTTGAAAATGCATCTTCGGAATTTGATGAAGCGGTAAACGAATTTGAAGATGATGTCAATGAATCAGATTATCAAGAAGTAACAAGTACAGATGAAAGCAATACGACTGCAAATTCGGAAAATCCATTTGAAGGTGGAGCGGATGATGTAGCTCAAAGTGAGGCGTACGAAAAGAATAGTAATGAAGCCACCTTGGAACAGGTCAATGGTTATGACTATTCTATAGTAGAAGAAGATCAGGAGCACTTTGCCGAAAGTGACTTTAGCGAAAATGCAATTAACGCATATTAAGCAAGTTACGAAGGGGAGGATTTAGAAAATTTAATGCGAACGGAAAGTGGTCAAAAAATGATGCAGGAACAAAACGATATCCTTGGCGTGCCATTTGCTCATTACGTATAAAAGCTAAAGATGGTACAAGCTGGATTGGTACTGGATTTTTAGTAGGACCACGGACTGTAATTACGGCTGGACACGTGGTATATATGCATAAACACGGCGGTTGGGCAAAAAGTATCGAGGTGATCCCTGGCTGTAATGGCTCAAAAAAACCATACGGATCATGCAAAACAAGCCATTTTCATTCGGTAACTGGTTGGACAAAAAAGAAAAAACGTATCAATGACTATGGAGCCATTATTTTACCAAAAAACTGCAAGTTTGGAAATACGGTAGGTTATTTCGGATTTGCAAATTACAATTTCACCAAACTATTTGGTTTAAAAGTCAACCTTTCTGGGTATCCGGGAGACAAACCATTAGGTACGCAGTGGTGGCATTGCCGAAAAATTAAAGCAGTAACGCCAAGAACACTTGTATATAATATTGTCACTGCAGGAGGACAAAGTGGTTCGCCCGTATGGAAATACAAAAACGGGAAACGCTACGTAGTTGGTATTCATACTAACGGTTCTAAATTAGGGAATTCAGCTACTCGAATTAATACTGCGGTGTATAAAAACATTAGCAATTGGAAGAAAAAATATAAATAATTTATTGAGGATGTGTTGATAGCAGCATTCATAGTTTAACAATTGCAACACTGTTAACTGTTTTTTAATACCAGAAACAGTATAATTGTTAAACTGAATGCTGTTTTTAATTTGAATGAAGGTGATGAAATTTTCAATTTTAGGAAAAGTTTTTGATAAAACTACAAATAAGCCCATTAAAGAGGCTATAATTACGCTAAATGCAGAAAATAGGTTCTCTAAAGATATCGCGCAGCTGACAAACGAGCTAGGAGAATTCAAATACTACGATTTAGATCAAGATACCTACGTGCTTACAATTATAAAGGAAGGATACAAACAGTACAAATCAATAAATGTAAGTCCTATTGAAGCAGGCGTGGAGGAAATTTTAGTGTTTCTATAGTTATTATACAAGAAATTATCAAAAGCCAACACTCAATGGTCAAAAGCTAAAAACTAAATAGGCAAAACCTCGCAACTATTTCGTATATTAATACCAATAGAGATATGGGTATGAATTTTATTGTAAAATGCTTTATAGTGATTAGTGTAGCGAGTTGTTTTATAGCTTGTAAATCAAGTCGTTTGGTAAACTCCGCTCAGGAAAAGGAGCAATTAGCCGCTTTAATACAATTGATTGAGAGTAAAAAATATCAAATTAATATTAAGGCTGTATATCCATTTAATACAACAGCAACCAATCAGGTATTGAATACTATTTTATTTCCCACAGGAAATTCTGCAGCACGTATTGATGTTCAAGGAAATGGGAATTTTATAAAAATAATGGGAGATTCCATTGATGCAGATTTACCATTCTTTGGAGAACGACAAATTAGTGGGAATTATGGAACTACAGATAATGGAATTCGTGTTCAAAATTTAATGAAACAATACACCGTTACTACAAATCCAAAAAAGAATACAGTAACGGCAAAATTGAACGCCAACAACAATGTCGAAAATCATACATTTATCATATGGGCTTCAAATTCCGATCGAGTTCAGGTTATTGTAAATTCATCACACTTAAATCCAATTTCTTATGACGGAACCATTGAACCAATAGTTTCTGAAGATGTGCAATAAAATTTTTCTTTTATATCAAGAAATAAATCGTGGGATTGATTTGAAACATAGTCAGCAGATGATTGAAAGACATAAAATATAGAGTTGAAGAAGCAGCTTCTTCCATTTGTTATAATATTCTATTTTACATAATATAAATTATAGGACAAATATGTTATTTCGGTTTTCAGCACAGTATTTATCATTTGTCAACTATAATTTAGTATTATGCAAATTATCCCACAGTGTTTACGTTTCCATTAGAATCATTGTGAAACATTCGTTTTTACATTCAGTTTAAATCACGTATTCTTTACTATGGTTTATAATTTTTCAAATACACGATTTATCAGAAACATTCCGTTAGACACATTAGTCCTATAATTAGCCGTTATGTAAAATTGCCGCTCGCAAATGATCTATTGCTTTTTAAAAATAATTATGCTGTCGAAGTAATTTTTTTAAACACAATTTCCAACCGCAGGCCAACGCTCAAAAAAGCTACTTTATAGTTGTGCACATAATTCGCGTATACGATAATAATCCTGCAATATTTTTTTCTATGGCATTCTCGTGAAGTTCCCGCAAGAGTATGAAATTTTCCCGCCGCATAAATCCACACAAAATTTCTATACACTTGCTAACCTTGTAGCTTTGATTCAGCATTTTTTAACTCTATGTTTTTAAGAACTTTAGAATTCAATTAGGAAATTCGAACTTCTAAGAGCTAATAATTATTTATCTTTTTTCCTTGATACGACAAAGTATACTTTGAGCGAGCTTGTGCGGTGGCGAAACAAAAAAATCAAGGCTGGAAGAAACCTTTGGAAACAACCACGTCTCAATCGCTATATTTTAGAAAACATATTGACTGGTGACAATCATTTGAACTACTATAAACATTAGTACTACTCACAATATACATCCTTAATTCTCTATAATATTACGCTCGTTCACCTATTGCTTTGCCAAAATTTTCTGAGGCCGTCTTAAATTCTAAGTTGCCAATAATGCTATAACTCCATTATAATTAAAAGCTTTATTAAATTTAACTCTAGAATTAAACCTTAAATCTTGTAAATCTATTCCTCTATGGAAATATATAGTTTCACCGCTAAAGTCTTGTTTTATAAATCCATATGAACTTTCAAGTTTAGTAATTGTACCATCATAAGTTTTTGTTATCAAATTTTCTGTAACTGTACCTTGAGGTTTTTTCTTTCTTCTAATATCTAATGGAGCCCCTTTTAAATATTCAAAATAATCAATATACTCTTTGTCATCAAGTAAATATAATATTCTTGCATACCAAAATTGAGCATCATATCTCTTGTCCATTTTAGTAAAAGACTTTCTTAAATAGTGTTTTATTTCGCCATAATCTTCAGGGTTCTTGGTCATTAATAATTTAGCGTACAAGAAGTTTAAATCTTTGTTATTTAGATTTAAATTTATAGTCTCTAATAAAACACCTAATCCAGTATCAATATCATCATTTTCAACATAATAATTAGACAATCTTGTTGCTAAATAAGGACTTCTCTTATTCAATTCAAAAGCAGATTTTAGTGATTCAAATGCTTGTGGTGAATTATTTAGTAGCTCATTAAAACTTGATTCTGCATCCAATAAAAAACTTTCATTTGGATATGATTGTTTCGATTTACTGATGGTCTTTTCAAATTCTTGAATTTTAGTTTCTAGTAATTCAGTATTATTTCCTTTAAATAATTTTTCTAACTCAAATAAGTAGATTTTTAAAAGGGTATGATATCCATGAGACTTATTTTTAGTTTTTCTATTTTTAATAATATCATTACAAACATCTTTTGCAGACGCTAAAAGTTTTTTTGTAATTAAATCTTGTCCAGATTTCTCAGCTTTTCTAAGAAGGAATTCAGCTTTTGAATGTGCTATGAATGGATTATCTGGATCCATTTCATGTGCTTTTTTTAGTAATAAATCTGCTTTTTCAAAATTACCACCACTTGAGTTCATTTCAAAAATAGACTCCTGTTGTAATAGAGATGATTCTTCACCAACATTTTCATAGGCAACCTCATAAATACTTCTAATTATATTTGCCTCTTTAAATGTTGCCATTAATTTTCGAGCATTAGTTAAATCAACAAATACTTGTCTATCACTATCATAATCAATATCTAAACTTGAAATTACTGCAATATATTTTTGAAATCTTGCATCTTGATCGACTAAAACTTGTTCGAAGACTAGTTCAGCAATATATTGATGTCTAGTAGTAAAAACAAAGTCATTAATAACATAATTCCTATGATTATAAACTACAGACTCTAAAGGTTTAAATAATTTTTCTTTAAAATATGAGAAATTAATATTATGTAATCTTGAAATATTACCAGCTCTTGCATAAGTGCCAATTCTGTGAAACATAGATATTGTCAAATACAAACTTTTGGCTTCCTCATTTGGAATCGATTTATATTCGTCCATAACAATATCTGGAAAAGGCTTTCCTGCTGTTGCTTCATATAGAGCTACTAATAACTCTCTGCCTGATTTTTCAGATAAAGCTTCTTTTTGTTTTTCTAAACTTTTACCAGTTAAATAGCCTAATGATTTATATTTTGTAAGAAGTTCTATAAGGTTTTCTATTTCCTTATCCTTTAAGTAACCTAATGTATAACTTCGACTTAATAAATGAGATAACCTATCTCCTTCTACATTCCATACATTAGTTCTTTCTGCTGATATTATTGTAATTTGTATTTTATCTTTTTTAGCTTTTGATAAGATATATTCTATATCCTCAACTCTTTCGGTAACATTATCAATAAAAAGATATATTCTTTCTTTAACTAATTGATATAATTCTGAGATACGATTATATTCAATTGATAGATCTGATTTATAATAAAAACAAAGTCGTTCAAAAGTTACAGACGCTTCCCAAGTTAACCTGTGTAATAACACAGTCTTACCAGATCCAGCATTGCCTTTAATTAGATACAATTCTTGTTCTGTTAACCTTTCATTTTCTTCTATTAAAAAAACTTCTGATAAAATTGAATCTGTTACATTTCTTTGTACATCGTAGTTTTTAATTATTGGATCCCAACCTTCAAAATAACCTTTATAAAAAGTCTTTGGATCAGTATTTTCTTCTGCTAAATTAGGATGAACATAAGTTATATCTCTTTCTAAAAATTCCATTAATCTATCTGATGGTTCTTTTGCATCAGATTGGAATTTATGCATTATTGGATGTGAATAGCTTTTTTTAATAATTCCACTTAAAACTCGTTCATTTTCACTAATATCAGTTTTTAACCTTTCCATGAAATCTTTAAAAGATAATTTTATAGATGAAATCTTTTTTAAATCCCATAATCTTTGTTCAGCATCTGTAATATGTGGTCCAATCATATAAGATCTCGGTCTAGCATCTCCAAGTTTATTAAGTTCTTTTAGAGTAAGTCTTATATCTAAATCCGCAAAACTAAAACCAACAAATAAAATCGGGTAATCATATGAGAACTCTTGTAATCGCTTAAATAAACGTGAACGGTTTTCTTTATGATCAACATATTGATCTGGAGTTAAAATTAAAGGTAATTTTTGATCATTTATATCTGTTATTGATCCGTGTAATTTATTATACATAAGTGAATTCGGAAAAATCATTTTGTCTTTTATTCTTTCTCCATCTTTAACAAAAGTTGCAAGTACTTGTTGCCTTTCTTTAATTTCATATGAATCTTCTATTACTAAATCATAGTTTGTAGTAAAAATAGAGTGCCAACGATACAAAGGGATTCTTAAATGATGATTACCTGGCTTAAACTCTTTAAAAATATCAGCTATAAATTGCTGTACACTAAATAAATCTGTTTCACTTATTGCTAATTCAGAAACAAATTGTAAATCCATATCTAAATACTTATCACCTAAAAATTTTCTTGCAATTAAGTTCGATAATTGCCTCCCAGTTGGTGGAGATTCGTATCTAGGATGTTTTGCATCAAATGTCGCACCTGCACCTAAAAATAAGATTACATTTCCATCTTTTATTTGATCTAATAAAGCTTTAGGTATTATAGTTTCGTTCATGAATTATATATTAGTGCAATGGGGAAATTTAATCAAGCAGAAAAAATAAATATAGTAAATTTTGTATGAATAACTTTGAGGGAAATCCGTAATTAATAGAAAGTTAGAAACAAATTACCCATTCCACACACATTACACTCCCCTCCTTCCGTTGGCTCGCATAATAAGTGTTCCATTACTATAGCAGAAGAAACATTTGAGAAAAAAAATCAAAGAAGATTTCAGTGGTAAAAGCTTTTTACCAAAGCAAAGTTATTTAACGCAGAACATTATAGGACAAATGTATATTGTAGCAAATTGGCGAATGCTTGCATTTTATATTATTAGTGTTTTATATCTGACATTATGTAAAAGTCATTTAGATTGTTTCAAAATTCTCGTATTAGATAATAATCCTGCAATATTTTTTTCTACGGCATTCTCGTGTAGTTCCCGCAAGAGCTTAAATTTAGTGAGTAGCGAGCCTGTAGTATTGGCGATCAATTACTATATTTTAGAAAATATTGAAACTTTTTAAGATTGCTTCGAACTAGCTTTAAACCTTATTACAATTAAGAATATTCTTTTTAAATGGTGAAATCAATAGAGTTTTACTGCCTTCTTTTACTTTTTGACTAGGTAATTCAATATATTTATCGAAAAATGAGGAGAAAAAAGAATCATTAAATTCTATATTAATAGCTGAAGGTTTGTCAAATTGTAGCAAACCATTATTGTAAATAGATTAACGATCAATATATTCTTTTGTAAACATATTAGAACTCTCAAATAACTCGTCCTGTTTTTCTAGAGAAGAATGAATCGAATCCCTTATTTTATCTAAAGTGAAAGTAACTAAGTTATAACTATCAATATTCAATTCAAACACCTAACAATACAGCTTTTATTATAGGTATAATTATTTTTGATGGATTAGTTTAAGTTATCGTAATTGTTAGTGTTATAATTTTATAATGAACTTATGCTAACTAAAAAGGCTATGAATAAATGCTAGTTTATTATACATAGGCTTAGGTAATACGAAAGGGTAAGTATCAGGGATACCCATGCTTCTATTTAGGTTATTGGCTACAATATTTAAAATGATACTTTGATGAATAATAGTATTAGTATCCGTTGAATTATATGGATCTATGTAATTTAAAGTGATTCCATTTTCATTAAAACAAATATTATTACAATGCGCTGTTTCTAAAAGGTCAATAATATGCAAGTAGTGCGACCATGTTTCTGCCCAATCTTCTGCAGGGTGCGCTGAGGCATATTTAGAAATATAATGTGCATTCCAATTATTTGGTGGTCCATTTTGATAGTAACGTTTAAGGCTTTGTTGGTAATCTATTTCCTCATTACCAAAAAGGTTTCGGTATTGCGATAGGTTTTGATTATTAATTAGTTGACTAAAATAATAGTGTCCTATTTCATGTCGAAAATGTCCAATCAATGTACGGTAGGGCTCCGATAATAATTTGCGAATTTGTGCCCTTTCTACAGCATCGGCTTCTTTTAATAGAATGGTGATCGTGCCATCCATATAACCCGTTTTTAATCCTTTAGAATTATTTTCGGGAATAAAATTGAACATTAGTCCAAGTTTGTTATTTTCAATCTTCGATACTACAGGAAGTTTTAATTTCAATAGTTGATACACCAATTGGCGTTTGGCATTTTCTAGTTTTATATACTTTTGATAATTTTCAGTATCGCCAACAGTAGGAATTTCATTATTTAGCTTGCAGGAAACACAGTAATCTGCATTATCTGCCGCAATCCAGTTGCATAAATTAAATTGATGATTGATGCAAGGTTTAGATATAGCATTGATATCGTTAATGTTATTACTGCTATTACCAAGTTGGATGAAATTAAAAATTCTAGGATCGAAGTGTAAAGTAGCATTGCAATTAATACAAGAATCATTCTCGAAATAAACTATACTATTACAATTAGGGCAATTAAGAGTTTTCATAAATAATGTTCAAAATTAAATAGTAATTACATGCGAAGTTCTCGTGAATAGTATATATTTCACAATATAATAATGCAATAATAAACTTCAGATTTTCAATAACTATCAAAAATTAAGGTAATAAACTTTGATCTATTTTTGTGTAAATAAAGGTAATTTATCACTATTGTCCGGTTATAAGTCAAACATATTCAATTGATTAGAGCTATTGGCAGTGTTGTTTT
>NZ_AFPB01000087.1 GCF_000218485.1 Aquimarina agarivorans | reverse complement strand
CATTACAACAAATGGACACTAAGCGGATATACATAAATAAGTTCTTTAATTAGTAATCCCCTAATTAATTTAATTTCATTTTGAGAGAAAAAACAGCCTATGTTGTTCTTGTAGTTTCAGCCATTTTAGGTTGTTTGTTTGCTTGGAAAGAAATCCTATGTTCTGCTGTCATTAGTAGAGTAATTGGCATAATTTCCATTGGATATGTATACTATTTATATAAAGAATTTAGATATAAATTATTTTATTTAGCCTTAATTTTTGCAGCTTTAGGTGAATCTTTAGTGGTTTTAGGAATGGAGAATTTTAAATTAGAAATTTCCACAGCATTTTCTATCTATTATTGGTTACTATTTTTTGTAGTCAAAAGAAATGTACGTAGTATAAAATTTTGGTCAATAATAAAACTTTATATTCCAGGTATTATTACAGCTGTTTTGGTGCTTTATTTGATGTTTTCGGGTTTTAACATGGTTAAAGCAGGTTATGGTGATAAAGCTTACGTTGTATTTTTTTCTATTTTTTCATTCTTAATCCTAATTAGTTATATGGGGTTAATTTATGTACACAAACGTACAACAAGAAATTTTTGGTTGTTGCCTGCTATAGTATCGTTTGTTATTGCGCAATTTGTACTGCCAATGGAAGCTTTTTATTTTAACTCAATATATTTTAAATGTTTCGGTTTTTTAATACAGGTAGCAAGACATTATTTTGTGCTCAAATTTTTAATATCTCCTGAAGACGAAATTGTTTTAAGTGATAAAAAATACTTTCTTTAAATAATTGTTAAGGTTTGAGTAATATGGTATAACGGTGTAATAATACAACAGCAACCAATCAAGATAACATAAGCGTTGCCTAGCCTTGGTGTAATGGATCAATCGAAAAGGAACCATTTTAAATAGAAAATTTAATATTGAAAACGCTGTTGAGTACTTCTTTAAAAGAACTAAATTTTTTTTATTATAAAATATACTTACTATCTTTTAACATTACGGTTAATAATAGCAAAGTTAATCTTCAAAATAGCTACATTTGCAATCCATTTTTAGTAAACCATGTTTAAAGGCTTTAAAAATAAATCTGTTGGTAAAATAATCGATTCTAAAATTCAAAAAAGGTCGGCATATTCAGGTGCAATTAAATTAAAAAAATTAGCCGTTTTAATTGATGCCCGTAAAGATTTTGATATTTTGTCGGTAGTAAAATTAGCGGATAAATTGGGAGTGAGATCGGATCAATTGAAAATTATGGGACTTAGAGAAACATCAAAATCTGGAAGTACTGAAAGTTCAACAGGTGGCGCTACTTATTTTGATGAAAAAGCAATTGGATATGCAGGAGGTTTTAAAAGTAATGCTTTGAGTAATTTTGTTGAAGAACCTTTTGATGTATTAATAAATTTTTACGGAACAGATATTCCAAACTTAAATTTGGTTGCAGCCTCTTCAAAAGCAAAATTTAAAGTCGGATTTGCTGACGTGGATCACAGAATTAATGATTTGGTGATAGGTACACCAGCTGATAATATTGATTTATTTATTAGTGAATTAAGAAAATACCTGAAAATTTTAAATATCATATGAATAACTTTTTAGTTGGAACGGGAACAGCGTTAGTAACTCCATTTAAAGAAGATGGAGCAGTTGATTTTGATGGACTTACCAATTTGGTTGACTATTGCATCAACGGAGGAGTAGAATACCTGGTAGTTTTGGGAACTACAGGTGAATCTGTAACGCTTTCCAAACAAGAGAAACAGGAAGTAATTAATCATATTGTTAAAGTAAATGATAAGCGTTTGCCGCTAGTTTTAGGAGTAGGAGGGAACAATACAGCCTTGGTGGCTGAGGAGGCTTCTCAAGTAGATGCAAATGATTTTCAGGCAATTTTGTCGGTGGTACCCATGTACAATAAGCCTAGTCAGGAAGGAATTTATCAGCATTACAAGGCGGTTGCAAATGCGGCTTCGTTACCGGTAATTATTTACAACGTCCCTGGTAGAACAGGAGTTAATATGGAAGCGGCTACTACTTTGCGTTTGGCGGCACATAGTAATATTGTAGGGGTTAAAGAAGCAACAGGTGATATTACTCAGGTATTAAAAATTTTAAAAGATGCTCCTGAGGATTTCTATGTTATTTCTGGTGATGATATGTTAGCACTACCTTTAGTAACGGCAGGGGGACATGGTGTTATTACGGTAGTTGGTCAAGGTTTTCCTAAGGCATTTTCGGATATGATTCGATTAGGATTAAAAGGCGAAAATAAACCAGCTTATAATATCCATTATAAATTAATTCCTGTAACTGAATATGCCTTTGATGAAGGGAATCCAGTGGGTATTAAGGCTATATTAGCTGCTCAAAATGTATGTAGTGCTACGGTGCGTTTGCCTTTGGTTAAAGCTACTAAGGAATTACAACATAAAATTGATAGCTATGTAAATGATTTTTAAATGAATGAACGCGTTGAAGATCCTGGGGTAGGTGCTTTTTCTAAGGAAAAAGCAAAAAGATTCATAAATCAGGATGGTACTTTTAACGTAAAGCACATCAATAAAAAAAGAACAGTAAATGAGGCGTATACCTATTTAATAAGTATTGGTTGGCCTCATTTTTTTACTTTACTTCTTGTTGGTTTTATTTTTTTAAACCTATTTTTTGCTGTAAGTTACTTAATTATAGGGGTCAATTATATAGGGGTTCAGCGGCAATCAGTTTTTACTGATTTTTTTAGAGCATTCTTTTTTTCAGTACAAACTATAACAAGCGTGGGTTATGGTCGCTTTTCTCCGCAAGGGATGGCTGCAGGTTTAATTTCTAGCTTTGAAGCCCTGGTGGGGTTAGTTTGTTTTGCGTTTATTACAGGGTTATTGTACGGTCGTTTTTCTAAACCGCGTTCAAATATTAGGTTTAGTAAATCTATTTTATTATGCACGCACAAAGGGGCTGATGCATTAATGTTTCGCTTGGTGAGCAGAAGAAAAAGTTTGACCGTTTTGCCTAAAATTAAGGCATCGCTATCATTAAGTAAATTAATGGAAGATGGAAGCTATAAAAATAATTTTTTTGAATTGAAATTAGAAAGGGAAACCATTACCTATTTACCAACAACATGGACTTTGGTACATCAAATTGACGATGATAGTCCATTAAAAGGGTATTCTAGGGCTGAAATCCTCAAATTACAAGCAGAATTATTATTACTGTTTAGTTACCATGATGATTCTTTTAATCAGGAATTACACAGGGTACACTCCTATATATTTAAAAATATTAGAGCAGGATACAAATTTAAAAAGGCCTTTTATTTTAATGATGAGGGTAAGCTGGTTTTAGATCATGATTTAATAGATGAAATAGTGCCTGAGTAAATAGTTTTTACGTTGGTAGTTGTTAAAATGAATAATTTAACATCGGGAACGGTAAAAAATGTAACGCTGGTCAATATGAAACGTTGGTATTGTTGAAAATAATCTTTTTTAATAATACAGAAAAACTTACTTTTGCAAAATGTTTTTATTCCAAGTAAAAAAAATAGTACCATTTTTGTTAGCAGCCTTTTTGTTGGGATCTTGTAGTGAGTTTCAGCATGTTTTAAAAAAAGGAGATTTAGCTACAAAATTAAATACTGCTGAAAAATTATATAAAGAGGGTAATTACAAAAAAGCCTTGCGTGTTTTTGATTTAATTACTCCAGCATACAGGGGGAAGCCTCAAGCAGAGCGTGTACTTTTTTATGAGGCAGATACTTATTACAATTTGCGTGATTACTATATAGCTAGTTATAAAATGGAGCGTTTTGTAGCAGCTTTTCCTAAAAGTGATAAAGCAGAGGAGGCATCTTTTAAAGCAGCACGAAGCTTATACGAGCTTTCACCACGTTACAGTTTAGATCAAAAAGAAACTCTGGATGGTATTGATAAACTTCAAAATTTTATTAATGACTATCCTGAAAGTGAATATTTAGAGGAGGCAAATGCCTATGTGAAAGAATTGCAAACCAAGTTAGAGAAAAAGCATTATAGTATTGCCAAGCAATACCATCATAGAGAGTTGCACAAAGCAGCTATAAAATCATTTACTAATTATTTACTGGCTTATCCAGGTTCGGTATATGCCGAGCAGGCATTGTTTTACAGGTTAGATTCTGAATATACATTGGCAATAAATAGTTATGAGGAATTGATTCCTGAACGTTTACAGGAAGCAAAAGAATATTACGAAGCTTACGAAAAGCAAAGTAATGATGAAGATTTAAAAAAGAAAGCTCAGAAAATTTTTGAGGATATTACAAAAAGGCTACAAGCTATTAATTAATACAGCGTATGGATCTTAAACACAGTGCAGCATCAGTGAGTACATCAACAATTGATAAAAATTTAGTTGATGCACAAACCGATAATATTTATGAGGCAATTTCAATTATTGCTAAAAGAGCAACTCAAATTAATGCTGATATCAAAAAAGAATTAATTGATAAGTTGGATGAGTTTGCTACCTATAATGATAGTTTAGAAGAAGTTTTTGAAAACAAAGAACAAATTGAGGTATCTAAGTTTTATGAAAAATTACCTAAACCTCATGCATTAGCAGTTGAAGAGTGGTTGGATCAAAAAATCTACCACAGAAATACAGCGACAGCTGCCGAAAGTGACGAAGAAGTTTCAGGTGAAACGATCTAAGTTACTCTATGTCGATATTAAAAGATAAAAAAATTTTATTAGGAGTTACAGCAGGTATTGCAGCTTATAAAGCAGCAATGCTTGTTCGTGCTTTAGTAAAAAAAGGAGCAGAAGTTAAAGTGGTTATGACCCCTGCTGCCAAGGATTTTGTAACACCACTTACACTTTCTACACTTTCAAAAAATCCAGTTCATTCCACTTTTTATGAAAAAGAAGATGAAAATGAGCTTTGGAATAATCATGTGGATTTAGGACTTTGGGCTGATTATTTTGTTATTGCTCCTGCAACAGCAAATACATTGTCTAAAATGGCTTATGGTAAAAGTGATAATTTATTGCTTGCTACTTACCTTTCCGCAAAATGCCCAATTTATTTTGCTCCTGCAATGGATTTGGATATGTACAAACATCTATCCACAGCTGAAACTTTCAATAAATTGACCAGTTTTGGTAATGTAATGATTCCTGCTACATCGGGTGAACTAGCAAGTGGATTAGTAGGTCAAGGTAGAATGGCTGAACCAGATGATATTGTTACTTTTATTGAAAATGATATTTTAGGTAAATTACCTTTAAAAGGAAAGCATATTTTAATTACTGCGGGACCTACATACGAAGCTATTGATCCAGTTCGATTTATAGGAAATCATTCTACAGGTCGTATGGGTATCGAAATAGCAAAAACAGCTGCAAATTTAGGAGCTCAGGTTACACTTGTATTAGGACCATCAGTGCTAAAAGTGGCTAATAGTACTATAAAAGTGATTAATGTATTTGATGCAGCTTCCATGTTTGAAGCCGTTCAGCAAGTATATGCAACAGTTGATGTAGCTATTGCATCGGCTGCAGTAGCGGATTACAGACCTAAAAACAAGTCCGAGCAAAAGCTAAAAAAGAAAGAAGGCGAAATGTCTATTGCCTTAGAACGTACTACCGATATTTTGAATTGGATGGGGCAACAAAAAGATAAGCAGTTTTTAGTAGGATTTGCATTGGAAACTCAAAATGAAATTGAAAATGCTACATCGAAACTAAAGCGCAAGAATTTAGATTTGATTGTTTTAAATTCATTAAATGATAAAGGCGCTGGTTTTAAAAATAAAACCAATAAAGTAACTTTTATAAATCATAAATTAGAAACTAAAGCGTTTGATTTAAAAACAAAAGCCGAAGTTGCTGAAGATATATTAAAAGAAATACAAGAACTACATGATGCGTAATATTTTCTGTTTGTTATTTTTATGTGTTTCAGCACTTGTTGAAGCCCAAGAGTTTAATGCAAAAGTAACCATTAATGCCGAGCAAACAGGACAACCTAATTTAGCTATTTTTACCACATTAGGGACCGCACTTGAGGAGTTTATAAATAAAACAAAGTGGACGGATGTTGAATATTTACCACAGGAGCGTATTGATTGTAGCTTTTTTGTAAATGTAATTTCTTACAATAACAATTTTTTTGAAGCAACTGTTCAAGTGCAATCCTCAAGACCTGTATACAATTCAGGATATCAAAGTACTTTGGCTAATTTTAACGATAAAGATTTTTCGTTTGAATACCTAGAATTTCAACCTTTAATTTACAATCCCAATTCGGATCAAGGGAATTTGGTGGCTGTAGTAACCTATTACTTGTATACCCTTTTAGGGATTGAGGCAGATACGCTGCAACAATTAGGGGGTTCGGATCATTACGAAACTGCTAAACAAATAGTTGGAGTGGCACAATCAACAGGTAAAAAAGGTTGGAGAGCGGATTCAGGCACGTCATCGCGTTTTCGTTGGAATGAGGATATCCTTTCTGGAACGTTTAGCGAGTTCAGACAAGCTTTGTATATGTACCATTTTGAAGGTTTGGACACCATGGCCGAAAATCCTAAGCAAGCTAAAAAGAAAATTATTGAAGCCATTGATGTGCTTGGAAAAGTAAATAAAAAGCGTTCAAACTCATACGTAATGCGTACTTTTTTTGATGCAAAATCAATTGAATTGTCTCGTTTATTTTCAGGAGGACCTAAAGTTGATATTTCCAAAACACTCGATCTTTTAAATTTTATGGCACCTTCTTATAAAACAGAATGGGCAAAAATTGAAAATTAATATTCAATTACTCAATTCATAACTTCTCAGAATACTTTCTCAAAAAAATGAAACGAAAAAATGGTTCTTTTGTTTTTTTGTACCTGTTAAACTGTAGTATCTTTATGCGATAAATAATTTAAAAGAGTGCTTCAAACTTTAACCATTCAAAACTTTGCTTTAATTGAGTCGCTACACGTTAATTTTACGAGTGGCTTGTCCACCATTACTGGAGAAACTGGAGCAGGAAAATCATTACTACTTGGAGCTTTAGGTCTAATAATCGGGAAAAGAGTAGATACTTCTGTTATTAAAGATGCTGATAAGAAATGTATTGTTGAAGCACACTTTAATATAGCGGATTACAATTTAGTTTCATTTTTTAAAACAGAAGATTTAGATTATGAAGTGGAAACTTGTGTCCGTAGAGAAATTCTTCCTTCGGGAAAATCACGCGCATTTATTAATGATACTCCAGTTACTTTAAAAGTGCTTCAAAATTTAGGAGAAAAGTTAATAGATATTCATAGTCAGCACCAAACATTAGAGGTTACTCAAGCTGAATTTCAATTTTATATATTAGATGCTTTAGCTAAAACTCATAAGGAATTGGCGTCATTTACCAGAGGTTTAGCGCAGTTGAAAAAAGCACAAAAGGAACTTGATCAGCTAAAGCAAAACGAGTTACGATTTAAAGAAGAATACAACTATAACGCCCATTTATTAACCGAACTGGCTGAAGCAAAAATACAATCTGATGAGCAGGAAACGTTAGAGGAGACACTCGAAAAATTGAGTAACACCGAAGAAATTCAAGAGCGTTTGGGTTTTGTAATAGGGAGTATTAGTGCTGAAAATCATGGTGCCTTTGATCAACTTACTGAGGCTAAAAATAATATTCAAAAAATTGCTGGTTATGCAACAGTTTATGATGATTTGTTTAAGCGCCTGGAGAGTGTTTGCATTGAGTTAGACGATTTGCGGGCAAGTACGGAAGAGCATGCAGAATTGGTAGAAGCAGATCCGCAAAAATTAGCCACTGTAAATGATCGTTTACAGTTACTGTATAACTTACAGAAAAAACATAATGCGGTTGATAATTCAGCATTATTGGAGGTGCAAAAATCATTAGAAGAAAAAGTAGCAGTTACTGAAAATATTCAAGGTGAAATTGAAAAAGCTCAGTTTGCTATAACGGATATTGAAGGTAAGCTAAATAATTTAGCAAATAAAATCCATAGTAAAAGGTCAAAAGTAGTTAACGTATTGACAGATAAGTTAGAGGAAATTCTTGAGCAATTAGGAATGCAAAACGCCACTTTTAACCCAATACTTGAGCGTGTTGATGCTTTTAATTCATTTGGTGGCAATAGTTTTGAATTGTTGTTTTCTGCTAATAAAGGCGGACAATTCGGAACGTTGAAAAAAGTAGCCTCTGGCGGGGAGTTATCACGAATTATGTTAGCTGTAAAAATGTTGCTATCGCAGCATATAAAATTACCAACTATAATTTTTGATGAAATAGATACTGGCGTTTCTGGAGAAGTAGCACAAAAAATGGCAAACTTACTTTTTGAAATGAGTAACAAGCAGCAGGTTTTTAGCATTACTCACTTACCTCAAATAGCTGCAAAAGGGAAATTACAATATAAAGTATTTAAGCAAGATATTAATAATGTAACGCATACCCAATTAAAACAATTATCTGATGATGAAAGAATCGCAGAAATTGCTGAAATGATAGGAGGAAAACAATTGACCGAAGCAGCTCAGGCACATGCAAAGTCATTATTGACATTACCATAAATCAAGAAAAATATAAAGATTAAGAGTGTAGTGCTTTTACTATATTTGAATCATAAATTTGAGAATTATAACTTAAGATATCATGTCGTATAACTTATTAAAAGAAAAAAGAGGAATTATTTTGGTGCGTTGGATGAAAATTCAATCGCATGGAAAACAGCTGAGCGTGTTTTTGAAGAAGGTGGGTCGTTTGTGCTAACAAATGCACCTGTGGCCATGCGAATGGGCAAGATTAACGAGCTTGCTGAAAAAACAAACTCACAAGTAATTCCTGCTGATGCTACATCAACTGATGATTTGGAAAATTTAGTAGAAAAGGCTACTGAAATTTTAGGAGGTAAAATTGATTTTGTTTTGCACTCTATTGGAATGTCTGTTAATGTACGTAAGGGGCGTCATTATACTGATTTAAATTATTCTTTTAGCCAAAAAGGATGGGATGTTTCAGCGCTTTCATTTCATAAAGTAATGCAAACATTGTATAAAAAAGATGCCATGAGTGAGTGGGGAAGCATAGTAGCGCTAACTTACATGGCAGCGCAACGTGTATTTCCTGATTATAATGATATGGCGGATAACAAAGCTTATTTGGAATCTGTAGCGCGTAGCTTTGGGTACTTTTTTGGGAAAGAAAAAAATGTACGTGTAAATACCATTTCGCAGTCACCAACACCAACTACAGCTGGACAGGGTGTAAAAGGTTTTGACGGTTTTATTGCATACGCTGATAAAATGTCGCCACTTGGCAATGCTACCTCATTAGATTGTGCTAACTATACTGTTACGTTATTTAGTGATTTAACTAAAAGAGTAACGCTTCAAAATTTATATAATGATGGAGGATTTTCAAATGTAGGAGTGAGCCAACAAGTAATGGAGCATTTTGTAGAAGAGTAAACTTTTACTTGCAACATAAATATACTGCCTGCCACTTGCTTAACTGTAAGTGGTAGTTTTTTTAATAAACTATTGTTTAGATGTATGATTTTATCATTTCGAAAAAAATAGATAACTTATAGCGTTTCCGACATTAAATCAGAACCAGTATTTAGGTATTAAAATTAAACTAAAATGCGAAATTTATATTTTATTCATTTACTATTAGTTAGTATTTTATTAAGCATACCAAGTGCTGCGCAGCAAGTAAAAAATGAAACTTTTGGTGAAGTTGTAATAAAACTTAAAAAAGCTATTGATGATCTTACCGTACTAACTAATGGCGCGTGTAGCATAGCCGTTTCACCAAGCTACCAAGGACGTGTATTTACCAGTACTACCAGTGGGGATGAAGGTAAAAGTATTGGGTGGATTAATTGGAAGCTTATTAATGATGGGCAACACAACAATGCCTTTGCCTATTTAGGAGGAGAGAGCAGGTTTTGGTTAGCACCAGAGTTTGGTAAATTTTCAGTTTTTTTTGATCCTGGTGCCGCTATGATTATTAAAAATATGAGAGCGCCTAAGGATTTGGATAGTAAAAAATTTAATCTTTCCACCATTGATACGCATAGTTTAGTATCTAAAGGAACTATTCAAGTGCAAAATGCAAATGGATACGTTTTTAATTGTGGCGTGGAAAGAAAAATAACGCTTTTAACAAAGCCTCAAGTAGTATCAGCGCTTAAAATTACTTTACCTAAAACAGTCAATTATGTGGCTTTTAGTGCAGCAACAACTATATCAAATATGGGTACTGAAGTATGGAATAAGGAGAATGGTTTATTGAGTATTTGGGAGCTTGGTTGCATGCTAACTACGCCAAAGAATAAGGTAATAATCCCTATAATAAAAGAAACTGATGCTATAACTTCTTATTTTTTTCAAAAGCGTTTAAAAATGAAGAGCTAGTTGTAAAAGATAAAGTGGTTTACTTTACAGCTAATGCGTTGAAATTAGGTAAACTGGGCATAGCACCTGATTTAACATCTGATTTAATGGGCAGTTATTCTCCCGAAGATAATTTACTAAACATTGTGAAGTTTACCTTTGAAAATGATGCTATGTATTTAAATTCAATTTCAGGAAATACTACCCCTTATTCAGGAGATGTGATTAATATTTTTAATGGAGAAGTAAATAAAGAAAAAAATTACACCTGGCCATTTTATGAATTTGAATCTTCATCCAGTGCAAAAGAACTCAAAGTAGGGGAGCGTATTTACCACAAGCAGACGCTTTATCATTTTAAAGGAACAAAAGAAGATCTCAACAAAATTTCAAAAAAAGTTTTAGGGGTCAATTTAAATACTATTCCATTGTAAAATTATATAAAATACATTCAAAATGAGTTGATAAGATTACAAATAATAGTTTTATATACATCTTGTTTCTATTTATTTTGTTCTTGCGTTAATAAATGAAACCATAGTTAAAAAAACTATACTTAAATCTTTTGTCTTACTACTGGTTCTGATTTACAATGGGTAGTTTAATGCAGGAAACAGTATTAAACTGGAAAATATAAAATCAAACTTATTTTTACGAAATTCTTATCTGTAAATCGTATTCATTATCAAAAATCATTTTACTAACAGTTTTAATATATAATTAATACGGCTAGTAAAATGATGTAATGAGTTAACTGAGTTACTACTTATTGTTTTACGATTTTTATAGTAGTTTCATTATTAAGTGTTATAAAATAAAGCCCAGGTGAGTAGCTTTCTAAGTTAATAGTTTGACCAATACCTTTATCTAAATAGACACCATTTAAATCATATATTTGCCATTTAGCAGAATCTTTTAATACTACCTTATCATTTATTGGGTTAATATAACTATATACTTTTTCTGAAGAAATCAATACATCTGTTACACTTAAAGTGCTTGAGTCATCGCTACTCCAAACACTCGTATTATTGGCATTGATCCTCCCTGATCTAGTAAAATTACCAACCGTGTAAATGGAATTGGTTTGATTGGTATTAATTACAATACTATTCACTTTATTATCAATTCCAACTTCCGTATCACCTAAGGCAGACCAGCCATTGGTTTCATTCCAGCGCGCTATTCCGTTAACAATAAAGTTTTGATCATTAAAAGAAGCCAGAGTAAAAGAACCTCCAATAAATAAATTTTCATTATTGTAAACTAAACTTTTTACAATACTATCAACGCCATTGCCTACGGTATCCCAAGTTTGATTTGCTTTATTCCAGCTGGCTAGTCTATTTACTGTTTTTCCGCCAGCTATAGCAAAATTACCTCCAGCAAAAATTTCATTTTCAGTAGCTACTATAGCCTCAACAAAACCACTAGTTCCTTCGCCTAGATTACTCCACTTTTCCGTGGCATCATTCCAAATAGCAATTCTATTAGCGGTGATACCACCAGCAATATCAAAATTACCTCCTAAATATAAATTGTTGTTTACAGGATCAATCGATAAAACTCTAATTTCATTATTAGTACCTGCTTCATTAGTGGTGTTGTCAGTCAAAATACTCCAAGCAGATCCGTTCCATTTCGCAATATTTTGAGCGAGAGCTCCTGATAAATTCTCAAATACACCTCCGGCATACACTTGATTTGTGTTATCAATTGCTAATGCTTGTACTATGCCATCAATTTCATTTCCGATACCTACAGCTTGCCATTCAGTACCATTCCAAACTGCTATTCCATTGGCAGAAATATTGTCCACTTTAGTAAAAGCTCCTCCAATATAGACTAATCCATTACTATCAATTTCAATAGCATTAACGGTTCCATTGGTTCCAGCTCCAACAGCGCTCCAACCTGTAGTTTCGTTAAATACGGCTAAATTGTTGACTGAAATTGATCCTGCCTGATTAAAGCTACCTCCGTGGTAAACATCTCCATTAGGAGCAACAGCTATCGCGTTAACCTCACCGTTTGAAATACCGTTATCTAAATTATTCCAATTACCTTCTCCTTCAACATTGTTGCCAACAGCAGGGGCTACACCATCAATAATTTGGAAGATTTTGGCTTCATTTCCATAACTTGAAAAGTAAAGTTCGCCACTATTATCCAGTCCGAATGATGAAATAGCTTCACCGTTAGTTTTAAAAAGTTCGGTTTTGATTCCAGTATTATTTGAACTATCGAAATCCATTGACCAAACCCTTCCACTTATATAGTCTGCAAAAATATATTTTGAATTGATGTCAGGTAATGTACTTTTAATTTTTGAACCTCGGTATACATATCCTCCAGTAACTGAAAAATCACCGTTTCTGTGGTTGTAAAATAATATTGGGTTTTCTGTAGGACCTGAAACAGGAATATTATTTGCTACATCTTGTGCTTCAAAACGATTCCAACCGTAATTTTTACCATTTTTAATTAAATTTATTTCTTCAAATGCATTTTGACCTACATCGGCACCCCATAACCTACCCGTAGGAGCATCAAAAGAAAATTTCCAAGTATTTCTTATTCCGTAAGCAAAAATTTCGTCTAAGCCATTCCTACCTACAAAAGGATTGTCAGCAGGAATTTCATAACGTCCGTTAGGAAATTCCGGATTAGTTTCAACAGCATTATTACCATCTACATCAACATCAATACGACAAATGCTCCCAAATACATTGTTGATATTTTGAGCATTACGTTGTGGGTCATTTCCACCACCACCATCGCCAACAGAAATGTATAAATAACCGTCGGGACCAAATGCTATTTTACCTCCGTTATGATTACTATTATTTTGATTTTTATCAAATTGAAATATTACAAATTCACTATTGGGGTCGGCTATATTTGGGTTGGATTGCGAAGCTGAAAATCTAGAAACAATCATGCGGGGATTTCTACCATTTGCGGTAGTAGTGTAGTAAATATAAAAATAACCATTATCCTTGTAGTTTGGATGAAACGCCAAACCTAACAATCCGAGCTCAATACCAAAACGAAAACTTATTCTTGAGCTTATATCTAAAAATGTACTAACATCACTAGAAGTTACATTCTCGTTCCTATTAAAAACTTTAATTTTTCCTGGTTGTTCAACTACAAATAATCGGTCTGAGCCATCACCAGGATTTGTAATTTCTACAGGAAAATTGAACGATATATTTGGAAAAGCTGATTTGTAAGTAATTTGTGCATTTACCAGATTAATTATACCAGTAAAACAAAAAAGAATAATACAGTGTACTAATGTTTTCATTTATATGTTTTTTATAAGAAACGTGAACACAAGGTGAGTAGTATCTACGTGTGTAAAATATTACATTTTTTTTAGTGCTAAACCTATTCTTTTTCATTGTACGAAAACACGTATTGATTGTTTTTTTGAAACCGCTAATAGTCAAAGGCTAATAGCTAATTGCAAAAAACGGATGTTTAAAAAGTAATGACTTTTAGTCATAACCGAAATTATGGTGCTTTTAGTCCATTGTGGTTTATTTTAAAAGACTTTCGATTTTATTATACTACTGATTTTTAAAAAATAATACTAAAAACAGTGCCATTTTTTACGGAGGATTGAACTTTTAAATGCCCACCGTGGAGCTGAATAATTTGTTTGGAAATACTTAGACCAACTCCAGATCCATTTATTTTAGTAGTATAAAATGGCACAAAAATACGTTCCATTTCTTCATCGGTAATTCCAACACCATTATCTGTAATGGAGAGTATTTTTTTTGATTCATGATTTAATCCTGCCGATAGCTCAATTTTTGGATTTTGTTTTTCTTGAACAGAATGGATAGCGTTTTTGACTAAATTGAGTAGCACTTGCGTTATTTGTTGTTCATCTGCAAAAATGGTAAGATCATTTGGAGCATCAATGGTTAAAAGTACGTTAGTTTGTTGCAGCTGATTTTCAAAAAGCATTTCAATTTTTTCAAAAAGTGTTTTTACAGGAATCAGTTTTTTTTCAGGATTGGGAACGTTTAAAAAATTACGGTAGGACTGAACAAATCGAATGAGATCATCTCCTTGATTTTTTATTATTTGTAACCCTTTTCCCATAATATCAACTGAATTGAGATCATTTTGATTGGTTTCACCCTCAGAAACTTTGTTTTGCTGATGCTGTTTTAATAGTGATTCCGAAATGGACGTTATAGGAGCAATACTGTTCATCATTTCATGCGTCAGGACACGAATTAGCTTAATCCATGAGTCAGTTTCTTTAGTATCAAGTTCGGAGTTGATATCCTGTAAGGTAATTAGCTTTAATTGTTTTCCATTGAGTTGAATCGTATTGGCTTTGATAGCCAATTGCACACTTTCTCTTTCATTATTAATTTGAATAAGTTTGCGATTAAAGTTTAGTGTGTTGCTTAACAATTCATAAAGTGACGCGCTAATTTTATGAATTTGTTTTATATGAGTTAATGGTTTGTGATTCAATAATTTTTCTGCGCGCGGGTTGGCAAATAAAATGTGTCCCTCAGTATTGATGGTTAATACACCAATTTCGGCCTGTTTAATAAGTTCCTGATAATACCTTTCTTGTGTTTGATTATGCAAATGTGTGCTTTGAAACTTAGTATTTAATTTATTTAGATTGGCGTGGAGTTCCTTTACAGAAGAAATGCCTCGGGTTTCAGGGAATTCTATCGTAAAATCCTCGTTGAGCATCGCTTTAAAAAAGTAGGCAATTTTTTTATTACTGCTATTAAAAAAGCGAACCAATAGATTAGCCTGAAAAAATATGAATAAGCCAAAAAGGGACGTTAAAATATAGTTTTTCTCACTAAAAAAATACCCCATACCCAAAGCACTCAAACAAATTAAAAGGACTTTTGTAACTAAAATGTAGTAAAACCTTTTACTTATCATTGTGCGCTTTTTTTAATTTATTATAAAGCGTTTGTCTGGTAATTCCTAGTTGGTTAGCAGCCGCGCTGTAATTTCCATCGTGTTCATGTAGTGCTTTTTCAATCATTAAAAGCTCCATTTCGTCCAAGCGAATAGGGTTTTGCACTGAAAAATTATTGTTTTGATGAAAATTAAAATCAGCAGCACTAAGCGTATTTTCTGAATTTAAAATAACTGCACGCTCCATACAATGCTTCAATTCTCGAATATTACCAGGCCATGCATATTGCAATAGTTTATTTTTTGCATTGGCCTGCAAGTGTATTGTTGATTTTTGATACTTTCTAGTAAATTTTTCTAAATAATATTCGGCAAGCTCAATAATATCTCTGTCTCGGTGCCTTAACGATGGTACTTCAACGTGTATGGTATTAATTCGATATAACAAATCTTCTCTAAAACTCCCTTCGCGCACACGCTGTTCCAAATTACTATTAGTAGCGCAAATTAGTCGAATATCAATTGGAATTTCTTTGTTGGAACCTACGCGAACAATACACCTGTTTTGAATAGCTGATAATAATTTTGCCTGCATAGGCAAGGATAAGTTTCCAATTTCATCCAAAAATAAAGTTCCGCCATGAGCGGATTCAAATTTACCAATACGATCTTCTTTAGCATCAGTAAAAGCTCCTTTTGTATGTCCAAATAATTCACTTTCAAATAAATTTTCTGAAATTGAACCCATATCCACATTCACAAAAACTTTATTATTTCGCTTGGAGTTATAGTGTAATTCTCTAGCAAAAAGTTCTTTTCCTGTACCATTTTCGCCAGTAATGAGAACGCTTACATCAGTTTTTGCTACTTTTTGAACAATATGAACTACTTGTTGTAGTGCTTTGGAATTGCCAATAATTAAGGGTTTGTTACCAGTTAGTGCCGTTTTATTTGGTTGTGGTAGTTTTGATTGTGTTTTCTTTAATAAATAAGCAGCCTTTAAGGTTTCTAACAACTGTTCATTTTTCCAAGGCTTAAGTACAAAATCAGTTGCACCGTTTTTGATAGCAGTAACAGCAAGGTCAATAGCACCATAGGCGGTGATCATTATAACCTGTGTTTTTGGAGCTATTTTAGTAATTTCTTTTAACCAAAAAATACCTTCATTTCCGGATTTAACCGAGGCAGCAAAATTCATATCAAGTAATACCAAATCAAAAGTATCAAGTTGAGGGTAACTGCTAATTCTGTTAGGATCAGCTAATGTTTTTACGGTTTTGTATTCGCCTGAAAGTACTATTTCTAAGGCGCTTAATACATTAGGACTATCATCTATAATTAAAACTTTTCCTTGTAACATAATAGTGTTAATTCCTTGTAAAGCTACAAATCTACTTAAGTAAAGGCAGTATTGATGTCTATTTTTTTTACAGTATTTGTTTGAGGGCGAAATGAATACTTATTTTTAAAACAAATTCTGATTATAAATTACTTACATAAAATAAACTTTTCTGTTTAGACTCGAAAAAGCACACAAACGTAGCTATAGCTTCATTGTTTTTTTGTCAAGTAATTTTACAGCTTGTTGTTAATTTTTTTTACATAAAAATGGTCAAAAAATTTAATTAAACTCCGTAAAGCCAGTAGTGGTAAGGGTTCTGGTTTTTGGCACGCAAATAGTAATTAGTCAATTGTAAAAAAAAGTAAATGTTTAAATCAAGTGTATTTGTGGTCATTATGATGTCAAATTTAATTTTTAGCCAAAAAACATACACCTTAAACCAGTGTATTGAGCAAGCCTTAGCGGCCAACCTATCAGTACAAGTTAAGGAAGTGAATACGCAATTGGCACAAGAGCAACTAAAACAAAGCTATCGGAATTTATTACCTGTAATTAATGCAGGTTCGGATTACAGTATTCGATATGGACGTTCGGTTGACCCGAATACCAATGCAATTTCAACTACCGATTTCTTTACAAATAATTATTCCATTGATGCTTCTTTAACAATATTTCAAGGTTTTTTAAAGCACTATCAAATTAGTGTAGCTAAGTGGGCTAAGTTTTCCGCAGCTGCAGAAGGGAAGCAACAACGTTTTAAAGTAATTGAACAATTATTACCGGCTTTTTTTCAAGTAGCGTTTACCGAAAATTTGATAGCAGTGTCTGAAGAAGAATTAAAAATTGTAAAAGAACTGGCTGTTGTGACTCA
The DNA here is from genome assembly GCF_000218485.1 of Aquimarina agarivorans. Lineage (GTDB taxonomy): Bacteria > Bacteroidota > Bacteroidia > Flavobacteriales > Flavobacteriaceae > Aquimarina > Aquimarina agarivorans. The sequence goes on along the minus strand of NZ_AFPB01000087.1, from coordinate 41,388 downwards.
AAAAAAGTTTAAATTAGGTAAGCAGTCGCAAGCAGATGTATATGATGTGAATGCCAATTTGCAGGAGGCACATTTAAATCTAGTAAAAGCTAAAAATAATTTTGCCAATGCAAAATTAAGGATGCAACAATTAATGAATATTAATTCCGAAAATTTTAAACTAATTGTAACTCCTTTTGCTACACAAAAGCCATCAAAAAACAACGAGGCAAACAATAAAGATTTGTTTGAGAAAGCACAAGAAGTTCTCCCAGAGCTTGAACAATTCTCTTTTACCCAAAAAGCACTAAAAAAGCAGTTGCATGCCACACAAAGCGAACTATTTCCTACAATAAATGTATTTGCTGGCTTCGGAACTGGATTTTTTAAAACCAATATTGATCCAGTAACAAATCGTACAATAGGGTTTAGAAGGCAATTGATAGATAATGCATCGCAATACGTTGGTGCTACTATCCAACTCCCCATTTTTAATCAATGGAATATACGATCAAGAATTAAACAACAGCGATTGGCATTGGTAGAAGGTGATTTAAATAGAAGACAAAAAGTACAGGAGTTATTTCAACTCACCAAGCAATTAAAACAACAGGAAAAGGCATTAAAAGAAACTGTATTATGGAGTGAAAAACGACAACAAGCAATAGCACTTTCTTACACAACAACTGAAAAAAAATATGGACATGGTTTAATTGCATTATTGGATGTACTGCAAGTAAAAAACGAGCTATTTAAGGCAAAAGTGGATTACAGGCAAGCAAAGCAACAGTTAGCGATGAATGCACAAATTATCAATCTGTATTCTGGAAAGTTTAACTCAATACTAGCAGTAGAGTAAATGGATATCAAAATCGAAAAAAAGAAAGGAATTAGACCGAAGCAGGTATTGATTTTATTAGGAGTAGGGTTACTACTTCTTTTATGCTGGAAACTGCTTACAACTGATTTTAAAAACGTACACATGGTTCAAAAAGAGCGGTTGTCTATAGGAGAGGTTGTTCAAGGTAAGTTTCATGATTTTATTACTGTTACTGGTCATGTGGCACCTATTCGAACTATTTATATGGATGCCTATGAGGGAGGTAGGGTTAAAGAAAAGCATATTGAAGAAGGCGCTTTTGTTAAAAAAGGAGATATTATTCTAACCTTGGAGAATAGAAATTTATACGAACAAATTTTAGCTAGCGAAAATAGTTTAGCATTAAAACAAAATGACCTAAGATCAACCAAATTGGCATACGATAGTCGCGAGATTAGTGGCAGGAAAGAACTGATTGATGCTAAATATGAATTACAAAAAAAGCAGCGTAATTTTAAACAGCAACAAGCTTTATTTAATGAAGGATTGATTGCTAAAGAGCTTTTTTTAGTAGCACAAGAAGATTTTGAGGCCACAAAAAAAAGATTTGATTTGATTTCGGAGCAAGTAACTAAGGATGGTATTTTAAAAGGAACCTCTTTAAAAGACTTAGATGGCGACTTGCAGCGTATGAAAAAGACATTAAGTATGGTATATGAGCGCTTGGACTATTTGAATGTAAAGGCTCCTTTTAATGGACAATTAGGTTTTTTAGATGCAGAAATTGGTCAAAATATTCAACAAGGTCAACGTATAGGTCAAATTAATGATCTTTCAAATTTTAAAATTGAAGCTGAAGTTGATGAACATTATATTGAACGTGTGCGTCGCGACTTAAACGCTTCAATTAATCGAAAAGATAAAAGTTACCCGCTGCGAGTTCGAAAAGTGTATCCCGAAGTTAGAAACGGTCGCTTTAAAATTGATTTGGTTTTTGAGGGTGATACACCTGAAACAATGCGAGCAGGTCAAAATTATACGATGCACTTACAACTCGGTGCTTCAAATGAAGCCTTACTGATCCCAAGAGGTAGTTTTTTCCAAAGCACAGGAGGACGACACATTTTTATCCTCAATGATGATGGAACAGAAGCTTTTAAAAAAGAAATAAAATTAGGCAGACAAAATTCAAAGTATTTTGAGGTACTTGAAGGGTTAAAACCTGGTCAAAAAACAATTATTTCAAACTATGATGCGTATAAAAATGTTGAACGGATTGTTTTTAAGTGAGCTGAAATTAGATTTGAGATGTGAGAAAATAGAAGAAAGAAAATAGAAGAAAGAAGAAAGATAAAATGAACTTCAACCTTCTACCTTTTGCCTTGGATTAGAAGTTTAGATGTTAGAAAATAGAAAACAAAAAATAGAAGAAAGAAGATAGATAAGATGAGTTTTAACCCTCAACCTTCTGCCTTCTACCTCTAAATACAAAATAGAATATAAAAGAGCTAAGGCTATAAGGTTGAGAATGCAATTAAAATTAGACAAAATGAGTAACAATTTTCAGCCTTTTGCCTTTACTACAAAAAAATACAAGAATGATACAAATTAAACAAGTAACTAAAAGTTTCAGAACGGAAGAGGTAGAAACCTTAGCCTTAAATAATATTGACCTACACGTTAAAAATGGGGAGTTTGTAGCGATCATGGGGCCATCCGGTTGTGGGAAGTCTACACTATTAAATATTATTGGATTATTGGACAGTCCTAGTAAAGGATTTTATCAATTTAATGAACAAGAAGTAGGTAAAACTAAAGAAAGCGAACGTACAAAAATTAGAAAAGGAAACATTGGTTTTGTGTTTCAAAGTTTTAATTTAATTGATGAGCTAACCGTATTTGAAAATGTAGAATTACCACTTATTTATCTAAAAGTTCCCAAAAAAGAACGAAAACCTAAAGTTACTGCTGTTTTGGAGCGAATGAAAATTGCACATAGAGAAAGTCATTTCCCCAACCAATTGTCTGGTGGACAACAACAGCGTGTAGCTATAGCAAGAGCCGTAATTACCAATCCGAAATTAATTTTAGCGGATGAACCTACTGGGAATTTAGATTCTAAAAACGGTATTGAGGTTATGAGTTTATTGACCGAATTAAATCAGGAAGGGACTACAATTGTAATGGTAACACATTCCGATCGAGATGCCAATTATGCACACCGAGTAATCAATTTATTTGATGGTCAAATTGTTACTGAAATTAGCAATCAGTTTGTTTAGGATTAGGTACACTTTACTTGAAATTTAATTAAAACGAAAATGTTACTAACTCAATTTAAAATTGCCTGGCGTAACCTTACCGCTAATAAAGGATATGCCTTAATAAATATTTTAGGCTTAGCCATAGGCATATGCGTTGCGATGTTGATTGCATTATGGGTATACGATGAACTTGAGCATAATAAAAATTTTGAAAATTACCCTCGTATTGCACAAATTTACCAATCACAAAATAACACAAACTCTAAAGACACTGGAAAATCTATTCCTAGGCCACTTGAAAATGAATTAAGAACCAACTATAACACACATTTTAAATATTTGGTAATGAGTTCTTGGCTTAACAGCGTAATTTTAAATTACAATAACAAAAGTATTTCTTTTTTAGGGTATTACATGCAACCTGATGCTCCTGAAATGTTTAGTTTACAAATGGAGGCAGGTAGCCGAGGTGGGCTAAAGGATATTCATTCAATTTTACTATCAGCGAGTACCGCAAAAAAGCTTTTTGGTACAGCTGATCCCATAGGTCAAACAGTAAAGTTTGATTTGCAAAATGATCTTAAGGTTACTGGGGTTTATAAAGATTTACCCTACAATTCTTATTTTTATGATACAAATTTTATAGTTCCTTGGGAGCTGATGCTTTCAGAAAGAGAATGGGTGCGTAAATCTGAAAAAATTTGGGACAATAATTCGTTTCAGCTTTTTATACAAATTGCTGATAATACCTCGTATCAAACTGTTGAAAATGCAATACGATGGGTAAAAAAAGAAGCTACAAATAATAATTACGACCTTGATGCGGAACTTCATGTAGTACCAATGCAGGACTGGAAGCTTAGGAATAACTTTGAAAATGGGAAGCAAGTTGGAGGACGCATAGAATATGTTATTTTATTTGGAAGTATAGGTATAATAGTACTGTTACTAGCTTGTATAAATTTTATGAATTTGGCTACTGCACGTTCAGAAAAACGAGCTAAAGAAGTAGGCGTAAAAAAAACAATCGGTGCGGCTCGGTTTCATTTAATACAACAATTTTATAGCGAGTCTTTTGTGGTAGTGTTTTTGGCATTTTGTATTGCTTTATTGTTATTACAGTTAAGTATTAATGGATTTAATTCACTTTCTAACAAACTAATTGAATTGCCTTGGCTAAATGTCAATGCTTGGACAGTAGCAGTTGTAATTTTAATTATTACAGCGCTTGTTTCAGGGAGCTACCCAGCAATTTATTTGTCGCAATTTAAACCTGTCAATGTGTTAAAGAGAACATTTATCAATAGTAAATTTTCGGGACTGTCGCGTAAAATACTAGTGATTTTTCAATTTGTATTATCCATAGTCTTAGTTATAGTTACTGTAGTCATCAACAGACAGATGGAGTATGTTAAAAACGGTACTAAAGGTTATGACATGAATAATTTAATTGAACTAAACGGTTGGCAAAAACCTTTTTATGGAAAATATAAAATAGTTAAAGAAGCTTTATTAAAGTCTGGCGCGGCAACAGCAGTGTCAGCTTCTTCAAGTCCAGTAACGGACATACAATCAAACCGTTCTTTTTTTGATTGGGAAGGGAAACCTGAAGGCTTTATGGATGATTTTGCTTGGGTGAGTGTAACGGAAGATTACGCAAACACCTTAAAAATGAAGCTCATTAAAGGAACTGATTTTTTTAAAAATAAAAATTCAGATTCCACAAAGTATATACTTATTAATGAAACTGCCCAGCATTATATGGGGTTAAAAGAACCTATCGGTAAAATAGTTAAAAATACTTACAATCAAGAAGAAGAAGCTGATCCTCCAATGGAAATTGTGGGGGTAGTTGCGGATATTGTTATGGGAGATCAAAACATACCACCAAAACAAACATTTTTTTCTTTAGAAAATGAAGATGTAGGTTATTATCAAGTACGCTTAAATCCTGAAAACGCCATACAAAAAAATATTTCGATAATTGCTGAAGAATGGAACAAATTAGCACCCAACGTTCCTTTTGACTACAATTTTGTAGATGCTGATTATGCTAAAAAGTTTGAAGAAGATGAGCGCATGATCGGTCTTGTGGGCATTTTCACTCTGTTGGCAATTTTTATAAGTTGTTTAGGATTGTTCGGTTTAACCTCCTTTGTAGCGGAACAACGCACCAAGGAAATAGGCATTCGAAAATCTATTGGAGCATCAGTTTTTCAAATATGGCAAATAGTATCAAAGGATTTTTTAGTGCTTGTTCTGGTAGCTAGTTTTATTGCAATTCCATTAGCTCATATATTAATTCAGCATTGGTTAAGCAATTTTAAAATTAGAATTTCAGTAACGCACTGGTATTTTTTAACAGGGATCGGCATGGCTGTATTGTTATCAATGCTAACGGTAAGTTATCATGCTATAAAAGCAGCAAATGCAAATCCGATTAACAGTTTAAAAACCGAATAAAATGATAGTAACTCATTTAAAAATTGCTTGGCGTAACCTTACAATTAATAAAGGATATGCTATAATGAATATTCTAGGTTTAGCCTTAGGCATGGCTGTAACTATACTAATTGCCCTTTGGTTGCATGACGAATTAAATTACAACAAAAATTTTGAGAATTATGATAGTATTGCTCAGATATATCAATCTCAAACTTTTGGCGATGGAATACAAACTGGTCCCGCAATTCCTTTGCCTTTAGAAAAGGTATTACGTGAAAAGTACAACGGACTGTTCAAGCATTTGGTGTTATCATCGTGGAATGATGAAAGTGTCCTAAAATTTGGTGAGCAAAGCATAAAGGCAGATGGTAATAGCATGCAGTCTGATGCCCCCAAAATGTTGAGTTTAAATATTATTTCAGGAGAACTGAATGGTTTAAAGGATATACACTCAATTATGCTTTCGGAAACATTAGCAAAAAAACTATTTGGTGATGTCAATCCAATTGGAAAAACTATTAGGTTTGATTATAACGCAGATTTAAAGGTAACGGGGGTGTATCAGGATTTGCCGTTTGAGTCTTCATTTTATGATTTAGAATGGATTGCTACCTGGGATTATTACGTTTCTCGGTTTGAATGGGTGAAAAATTCTTTAGATAAATGGGATAATAATTCCTGGCAATTATTTATGCAAGTTGCTGATAATACCAATTTTGACTCAGTAGATGAAGCAATAAGGTTTGTCAAAAAAAATCATTCTAAATTAGGAAGCATTAACCCTACATTACATGTTTACCCTATGTTTAAATGGAATTTGTATGATAATTTTGAAAATGGAAAACAAATAGGAGGCAGGATTGAATATGTATATCTATTTGCAGGTATTGGTATTATCGTATTGTTATTGGCATGCATAAATTACATGAATATTGCCACTGCAAGATCTGAAAAACGTGCAAAGGAAGTTGGAGTCAAAAAAACCTTGGGGGCACAAAAATACGACCTTGTGTATCAATTTTATTCTGAGTCCTTTCTACTTACTTTGTTCGCTTTTATAATTGCAATTTTTATGGTTTTATTGGTTTTAAATGGTTTCAATGAGCTATCTAATAAGCAGATTCATATTCCCTGGAGTAATTTGACCTATTGGGGTGCTGCATCGCTCATATTTGGGATTACTGTATTAATATCAGGGAGCTACCCAGCTTTATATCTGTCAAAATTTAATCCAGTACAAGTACTTAAAGGAACTTTTATTAAAAGTAACTATTCGGGAGTGTTCAGAAAATCTTTAGTCATATTTCAATTCGTATTATCAATTGCTCTTATCATCATTACGGTAATACTCAGTAAACAAATGCATTTTTTGAAAAACCAATCAAAGGGATATAATATGGATGCCTTAATTGAAATTTATGCCTGGTTTGATCCATTTATTGGAAAGTACGAAAGTATTCGCGAACAATTACTACAGTCAAAGACAGTAACTAATGTGTCAGCTTCATCCAGTCCTGTAAATTCAATATATTCAAATCAATCATCTTTTGAATGGAAAGGCAAACCTGATAATTTTGTTGATGATTTTGCTTGGGTAAATATTACCTATGATTACATACCTACTTTAAAAATGAATATTGTCGAGGGTAGAAATTTTTCAAGAGATTTCGTATCGGACAGTAATGCTATCATTATAAATAAAGCGGCTCAAAAATATATGGGTTTAACAGCGCCAGTTGGTCAGGTAGTAAAAAATGGTGAAGATACTAATTATTCTAACTTTACAATTATAGGAGTTGTAGATGATATAGCTATGGGTAACCCATATTCCCCAGTAAAACAAACTTTTTTTTCAATAAAAGAAACATTGGCTGATGATGGTGTTGGATATTACCAACTAAAGCTTAACCCTGAAAATTCATTAGCAAACAATATGGTTGACATAAAAAAGATATGGAAAGATTTTGATCCAGACTTTCCTTTTGATTATAATTTTGTAAATGACCTTTATGCTGAAAAATTTGAAGAGGAAGATCAAATGATTAGTTTGGTAGCAATATTTACAAGCTTAGCTATTTTTATAAGCTGCCTGGGATTGTTCGGTTTAACTTCATTTGTAGCGGAACAACGTACCAAGGAAATAGGCATTCGTAAATCCATAGGGGCTTCTGTTTTTCAAATATGGAAATTAGTATCAAAGGACTTTTTAGTGCTGGTTTTAATAGCAAGCGTTATTGCTATCCCGTTGGCTTATATCCTTATACAACATTGGCTAAGTTATTTTGAGTTAAGAATACCAATTACTGAGGGGTATTTTATCCTTGGAATAGGAGCTGCCTTTTTATTAGCCATTGTTACGGTAAGCTATCATGCCATAAAAGCAGCAAGTACTAATCCCATAAAGAGTTTAAAGACTGAATAAAATAATAACATGTTAAATAATAGGTGTTTAACCAATAGTATTAATAAATTGAACCATTAAAATACAAATTATGAAAACAATTTTTATCAAAACAAAACTGATTTTAATACTACTATTTTGCAGCAGCCAATTACAAGCACAATGGTGGTGGGGAAGTAAAAAGGTTGTAGGTAATGGAAATATTACTACCAAAACAGTAACAACAGCTGATTATAGTAGTATTCGATTACAAGGCAGTATGGATGTTCATTTGGAACAAGGAACTGAGGGTAAAATTCGGGTAACCACTGATGATAATGTGCATGAATATCTTAAAATTAAAGTGGAGGGTGATAAATTAATATTAGCATTTAAAGACAACATTAACTTGCGAACCAGAAAAGGGATTCACATTTATGTGCCATTTATGGATATTTCAGCCGTATCTATAACAGGATCAGGAGATATTGATGCCAATACGATTATCAAAACAAGTTCATTAAAAGCCTCTGTTACGGGTTCGGGGAACATTAAATTAGCCGTAGAAGCGTCATCGGTTAAAAGTCAAATTACAGGATCAGGAAATGTAGAATTAAAAGGAAGCACCCAAGAGTTGGAAGTAGGTATTACGGGTAGTGGCGATTTTAATAGTAAAGATTTAAAAGCCGATAATACCGAGGTGACTATTTCAGGTTCGGGTGATGCCAAAGTTGTTGCTCTGGAGCGTTTAACAACAAAAGTAAGTGGATCAGGAGATATTATGTATGCAGGTAACCCTAAAAATGTAAATTCAAAGACTAGTGGATCAGGAAGTGTAAGTTCATTTGAAAATTAAACTATGAAAAACTATCAATTCAAATTAAAAACAGCCCAATTTATTGGTTTTTTAGTCTTAGCGATCTTTTGTTATAATAGCAGTGTAGCACAACAAAAAAAATTAAAGTCGAATCCTTTAGCAAGGCAAGTATTCATCCGCATATTCAAGTTGATTTTGTGCAAGGCAAATCCAATAGCGTAGTTATTGAAAGTATGAGTGTAGCTGAAGAAAAGCTTACTGTAAAAGTTGAAAATAATACATTACAAATGTATTTGGAAGGGGCTAAGATTTTTACCAAAACTGAAAAAAGAGACTGGGATAAAGGTCGTAAAGCTATTTATAAAGGAACCATAGTTAAGGCTACAGTTACTTTTAAAAGTATTAAGGATTTATCCCTTAAGGGAGAAGAAAACTTCAGCTTTACCAACGGATTTAATACTAGTGAATTAAATGCCCACATCTACGGTGCCTCAACACTGTTATTTAAGGAAATTGACGTAGCTGATTTTAAAGCGGTAATTTATGGAGAAGCACAGCTGAAAATTGAAAAAGGACATGTTCAAAATCAAAAATATACCGTTTACGGTGAAGCTGAAATTGATGCTGAAAAAATGACAAGCAAGGTGACAAAAATTACTGCTTATGGTGAAGCTAAACTAAATGTTAATGTTTCCGAAACATTAAAAGTTAGTTCCTTTGGTGCCGCCTCTATATTTTACAAAGGCAATCCTAAAGTACAAAAAGGTATTAATTTTGGCGAAACTACGATTTCATCCATCAACTAAGTCATAAATAAATTAAACAAAGATTAGTGATTTAAGCTAAGTACATATTTAAATTATGTGCTTGGCTTTTTTTAGTCCAAAAGGCTAGTAATGAAATGTTTTAATACTGGTTGGAATATATTTTTAATGCATAATTCGAGTTGAAATGTTAAGCGAAAAAGAATCATTTTTAATGGGGTATTTAATGTCGACATTTGTGTAGTATTCATTTAAAAAGTTAATTTTTTTTAAAAAAACAAGCATTTATAATTAAATTAACAGTAAATACCTTTTTTATTTCTTTTTTGACAAAATAAGAGCGTTTTTTTTGCTTATTTATAACGCAAAAAAGAAATTAAAATTAATAAATTGACAATGAAAACCAACGCTGTATGTACACAAAATCCCCCATATTTTCTTCATATACTTTTGATGAAAAAATGTTAGATGAAGTATTTGACGATAACAACAATGTAAAAGAAATTTATAAAACTTTATTTGATTTATATGGAGAGCATAGTGTTGCCGATTTTGAAGCGTTAAATGAGTATGCAAAAACTTCTTTTTTTAACCAAGGCATCACTTTTCAAGTGTATGGCAATAATGAAACTAAGGAAAAAATTTTCCCTTTTGATCTATTTCCAAGGATAATTGATCATCAAGAATGGGATCACATAGAAAAAGGAGTGTTGCAACGAAGTAAGGCACTAAATTTATTTCTAAAAGATTTATACCATGACCAAAATATTATTAACGATGGTATTGTTCCAAAAAAACTCATAGAATCGTCAGCAAATTATTTGGAGCAAATGAAAGGCTTTGATCCTCCAGGAGGAATTTATAACCATATTTCAGGAACTGATTTAATTAAGCATTCGGACGGTAATTATTATGTGCTGGAAGATAATATTCGTTGTCCATCTGGCGTAAGCTATGTAATATGTAACAGGACAGCATTAAAAAGAGCTTTATTTGGGGTGTTTGATAAATACAAAATACACACAGTAACTGATTATTCTCAAAATTTACTCGAAATTTTAGAAACTGTAAAACCTCAAGGTGTTGATAAACCAACTTGTGTGGTACTCACGCCTGGTGTTTTTAATTCTGCTTATTATGAGCATTCTTATTTGGCAAAAGGAATGGGAGTTGAGCTGGTGGAAGGACGTGATTTGTTTGTAGACAATGATTTTGTGTATATGAAAACCATCAATGGTCCTGAACGCGTTGACATTATTTACCGTAGAATTGATGATGCTTTTATTGATCCTGAAGTTTTTAATTCGGATTCGGTATTAGGTGTACCAGGACTTTTCGCCGCCTATAAAGCAGGAAATGTATGTTTGGTTAATGCCCCAGGTACAGGTGTAGCTGATGACAAAGCCATTTACACCTACATGCCACAAATTATAGAGTATTATTTGAAGGAAACACCTATTTTAAAAAACGTACATACGTATCATTGCAGTAGGCCTGATGATTTGGAATATGTTTTAAAAAATATTCAAAACTTAGTAATTAAACCCGTTGATGAAGCTGGAGGTTATGGAATTTCCATTGGAAATAAACTTTCTGGAAAAGAAATTGAAGCAGTAAAAAAGTCAATTACTGAAAACCCAAGAAAATATATAGCTCAACCGATCATGTCATTATCCGTTCATGCCACCTACATTGAAAATGAAAAGTCTTTTGAGCCAAGGCATGTAGATTTACGTACGTATACTTTATTAGGTAAGGATGTTAGTTACGTATTGAAAAGTGGATTGACAAGAGTAGCACTAAAAAAAGGGAATTTGATTGTAAACTCATCACAAGGAGGAGGATCAAAAGATACCTGGGTATTAAAAAAATAACACGTATTTTATGTTAGCAAGAGTAGCCAATAATTTATTTTGGATGGGGAGGTATATTGAGCGTTCCGAACATGTAGCGCGTTACCTTTGCGTCAATTATTTTTCGTCATTGGATGCACCAAATGAATTATCACAATCCAGGCAGTTTGTTTTACGTTCATTATTATTTATGGTCGGTGATGAGGATAAGGACCTTCCAGATTTGAAAGAAACCGATGTATTGTACAATATTGGCTTAAACACTGATAAAAGCTATTCCATTATAAACTGTGTCAAACTTGCCAGGGAAAATGCAAATAGCGCTCGTGATCTTATTTCAACTGAATTGTATGAAGCAATTAATAAGTTTTATCATTTTGTATTAAATTATTCTTCGGATTATTTAGTAAAAAAGGGATTGTATGAGTTTACTACCAATGTTATGGAATTTACGGCAATTTTGAAAGCTAAAATCCGGAGCACATTGCTTTTTGATGATGTATTTTCCATTATTAAATTAGGTGTTAATATGGAACGGGCTACTCAGGTGATCCGAATCATCAATGCCAAGTATAACGATATTCAACTTATTGAAAACCGAAAAGGTGGCGCGCTAGTCTCTTCTACAGTGGAGTGGAGTACGCTGTTACGATGTGTGGAATCCTATGATATGATGAAACGTTATGATAACAAGGCTCCTAAAAGCATTAACACTTTGGATTTTCTTATATTAAACCCTAAATGTCCACGATCGGTAATTAACAGTTTAGCTCAAATTTCAACACACATTCAAGTATTATCAATTGAAAAAAAGCCTGAAAAGGACTCAACGGTGTTTTTAGTAAATAAAATTTATACTGAATATCAATACAAGTTTATTGAAGAAATTGAAGTTGATTTCCAGACTTTTATTGAAAAAATTCTAAATAGTTTGGTTAAAATTAGTAAAAAAATGGAGAAGGAATTTTTTTACATATAAAACGCACTATGAAAGAAGCATTACAACAACATCAAAAAGTATCCGAGGAAAATAGCGAAAGTATAAGACAGCAACAAGCTCAACAGCAGCAACAATAAATCCTGCTTACACATACTTTGTACGTTTTACGATTCTGTTTTGAAAAGTTAATTTTGTTTTCCTAAAAATAAAATCAAGTTGTAGTAACAGGTTCGCTTTCCAAAGCTCGGATATCTACTGAAACTTTAAGTGTACTGCTTCCTGAACTGTATACTACACCTTTTAGCGGCGGTACATCATAATAATCACGTCCCCAGCCGACAACTATATGTTGATTGTCAGGGATTTTATTATTAGTAGGATCAAAATCAACCCAGCCAAATCCTGGAATAAACACTGCAAACCATGCGTGTGATGCATCAGCTCCCACTAATTTAGGTTTCCCTGGTGGGGGTAGTGTTTCAATATAGCCGCTAATATATCGCCCTGGCAAACCAACACTTCGTAAACAGGCGATAGCAATTTGTGCAAAATCCTGGCATACTCCTTTTTTTTCTTCCATAACTACATCCAACGGCGTAGCCACATTGGTGGCACCTGATACAAAGCTAAAATCAATATAGATCCGTTGCATCAATTCATTTGCAGCTTCAAAAACTGAGCGGTTTGGTGTAAATGACTCAACTGCGTATGCCTTAATATTCGGTTTGCTATTTCGGATTAATATAGAATCTAAAATAAACTGTTTGTGTTCATAATTAGAAGGGTCTTTAGAGTCGTTTAAACGCGCTATCGCATTGTCCAAAGTGACCTCAGTACATTGTTTGGAGTAAAATCGCTCTTTTATTTTAGTGTAATTACGTGCTATTTTGCATGTTGAGGTTACCACTAATTTTTTATGCGCTTGCTGGATTGAAAATCGAGTAATATTATTTCCAAAAAAATCCAACCGCTCTGAGAACTCAGTGGTTTCAGGCGAAATTTCAATAGCGTATTCCAAAAGTTCTTGACCAGGAGATACTCTTGGTTTTAGCGTGGCAATATTATGACAAAACACTACTTCTTCACTGTAACTGTACTCGGTAATATGTTTAATTCTGAAATCCATAATTAATTAAATTTTTGAGAACTAAGTTGACTTTGATCATTAACATGATTAAAATACGTATCCGTAATGGCTTTTGAGGTATCAAAAAATAAAGTATTTAAATCAGTAAGTAATTGCTTTAAATTTGTACGTAAATAACTATCATTATCTGGAATTTCAGTTAAATGTGCTACAGAGGCTAATTTTAATTTTGAATAAGCTTCAAATACCGTTTTTTCGTAGTGCTGCATCGTTCCTTTTGCCTTTGAATGCGGCAAACGATCAATATCTTTTTTCAACCTCTTTACCAAATAAGTTAATGAACGGGCGTAATTATTATCCAATAAAATTAATGATAGTACGCTATCAATATTAATGTACGAACGGTAGCTGTATCGATAAATATTCAAACTTTCATGACTTTGTAGTATGGATTCCAATACATCGTATTGGATATATTCTTCTGTAGCGACAGTGAGCATGCTCTGAAAATTGGTTACAGTTAAAATAACTGTTTCCAAATTTAAACCAATGAAATAAAGTAGCAGCCCTTGGTCAACCAGTATACTTTCTTCAATAAGTCCCATAAATGCAATTAATCGGGTGATTAACTGATCTAATATTTTTATGATTTTTTTGAAGGTAATGCTTTCCAATGGTTCATCTAAAATGGGATTCCAAAGTTTGTGAATACTGTCAAAAACACGCCACATATCCATAGACCATAAATTTCTGATGGAGTAATAGGAGTTGCTAAACATGGATAGGGTATGGGCTAAACTCCCAGGTTTATTTTTGTCAATAACAACCGCAATTAACTCTTTTTTTACATCGGAAACACGAGATGCTTCATCCGTACCCACAAAACCAGGAAACGTATTAGTAAGCTGCGTTACGGATTGTAGTAAAATATTTAATTTGGTATTATCATAGGGACTTTCTGCGGAGGTATCATTGTTAGCCATTTGTTTTAACACCATTCGCAAATGTCGACTAGTGGTTAATGCCCTGCCAATATAACGCCCTGCCCAATATAAATTTTCTGCCGTAAGGCTAGGTAAATCATTTAAACCAGTAACAATTGAATTTGAATTATTTTGATATCGGGTGTTAATTAAATTTTTAGCATTTTCATCGATAATACAAAAATCCTTGCTGGTGCCACCACGTTGATTACTTACTCGTAAGGTTTCCTTTGCGGAAGAAACTCTAATTAAGCCCCCTGACATTACGCAATACGAATCTTTTTTTGCAATGGCGAAGGCACGGCATACCATATTCCGTGGCTCTAGTTTTCCTTTAGAAAAATTTGGTACGGTTGAAAATTTAATTTTTTCCTGTGCCACATATAAATAAGGTCTTTTGATGATTTTATCCTTAAGCTCCTGAAGTGCTTCGGGAGTTAAAAATTCGGCAAATACGATACTCTCTCTATTTGATCGATCAATACGTTTAATAACTAACTTAGAAATATTAGTCATCACATGTTTTAATTCTTTTTTTTGTCCGCACCACCAGGTAGCAATTTGTGGCAAAATTAGTTTTTCATTTAAAAAAAACTTGGCAATTGCAGGCATAAAGGGAATCAAGCCAGAGTTTTCAATTACGCCAACGCCAATTGGATTTACGATACTTACATTTTTACGACGCACAACATCTAACAATCCCGCAACGCCTAAAAAGGAGTCTTCTCTTAATTCCAAAGGATCTACAAAAACGTCATCTACTCTTCGGTATACTACATCTACCTGTTTTAATTCTTTTAAAGATTTAAGCCAAAGTTTACCATCCCTAACTACCAAATCACTACCTCGTACTAAAGGATATCCATAATGAGAGGCTAAGTACGCATGCTCAAAATACGTCTCATTATGTGGACCAGGGGTTAACACAACAATCGTTGGATTTTGGATTTTATTAGGCGCCGAATTCACTAATAATTGATCAAATTCGTTAAAAAACCGATGTTGTGGAGCAACATCAATTTTTTTATAAATGGTAGGAAGTACACGGCTGGCAATAGTTCTGTTTTCTAATGAATACCCCATGCCAGAAGGTGCCTGAGCCCGATCATGAACCACCCACATGCGACCATCAGGTCCGCGCGATAGGTCTGCAGCATATACGGATAAGTATTTTTCGGTGGTCAATTCAATATTATTGCATTGCCTTAAAAAACCGCGGTGTCCAAAAATTACTTCATGTGGGAGTATTCCATTTTTAAGTAATTCTCTTTTTCCGTAGATATCTTTGGCTACCAGATCAAGCAGGGTAGCCCGTTGTTGTAAGCCTCTTTGTACCTCATTCCATTCGCTTTTGGGCATAATGAAAGGTACAATATTTAAATTCCAAGGCCTGTTTAAACCTTTTGGATCGTTGTATACATTGTATGTTATTCCATTTTCCGAAATGTTCCAGTCAATTTCTTTTTGCCTGGCAATCAATTCCTCGCAGCCCAAAATTTTAAGATGATCATACATTTTTTTCCATGAATCTTTGATTTCCATATTTTGAGCAAACATTTCATCATATGTTTTGGCATCCTTGTAATCTTCAGTCAATGAGGTAATATCAATTTTCATTTGAAGGTATTTATTTCTTACGCAAATCTAAGGTATTTGGAAATTCAGAATCCACAGGAATTGTTTTAAATCTAAATTTTCTTTTACTGCCTTGTTCCTGAACCGTTCGGGTAGGTGCCGCAATATCACTTGCGGTAATTTCTTCAATAATATCTACTTCAGTTTGTGTTTCACCGATATCCCAAAAACGATTAATTCTTCTGGATTCTGCTTCAAAACTATTTACAGGAAAAGTATCATAGGACCTTCCGCCAGGGTGTGAAACAAAATATTTGCAACCGCCGATAGATTTTCTGTTCCAAGTATCCACAATATCAAAAACCAAAGGCGTATCCACACCAATAGTTGGATGCAATGCTGAATATGGATCCCAAGCTTTATATTTTACACCAGCAACATATTGTCCTTTTACTGAAGTAGGTTGTAGTTGTACTTTTACACCATTACATGTAAGCACATAGCGTTCCGTAGTAAAATTAGAAACTTTAACTTGAAGGCGTTCCAATGACGAATCTACGTAGCGTGAGGTACCGCCGCCAGTCATTTCCTCGCCCAACACATTCCAAGGCTCTATAGCAGCCCTAAGTTCCAGGTGAATCGTATTAATTTCAAGCATACCGTGCAACGGGAATCGGAATTCAAAAAAAGGATCAAACCAATCTTCCTGAAATTTGTAACCCGCCCTGTTCAATTGTTTGACTACATCTTTTATATCCTCCCTAACGTAGTGCTCAATTAAAAATTTATCGTGTAGCTCCGTGCCCCATCGTACTAAATCATGCTCATAAGGTTTTTTCCAAAACCAGGCTACTAATGCCCTTACTAATAGCATTTGTACCAAACTCATTTTAGGGTGCGGTGGCATGTCAAAACCGCGAAGCTCTAAAATACCTAACCTACCCGAGGAAGAGTCTGGAGAATATAATTTATCAATACAAAATTCTGCACGGTGTGTATTTCCAGTTAAATCCGTAAGCAAGTGCCTAAATAAACGATCAGTAAGCCAAAATGGAACTTCGCCGTCCTTAGGAATTTGACTAAAAGCAATTTCTAGTTCGTATAAATTTTCCATACGGGCTTCGTCAATACGAGGTGCTTGACTGGTGGCTCCAACAAAAGCTCCTGAAAATAAATAGGAAAGTCCTGGGTGGTGTTGCCAAAAAGTAAGTAAACTACGCAGTAAGCTAGGTTTACGTAAAAGTGGACTATCCGCAGGCGTAATTCCACCAAGGGTGACATGATTTCCACCACTTGTACCTGTATGTTTGCCATCCAACATAAATTTTTCAGTACCCAGTCGCGCTTTTTTTGCTTCATCATATAAAGTAAAAGTATTTTTTACCAAATCATCCCAATTAGCAATGGGATGTACGTTAACTTCAATTACCCCTGGATCAGGTGTAATTTTCATACTTTCGATTCTGTTATCATGCGGAGGATTGTAGCCTTCCAAAATTACTGGAATATTTAATTGTTTTGCCGTTGCTTCAATTGATGCTACTAAATCCAGAAAAGCGTCGGCGCTATCTAATGGAGGTAAAAATAAATAGAGTTTGCCTTCTCTAATTTCGGCACTAATTGCAGTACGCACAAAGTATTTTGGTTTATTAGTATCCAAACCGTTGCTGCAAAAATCTTTATAGCGAGTATTTACTAAGCGTTTGAAGCTAGGTAAGGCTTTTCTTTTTTTAAACAGATCAGGTTCATAAACAGGAAAGATTCCGTATTCAGGTTTTGTAGCCAAAGAATTTAAAGGAAGTCTCAATCCAATAGGGGAGGTTCCTGGAGTTAAATACATATGATTTCTTCGGAAAAGCCATTCGCTGGAAAACCATTTTGACCCTGTTTTATTTAAAGGAAGCACGTACCCGGCAGCTTTATGTGTACCTCTCTCCAGTATTTCGGCCAAACGCTGTCGTATAAGTTCTTCACTATTTTCCTTTGAAATATCGATGTCAACAGGCAAATTACCTTCTTCCCAAAGCATATAAAAGGCATCTTCATAAGTAGGTAAAATATAGTTTTGGGATACGTTAAGGTAATTACAAAGCGTATTTAAAAATAAAGAATCACTGCCTTGCGGTACAATAGGATTGGGTGCAAATGAAGATAATAACTTGGTATCATGCCAAATCTTTTTATCATCTTTACGCCAATACAACTGAATTTCCCATCGAGGTAAAGGTTCGCCAGGGTACCATTTTCCTTGGGCGTGATGTAACATACCGCCTTTTCCGATTTTATCAAGTAGTCGTTTAGTTAAGTCGTTGGCTAATTTTCGTTTATGAGGGCCGTCCGCATCCGTATTCCACTGAGCCGATTCCATATCGTCAATGGAAACAAAGGTAGGTTCACCACCCATGGTTAATCGGACATCGCCTTTTTGTAAATCCCTTTCTACTTTTTTACCTAATCGATCAATGGCTTTCCATTGCTCATCGGTATAAGGTTTGGTTACCCTTGGGGACTCTAAAATCCGGGTAACTGAATTACTGAATTCAAATTCAGTTTCACAAGGGTCGGACATTCCAGTTACAGCGGCAGCACTTTTGTAATGTGGCGTACAAGCTAGCGGAATATGCCCTTCGCCAGCTAAAAGACCGGAGGTGGAATCCAATCCAATCCATCCAGCACCAGGCAGATACACTTCGGTCCAGGCGTGTAAATCCGTAAAATCTTCAGCAGGGCCCGATGGTCCATCTAACGAAGGTTCATCAGATTTAAGTTGCACGATATATCCTGAAACAAAGCGCGCTCCAAACCCCAAATGCCTTAACACTTGTACAAATAGCCAAGCGTAATCCCTACAAGATCCAGTTTTGCTAGCCAACGTTTCTTCAGATGTTTGTACACCAGGCTGTAGGCGTATATTGTACTTTAAAAACTCGTATATTTTTCGATTTAAGTCAATTAAAAAATATATTGTTTTTCTGGGAGTGTAATCAATGGTTTTTAAAAACTCTTTCAGTAAATCGCCTGAATCATCTATTTCCAAATAGGGAGTCAGTTCTTTTTTTACTGTATTGGCATATTTAAAAGGGTATGTTTCCGCACTTTCATCTACGAAAAAATCGAAGGGATTAATTGTTTTTAGATCCGCTACAATTTCAACATCAATAGATAATTCATCTGTTTTTTCAGGAAAAACTACGCGCGCCTGATAATTTCCAAAAGGATCTTGCTGCCAGTTAAAAAAATGATTTTCTGGCTTTATTTTTAAAGAATAGGATTCTATGGGAGTTCTACTATGAGGAGCAGGTCGTAGCCTGAAAATATGAGGAGATAAACTTACACTGCGATCATATTTGTAAGCAGTTTTGTGTGAAATTACCACTTTTAATGCCATAGTACTATATTTTGTAAATACGCTTTTAGTTCAACTAAAGTTATTTTATAATTTTGAAGAACGAGACGATTTTACAAAAAAAAATACGCAAAAGAAGCATCAATTTGATAAATAATTATTAAATATTTTGCTATTTTATCTATTTTAGTTATCGATTTGATAATATTTCATGTGATTCAAAAACTTCTTACTTTGATACAAGTGAACTTTATACTTTAACTTAAATCAAATTCAAAATGCTTTGATCAATTTTAGCAGTAAGTCTTTCGTTTACGTTTACTTTTTTAGCATAAAATTTCCAGTTTTGAATGGTGGCGTTGATTTCCTGAATAAGTAGTACTGCTTTTTTAATATTCATGGATTTAGCTACTATTAATAAATCTTGTTTTGTGATGTTGTCTCGTTTTCCATTAACAGAAAGCGCGTGTTTACTTACCCAAATACTATCGGGCCTGTAAGCATGACAAATATCATACGCAGGACTTAATTCCCATTTTTTTCCTTGTTTTAATCGGAAAGCAAAATTTTTGGTATGGTCATCACAATTTCTGGCGATTACATTAAAAACCATACGCTTAAACATTTGTTCCGCTTGCGGATAGGGAAGCCGTAGCAAACGCATGGTTTGGAATAACTGCTCGTAACTATAAGCACCAACTTCATTAAAATTATAATGCTGCATAGCGCAAAGTGTTTGTATGTGATGTTTTGTACTTCCATTTTCGCGATCAAAGCGTTTGGTCATAAAATGAGCTCGATCATTTTCTTCTAACAATAAAGATGGCATCATTTCAATACCACAATCTACAGCCATTAAATAGTATGCCATTTCAACCCTGCCATATCCTTTAGTAGTGCCAAATTGGGCATCATCTACACCATCTAGTTTTATTAAATAATGTTCAAAACCGTCAGGAGCATTTGTTTGTCCTGATTTTACTACCCCAGTTTTTTCATTATAAGCAATAATAGCTTTAGCCCTGGCACCACCTGCTGAGGTACCAATAGTTAAAATATCCTGCATGGCTTTTAGTTCATTTTGCTTGATATTTGTGGTGAATTTTTCACGTTTATTCAGCATATCGGCGGCTACATTAATCAAACCATCCATTTCAAGATCAAAGGCATTTTGAGTTTTATTTGTAGCAGGTTCAAATTCAATGGCGCCCATACCTCTTGATCCTATAAAGCAGAGTTTTTCAATAGGGTTCATGCTATTTTCGGGCCTACCTTGTTGTGCCAGCCAGCTATTTAATAATCGATTTCCATAGCGATCTGGAAGGATGTCTGCCAGCAATCCAGGCAGTCCGTTAAATGTACTATCTAACGCCTCATTTTTGGCATTTAATTCAGGGAAATTGTAAATGGTACCCGCTTGCAAAGGCATTTTTAAAGGAGAAAGATCGTATCCTTTTAATACAAAATCAGGGGTATATTCAAAACTTGCCAATTGGGTAGTTTCGTTCCAAAGGACTGCTCCAGCTGTTATTCCCCATATTTTAACTATTGCGCTTTCAATCATTACCAATCACTTTGGGTTGCTGAATTGTTTGTAGAGGAGCCTCGTGCTCTTTTGCGTTCTTTCTTTTTTAGTTTTACTGCTTCAAGAGGGCTGAGCTGTTCCTGAAATGTAAAAGTATTGAATACATGCAACGCATCTAACGCACGCAAAATTTGAATAAGAGAGTTTAGATTTATAGCCTCGCCATTTTCAATTTGACTAATAGTCCATCGATTAATACCTGCATTGGTAGCAATTTCTGCTTGGGTCTTATTTTTTGCTATTCTACTTTTTTTTATAAAAATACCTAGCTCCATAATAATGGCATCATCAGTCATTGCAACCCAATTTTTATTGGTTTTTACCATCATAAAGTGAATTAATTGATAATAAAGTTAGTTAATACCATTATATAATGCAAATTTACTTTAATAATAATTAAATGTTTGAAAAAGCCATCTTTAAATAAATAACTAAAGTATAATGTTGGTAAAAACTATCATATTTGGATAGTTGATGAAATTCAAGAAAACATCAAAGGGAAGTTTAAGATTTGATGCTTAAAATATAGTCGCCTTTTAAAAAATAAAAATGAGTTTGAAAGGCAGCTGTATGAATTGATAAGAGGAGCTAATAATTGGTATCAAAAGCATTAATTTAAAAAATGTTTTAACTAAATTTAAGATCAAATCCTTAAAATTATAATTTTTAGAAAGCATTTTTAGTAAGGAATATTAAATAATAAGACTTAAATTATTATCTTTTAAAGTTCTGATACTATAATACCGTTTTCTAATATTAAATTACCCATTTAAAATGATGCCTTTTCGTTTGAAACTCTAAAATAAGAACAATACCGTGGCTAAGGCTATGCATATGTTTTCTTTATCATCCGAACGAAAAATTCTGGATTTTTATTTTGAATAATTTAAAATCGGAGTAAGTATAAAAACAGAATTATCTAAAACCAATTTATTGAAACGTCACAGAATATTATTTTTTATTGTTATTGCACAGTTTATGTGCACTTCGGTTTGGTTTGCAGTAAACGCTATAATGCCAGAGTTAGTATTGGCTTATGAAATACCTGAGAATAGTGTAGGTGTTTTTACTTCAATTATTCAATTTGGATTTATAATTGGAACGTTAATATTTGCAGTGTGGAGTATCTCTGATCGATTTTTAGCTACCAAAGTTTTTATGTACTGCGCATTAATTTCTGCGTTAAGCAATGCTGGATTATTGATACCCGTGAACAATTTTACATCAATTGCTTTGCTTAGATTTATAACAGGGGTGTGTTTGGCAGGAATTTATCCTGTAGGAATAAAATTGGCGGCTGATCATTTTAAAAATGGTTTAGGTAGGGCGCTGGGTCTTTTGGTAGGAACTTTAGTATTGGGAACTGCAATTCCACATTTTTTTAACTTTATTGCATTAAAAAATAGCCTGTATACGGTAGTGGGGTTAACCTCAGGATTGTCAATTATAGGAGCTTTACTAATTGGTTTTTTTGTTCCGAATGGAGCGTACAATAAGACTGGAGCTCAATTTCAACCTAAGGTAATTTTTGAAATGTTTAAATCAGTTGGATTTAAAAAAGCGTCATTTGGATATTTTGGACATATGTGGGAGCTGTATACTTTTTGGGCTTTTGTTCCCTTTTTTTTGGGGTTATATAACCGAATAAATAGTAGTGACTTAAACGTTAGTTTATGGTCATTTATAATTATTGGAATTGGATTTATATCATGTGTTTGGGGCGGTATTTTAACAGCTAAATACTCCAGTCAATTAATTGCAAAAGTAAGTTTAATTGGTTCATTAACTTGTTGTTTGCTATTTCCGTTATTTATAATAGCCCCATCGGTATTGTTTTTGCCATTTATGCTTGTTTGGGGAATGTTTGTCATTAGTGATTCGCCACAATTATCAACATTAGTGGCTCAATCGGCACCGTTAACTTACAAAGGAACTGCTATAACATTGGTAAACTGTATTGGGTTTTCAATAACAATTATTAGTATTCAAGTGTTAAGCTATTTGCAAACTCATTATTCAAGTCGATTAGTTTATTGGGTGTTAGCAATAGGGCCAATTTTAGGCTTGTTATATTTGAATTTGAAAAGTACTATTAAAAATACAGAATACTAGTGCTGTAATTAAAATACCAAATAAAAAATCACATTAAATAAATTATCAATATTAAAAACGGTTTAACTGCTTTTTTGTTTAGAAAAAAGTTAACTAAGCACCTTAGTTAATACAAAATTTATTAAATGTGCTTTTGTAACCATACTTTCAAGTCATAAAAGTTTTGCGGTGCTACACCATGTCCTACAGGATATTCTTTTAAGGTAATATTGAACCCTAATTTATTTAAAAATTCAGGTGTTTTTTGTGCCCATTCTATAGGAATGACTTGATCTACAGTTCCGTGTGAAATGAATATGTTTAGGTTAGAAAAATCAGCAGTTTCATAACCTGCAATCAACATATCAGGATCAATATAACCACTTAATCCAATAACGTTTTTGGCTAATGTTGGATAGCTTAATGCAGTAGCTAAACTAAGGATACAACCTTGTGAAAAACCTAAAAGTGTGATGTTGGCGGCATCTAAATTATAAGCTTCAATAGCTTCTTTTATAAATGCTGCAATTTTGTCTCTTGATGCTATGGCTTCATCAGTATCATTAAATTTCCCGTTTGAACCATCCCAATGAATAGTATACCAAGCATTGCCATAAGGCTGCATAGGTTGCGGTGCGCGGACAGAAATAATAAATAGTTCCTCAGGTAATTCTGCTGAAAAGCTAAATAAATCATTTTCATCACTTCCGTAGCCGTGGAACATGAATAAAGCAGCAGGTTTATCTTTTGTGCTATTAGCAGCTTTTGTTATGTGGTGTAGGGATAATTCTTTGGTCATAATTATTTAATAAAACTGAAAAGTTTTTGAAAAAGACCACCAACTATTGGCAGCGGGGTAGTTTGATTTTTTAAGGCTGTGGCAAATCCAAATATCCAAATTATAAAAAAGAATACAAGAAACCCTATTCCAGCAGCTGTTGAAGGGAATAAGCCCAGTAATGCACCAGTGGCATAAAAAAGCGTTTGTATGCTTAAGGATTGTCTGATATGAAAATTAGCGAATTCATGCTTCTCTTCTATATTAACAAAAAATGCAATGATGAGTCCAATAAAAGTAAAATAGGCTGCAATTGCACTAAACTTTGCATTTTCAGTAGGCGTTTTTTTATTCATTATTATATCTAGTCATTTAAAACTAATTGATTATTGGCATAAATACCATAAACTTTACCTTTCAATTTTTGGTTTAAAAAGGCTGAATTTTTGGATGTTGAATGGATATGCTTTTTTTCAAAGATGAATGATCCGTCAGGAGTAAAAAGACTTAAGTTGGCAGGAATTCCTTCGGCAATGGCAGTACTAATACTACAAAAGCGATTTCTGGCTGCTGTAAGCTTGTCAACAATCACTTCTAGCGGAAGCTTAGTTAGCAATGCAGAAAAAGCACTTTCAAGTCCAGTTGTACCATAGGCTGCGTTATCAAATTCTACCTGTTTATTTTCAATATCCATAGGGCAATGATCCGAGGTAATCATGTCAATTATTCCATCATTTAAACCGCTAATTAAAGCATCGCAATCTTTTTTTGTGCGCAAGGGAGGAGCTAGCTTAAAATTTGTATCAAAATCTTCCAACGCATTATCGTCAAAAAACAGATGGTGTACAGCAGCACTACAGCTTACATCGAGCCCCTTACTTTTAGCATCTTTAATTAATTCAACTGATTTTGCAGTGGAAATGGTTGGGATATGTAATTTACCTCCTGCATATTCTAAAATATAAAGATCGCGAGCTATTTGCAGTTCTTCCGCTAAATTTGGAATCCCCTTTAAACCTAATTTAGTGCTATTTTTATTTTCATTAACAACCCCTTTTCCTGCAACATCATTATTTTGTGGATAAGACTGCACCAAGCCTCCAAATCCCTGAGTATATTGTAACGCCAATTTTAATAAATTGGGATTTTTGATTGGCTGCTTATAATTACCAAAACTACAGGCGTGATGTGAATGCATATCAAAAAGTTCCGCTAAATCAATCCCTTTACCATGAAGTGTCAAACTCCCAATAGGGTAAATTTTAGTGGCAAAGCCAAGGCTTTTGTTTTTTACGTATGAAATTGCTGCTGCATTATCGGCAATTGGACTAGTGTTTGGTTGTAAAGCCAAGGCTGTAAATCCGCTTTTAGCTGCAGTATTTAGTCCGTTGCTTATAGTTTCACGTTCTTCGAAACCAGGTTCTCCAAAGCTAACACTACTATCAAACCAACCTTGGGATACGTGCAAATTTTGTAACTGAATTAGCTCAATATTTTCATCTGGTAACTCTAAGTTGCTTTTAATAGCTTTTATCTGTCCATTTATAATTAAAATATCAACTTTTTGGTTGTGAAATGTCGATTTAGGATCAATTATAATGGCAGATTTTAAAAGTATATTCATTTTAGAAATTTTAAAAGCAACAGTTCAATTGCTAAAAAAGCTAGTGCAAAAATAAGAAACCATTTCCATAATTCTTTAATTTTAAAACTGGCTTTTGCATTAGAAAAGTAAGTGGTTACTGAGGTGTTTGGCTTATTGTTTTTAAAGGTAGATAGGTCATCATAAACCAAATTACTTTCATTTGTTGGGTAATTGTAGCTTATATAGCTGATAATACTATCATTACTGGTTACTACGTAATTTCCGGCTTTATGAGGTAGATTTGTTGTTGAAATTTTGACATAATTCTTGTATAGCTGTTGCAACGGAATAAATTGTTCCAAATCATTCTTTATATGAAGAACTTTATCCTGATTTTGATCGGTAATATTGATATTAATATCATTGGGCTGATTTATACTATAGCTTATTTGTGAAGTCGGTGTGTTTTGCTTGGCAATATTAAAAAAGCAGGGAACTATCAATGGCGACTTCTTAAAATTAGTCGTTTGTTCGTTTAAAGGAGCTGAAAAAATATAAACATTATTTTTTTGCGCTAAAAAAATAGTATTGTCTTCAAGTCCTAATACTTTTTGAGCATTTTTGATTTGATAGTTTTCCTTAACCGTAGGATATTGAAAATTTTTTATTTGTTTTGAAAATACGTTTTTAAAAATAGGGTGTTCAAATGAAATTTGCGTTACTTTTTTTTCGGCGCTGTTGCGGTTCCTAAATTCTATATTATAAGACGATTTCAAAAAATTTTCAAGTTTATTATCATCGCCCTTAGCAGGAATCACAACCAATATACCTCCTTGATTGGTAAATGAAATTAAATTTTGTTTTAAAGCACTTGAAAGTTCATTTACTTCATTAATAATTATACAATTACTTGTGCTAATATCGGCATAGTTTAAATTGGCTAATGAGGTTCCTTTGAAAATAAACTCTTTACTCGTATAAATTTTTTGTAAAAATCTATTGTTATTGGGGCTACCTATTGCTAAAATGGCAGTTTTTGGAGGCGTATTAACACTAAAATAACGCGTATTATCATAAGTTAACCCAGGACTTACAGTTTGTACATAACCGTTAATATTAGTGTTTTTAGGTAACGGAATTTCTATTTTTTGAGTGTTAGTTTCAGAAAAATTAAGTTCAGCTTTACCAATTAAATTAGTTCCATTAAATACCGAAAGTGGCAAATTTTGTTTGAATTGATTGCTTGAGGCTAATATTTCGAGTATCAATTCATTGTTTTTGTTTTTTAGGTGCAAACTATCAATAACTACATTTTGAAACTGCTGCGGTGTAAGTTTGATGACATCAACTGCAAATTTATCTAAGTCTGAATAACTGGCATTTGTTAATTTTTGAAAATCAGAAATTGCAATGAAAGCCTGGTTTTTATTCCCTTTAGAAAGTTGTTTAAATTTTAGCGACAGTTGATCGGGAGATAATTGTTCCGCTACATAATCAATATCCATTAATTCATTTTGCGCTTCGGAAATGCGGATATTTTTGAAGACTTCATTATTTGTAAATAATGTAATAATCTGATTTTCGTTAATTTGTTCGATCAATTCCTGAATGGCCCTTTTAAGTAGTGGTCCGTTTTCGCCTTTTGCTTGCATGCTAAAGGAATTGTCCAAATAAATGATGTATTTTTCTGGTTGTTGTTTTTTTGAACTCGAGGGGAAATAAGGTTCTGCGAAAGCAAATATCAATCCAGTTAACAACAGTAAACGACTACCAAGAACAAGCCACTTTTTTAATTGCGAGCTTTTACGGGTTTGCAAACGTATTTTTTCAAGAAAAGCAACATTTGTAAATGCTGTTTTTTTAAATTTCCGAAGTTTGAATAAATGGATTAGTATAGGAATGAGTAATGCCAACAAGGCATAAAGGACTTTAGGGTGTTTAAATAGCATTCCAGATGTTTTGCTATCAAATATATCATTTTATAGTTAATGCAGTAGCTTTTTAGTTATTGAAATTGCGCAAAATAATTTAAAAAATGCACTTTTTTTTGTTGCTAGCTGTTCAAATTAGTCTTATTTAATTCATTTATTGTTAATTACTTAAATGCATTAAAGCTAAAATCAAAGTTAATGACGCAGCATTCTTTTGTTTATTAAAAGCAATTCACTTATCATTTTCAAATTACTTAAAATAGAAAGGCTATTAAAACTGTATTTCAATTTAGTATGGTGCGTAACGTTAATTTTACTATTCAATAGGTTTGCCTATTTTGTTAAGAAAGAAATCCTAATTTTTATTTGAGCAATTAAACATCAGACTATTATAATTTATTGTTGCTTTTGATATGTTTAAAACTAAAATATTTGTATTTCAACATAAAAAGCTACTTTTGACAAATATTACGTTTTGATGCTATTTAAAAGTCACTTTTTATTTATAATAACATATGTAACTGCTTTTGCAATAAAAGCGCAAGTTAACAACTTTCCTGTTTTTGATACCGCAAGTGAAATTGAAAAAACAGAAATGAATCCTAAATTATTTTCTTTATTACTAAATGTAAAGATTTCGCAGAATAAAGAAAATGCTAAATTTTATAAAAGTTTTATTGCAAGTTTGACTCATTTTGAAGTGTATTCTGATGAAAATAAATCAGGAAACGCTGCTTTAGTTACTAAAGTACAACAGTTTTTAGCAAATGCATCTTTTACCAAATTGAACGAAAACGGCTACGAGCGTTTAGCGCCAAATCAAAAAGAATTTGTACTTATTAAAAATGAACCTTCGGGGAAGTCTAAAGTATATGCATTTACTACTAAGCTAAATTTTACTGATGTACAACAAATTAATCTTTTATTGAATCAGCATTTTTAGCGGCTTTACTTAAATCTTTTAAAAGATATCCAATTAAGTATATATAGTAAAAAAGCAGTACAGTCCATAAGACTTGCACTGCTTTAAAATCCATTAACCCGCTATAAGCAAGTACTATAAAACCAATACAAATAATTGGTGTTAGCAAAAATACTAAGCGGTTATTGTATGGCTTTGTTTTCATTAAATACCTGTATAGTTACTAGGAGTAATTTGCTTAAGTTCATTTTTGATGGTATCCGAAACATCTAAAGTATCAATAAAATTAGCAATCGTATTTGCGTTTATTTTTTCATTAGTACGTGTTAATCCTTTTAATGCTTCATATGGATTTGGATAAGCTTCTCTACGCAAAATAGTTTGTATAGCCTCAGCTGCTACAGCCCAATTATTTTCTAAATCTTGCGCTAGTTTATCTTCATTTAATAGTAATTTATTTAGTCCCTTTAAGCTTGACTGAAAAGCAATTAATGTATGTCCTAATGGTACGCCAACATTGCGTAAAACAGTACTGTCAGTTAGGTCTCTTTGCAATCTACTTACTGGTAATTTGGCTGACAGATGCTCAAATAGTGCATTTGCTATCCCGATATTACCCTCACTATTTTCAAAATCAATTGGGTTTACTTTGTGTGGCATGGCTGAAGATCCAACCTCACCTTTTTTAATTTTTTGTTTAAAATAGTCCATTGATACATACGTCCAAATATCTCGATCTAAGTCTAAAATGACTGTGTTTATTCTTTTTAAGGCATCAAATAAAGCAGCCATATGATCGTAATGTTCAATTTGTGTGGTAGGGAAGGAGTGGTGTAAGCCTAAAGTTTCTTCAACAAATTTAGTTCCAAAAGCTTTCCAATCAATATCAGGATAAGCAACGTGGTGAGCATTAAAGTTCCCAGTTGCTCCTCCGAATTTTGCAGCATTTGGAATATTTTTTAACTGATCAAATTGTTGTTGTAAACGCATTACAAAAACATCTAATTCTTTACCTAAACGTGTAGGCGATGCCGGTTGTCCGTGAGTACGTGCTAACAACGGGATGGTGCTCCAATCCGATGCTAAAGCATCAATTTTTGATACTAAAGCATCAAAAGATGGATTGTAAACCTCCGCCATTGCTTCTTTAATACTTAAAGGTATAGCTGTATTATTTACATCTTGCGATGTCAATCCAAAATGGATAAATTCTTTATAAGCTTGTAATCCAAGGTTATCAAACGCCTCTTTAATAAAATACTCAACTGCTTTTACATCATGATTTGTAACGCTTTCAATTTCTTTGATCTTAATAGCATCTTGACTTGAAAACTCGGAATACAATTTTCTCAATTTGGGAAAAACCGTGGCATCAATTGTTTGTAATTGTGGTAAAGGAATTTCGCATAAAGCTATAAAGTATTCGATTTCTACTCGTACACGGTATTTTATTAATGCTTCTTCACTAAAAAATGCACTTAAGGCTTGAGTTTTTCCTGCATATCTACCATCAATTGGTGATATTGCTTGCAGCGCTGCAATTTGAGACATAAGATATTTTTGAATTTGCTGCAAATATACGCAAACTGTTTTGGGTATATGAAGGCATTTTTTTGAGATTTTAGGTATAATTAGAAAAATGAGAAAGATTCTTGAAATTAAATAAAGAAGACTTATAAAAAATTGATAATTTAAATACCAAATTGAACAATTCTTATAAAAAATACCAAATTATATGATTTTATAAGATCATAAAACAGTATTTTAGGAGAATTATTTAAAATTCACCTCATGTCATTAGGAATTCTTTTAGCTTTTATTTCAGCATTATTATTAGGCTTATATGCATTACCTTCAAAGTATACTCAAGGCTTTGCCTGGGAAAATACATGGGGAGGTTTTTTCTTTTTAGCCAATTTTGTTATACCAATAATTTTGACATTTACAATGGTAGATCATTTGTGGGAAATTTATGCTCAAATTCCGAGCTGGATATTTTTTACCATGTTTGGCTTAAGTTTTTGTTGGGGTATAGGAAATATGCTTTGGGGATACAGTATAAATTCTATTGGAATGGCGTTAGCTTTTAGTCTCTTTTTAGGCGTAATCACATCTATTGATACTATTTTACCTTTAATTTTAGTGCCTGAAGGTCAGGAAACAGTAATTGGAACTCATGTAGGAAATATTATGTTGACGGGTATTGCAATTATCGTATTCGGGATTGCTTTAAATGGATATGCCGGAATTTTACGAGATAAAAGTAAGGGACTTGATGAAAAAAATAGAGATTCAAAAACAATAAGGCAAGGGATTATTTTTTGTGTTATTGGAGCCATTTGTGCGGCAGGTTTTAATTTATCCTACCATACAGGAAACAATTTAGGAAAAATTGGAGAAGTAGCGGAATTACAATTTGGGAACGAACCTTGGATTGCTCGTTTAGCGGTTTTGCTACCCATTTTTATGGGAGGAACACTTTCAACAATGCTATTTTACGGATACCGCCTAACCAAAAATAATACTTGGAAAAATTATACAAAACCAGAGGTAATTACGGCAATTTTATTGGTCATTTTAATGGCAGTTTTCCATGATTCGGCACTAGTTTTATATGGATTAGCGGCTTATCATTTAGGCGAACTTGGAACTTCAGTTGGTTTTGCTATTTTGGAAACTGGGGCAATAATGATTGCAAATATTAATGGAATATTGACAAAAGAATGGAAGGGAGCTTCCAAAAAAAGCATTACCATTTTAGTGATTAGTTTATCAATTTTGTTTTTAGGAGTACTTATTGTAGCTAAAGGGAATTATATCAAAATTGAAAATGATAAGTTGCAAGAAACAACAGTTGAAGATGTATCAACCTCAACAAAAAGATAAAAAATGTTTCTAGTAGTAAAAGCAATTTTTAAATTTGAAACTTACTGATGTTAAGTTTTGAATGGCATTATCTAACTGAATTTTTGTGGTTCAAATACGTTTAATTTATTAGCTTTAACAACTATTTATAAAATAAACGTATGAAGCGCTATTCACTAATACTATTTCTTGTAATTTTATTTTCTAGCCTGTTTCAAAGCTGTAAAAAGAAAGTGGTTATTGAAGAAAAAGTTGATGGATTTGATGAATTTGTAAGTGCTTATCCTAATAAATTGGTGTCAACTTCCGAACCTATTACTTTTTATTTAAATAAGATCATAGAAAAAGAAGGAATTTATGCAAATGCGATTTCAATTTCTCCGAATATAAAAGGGTCAGTTACGTTAAAAGATAATACGATTGCTTTTGTTCCTAATCAAAAATTGGAAAATAATACCGAATATACGGTGACACTTCATTTAGATCAATTATACAATAATGTAAATGAAAAGCTAAAAAAAATGGTGGTACAAGTAAAAACAGTACCGCTGGATTTAAGCATATCGTTAAATTCCCCCTATTTATTATCAAAAGAGTGGTATAGTATTGATGGTGAAATAAAAGCTAGTGATTATATTGAGTATGGCAGCTTAGCAAAAATAGTATCCACATCCTATGATAATTATTCGCCTCAAATCCGTTTTACAAAAAGCGCAAATTTAAGTAAAAAGTTTAGTTTTAAAATTGATAGTATTAAACGTTTTGAAGCTGATAATATTTTAAAAATTAAATGGGATGGAAAAGCAATAAATTCCAAATCAAAAGGGAGTAGAGCGTTTGTAATTACAGGAAAATCAAATTTTAAGCTATTGGATATAAAGGTATTTAATGATGGGAAACAAAGTATCGAACTTAGTTTTTCTGATCCTATTGATACTTCTCAAAATTTAAAAGGACTAGTTCAATTTTTAAATACCACTCAAAGTGATTACACGTATAAGATTAAAAGTAATCTGGTCACTGTTTATCCTAAATCGTATCAAACAGAAAAGCTCGATATAGAAATTTTTAAAGGAATTAAAAATACAAGTGGGTATAATTTGAAAGATAGTATTGTCCGAACGGTCTATTTTAAACAGCTTGAACCTAGTTTAAATTTTATTAAAAGTGGTACACTTCTCCCAAATTCAGAAAATTTGAAAATCAATTTTCAGGCTGTTAATTTGAAAGCAGTTGATGTTTTAATATATGAGATTTACAAAAATAATGTATTACAATTTTTACAATCTAATAATTTAAACAATCAAGGGTCATTGCGTTACGTGGGGAGGCCTGTTTCTAAACACACCATTAACTTAGCCGACAAAGGACTGAATCTTCAAAAATTGAATTCCTTTTCTGTTGATTTAGCAGATTTAATTGCTGTTAAAAATGGAGTAATGTACCGTTTGGAATTAGATTTCAATCAGGATTACGCTACTTACACTTGTAATGGTGAAACATCAAATAAGCCTATACTGTACGGAGAAAAAGACATCGATATTACCCCCTTTAATCGATCAGATTACTATGGTGGTTATGATACTGAATTTAGATGGCGTGATCGCGAAGATCCATGTAAATATTCTTATTATCATAATAAAAGTATTTCAACTAATATTATTGCTACTAATTTAGGCGTTATTGTAAAAAAGGGAAGCAATGAAAACACCTTTGTTTCTGTTACTGATATCCTTACTACAAATCCAGTAAAGGATGCTACAGTAGCCCTCCTAAATTTACAACAACAAGAAATTGTTACAGCAACAACAAATAGTGAGGGTATAGTCCTGTTTGAAGCTATTGAGGGAGCCTTATTTGCGGTTGTATCCAAAGGAAATAGTACTACATACGTAAAACTTAATGATGGAAGCGCTTTGTCCATGAGTAAGTTTGATGTTTCTGGTGCTAAAATTCAAGAAGGAATTAAAGGATACATTTACGGTGAGCGTGGTGTTTGGAGACCAGGCGATCATATTTATGCAACTTTTGTGCTTAATGATAATAGCAATCCATTGCCATTAAATCACCCAATCGCATTTGAATTGATTGATCCAAAAGGAAACATTACAGCACAAAAAATTGTAAATAAAAATTCAATTAATCTGTATGCTTTTGCACCAAAAACAAATCAGGATGCGCTTACAGGAAATTGGTTGCTTAAAGTAAAAGTAGGTACTGCAATTTTTAGAAAGACCATCAAGGTGGAAACTATTAAGCCTAATCGTTTAAAAATTAAAACAAAAACTGCAGCTAATTTAATTAAAGCAGGAACTCCAATTTCAGGAGATGTATCGGTAAAATGGTTGCACGGCGCTATAGCTAAAGGGCTCAATTATGATATTGAAACTAAGTTTACGCAAACAACAACTACCTTTAGCAACTTCAAAAATTATCATTTTGATGATGTTACTCGATCCTATAACACTCAAAATGAAAGTTTAAGCAAGGGTAGTTTGAATGAAGCTGGTCAAGTTTATTTTTCTAAAAAACCTATTCTTAGCAAAAATGCGCCAGGAATGCTAAAGGCTAGTTTCATTACTAAAGTATACGAAAACGGAGGAGATTTCAGTACTGATGTGTTTTCCACAAAATTATCTCCCTATACATCTTACGCAGGAATACAAGTTGCAGAGGAAAAACAATCTAGAAACTATTTGTTTACTGATAAGGAATACAAGTTTGATGTAGCAGCTGTAAGTGAAGATGGTAAAGGGATTCAAAGCAATTTGGATATTAAAGTTTACAAGTTGAATTGGAGTTGGTGGTGGAGATCCTCAAGCAATGGATTATCACATTACGATGGTACTAAAGAAAATGTACATTATACCGCTAAAAAGGTAACTACAAACAATAATGGAAAAGGATCGTTCATTTTAAAAGTAAGTAAAAATGACTGGGGTAGATATCTTATTAAAGTAAGAGACAAGCGTAGTAACCATGTTACTTCAAAAATTATTTATTTTGATTGGCCTTCGTGGTATGGAAACAAAAAGAACAATCAGGATAAAACCAATGCAACCATGTTAGTCTTTTCCAGCGATAAGGCTACTTATGAAACTAATGAAAATGCAATTATAAAATTCCCTTCTTCTAGCGGAGGAAGGGCATTAGTTACAATTGAAAATGGTACCACAGTACTAGATCATTTTTGGGTGGAAACTAAAGATAAACAAACCGAATTTACGTTTCCAATACTTAAAAATTATACCCCAAACATTTTTATTAATGTTTCTTTATTACAACCGCACGCGCAAACTAAAAATGATTTGCCTATTCGAATGTATGGCGCCATACCTATTGAGGTATATAATAAAAAAACCAAATTAACACCTCAGATCCAATTGCCCAATGAGTTCCGACCCGAAACAAACGTTACCCTTAAAGTGAGCGAAAAAGAGGGAAAACAAATGTATTACACAATTGCAATGGTGGATGAAGGCTTACTCGATTTGACACGTTTTAAAACACCAAATCCATGGTTTACGTTTTATAAAAAACAGTCCTTAGGGGTAAAAACCTGGGATATTTTTGATGATGTCATAGGCGCTTATGGGGGTGAGGTACATCAAATTTTGAGTATTGGTGGGGATGAAGCTGAAGCAGGAAGTAAAAATAAAAAAGCAAATCGTTTTAAACCTGTAGTACGTTATTTAGGCCCCTTTAAATTGGAATCGAATGAAACCAAAACACACCAAATTGCTATTCCAAATTATGTAGGTTCGGTTAAAACTATGGTGGTAGCAGCTGATCCTGTAACAGAAGCTTATGGGAGTGTCGATAAAACTTCATTTGTTAGAAAACCGGTTATGGTGTTGGCTTCGCTACCACGTAAAATTACACCAAAAGAAAAAGTAGTGTTGCCAGTTACCGTGTTTGCTATGAAACCTCATATTAAACAAGTAAAGGTTCGCGTAACTACGGACGATAAAAATATGAATCTGGAAGGTAATGCCGAACAATTAATTCAGTTTGATACTCCTGGTGAAAAAATGGCCTACTTTACGTTAAACGTTAATGAAGTTAAAGGTATTGGTAAAGTAAAAGTAACGGCTACTTCGGGTAAGGAAAGTGCGAGTTATGAGGTTGAAATTGATGTTTATAATCCTAATCCGATAACTACCGAAACAACAGATTATGTGTTGCAACCTAACGAACAAAAACAAATAACATTTAAATCATTTGGTGCACCAGGTACTAATCAAGCCCAAATTGAATTTTCAACTGTTCCTCCAATGAATTTTACCAAACGTTTGGGATATTTAGTCAGGTATCCGCACGGTTGTGTTGAACAAACAACTTCAAGTGGTTTTCCGCAATTATATTTAGCTGATTTGTTTGATTTATCTCAAGAACAACAGCACGATGTGGAACGTAATATTAAGGCGACCATTGCTTTATTAAAACAATTTCAGTTATCCAATGGAGGATTAACTTACTGGCCAGGGAGTAGCTATAAAGCTAGTGTATGGGGGACTTCTTATGCAGGTCATTTTATGTTGGAAGCTGAAAAAAAAGGCTTTGCTTTACCTTTAGGTTTTAAATCAAATTGGCTCTCTTTTCAGAAACAAAAGGCAAAAAAGTGGCGTAAAAGGACAGACGAAACTTATTACGATAATAGTCTTTCTCAAGCTTATCGTTTGTATACCTTAAGTTTGGCAAATAGTCCGGACTTAGGTGCTATGAACAGGTTAAGAGAAACTTCGGGATTATCAAATGTTGCCAAAAAACGATTGGCTGCTGCTTATGCCCTAATAGGGAAAACAACCATTGCAGCACAAATAGTACGAAATCTTGATAATGATGAAAGTGACAAAAATTGGTATAACTATAGCTATGGTTCTGCAACTAGAAACAACGCAATGTCCTTAGAAACTTATGTGCTACTACAGGATCAGTTAAATGGAGTAAAACTAGCTAAAAAAATTGCAGCTAAACTAAACAGTAATGCATGGATGAGTACACAAACTACTGCATATAGTTTGTTAGCCATGGCAAAATTTGCGCTAAAAAATGGATCAAAAACAGGAATAATTACCAGTTACAACACAAATAACGCAAAAGCAGTTAACATTAATAGTTCAAAATCTTTATTTGTCGCAGATTTAGTAGGATTGAAAGATTCAAATGAATTAACGGTAAAAAACAACTCGTCAGGAGTGCTGTTTGCAAGTATTATTAATAAAGGTATTTTACCTGTGGGAAAGGAAAAAATTGTACAGAATAATTTACAAGCAGGGGTGTCTTACGTGACAAAAGATGGGACAATAATTTCACCAAATTCGATAAAACAAGGTACAAATTTTATTGCCGAAATTAGAATTAAAAATACCCGAGGGGCTACTATAGACAATGTAGCGTTAACCCATTTTTTACCATCGGGGTGGGAAATTATAAATACAAGATTTACTGATTTTGGTTCAAATACTGAATCTAGCGAAGTCGATTTTATCGATATCAAGGATGCTAATATCAATTATTATTTTTCATTAAAAAAGTTAGAGTCAAAAACATTTAAAATTCAGTTAAATGCATCCTATTTAGGTGATTATTATTTACCGGGTATTCAGGCAGAAGCTATGTACGATAATGATTTTATGGTAAGAACAAAAGGGGAGTGGATCAAAGTAGTTCAATAATAAAGAAACAAAAAACGTGCTTATTGCAAAAAATAAGACCACTATTTACAAAAAAGTACCTTCTTTTTATTAGTGTTGTTTTTTTTATTCTTTATTATTTTTCGCTGCCAAAGCAGTTGTTTAAAACACCTATATCAACTGTAGTTGAAGCTATTGACGGTCAATTAATTGGAGCTGTAATTGCAGACGATGGACAATGGCGATTTCCAGAATTAGATACTGTACCTAATAAATTTAAACAGTGCATTGTAGTGTTTGAAGATGCCTATTTTTACAAACATTTTGGTTTTAATCCTGTTTCAATTGTTAAAGCTATAAGGCAGAATCGAAAGGCAAAAAAAAATGTACGCGGCGGAAGTACGATTACTCAGCAAGTTATTCGATTAGCGCGTAAATTGAAAAAGCGAACGTATAGTGAAAAAATAGTAGAACTTATATTGGCTACCCGCTTGGAGTTCAAATATTCTAAAGACAAAATATTGAGCTTGTATGCTTCTCACGCACCTTTTGGAGGAAATGTTGTGGGTTTGGAAATGGCAGCCTGGCGTTATTTTGGGTTGGCACCAAATCAGCTTTCTTGGGCTGAAACAGCCACACTAGCAGTATTACCCAACGCACCTGCTTTAATTTATCCGGGTAAAAATCAAGGTAAGCTTAAGGCAAAAAGAGATCGACTATTACAAAAATTATATAAAAAATCGGTCATTGATAGTATTACATACGTTTTAGCATTAGAAGAGGTATTGCCTCAAAAACCGCATCAATTGCCAGTGTTGGCGCCACATTTTACTCAGGAGTTGATAAAAAAACATAAAGGAAAACGTATACATAGTTCGCTTGATTTTCACCTACAGGAAAAAGTAAATTCGATTGCTGAGCGTCATTATAATCGTTTAAAGCAAAATGAAGTTCATAATTTGAGTGTTTTAGTATTGGATGTGCAAGCTAAAAAAGTACTTTCTTATGTTGGTAATGCCCCAACGGATGTAAAGCATCAAAAGCATGTGGACAATGTAATGTCTCCAAGGAGTACTGGTAGTACATTAAAGCCATTTTTGTATGCCCATATGTTGCAGTCAGGAACATTATTACCAACCCAATTGGTAAAAGATATTCCCACCTATATTGCTGGTTACGTTCCTGAAAATTTTAGTTTGTCTTATGATGGAGCAGTACCTGCAAATGATGCGCTTACCAGATCGTTAAATATTCCTGCAGTACGTATGTTGCAGGAATATGGCTTGGAAAAATTCAGACAAAATTTAAGCGATTATAAGGTGAAACATATCGACAAATTGGCAAGCCATTATGGATTGTCATTAATATTAGGCGGCGGAGAGATTACCCTTTGGGATCTTTGTCGTTTGATGTTGGGGTATGCAGGCACGGTCAATCATTTTGATCAATTTGGTAAGCATTATATGTCAAAGGAATTTGAAGCACCTTCATATTTTCAGGATAAGAAATTAGATTTAGGTGTACCAAAAAAGCAATCAGAAATTATTGATGTGGCTGCTGCTTTTTTAACCTTGGATGCACTTACTAATGTAAACCGTCCGCAAATTGATCAGGCATGGCGTTATTATGATTCTTCGCAAAAAATAGCTTGGAAAACAGGTACGAGTTTTGGAAATAAGGATGCTTGGGCAGTGGGTACTACCCCTAAATACGTGGTAGGAGTTTGGGTAGGTAATTCCGATGGCGAAGGACGCCCCAACATTACAGGACTAAACAGTGCAGCACCTTTGATGTTTGACGTTTTTGATGCTTTACCTACATCTGACTGGTTTGTGGAGCCTAGTATGGGCTTGCGAGAAGAGGCTGTTTGTAGCACTAGTGGTCATTTGGCGCTACCGATTTGTCCATCGATAATAATGAAAATTCCTGAAAATGGACTTCGGAATACGCCTTGTCCTTATCATGAAGAGGTTTGGCTTGACAAGGGTAGGCAATTCAGGGTAAATTCAAATTGTGAATCAATTTCAGAAATGAAAAAAGAAATATGGTTTGTATTACCTCCCTTAGTAGCACATTACTATCAGCAAAAAAACTCCGAATACCGAAAATTGCCAGATTTTAAAGCTGGATGTTTAAATTCAATACACAATACAATTGAATTTTTATATCCAATCAAATTCGAAACTAAAATATCATTAACTAAGGGAACCAATGGTATCCAAAATCCTCTGGTGATAAAAGCAACGCACGCAAATCCTGAAGCTAATTTGTATTGGTACTTAGATAATGAGTACTTAAAATCAACTTCAGGAATTCATGAAATTTCTATTGCTCCAAACATCGGTAAACACGTCCTTACTGCAATTGATGATTTTGGAAATGAAGGCAAAAGAATAGTGGTTATTTACTAACTTTTAATAAATTAAAATCTCATTAGCTACCCATGCCCTCAGCAATAATCTGTTCTTTATGTAAACCTAATTCCTGTAAACTTTTAATAACCGCATCCATCATCGTCGGAGGACCACATAAATAGAAATCCTGAGTAAAATCTTCGATAGCATTTTTTAAAAATGTTTTATCAATCAATCCATAATAGTACTTATCTGTTTTTTCTTCCGATAAAATATGATTGACATTGTTACCAAACCACTCAGATAGTTGTTTTTCATAAATTATATCAGCAGTAGTTTTATTGGCGTAAATTAATTTG
Source organism: Aquimarina agarivorans (assembly GCF_000218485.1). Classification (GTDB taxonomy): domain Bacteria; phylum Bacteroidota; class Bacteroidia; order Flavobacteriales; family Flavobacteriaceae; genus Aquimarina; species Aquimarina agarivorans. Next base: position 2,029 of record NZ_AFPB01000087.1, on the reverse strand, counting down.
TTCCCATTGAGTAATCCTTGTTTAGCTAAATTTTTATAAATACATAAAAAAGGAGTAATTCCTGAACCAGCTGCAATAAACAATCCTTGATTTCTATAATGAATATACCCGTAAGGATCGTCCATTCCTAAAGTATCGCCAACCCTTAATTCCTTTAATTTATCGGTAGTACCGTTGTGCGAAGGATAAACTTTTATAACAAATTCCAAATGATGCTGCATGGGTAAGGAAGTAATAGTAAATGCACCTTTCTCGGTACTTGCTGAAGTATTTTCAATAAATAAATGCACCGCTTGCCCAGGTGTAAAACTTAGTCCATTGGGTTTAGTACATTTTAATTGTAATACATTATGATTTATGAATTGAATATTTTCAATAACTATAGTATGCTTTGCCATGATTTACTTTTTTAGTAAAATTATTTTATAACTATTTAGTATTCGGACTTAATTGACAAAAGGAATATCTCAAATAATAATATCGTTTCTGACATTACATTTCCTTCAAAAGTAATTTTTACTCTTAATACTTTAGTATAAAGTATCATTTCATCTAGGGTTGCACTTATATTTTTTTCTTGTTCTATTAAAAATGTCCCAATTGATTTAAGCTATTTAAAATCAAAATTCGCATCAGAGGTAATGTGATTGGAGAATTTACTGAGAAAAATTCAAATGCTGTACATGAAGTAACCTCAAAAATTATTACTTCAGGTAAAAAACTAACCGCTACTTCTTATTTTGGTGCTGCATATCAATTATAAAATTTTCTAATTTCTATTTTGAGTATTTAATGTTAGCACTAATACAATACTAAAATTTTAAGTTAATGAAATTTTTATTGGTCTCAGGTTTAGTTAAAACTATGCATTTTTAAAGTATTTCGCTTTTAGCTTCTAAAGATATTATAAGAGCTATTGGCAATTAATAATTAGCTGTTGGCTTTAAAATACTAATAGCCAAAAGCTAATAGCTAATTGCTAATTGCAGAAAACGGATGTTTAAAAGTAATGACTTTTAATCGTAACCGAAACTATGGTACTTTTAGTCCATAAAGGTTAATTCATGCTAAAATTGTATTCCAACCGATATTTTGTTTACTAAATCCGAAGTATTTTAATTTCATTCTTTTTTTATTGATTAAAAGCTATTTACAACAGTTCACTTTTTAAAATTTTTACAGGTATTAAGTGATTTCTTTTTACCTAATAATTTGATTATTAAATAATAAATCGTGACATTGCATAGTAAATTTGATATTTTTTAGATTTATTAGTGATATAATACTAATTTATGTGTCATTTTATTAGTAAAAACACATTTATTATATAATTTTTAATAAAAATGGTTAAAGTAGATAATTGCAATGAATTTTCGCAAGTTAGAGCACTTAGTACAGGCAGTGAAAAAGCATTTCAAAACATTTTTAACAGGTATTACACTCCAATTTATACATATACTAAAAATATTATAAAATCAGATGAATTTGCAGAGGGTATTGTACAGGAAGTTTTTATTAAAGTATGGGAAAATAGGCAATCCTTAAATCCTGAATTATCTTTTAAATCTTATATATATACTATAGCAAGAAACCTTTCATTTAACTTTTTGCAAAAGGCAGCAACAAACAAAAAATTGAGAGAAGAAATTTTTTACTTATCCAAAAAAGCTCATGATACAACTAATGACATGGTTTTTGAAAAAGAATTGCTAGAAATTAAAACTAAAGTAATTTCACAATTACCACCCAAACGTAGGCTTATTTTTGAAATGTCCAGAAACCAAGGTAAAAGTTACAAGGATATTAGTCAGGAACTAAATATTTCCATAAGCACAGTTAAAAATCAAATGAGTAAAGCTCTTGGAACCTTAAAACATTTAGTACAGCTACACGGTGGTATTTCATTAATAGTTACCATATGTATGATGAATTTAGCAGTCATTGTAATACACTGAAAAATTCTTATAAGTTTGATGGTTAAGAATACTTTTTACCCTAAATTATTAATAGTTTTTATAATTTTTGATGT
>NZ_AFPB01000088.1 GCF_000218485.1 Aquimarina agarivorans | reverse complement strand
GTTAATAATGTATATATTTTTGTCAATAAACTACGTAACAAAATAAAATTGTTGCATTGGCAGTCAGGGGGTTTTATACTCTATTATAAACGTTTGGAAAAAGGCACTATTAAACTATCTGTTTATGAAAAATCGATATTGAGTTTAGGCTTGGATTATTCGGCAATAGTATTGTTAATAGATGGTATTTCTATCACTAATATAAAGCGAGAAAAGCGGTTTCAAAAACATTAATCTTAGTTGTTTTTTTTTGAGTTATGTATTTACTTTAGTGGGGTAATGACACACCAAGAGCTACTTGTTAAAAATCGTAATCTCCAAAAAAAGGCGAAAAGATTCTGTGACCAAAATAGCTTTACTAGAACAGCAACTTCAACAACTTTACAAGCTTATAAGTGGTTTTAAATCCGAGAATTTTATTAATGAAGCAGTTATGGATCAACTATCACTGTTTGGAGAAGATTCCGTAGAAGAAGTAGCAGAGACTCCACAACAGACCATTACTTATACCCGAGATAAGAAAAAACATCAAGGGCGTAATGCGCTTCCAGAAAATCTTCCCGTTCGAGAAGTCATCATCGAGCCCAAGGAAGATACCACAGGACTTACCAAAATAGGAGAAGAAATCACAGAAACCCTAGAATATACTCCTGCTAGTTTGGTTAAACGCAGAACTATTAGTCCTAAATACGCTAAAAAAGAGGAATAAGGCGTTTGAATAGTGATAAAAACGCGCACAAATAGCTTTGGAATTTTTTAGAAAAATGTATTTAGAAGAAAGAACCATCAAATAAGAGATGCTAAATGATTATGATAAAAGAAAAGTACTTCGTGTTCAAAAAGTCAAACCGTTATTGGAACAAATCAAAACATGGATAGAAGCAGAACAGTCCAATGTATTGCCACAAAGTCCTATCGGAAAAGCAATGACTTATTTTACAAATCAATATCCAAAGCTAAAAACCATCTTTAATGATGGACGTATTGAACTGGACAATAACTTAATCGAAAATGCGATCCGACCCATGGCAATTGGCAGAAAGAATTATTTGTTTTGTGGATCACATGAAGCAGCACAAAATGCTGTAATGCTATATTCCTCATTTGGAAGTTGCAAAATACAAAACATCAATCTTAGAGAATGGCTGGAGGATACCCTACAAAGAATCTCCGATCATAGCATACTAAAACTTGAAGAACTATTACCTGGATATCAGTAAAAATCTAAAACGTAGTTGCTCGGATGGATTTATATTTTAGGAGAAATTATATTTTCAAAACATTACACAAATACGAATAAAGAAACTATAGTAATTGATGCTTTTAGCGAAGGCATCTATATTATGAATATTGAAGAAAATGGCATTGTTGTTTATAGTGGCAAAATCGTAAAAAAATAATCAGTTAAACTATTGACAAGCGTCCCAAACGGCGTCTGCTGGTGTTGGGGCAATAATTTCTATGGGTTCTTTTTTAACTGGGTGAATAAAACCTAGCATTCGGGCGTGTAAATGAATTCCTCCGTTAGGGTTACTCCGTTTAGCACCATATTTTAAATCGCCTTTAATTGAACACCCTATTTTGTTGAGTTGCGCGCGTATTTGATGGTGTCGGCCAGTATGTAACTCAATTTCTAAAAGTGAAAAGTTATCTAATTTTTTTAGTAGCTTATAGCTTAAACTTGCTTTTTTGGATTCAGGAACTTCTTTAATATGCGCGTAGGATTTATTTTGCTTTGTATTTCTTTTTAAAAAATGTAGCAAATTACCTTCAGGTTTGGGGGGAGTAGGGCTTACCACTGCCCAATATGTTTTTTGTGTCTTTTTTTCTGCGAAAGCTTTATTCAAACGCGTTACCGCTTTGCTAGTACGGGCAAAAATAATGACACCTGATGTCGGACGATCAAGTCTGTGCACTACACCTAAAAAAACAGCGCCAGGCTTGTTATATTTTTTTGCAATATATTGTTTTACAACTTCGCTTAAAGGCATGTCGCCCGTTTGGTCTCCTTGCACAATATCGCCAGCCCTTTTATTAATGGCAATAATATGATTGTCTTCATATAAAATAGATAAATTATCGGGTGTGGAGCGTGTTTTCAAAAGCGTTGCGTTTAGAGTAAAACATAAAAGCTAACAGTAAATAATACCATTAGCTTTCAATAATAATTGCAAATATAAAATTATGATGAATTTGTTATGTAATTTTATAAATTATTAATTCATCAAATCAAATACTGAGTTACAACTATATTAATATTAAATTATTAAAATTTGTTGTTAATTAAAAACAAAATGTTTCTTTTCTCCGTACTGATCTAGAAAGCTAACCATAATATCTTCATTTTCAGCTTTTGACTGCAATATTTTTTTCACCTCACTCACACTATTTACTGGAGTTTCATCAATTTCGGTGATAATGTAGCCTTCTAAACCATATCGTTTCATAGTATTACTAACTACTTGACTTATTTTTACACCGTGTTTGGCTCCGTAATGTGCTAAATCATCTTCGGTTGCATTAATAATTTCAATACCAATATCTCTTAATTGGTAACTTTCGTAAAGACTTAAGGTAACAGGTATTTCTATTAATTTATTGTTACGCATAACACTTACATTAAGTACGTCATTTGGTCGTTTACTATTTACATATCCTGTTAAATCCGAAAATTTACGAATGCCATAACCGTCAATTTTTTTAATAATATCTCCTTTTTTAATTCCACTTTTTTCAGCACCACTATTTTTGCTTACGCTAGAAACAAAAACACCTTGCGAATATTTAATTCCTAGCTCTTTAGCAGCATTTTGGCTAAATGTGCCACCCGAAATGCCTAAGATAGCTTTTTGAACATCACCGTACTCTAAAATATCTTCAACAATTTTACGAGCGTTGTTGGAAGGAACTGCAAAGGCATAGCCAACGTAGCTCCCAGTTTGCGAAGTGATTGCAGTGTTAATACCAATAAGCTCACCTTTAGTATTTACCAAAGCACCGCCACTATTACCAGGATTTATGGCAGCATCAGTCTGAATAAAGGATTGCATGTTTCGGTCATTTTCATCTAAATCCCTAGCTTTCGCACTAATTATTCCAGCAGTTACGGTTGAAGTTAAATTGAAAGGATTTCCAACGGCTAATACCCATTCGCCAATTTTGGTGTTGTCTGAATTTCCGAAAGGGATATAATCAAACTTTTCATCAGATGCTATTTTTAATAATGCAATATCTGCGTTAGGATCAGAACCAACAATTTTGGCTTCGTAAGATTTATTATTATTTAATGTAACACGTACCTCACTAGCTCCTTTTATTACGTGATTATTAGTTACAATATAACCATCTTCGGTTATAATTACACCTGAACCAGCACCAACAATAGCTTTTTCTAATTTACCACCATTACGCAAGTAATCCATGTAATTTCTTGGCCTGCGGTAGGTAGATACATTTTTTACATGCACTACAGAATTTACCGTTTCTTCAGCGGCATTGGTAAAATCTATGTCTAATGCAGCAGCGCTTGTCGTGTTTGAATTTGTATAGTTAGGCATACCACTTGTGGTATGTAATTTTGGTGTAGGTAAAGGCGATGTGAATTCAGTTTCCGAATTAGTAATACCTTCGGACTTATCATTATTATTATTATTATTATCTATAATTTTTTGAGTTCCCAGGGCTACAACCCCACCCACAATACCTACTAAAAGTAATGATGCGAATTTTTTCATATTCAAAAATTTTATTATATAATCGTTTAATTAGCTACAAAGACAATACCAATTTTTATTTTATCAAGTATTGGAATAAAAATGATCAAGTTGTCATTTCTACATACGTAAAATAGTATTTGCTTATGCTAAAATGTCATTATTAATTAAAAAGTAATACTACTACACTAGTATTTGCAAATTTTGTTCTATAAATAGTACGCTCTAAAATAAATAGTGTTGCACTTAATCTGCTCTTTGTAATTAAATAACTACCTAACGTGGTCGTTTTTTATTTCGTACTCAATCAAAAAACGCTTAGATTATTTTTTATGAATTTAATATCAGAGCCAGTCACATTCTTAATTTAAAAAATAATGTACTTAATTTAGTGTACTAAAAATTAATAATTCATTTAGTCGTAAACTATTAGAATTCCTATACCTTTGTAAGCCGAAAAACTAAATAATGAATATTACTTTTTATAAATATCAAGGAACAGGTAATGATTTTGTTATTATTGACAATCGTTCCAAATTTTTATCAAAAACTGATACAGATTTAATTGCTCATTTATGTGATCGAAAATTTGGAATTGGTGCCGATGGTTGTATGTTTTTGGAAGAACCTACCAAAGCAGGTGATGATTTTACCATGGTGTATTTTAATGCTGATGGAAATGAAAGTACCATGTGTGGTAATGGAGGACGATGTTTGGTGGCGTTTGCCAAGCATTTAGGTGTAATTACAGATAAAGCTAATTTTACAGCCATTGATGGTCCTCATGATGCTACAATATCTGAAGATTTAGTAAAATTGGGGATGCAAAATGTGTCAACTATTAACGCAACTGGTCAGCATTGGTTTTTGGATACAGGTTCACCACATCATGTTCAGGAAGTTGAAAAATTAGCTGATTTTGATGTGTTTACTCAAGGTAGAAAAATACGCAACGGTGCACCCTATTTTGAAGAAGGGACTAATGTGAATTTTGTAGAAAAAATAAATAAGGATTCATTTTCGGTACGCACTTATGAGCGCGGTGTTGAAGATGAAACTTTATCCTGTGGCACAGGAGTTACTGCTGTGGCAATTGCAATGCATACAGCTAACAAAACTACTGCCGAAAAAATAAATATTGAAACGCCAGGAGGCAAATTGACTATTAGTTTTACAAAAATGAGTACCCAATATACCAATGTTTACTTGGAAGGTCCTGCAAAATTAGTGTTTAAAGGAACAATTACATGGTCACGCTAAAAGGATTTTATATTTATTTACGCGCTTTAGAGCCTGAAGACTTAGAGTTTATCTTTAAAGTAGAAAATGATGAACGTATTTGGGAAGTTAGCGCAACTCAAACACCTTATTCACGTTTTTTAATTAAACAATATTTAGAAAATGCTCATTTAGACATTTACGAAGCCAAACAATTGCGTTTGGCTATCTGCACAAAACACGATCAACAAATCATAGGTTTAATTGATTTGTACGATTTTAATCCTACGCATAGGCGGTCTGGTGTTGGAATTTTAATTTTAGATACTGAAAAACGCAGAAAAGGCTATGGCACCGAGGCGTTGAATTTGCTTATTAAGTACGGTAAAACACATTTGCATTTGCATCAGCTTTATGCCTCTATTGCTGAAGATAATAAAGTAAGTCAGGAACTATTTTTAAAAAAAGGTTTTAAATTTGTAGGGCAACGAAAAGACTGGACTTTAGTAAATGGAGCCTTTAAAAATGAAAATTTATACCAATTAATATATGTACATTAAAAAGATACTATTACTAATTGTTGCAATTACTTTAGTTGCAGGAAGTATTTTTTCCTACACTGTTTACAATAAGATATTTGATCCAAACACCAGTTTTACCGAAGAAACTAAAGAGGTTTTAATACCCACAGGAAGTTCTTTTTATGACGTAGTAGCCAAGGTTTCTCCATTTATTAAAGATGTGGAATCATTTTCGTGGTTAGCAAAAAAGAAGGGCTATGCTACCAGAGTTAAACCAGGTAAATACCTGTTAGTAAAAGGGAGTAATAATAATGAGTTAATTTCCAATTTAAGAAGTAGAAATATTCCAATTAAAATTAGCTTTAACAATCAGGAACGGCTGGAAAATTTGGCAGGTAGAATTGCTCAACAAATTGAAACCGATAGTATTTCTTTATTAAATGTATTTAAAGAAGAAGCCTTTTTAACTGAAGCGGGATTCAATTTAAACACTGCCTTGTCGATGTATATACCAAATAGTTATCAGGTGTTTTGGAATATTTCTGCGGAAGGTTTTAGGAATAAAATGCTAAAAGAATACAAGCATTTTTGGAATGACAAACGTGTCAAAAAAGCACAAAATATAGGCTTGAAACCTGTTGAAGTAATTACATTGGCATCTATAGTGCATAAAGAAACAGTTAAAGCAAGTGAACGACCGAGGGTAGCAGGTGTATATATGAATCGGTTAAAAAAAGGAATGAAATTGGATGCCGATCCAACCGTAATTTATGCAATCAAAAAATCAAGTAATAATTGGAAAAGAGTGATCCGCAGAGTGCTGCGTAAAGATTTGAAATTAGTGCATCCTTATAACACTTATAAAAATAAAGGCTTACCTCCTGGACCTATTGCCATGCCTGATATTTCAGCCATTGATGCTGTTTTAAATTATGAAAATCATAATTACTTCTATTTTGTTGCTGATGTAGAAAAATTTGGATACCATAAGTTTTCAAAAAACCTGAGGCAACACAATAATTATAGCTCTAAATACCATAAATGGGTAAATAGTAAAGGAATTAAACGTTAAATTGTAATATTCTTTTTTTTCTTCGTTTGTTCATGTAAATTGTAAAATAGGGGTTAAAAAACTTAGAATATCGTAATTTTTTGAAGTGCATTTCCTACAAAAAATATTTTTATTGTACATTTGCCTCGCTAAACAGAAAAAGTAATATATGGTCAGAACCAACGAGTTAATTCGTGTTTCTGTATTGCCCTTAGTTATTGGTTTGTTAGGACAATGGCGAGCAATTGATCTTTTAGAGATTTCAAAAAGTTTTCGTAATTCAAATACTATTGAAGAATTATGTTATGAATATCCTGCCGCTAGTAACAAGCATTTATCGGATACAGATGCTGAAAACTACCACCTTTTCTTAGAAAATGATTTTATAGGTTTTAAAGAAGCATTGGCTTTTAAAGAATCACAAGGAAGGTATGGTGTTATTAATCGATTTGGTTACTTGGGTAAATATCAATTTGGAAAAGGAACCTTAGCTTTAGTTGGCGTTAGAGACACTAATTTGTTTTTAAACTCTCCGGAATTACAGGAAAAAGCTTTTAAAGCTAACGTATCCCGAAATAAGTGGGTGTTACGAAGAGACATTAAACGTTTTGTTGGGAAAGTAGTAGGTGGAGTACTTGTTACGGAATCTGGTATTGTAGCAGCTGCCCATTTGGGAGGTCCAGGATCAGTTAAAAAGTTTTTACGAAGCGGTGGTAAAGTAGCTTTTAGAGATAGATTTGGGACTTCTATTGTTGAATATATGGATAAGTTCAAATCTTATGATCTTTCCGATATACCAGTAAATAAAAAAGCAAAAGTAGATTTGGTGGGTAGGATATAAGTGTTCTTTTTAAAAAATATCAAATTCTACTCCTGGACGGTTTCAAGTTTCTGCTGTAAAAATGGCTGAAATATGTTATTAAGCAGTGAGCTTGTGTTATCATTTTAATTGAATATACATTTTACTTTATATTTTTTGTTTTCAAAAAAATCAAATAAGGGTTGTGGTGTTTTAATCTTCTAAACCTACATACTCTTTTGGCATATTTTAGATTTACGGTTATAGGATTAATCTTTGTGTAAAATAAAAATACAAGGTCTTTTGTGAAGGTCAATACTGTTCTTAATTTTCTTCCATTCAAACACAGCCAGGGTTTTAATGTATTCTGTAGTAAGTGTTACGTCTACGGCAATACAAAGTCTGGTGTTTGGGTGAAGTGTAGTAATTAAATCCTCCAATAATTTATCGTTCCTGTAGGGTGTTTCAATGAATAACTGGCTTTGATTTTGCTCGTATGAAAGTCGTTCAAGTTGCTTGATTTTTTGTTTTCGTTCTTGTTTATCAATAGGCAAGTAGCCATTAAAACTAAAGCCTTGTCCATTCATGCCGCTACTCATCATAGCTAAAAGTATGGAAGAGGGACCAACCAACGGCACAACCGCAATACTTTTACGGTGTGCAATTTGCACTATATCAGCGCCAGGATCAGCAATACCTGGGCATCCAGCTTCGGATAATACACCAACATTAAATCCTTCAAAACAAGGGGCTAAAAAATTGGGGAGCTCAACTTCATCCGTAAACTTATTTAATGTATGCATGACCAAATTTGATTGTGTTTTGGCTGGAGAAATCTTTTTTATAAATCTACGCGCAGTTTTTTCGTTTTCTACAATGTAATGGTTGGTGCTTTCTATTACCTTTTTTATAGAAATAGGAAGTACTTCTAATTTAATATCATCACCAAGTCTTGCCGGAATCAAAAAAAGTTTACCAGTGGTAGTTTCGCTCATAGGAGGTTGTTGTAGATTTTAATTAGTAGCGCTCTAATTTAGGAAAAAAGTTTCACAGTTTACACCACAAAAAAGTGGGAAACATTTGGAGTTTGCTAAATCCGTTTGGCCAAAATAGAGCAAGCAGTATCTAAAAGTGTGTATACGTTATCAAAACCTTTAGAACCCCCGTAGTAAGGATCCGGAACTTCAGCGTTACCAATAGGATTAATTTCATTGAGTATCATGGCTACTTTATCCTTTTGAACTTGATTAGTAGCTAAAGCAATGATGTTATTGTAATTTTCAGTGTCCATGGCAAAAATATAATCGTAGGTATCAAAATCAGCCACTGAAAACTGGGCTGCACGTTGATTGGTAATATCAATACCATTTTTACGTGCAACGTTTATTGATCTTATATCGGGAAGTTTACCAATGTGGAAACCGCCTGTGCCAGCCGATTGCACATTGTATTTTTTTGGGTTTAACTTTTGCTGCAAAATTCCCTGAGCCAATGGGGATCGGCAAATATTTCCCAAACAAACCATTAAAATGTTAATGCGCTTGTCACTCATTATATAGTTAGCTTTTTGTGCAAATCTTCTACGTATTTTTTAAATTGCTTGTCTGTCATACTTAAATTATCAACAGTTTTGCAAGCATGTAGTACTGTAGCATGATCACGTTTTCCTATTTGGCTTCCAATACTAGCTAATGATGCTTTGGTAAGTTTTTTAGCAAAAAACATAGCTAATTGTCTGGCTTGCACAATATGACGCTTACGTGTTTTTGATTGTAAAGTTTCTACATCCATTTGAAAATAATCACTGACTACCTTTTGAATGTATTCAATAGAAACCTCGCGTTTGGTGTTTTTCACATAGTTTTCTACAATCGTTTTCGCTAAATCAATTGTAATATCCTTTTTATTAAAAGATGAATGTGCAATTAACGAGATAATTGCTCCTTCAAGCTCGCGAATATTTGTTTTTATATTATGAGCTAAAAATTCAACAATATTTTCAGGCATTTCCACACCATCGCGATACAGTTTGTTTTTAATAATTGAGATTCGCGTTTCAAAATCAGGCTGATTCAATTCTGCCGAAAGGCCCCATTTAAATCTGGATAATAAGCGTTGTTCAATATCTTGCATATCTACAGGTGCCTTATCACTAGTTAAAATAACCTGCTTTCCATTTTGGTGTAAATGATTAAAAATATGGAAAAATACATCCTGAGTACCAGCTTTACCTGAAAGTAATTGAATATCATCAACAATAAGTACATCAATAATTTGGTAAAAATGAATAAAATCATTTCTATTATTCTTTTTTACAGACTCAATGTATTGCTGTGTAAATTTTTCAGCTGAAATATAAAGTACAGTTTTATCCGGATATTTATCTTTTATGTCAACCCCAATGGCATGGGCTAAATGAGTTTTACCTAAACCAACGCCACCAAAAATAAGTAAAGGGTTAAAAGAAGTTCCTCCTGGTTTATTGGCTACTGCCAAACCTGCTGAACGAGCCAAACGATTAGAATCTCCTTCAAGAAAATTTTCAAAGTTATAATTTGAATTTAGTTGCGAATCAATTTTAACATCTCTAATACCAGGAATGATAAAAGGATTTTTTAATTCAGGACTTTTTGCCTTTAACGGAATATCAACTTTTTGTGATTGAACATCAGATCTATTCGTACTTGGAATTTTTTCTGTGTAAGGAACCTTGTCATCCACACTGTTTTCCATACGGATTACATAAACCAATTTAGCCTGTGATCCTAATTGTTTAACTAATGCGATTTTTAACAATTCAACGTAATGCTCTTCCAGCCATTCGTAAAAAAACTTACTAGGTACCTGAATACTCAATGAATTATCTACAAGCTTTACCGCTTTTATGGGTTCAAACCATGTTTTGTATGCTTGCGGAGTAATATTGTCCTCAATAAATGATAGACAACTGTCCCATGCTTCTTGAGCTGTTATAATCATTATAAAATTTAAACGTTGGTTGGTTATAAAAGATTGAAAAGAGGTAAAATAAAAAAATAAATTTTCCCCAATAACTATGTCACAAATATGTGAACAAAAAACTGAATAAAAAAACTAAATCCGACTTGACTTATAACTTTTTTTTGCCTATTAAGTGTTAATTTTGACACTACAAATTTATTTTTCTTAAAATCGATTAAATGACATATTTTTCTTCAAAAACAACTGTAAAAGTACGCTATGGTGAAACCGATAAAATGGGCGTAGTTTACCATGGTAATTATGCGCAATATTTTGAAATTGCGCGTATTGAATGGTTGAAGGAGTTGGGATTTTCGTATAAAAAAATGGAAGAGGAAGGAGTAATGCTTCCCGTTGTAGCATTACATACAAATTTTAAAAAATCAGCTTTTTTTGATGATATATTAACCATTACTACTACATTGAAAAATGTTCCTACTGCCAAGATAGAATTTGAGTATGAATTGCACAATCAACAGTCTGAATTGTTAACAACAGGCAGTACAACGCTAGTGTTTGTGTCTACTGAAACAAACAGGCCTATAAAATGTCCGGATGAAATGTTACAAAAAATTAAAAGCGAAATGACCTAGTTTTTTTAAATGGAATCTTCGTTTTTTTTGTGAATGGATACCCCGTAAATACTTGTAAGTAACAAAATATTTTTTTTAGTGTCGCTTTTCGGACTTTCAATCCAAATTTGACAATTATTATTAAAATCTTTTTTGCCAATAATAAGTTTATGCTGTTTTATTTTTCGCATCACTTCATTGATAAGGGGATATTCAAATTCAATATGAATAGTTTTGGTAATAAGTTTGGTTACAATTGTGGCGTTTGATAAACTTTCTTGTGCCGCCGTTCTGTATGCGCTTATTAAACCGCCGACTCCCAGTTTTACGCCTCCAAAATAGCGCACAACAACTACTAGCGTATTTGTTAATTCGTAGGACTGAATTTGACCTAATATAGGTTGGCCAGCAGTATTGGATGGTTCACCATCGTCATTGGCGCGATACCGAATAGTTGAAGTCCCCAATCGCCAAGCATAACACCAATGGCGTGCCTGGTAATGTTCTTTCTTAATTTGGACTAATATTTCCTTAATTTCCGTTTCAGAAGTTACGGGATAACTATAGCTAAAAAACTTGCTATTTTTAATTTTATACAGGCTTTCGCCAGAAGGTATTGCTAATGTTTTATAGTGATCACTATCCATTTTTAGTTAAAATTTCCAGAAACACTAACCAAAACAATACCTACAGCAGCTAAAAGGATTCCTAATTTATTTTGTTGGGTTAGTTTTTCTTTAAATAACAGCACCCCTAAAATTGTAGTAACTAGTAATACTCCAACATTATTTACAGTAAATAATGTAGAACTTTCCATTCCTTTATAACTTATAGCCTGTACCAAAAAGTATATAGAAAAATAGTTACATACTCCTAAAACAATTCCACCAATTAGGTTTTTAAATTCAAAAGTAAACTTCTTTTGCAAGGCTTGGAAAATGATAATTAAAATACCTGTGAAGCCAGCAGTAACAAATAATGTGGCCGAAAAAATGGAAACGTCCTGAGGTTTTACAAAATTGGTTTGTAGAAATTTTAGACTAGTATCAATCAGTCCGCTTCCTATAAAAACAAGAATGGGGAACAGTAATGAACTGCTTTTAATTTTATTTGGGTTTACGGTTACTAAATAAATTGAAAATAATGCAATTAAAATGCCTAATACTTTAATGCGACCAATGGTTTCATTGTATACAAAAACTCCGAATAAAATTGGGATAACTACACTCATTTTACTGGCTACAGCTACTACCGACATGCCATTGCGCTGTGTAGTAATAGCCATTGCATAAAATACAGCTATAAATATCAATCCCAATCCCAACGAATAATAAAACCATGAAAATTGAGTAATTTGAGGTATAGTAATTGGTTTATTGTGCGCAATATATCCACAAACCGCAGCCACTAAATAGTTAAATATGATGGCTTGTATGGTATTAATTTTAAATTTTGCAAACAGTTTAAAAACAACAAATAGTACACTTGATGCACAAATACTGAGTAGTAAGTAACTCATAAAATAGTAGGATTTTTAATAAATAATTGGCTTACATCTTCTTTTCCGGGAATTAAATTCCATACGTGTATGCCTAATGCCTTGGCAGCGTCGGTATTTTGCTTTAAGTCATCAATAAATAAAGTTTCGTTGGCTTTTAGGTTGTTTTGTTGTAACACAAATTCATAGATTTCAGCGTTAGGTTTCCTGAAACCTATTTCTTGTGATAAGTAGAACTTATCAAAACACCTTTTAAATTCATCAAAAAAAGGAACGTTTTCTTTAACCCATTCAATGTGTAGGTAATTTGTATTGCTTAAAAGAAATAGTTTGTATTTTTTTTGTTGCGCAAGGGTTTTTAAAAATTCTAATCGAGAAATAGGAAAATCTTTTAAAATACTATTCCACGCCTCAATAATTTCGTTGGTATCCACTTCGGGTAACCATTTTTGGTAAGTGTCTAAAAAAGTATTTGTATTTATTTTACCTATTTCATAAGTATCATTTATGAGCGAAATATCTTTTAAGGGTGCATTTAAGCCCAAGGATAAAAAAGCATTTATTGGTGCGGGTTTATCCAAGTTGATAAAAATATCTCCAAAATCGAAAATGATATTTTTAATTTTTTGAGTATTCATTTAAAATGTAGTGTTAGTGTAGTGGGTAATAACATCATTTTGTAGGGTTGAAACTTTAGTTTCACCTTGTATTTTTGGTGCTTTGGTACCTTGCTTTAAAAAAACTGTAGTACTTTTATATACCGTTGCTTCATCCCACAAGTTAGCATCAATAAAGGTTTGTAATAGTTGCGCTCCTCCTTCAATAATTAATGATTGAATTTGTTTTTTGTATAGAATATCACAAATTTGAGTAGCAATACTATCATTTGAGTTAATATATTCATAAGTGAGGTTGTGGCTATTTTTGGGGTGTTCTTTTGTATTGGTAATAATTATGGTCGGTTGCTCTTGATTATAAATAGTGCTATTTTGTGGAATACGTAAATTTAAATCCAGAACTACTCGTAACACATTACTGCCTTTCCATAAACGAGTTGTTAAACTTGGATTGTCACTAACTACTGTAGTTGTTCCTACTAAAATAGCTTGTTCATGTGCACGTTGTTTATGAACGGATTGTTTTGAAAACTGATTGCTTATCCAAATAGGTTTCCTCGCTTGATTTTTTGATGAATCAGAACCTAAAAGACCATCAGCAGTTTGCGCCCATTTTAAAAAAATGTAAGGACGCTTGGCATTATGAAATGTAAAAAAACGCTTATTAAGTAATTGACTTTCGCGTTCTAAAACACCAACAATAACCTCGCAGCCAGCATCCATTAACTTTTTTATTCCGCGTCCTGAAACGGCAGTAAAAGGATCAATAGTGCCTATAATTACTCGTTTAATGCCGGATTTTATAATCAGGTCACTACATGGAGGTGTTTTTCCAAAATGGCTACAAGGTTCCAAACTCACATAAATGGTTGCGTCAGCAAGTAACGTTTTATCCTTTACGTTATTAATGGCATTTACTTCGGCATGTGCCTCGCCAGCTTTGTAATGCCAACCTTCGCCAATAATTTTGTTGTTATGTACTATCACACTACCAACCATGGGGTTTGGGGAGGTAGTGCCCAAGCCGTTTTTGGCTAATTGTAGGCAACGTAACATAAAGTCCTGTTTACTCATAGTTTAATTTTGACTTTGTTCGTTTGATCAATTCGGTAATTGTATTTAAAAGGGCCTTTTTTGAAAAGTAAGTCTCCTTTAAATGAAATAGGAATTCTTTTGGAGGTTAACATGTTGAGCACGCTGTTTACAAGATCTTTTTGATCCTTTGCTAAAATTTTATCAATAGAAAATTTACCCTGTAATGGAATAGCAAACGTATCTTTGGAGGGGATATTAAATTCTTCGGTTTTTAATTGCCCGATTAAAACACCATCAGCAAAAACATCAATATTTTCAGTAATCAAATTTCCACCAACATCATTGTTGTTTTTAAAAAGCGCATCCGCTTTAAATGTAATTGAATCGTTTGAAATGTTTTGGATATTAATTTTGTTTACTTTAATAAAGGTCGGTTTTTCACTGTAATTACAGCTAGTGGTAATGAATACCAGTATACTAAACCATGTGTATAAAACTTTCATAACTCCAAAAATTTACATCTCAAAAATACGGCTAAATTATGGGATACTCCTTATTTTTGGCTGTGCTGATTATTAGTTTTCTTTAAAAGTTATACGGATACTGATTTTTAATTTCTTAAATAAAAATTAGGAATTTATTATTTGGGTGAGAAGAAAAATACAAGCGTATCTGTAGCTACTTTGAAAAGTATTAAGTAAAAAAAATATCGTAAAGATCATTTTAAATGAGAAATTTAGTTTCGTAAACTGGATCAGTAGTTCAATTACCATGATAATTCAATAAATGTTATTACTTCAGCTAAATAATGATTTTGTGAGCCGTTTAATACCCATGTATGGTAAGGAGGAAGCACAACAGTTTTTTTATATCCTTTGCGAAGCTTATTTAGGGTACAAAAAGGTTGATGTAGCATTAAATTCACATCAGGCAATAACTGCCAAATTTGTGCAAAAATTTGAAAAAGCTGTTGAACGATTAGTTACGTGGGAGCCCATACAGTATATTTTAGGATCAGCTTATTTTTACGGCAACGAATTTGTAGTAACTAAAGATACATTAATACCCAGACCTGAAACTGAAGAATTGGTGGATTGGATTGTGAGTGATAGTGAAAATGCGGAAAAAAAAATTTTAGATATTGGAACAGGTTCTGGCTGCATAGCTACATCATTAGCATTGCAATTACCTGCGGCAAAAGTGATAGCGGTGGATATTTCCATCGGTGCTTTGGTAACGGCAGCTGAAAATGCAAAAAGATTGCATGCCTCGGTAAATTTTGAACAACAGGATATTTTAAGTGCCACTTCATTTTTAGATGTTTATGATGTAGTTGTTTCCAATCCGCCTTACGTTCGTAATTCGGAAAAGGAATTTATGCAACCTAATGTGTTAGAATTTGAACCCCAATCGGCCTTATTTGTGTCTGATTATAATCCATTACTTTTTTATAAAAAAATAGCGCACTTATTTCTAGCGCAAGCAAAAAAAGATGCCATATTGTATTTTGAAATTAATGAATATTTGGCAGAAGAACTCTCTATTTTTTTAGTAGGTATTGGTTTTAAATTGCCAGAAATAAAAAAAGATTTCAGAGGAAAAGATAGAATGTTAAAAGCTATTTTAAAATAGATACCATGACGATTGCAGAAAAAATACAAAACCTTAGAGCAGCATTGCACCAGCATAATCATAATTATTACATTTTGGATAATCCTACGATTAGCGATTATGATTTTGATATGCTGTTAAAGCAATTACAGGAACTCGAAACAGCTTACCCAGAGTTTGATGATCCAAATTCGCCCACAAAAAGAGTTGGAGGTGGAATTACCAAAAATTTTGAAACTGTAGTGCATGAAAATCGTATGTACTCATTGGATAATTCCTATTCAAAAGAAGATTTATTGGATTGGGAAAAGCGAGTGCGAAAAATAGTAGATGGACCAGTTTCGTACACCTGCGAATTAAAGTACGATGGAGCATCCATTAGTTTGACTTATGTTAATGGGCAATTACAACAGGCAATTACACGTGGTGATGGTTTTCAGGGCGATAATGTTACCGAAAATATAAAAACGATACGTACCGTACCATTGCAATTAAAAGGCGATTTCCCTGAAAAGTTTGATATCCGAGGAGAAATCGTATTGCCATTTGAGGGGTTTGTAAAAATGAATGAAGCTCGTATAGAAGCGGGAGAGGAGCCCTATGCAAATCCCAGGAATACAGCGTCAGGAAGCTTAAAATTACAAGACAGCTCCGAAACAGCTAAGCGCCCTTTAGAGTGCTTGTTATATAGTTTAGTAGGTGTAAACTTAGGAGTTACTACTCAGTTTGAAAGCTTGGAAAAAGCCAGGTCATGGGGGTTTAAAGTACCCGAAATTGCTGCTTTAGCACATTCTATTGATGAAGTTATGGAATTTGTAAACCTGTGGGATAAAAAACGTACAAATTTGCCATATGAAACAGATGGCGTAGTTATAAAAATCAATAATTTACAGCAGCAAGAAGAGTTGGGATACACAGCCAAGGTTCCCCGTTGGGCAATGGCTTATAAATTTAAGGCAGAACAGGTGGTAACTAAGCTGGAAAGTGTAGCTTATCAAGTAGGTAGAACAGGAGCTATTACACCTGTAGCAAATTTAGAGCCTGTAAATTTAGCAGGTACAACGGTAAAACGTGCATCACTGCATAATGCCGATCAAATTGAAAAACTAGATATACGGATTAGTGATACGGTATTTGTTGAAAAAGGCGGAGAAATTATTCCTAAAATAGTAGGTGTTGCGGTTGAGAGTAGAGCGGAAGATAGTGTTCCTATTCAATACGCTACTCATTGTCCGGAATGTGATACTTTATTAGTACGTACCGAGGGCGACGCCAAGCATTATTGTCCAAATGAGTTTCATTGTCCACCGCAAGTTATTGGTCGTATTGAACATTTTATTTCACGTAAAGCCATGGATATTGAAGGTCTAGGAGGTGAAACAGTAGCATTGCTAGTGAAACAAGGTTTAGTACATGATTATACTGATTTGTATACCCTTACGGTAGAAGATATACTGCCATTAGAGCGTATAGCTCAAAAAAGTGCTGAAAATTTAGTAAATGGCGTTGCAGCTTCGGTTAAAATACCTTTTGAGCGGGTACTTTTTGCCATTGGAATTCGATTTGTAGGTGAAACTGTAGCTAAAAAGTTAGCAAAGCATTTTAAAGATATCGAAGCACTGGCAAACGCTTCAGTAGAAACGTTAGAAAATGTTGATGAAATTGGCGTTAAAATTGCGCAAAGTGTAGTAGCTTATTTTAATAATGAAGTGAATATAAAGCAAATTGAAAAGCTACGTAATTTTGGGGTGCAATTGAAGCTGTCTGCGGAAGATTTAGAAGGACAAACAGAAACGTTAAGTGGAAATTCTTATGTGGTTTCAGGAGTGTTTACTCAGGTTTCGCGTAAGGAATTAAAAGAACTTATCGAAAAACACGGAGGGAAAGTTTCAAGTGCAATTTCATCAAAAACCTCATATTTAATTGCAGGAGATAAAATGGGACCAAGTAAGCTTGCAAAAGCAGAATCCTTAAAGGTGCCAATTTTAAGCGAAGCCGATTTTTTAGCTATGTTGCCATAAAATAATGAGTTAAAGTGTTGATTTTTATAAAATAAGCATGTATATCCGTAAAAGCT
>NZ_AFPB01000089.1 GCF_000218485.1 Aquimarina agarivorans | reverse complement strand
GTCCACATCTTATGTTAATCAACTTAAAACAACAGAGGATTCTCTTACATTTAATCGACCATTTAATACAATAGTTTGAGGGATGTGAATTCCTTTATTTTGAAGTTGTTCTAAAAGCAGTTGAGCCGCTGCCTTACCCATTTCATAAGTAGGTTGTTCAACAGAAGTTAGTGTAGGGGAAATATGAGCTGCCATTTTGGTTTCGGAAAAGCCTACTATGGCAATATCTTCAGGAATTTTAAATCCAGAATCTTTAAAAACACGCATCATTCCAATGGCGCAAGCGTCATTAGCCGCAAGTATAGCTCTAGGGACGTTATTTTTAGAGATTAAATTTTCTGCTATTTGAACGCCATCTTTCATCGAAAAGCCACAATTAATCTTTTTACCAGTTGGAATTCGATGTTTTTTATGAGCATCATCATAACCTCTTTGTCTGTTTTTTGAAAGAATAAGGTCGTCAGCACCAGATATAAAAAGAATATCCTTAAATCCTTGATGAATTAAATGTTCAGTGGCAAAAAAAGCCCATTTGTAATCATCAAATACAACTTTTGAAGCTTCTATATTTTCGGGAACACGATTAAAAAAGACTAGAGGCATTTTCTTTTCCGTTAACTCTTCATAATAGGGTAAATTATTACCCACACCTGATAGAGAAATAATAAGTCCGTCCACCATATTATCAACTAACGTTTTTGCATTTCTAATTTCCAAATCAATCGATTCGTTAGACTGCATAATAAGAACTTGGTAGTTGTGTTGGTACAAGATTTCTTGTGCTCCCATAATTACTTGTGGAAAGAAAGAATTTTCAAACTCAGGAATAATAATGCCTATGTTATAGCTACGTTGCTGCACCAGTTTTCTTGCAATAGGGTTGGGGCGATATCCCATTTCACTTGCCTTTTTTAGAATACGCTCTCTTGTTTCGGGTTTAATATCATATTTATCATTAAAGGCCCGTGAAACTGTAGATACAGCAACATTTAACTCTTTAGCAATATCTTTTATAGTAACATATTTCATGAAAAAGGAAACTAACTTTGATTTCAAAGTTAGAAAAATAAAAAACGTTTCCGAAAAAAAATAACGTTTTCAGAAACGTTTCCGGTAACTTTAATCACGAAAACGATATAAGTTCATTTTTAAACTTATTAAATTGTCATAAATAAGTATACATGAATTCTATTGATATTATTGTTATTCTACTTTTTACCGTACTCATTTTTGTGTGCGGAATTAGTTTTTCAAAGTCGGGAAAAGATGTTAGTTCATTTTTTGCAGCGGGAGGTGCTTTACCATGGTGGATGAGTGGATTGTCTCTCTTTATGAGTTTTTTCTCAGCAGGAACTTTTGTTGTGTGGGGATCTATAGCCTATTCGAGTGGTTGGGTAGCCATTTCTATTCAGTGGACTATGGCAATAGCAGGAATCATTATTGGTTTTTTTATAGCTCCTAAATGGCAAAAAACTAAAGAGATAACAGTAGCCTCATTTATTACGAAACGTTTGGGCTTACAAACACAAAAAGTGTATACCTATTTATTTTTATTCGTATCCTTATTTACTACAGGGGCATTTTTATATCCCGTAGCAAAAATTGTTGAAGTCTCCACAGGTATTCCTATTACCACAAGTATTATCGTATTAGGTGTTTTGATCTTGATTTATACTGCAATAGGTGGGCTTTGGGCGGTAATAGTAACAGACGTTCTTCAATTTGTAGTATTGACCGCAGCAGTATTTATAGTATTACCACTGTCATTTAAAAAGGTAGGAGGAATTGATTTGTTTATAGAAAAGGCTCCAGAAAACTTTTTTAATCTAGTAAATGAAGAATATTCAGTGCCTTTTTTGATAGCATTTGGATTGTATAATTTGTTTTTTATTGCAGGAAATTGGGCGTATGTTCAACGCTATACTAGTGTAGCTACTCCTAAAGATGCCAAAAAAGTAGGATGGCTTTTTGGAGGTTTATATACCATAAGTCCGCTAATTTGGATGTTACCGCCAATGATTTATAGAGTGTTAAATCCCGATTTAACAAATTTGGCAGATGAAGGCGCTTATTTATTAATGTGTAAAGAAGTAATGCCCGTAGGAATGTTAGGATTAATGTTAGGAGGTATGGTATTTGCAACTTCAAGTTCAGTAAACACAACCTTGAATATATCCGCAGGAGTTATAACAAATGATATTTATAGACTATTGTTTCCTAATTCTTCTAACGAAAAGCTTGTTAAAGTAGGAAGATTAGCTACAGTAATACTTGGTTTATTAACCATTTTTGTAGCATTATTAGTTCCTTTAATGGGAGGAATAGTAGAAGTGGTTATGAGTATTGCGGCTTTGACTGGAGCAGCTATGTTTTTACCGCCACTATGGGCTTTGTTTTCTAAAAGATCAATGGGAAAGACTACGGTGTTAGTTACTATTATTTCTCTTTTGATAAATGCTTTTTTTAAGTTTTTAGCCCCATCAATTTTAGGGATTACATTAGATAGAACTACAGAAATGTCAATGGGAGTAGGAATCCCAATGGTATTGCTGATAATTATAGAATTAATAAATTATTTTAAAGGATTTGTAGCTCCTGTTACAAATAAAGTAATTAATGATTCTTCTACTGATGAAGAATCTGAAAGTTCTAATGAAGGAAATAAAAGAGGAGGTCGTGTTATAGGATTAGGAATTGGTGCAATAGGATTGCTTATTTTAATACTTACATTTTTTGCTGATGCAGAAAAAATCACGATTGCAATAATAGGAAGTATTGTATTATTACTAGGACTTTTTGTTATTTATAAAAATAAAGAAGAAAGCTAAAAAATAATGATTACAGAAGCATTTAGTCAAAAAGGTAGAGAAAACAAAATTGAAAAGTATAGTGCTGATTTTGTAGTAGTAGGTGGTGGTTTAGCTGGTGTATGTGCTGCTATATCTGCTGCAAGAAAAGGAACAAAAACTGTTTTAATTCAAGATCGACCTGTATTAGGAGGGAACGCTTCTTCGGAAGTTCGATTATGGGCTTTAGGAGCAACTTCACATATGGGTAATAACAATCGATGGTCTCGTGAAGGAGGTCTTATCGATGAGATTATGGTAGAAAATTTATATCGAAATAGAGAAGGAAATCCTATTATTTTCGATACTGTTTTATTAGAAAAAGTAATAAACGAACCTAATATTACATTACTATTAAATACCGCAGTTAGTGATGTTAAAAAATCAGATGATCACACTATTAAATCTGTTAAAGCTTTTAATAGCCAAAATTCTACAGAATATGATATAGAAGCGCCGCTATTTTGTGATGCTTCGGGAGATGGAATTGTAGGTTTCAAATCGGGAGCAAGTTTTAGAATTGGAGCAGAGTCGAAAGAAGAATTCGGGGAGCTTTTCGCCCCAGATGAATCTTACGGTCAGTTATTAGGACACTCCATGTTTTTCTATAGTAAAGAATCTGATAAGTCTGTAAAATATGTAGCACCTTCATATGCATTACAAGATATTAACGATATACCACGTCATAAATTGATTCGAAAGAACCATAAAGGATGTAATTTTTGGTGGTTCGAATTTGGAGGAAGAAAAGATACTATCCATGAAACTGAAGAAATCAAATGGGAACTTTGGAAAGTAATTTATGGGGTATGGAATTACATTAAAAACTCTGGTGAATTCGATGATGTAGAAAATCTAGACTTAGAGTGGGTTGCTAACGTTCCAGGAAAGCGTGAAAGTCGTCGTTTTGATGGGCTTTATATGATGAAGCAACAAGATGTTTTAGGTCAAGAAGTCTTTGATGATGCTATTGCATTTGGAGGGTGGGCACTAGATTTGCATCCTGCTGATGGAATTTATAGCGAGCTTTCTGGTTGTACTCAATGGCATTCTAAAGGAGTATATGATATCCCTTACAGAAGCTTTGTAAGCAAGAATATTAATAATCTATTCTTAGCGGGACGTATTATCAGTGCTTCGCATGTTGCTTTTGGATCTACTCGAGTTATGTTAACTTGTGGATTTGGAGCTCAAGCAGTTGGTACAGCAGCGGCTATGTGTACTTCAGAAAAGGTACTGCCAGCACAAATCCTGGAAGATGGAAGAATAAAAACACTTCAAAATCAATTGAATATTGATGGGCAAAGTATTTGTAATGTTCCTATACAAGCCAAAAGCAATTTGTTGAACAAAGCTACTGTTGAGGCAAGTTCTACATTAAAGCTTTTTCAAATAGAAACTAATGGTAATTGGTTACCACTTGATGTTTCTGTAGCACAACTATTGCCTTTAAAAGTAAATACAAAGTATAGTTTTAAAGTAACTATAAAAGCAAAAGAAGCGACTCAATTAGAAGTGCAATTACGTACATCAGAGTTAGCCCATAATTATACTCCTGAAATTATATTAGAACAAAAAATAATTTCCATTGAAAAGGGAGAACAAACCATAGAATTTAGTTTTGAAGCTATAATATCAGAAAGCAGCTATGCTTTTGTCACATTTATGGCGAATGAGAAGTTAGAATTACAAGAAAGTGATCAATTAATTACAGGTATAATGACTGCCTTTAATGGAGTAAACAAAAAAGTATCTAATACAGGGAAACAAACACCTCCAGATGGTATTGGTGTTGATGCTTTTGAATTTTGGATTCCTAATAGAAGACCTGAAGGGAAAAATATTAGCTTAAGTATTTCGCCTCCTTTGGAGATTTATGAAGCAGCAAACCTTGGAAATGGTTATGTAAGACCATGGAAAGGTACCAATGCTTGGGTAGCAGATTTAACAGATAATACTCCAGAAATAAATATTGAATGGGATGAATTACAGACGATTAATCAAATAAAACTATTTTTCGATACAGATTACGATCATGCGATGGAGACGGTACAATATGGACACCCAGAAGATATCATCCCTTTTTGTATCAATACCTATAAAATATATAGTGCAGAGGGTGATTTACTTTTCGAAAAGCAAGGGAATTACCAAACTATTAATACTATAATATTGGAAGAATCAATTAATACCAAAGGATTACGTATAAAGCTAGAACACCCTTCAAAATCAGTTCCGGCTGCATTATTTGAGGTTTTTGTAGCATAATTTAATATTAAAATGGATTATTTTTATAAGTTATTTTTAAGCTTTTTCATCTTTAGTAGCCTATTATCATGTGCTAGTGAACCCATAGATACTAAAATATCTTTAGATGGTACTTGGCAATTTTTAGCTTCCAAAGATGTTGAAACCTATGAACAACAAAAAGCAATAAAAGAATGGGATTCTATTGTAGTTCCGGGGAATTGGGATACTAAAGAAAAGTACAGTACGTATAGCGGAAAAGCATTTTACAAACGTACTTTTGAAGTGCCTAGCTCTTGGTCGGATAGACATATTCAAATCCATTTTGGAGCGGTATATCAAACAGCAAAAGTTTGGTTGAATGGAAAATTATTAGGAAAACATGTTGGTGGTTATACCCCATTTGAATTCAATATTAATCAAGAATTATTACCAGATCAACCTAATGAATTAGTTGTGATGGCTGATAATTCCTACAAACGTGGAGCTTGGTGGGCTTGGGGTGGTATTAGTCGTACTGTTTCATTGGAAGCATTTGATAAAGCTAGAATGAAATATCAACACATAGATGCAACACCTGATTTTGAGAAGGGACAAGTTTCTTTTGTAATTAAACATGCTATAGAAAACCTTAGTAATGAGAATAATGAAGTGAAAGTGATGTCCTATATAGATGGAACATTACTGGGTGAGGTACCTGTTACGATTTCTTCATTGGGTACTATAGAAACTAAAATGAGTTACCCTGCAGATTTAAGCCTTTATAAGCTATGGGATTTAGACCATCCTAACTTGTATAAATTAACTTCAAAACTAAAGGTTAATGGAAAAATAGTCCACACACTTACAGATAATTTTGGAATTCGAAAAATTGAAGCTAGAGGAGAACAGCTTTTTTTAAATAATAAACTATTACGTGAAAATGGACTAAATAGAGTTCATGATCATCCAAAATATGGAAATACAGAACCTAAACATATTGTAGAAGCTGATATGAAAGATATTAAAGCTTTAGGGGGACGATTTTCTAGATTAATGCATGCTCCACTATCCAAGACCCTTTTGGATTTTTGCGATAGAGAAGGGTATCTTTTAATTCAAGAAATACCAGTATGGGGTGATGATGATCCACAAACTTTTAAGGATAGTCCTCTTGCAAAAAAGTGGATGCGTGAAATGATCGAAAGAGATTTTAATCACCCTTCTGTAATAGGTTGGAGTGTAGGTAACGAACTAAGAGACCCAGAAGGTGAGTGGGAAGATAAAACACTTACTAAAGATCAATATGAATATATCAATTCGATGTTGGATTATGTTGAAGAATTAGATCAAACACGTTTAAAGACTTATGTAAGTCTTACTACATATGGTAAAAATTCAGATTTGACAAATGAGCCATTTGAAAAACTGGATTTTATTTGTATCAATTCTTACGGAGATGCTGTTAAGGCTGTCACTAAAACACATGAGAAGTTTCCAGGGAAACCCATTTTTATGTCCGAAATAGGAAGATCTCAAATAGGCCCTGCTCCAGATTCTGAATTCTCAGAAGAGTTGATAGCAGATTTGAAAAAATTGAAGGAGCTTCCTTATTTAGTAGGGGTATCTCTATGGTCTTATAATGATTACCGAAGTAACTATAAAGGAACACCAAAATCTGGTTTTAGAGAATGGGGAGTGGTAAGCGAAAATAGAGAAAAGAAAAAGGCATATTATCAAATTCAAGAGATAAATAAAAATTGGTAACTAGAGCCTATAAAACCTTAATCTTAAATTTTTGGTTGAGAAAATATATTGGATAAATAGTAGTAAACT
The DNA here is from genome assembly GCF_000218485.1 of Aquimarina agarivorans. GTDB lineage: Bacteria > Bacteroidota > Bacteroidia > Flavobacteriales > Flavobacteriaceae > Aquimarina > Aquimarina agarivorans. The sequence continues at coordinate 170,462 of NZ_AFPB01000089.1, read as the reverse complement.
AAAATCAAAATAATGAAGATAGTTAAAATCGTTTTTGCTTTGATCGTGTCAATTCAATTGATTTCATGCGATTCTGGAGGAAAAGAAATAAACGAAAAAAGTAAATCAACAGAGCAAGAGATATCTTCTTTAGAAAAGAAAAAAGATTACGGTGGTTTCCCTTGGGATATTCCACAGTCAATGCCTGATCGTCCTTTAAGTAAAGCGATGAAACGCTTATATACAGATTATAAAACACCTCGTCCAGAAGATAATGAGTTGTTTACAAGTTTTGCATATACACAGTTGAAAGGATTTGATTATAATGGTGGAGATGGAACTATTTCTAGACGTGATCCTTCTAAAGTCATAATTGAAAATGGAAAATACTACGTTTGGTATACTAAAAGGCACACAAAATACCCACCAGTAGGTTACGGAAATGCACATTTATCTACAGATGAAATTCCTTCAGCAGATTGGGATTTATGTGAAATATGGTACGCTACCAGTAAAGATGGATTTACTTGGGAAGAGCAAGGTTTAGCGGTATCACGCCCTTCTAAACCTTTAGTGGGATGGCGATCAGTAGCTACTCCAGATGTTTTAAAATTTAAGGGAAAGTACTATCTGTACTATCAGGGATTTATGGAAGCTAGTGGTAAAAAAGGAGATCACTGCCCTGTGACCGTTTCGTATGCCGACTCTCCAGATGGACCATGGACACCATTAAATAAAATTGTAGTTGAAAATGGAAAACCAGGAACGTGGGATCAATTTTCAATTCACGATCCTTATCCATTGGTATACAAAGGAAAAATCTATTTGTACTACAAAGCGGCCTTTGGAGATCGACCAGATTATTTATGTGTAAATGGTTTAGCCATAGCAGATAATCCTTTAGGTCCTTTTAAAAAACATCCATTAAATCCAATATTAAATTCTAGTCATGAAACTGCATATTTTCCTTTTGAAGAGGGAATCGCAACCATAGCTACTCGAAATGGTAATGAAGCTAATACCATTCAGTATGCGCCTGATGGTGTCAATTTTAGTGTTGCTTCGGTAACGGCTTTATTGCCTATAGCAGCAGGCCCTTGTGTACCAGACGCATTCGATAGTAATGGAAATGGTAGGGGAATTACTTGGGGGCTATCGCATTTTGATAATGCCGCTGATGATTGGAGTAAGGATCATACTATTCTTGGAAGGTTTGATTGTGATTTAAGTTTAGATGTTAAAGATCTTAAGTTAAAGCAGACACAAACCAAGTTCAAAAAAGAGGTGTTCTTTTCAAAATCTTTAAGTAAAAATCAAATTGAAAGAATCAATACTAGTAATACTAAAATTTTAAGTTCAAAATAATTTATTATGAAAAAGATTACAATCCTAATATCTATGTTTGCTGTTGTTTCTAGTTGGGCACAACTACCAAAAGAAATAGAAGAAAATTATGAATTAAGCTGGAGTGAAGAGTTTAATGGTACTGATGCTGACTTAGACCAACGTTGGCATTCTCAAAATTCTAAATCAGGAGGAGCATATGTATTATGTAGTCGTTGGAGAGAAAATGCAGAAGTACATGATGGTATTTTAGAACTAAAAGCGAAGAAAGAAAGTAGAGGAGGTCAAGATTGGACCTGTGGAAATATTTGGACGAAAGAAGATTTTGGATATGGTTATTTTGAGGCTAAATACAAATATGCAGGAGCTACGGGAACGAACAATTCTTTTTGGATGTGGCCTAAAAATGGTGTGCCAGAAGGAGAAAAAGCTTTTGAGTTAGATGTTAATGAAGGGCATTACCCCAATAAAGTAAACACGAATATTCATAATTGGACGGATAAAGATGAATATGGGCATCATGAAGATGATCCAAAACCTTTTTTCTTTGGAAGTAAAATTCCTAAAGACAGTTATTCTCATATTTTAGAAACTCCAATACAAACAAAGAAAGTAAGAATTTCTTCTAGGCATGGAAAAAAAATAAATATAGGAGAAATCTTTGTGTATGCACCAACAGAAAAAGGATATCCGAAAAACCCTAGACGTCCACAAGATGCTGATAACTATAGCGAGCTTGTAAATCATGCAGCAAAAAAGAATGTTAAAGTAGACGCTAGTGGGAAATATGTATTTAAAGAAGAAAGAAGTACTGATGCACAAAATGTAGTTGATGGAGTAATTAGAGGAGCCAATAATGAATGGATCTCACAGATTGAAGGAGAAAAATGGATTACATTAAAATTTAAGAAAGCAGTAGATATAGGGTGTATACAGTTTACAAATGCCTGGACAAAAAATACTGAAACATGGTATAACCTAATTACAAATTATAAAATAGAATATTTGAAAGACAAGGAATGGGTAGAACTTGCTCATTTTGATACGGAAGAAGGAGATGATTTTTCAAAAGACTACCATACCTATGGATTTTTATGGACTCCTACTGAGTTTAAATTCTATTTTGATGGAGAATTGATTAGAGAAGAAGATAATGAGCTTTGTCATGCGAAAACAAACATCTTATTAAGTTTAGCGATTCTAAAAGCGAGAATAGGAGGAGAAGTTACCGATGCTATTGATGGTACAAGTATGAAGGTAGATTATGTTAGATATTTTGAGAAAAAGGAAGATTAGTAAACTACCTTGGAGCAAGCTCACTAGGCATTTAAAGAAAATATCATTAAAATTTCAAGGCAAGCCTTAGGGGATTAAACCCTTTTGGCGGTGCCTATAAATTAAGTAAATCTTGGCCTAGAATAAAATAAGGTTTTACTTAAAAGGCATTGAACATATTTTATAATATTTATTGGGTAGTCCAGCCAGTTAGACGTTATTTTCTGGCGCCAATAAGGAAGAATTTTTTTTGAATTCATTATTTTAAAAATTTTTAGTTGTTCTTGATTATACAAGAAAAAAGTTTCCATCTGATAATAGGATTAATTTAGTAATGCTCAAAAACACGGCGTTTTTTTATCTAAAAAGGCTGTGCATTGTTAAAAAATAAAATTAGTTTCTTCAAACAAAAAATAAATAAAATATTATATTTAGCTTATTATCAATAAGAAGCGTATTGCTGATGACATGCCCTTCGTTTCTTAAACTAACTATTTGCAATAAGTCTAAATGAAATACTAACTTAAATCAATGGCTAAATTTTTAAAAGGAAATGACCTTAATGCAGCACTTGAAAATTTTTTTGTGTCGGCACATGACCACATTATTTTAATATCTCCATACATAAAACTTCACGATAGGTATAAATCTGCTTTGTTGACGCACTTGAAAAAGCCTGAAATACAGTTGACGGTTTTATTTGGTAAAAATGAAGATGATATTTCAAAAAGTATGAAGCAAGAAGATTTTGAATTTTTCAAGCAATTCCCGAATGTTGAAATTCGTTTTGAAAAAAGACTTCATGCAAAATACTATGCCAATGATTCCAAAGCAATGCTTACATCAATGAATTTTTATGGATTTTCTCAAAATAATAATATTGAAACTGGAATTTTAATGGAAAAATCATTAAAAGGTACATTTACGGGTGAAAATAATTTAGATGCGGATTCTTGGGAGTATTTTAAAACTGTGATCGATCAAGCAGTTTTACTTTTTAATAAAAAGCCAAAATACGTAAAGAAGAATATTTTGAGTTCAAAAAAATATGTACGCTCAGAAATTGTACTTGATGATTTGTCTGATTTTTTTATGAAAAAGGAAAAAAGTACTAGAGATAAAAAGATAGGTTATTGTATTAGATCAGGGAGTAAGATTCCCTTTAATATGGACAAACCAATGAATTACAATTCATTTAAAAAATGGGATGAACACAAAAACCGTAGTTATCCAGAAAAGTATTGTCATTTTTCAGGAGAATTATCAGAAAGAAGAACAAGCATGGAAAAACCTATACTCAGTAAAAATTGGAAAAAAGCCAAAGAAGTCCATAATTTGAAATAGTCAGGTTGCTAACAATAAAAGCAATTGTCTTGACATAAGCTGATTTGTATAGCTAATATGATTGAACTTCAACTAGGTTAAAGAGAGTAAGTCAATAAGCTGAATAAAAAATATTTGTGACCTCAAATCAAAATTTCGTTTTGGAACCAACCGATGTAAAGGTATTTAATAAGGTTATTAATCGAATGAAAGGGGTTTATGATAGGTTATGGAATGAGACAAATTTGGAATACAAAATTTTATATTATCCGTTATGTTATATTATTGAACCTTAAAAGAAAATTTATTATGTCAAGTATTTACCTATTTCTTCTCATCGAACTTAAGAAACGTTGAGCTTCATCATATTTGGAAGTGATGCGATCTAATTCTTGCTGGTAATCTTTCAATTTGGCATCAACACCGTCATAACTTTTCAACTTTGTTTTAAGTTCTTGTATATCTACATAAGATTGTACAGAATTCACGTAAATATCGTAATTATTAGTAGAATCTTTGGCAGGAATACTTTTTTGTAATTCTACAATTTTAGAATTAATTAAAGCATTAAAGTATTGTAAATTTTGACCTGGCGTATCTAACGAATCAATAAGCGCTTTTATTTCTTCGGATTTTTTTGAAAACTCTTTTTGATATATAAGTTCTTTTTCAGCAATTGAAACTTTATTTTTTAATATGCTGTTTTCTTTAAGAGGTAACCGGTTAAAGTCGAAAAAGGCTGCAAATAATATTAAGATAATAGTTACTAAGAATAATAAAGAAAATTTTAATATGCTGGTAGTGCGCTCTTTTTTATTTTTTGGCTCCATAAATTTGTTACAATAGTGTTATTTTTAATCCAGTAAAAAACTACGTCGTTGTTTTACCTCTTCTTTTACAATTACTTCTTCTTTTACAAATATATTAGAATCTGGTTTTTTACCTATATAATCTAGTTCATCTAATTTTTTAAATAGTAACTGAATTACCTTTGAAAATTGAGAAACAGTATTCAGTGATTGATTAATATCATAATGTTTGTAATCAATCTCAATCATGTCATCTAATAATTTTTCGAATTCACCTTGTGTAGTGTCGCTCCAGTTTACTAAATAATTTACTAATTCTTCTTTACCAGTACCAATATAAATATCCATACTATTTTTAATAACACGGGCAAGAGTAATAAGCTTAGTAGTAATTTTTACTGGAGAAGTCATACGATCTTCAATATGATATTCTGGTATAATACCCGAGGTATATTGCCATACATTTTGAGCAATAAATTGGATCATTTCAGATAATTCATTATTCTGTTTTTTTTGTAGAATTTTTTGAATGATTTGAATTGCATATTTCTCAATAGTTTTAAAAAAAATTCCTATTTGCGAATATATATAAACTAAGTCGCCATGACTTTGAATGGAGTAGCATGGAGGAATATAATTAGCGTCTATTTGCGGTTTATCATCTTCAAACAATATTTTTCCTACTATCAAATAACTCTTACCTAAATTGGTATGTTTTAATTCTTCTTCGGGTACGGTATGTAAAGAATAACTCCCTATAGAATAAGGATGTCTTGGTGGTTCTTCATCAGTTTTGGCTTCACCAACAGGAATTTTTTTAAACGGATCAAATTTTAAAACTATATAATACGCATCATCGGTATTTAAACTAGCATTTAAATTTGCTGAAATTGTTTCAAACTTTCCGCTTTTATCTAACAAAGCATTAGTCAATTCGGAGATTTCTATATAGTACCCCCCAGGAGTAACTGCTTTACATTTGATAATATTTATAGATAAATTATTTTGCCCGTCTAAAGATAATTGTATGCTGTCTTTAGAATCTTTGCCTGAAGATACATCAGGTAACAAACCGTATTGGTTTGAGTGAACTACAATAGAAGTCGATTTTGATATTAAAGCAATGTTTGCATTATCAGAATCCATAAAATGAGATTTATTAATCTTCATTCCATCCACCCAATTTACATAATTATAAGTAGTGCCGTTATACATAATTAAAAAAAGCTTTTAGAATAATCAATAGAAATATACTCAATACACTTATTTTTTTCGTTTTTGTAAAGTGCTAATGATTTTATTTTTATTTTTTTACCTTTTATTTTTTCACATAATTCCAAAAATGTTGATTTTTTTCCTTTAATCATAGTCATGGTTTGCAAATTACCACACATGTAAGGCTTAAAATCATCGGCAGTTGCTTTTTCTTCACTAACCTGTATAATTTTTTTTAGCAAATGCACTTCTCGAAATTTGAGGTTTTTCAACCGCTTTTGGGGCATTTGATATTTTGACAGATGGTGGCGTTGGTGCAGCTTTAACAACAGGATCGTACTTAATTAAAGATTCACGGTCTCGCTTTGCCTCGCGTAAAGATTTTCTTTTTTGGCGTTTTGAAAGTTCTACAACTTTTTCTTCTTCTTTCGGTAATACTGTAATTCTTTTTTGAGTACTATACCTGGGATCGCCATTTACGATTAAAGTAATCGTTTTTAAACCCGGAGTTTGGTAGGTGTAAGTTGGGTTTTGAAAGGTAGAATTAACTTCAGAAGTTTCACCAAAACGCCATTCCCAACTGGTAGCTTTTTTAGTTATGTCGGTTACCGATATCAGTTCACCAACAGTAATACTAGCAGGAACTTTAAAATTAGCAATTCGGGTAGAATCTATAATATCCAGTTTTTCCTTAATTACAATTTCCTTACTTACAGAACAATTGTTGTTAACTAATAATTCAACTGAGTAAGTTCCAGGAGTACTATAGGTATGGAATGGATTTTCAGTATACCTGTTATCAGTACTATCACCAAAAGACCATTGTCTTTCGGTTACATTTTCAGAATAATCTTTAAAACGAATAATTTCACCAACTCTAAATTGACTTGCATTAACTTCAAAATTCATAATATTACAAGGATCGTGGTTGGCAACTTTCGCTATTAATACTATACTTGCAAGCAACAGTGTTCCTAACATTATATAAATCACATTCTTATCAATATAACTGCTACTGGATTTTTGTTCCATGTATTACTTATTTATTTAGCGTATTTAGTTGGTAAATTTAATATAATAAGGAAACAAACTGGTTGCTTTTTCCTTAAGAACGGACAATATATTATTTTTTATCATAATCCACTCATTATCCCCAGTTTTAACATCAATTTTCTTCTTAATTGTTATCACTATTGTAGGAATTAAACCTTTATTATAATCTGAATGAGTTTTAAACTCCTTTGAAAAAGTTACATTTTCAATTTTTGTACCACAAATATCAAAACACAGCGCTTTAACATCTTCTTTGGTAACAATACGGTCTCGTGATAATAATGCCCTGCGATAACTGAATAATTTTTCTTGTTCACTCAATGAATTTTTGCCCTGCTGAGATGGAGTTACCAAAAAACTTTTTTGAGCATCAATATCTACACCTTTGTAAATTTCTAGTTTGGTATTTACTTTTAATAGGTTGGCTTCTTCACCTATAGTTGTCCAGTAATCAACAAAAATAGTTCCTTTTTGGTTGTAAGGATTAAGTGATAAATAGTGCACTTCATCAGTTTCAATATTCATATCACTAACCCGATCTTCTAAAGCAGAAATGTTTTGATTGAGTTTACGAATATTTGATTGCAAATTTTCATATCCTAAGGTAGAAAATGCAGCGCTTTCATTTTTTAAAAGATCCAGTAAATTGATTAAATAATCTTTTGCTTTCCGAGCATCCAATCGGCTAATATTTTTATCTCTAATAGCAAAAGTGCCTTTTTTACTGGTATTGTCTTTTGTAATTGCCGTATAAGTTTTACCAAAATCATCACTCACTTTTTTGATATCTAAAAAAATATCTGATGAACTAAAAGGAACAATGTTCGAAAATTCTTTTAAAGAATATGATGTGCTTTCTAACCTGCGGTTTAATGCTGGAAACGTATTAAGAGCAGCATAAATATTACTTAGTATTTTAGTAGAAACTGTACTTGGGAATACGATTTTAAGCCATTGGTACTCTTTAAAGTTTTCAAATTCCTCTAAGTCTATATGTGCTAAAAAATCAAAGTTTTTAATGGGTTTGTTTAGCAAGCAATCGGATAGTATTTTTACGTAATTTTTTTTATAAAGCGATTCGATTTCGTTTTCTGCAGAATAATTTTTTTGCGATCCGCCAGAAAATATTTCGCTAATATTATCCCTGTCAATAGTTTGGGGTGTTCTAAGTCCAAAACTAATTTTTATGGGTTGATTGTTATAATAAAATTCTGCCTGTTTTAGCTGATTGTAAAACAATTCCTGATAGCTTAGATCTCCAATTTCAAAATAAATATTGGTGTTTTTTAAAGAAATCTTAGTTTCAGTTTTAGGAATTCCTAAAAATAAAGTAGCCTCGGGAGCGATAACATTATCAGTTAAACCAATCCTTTGCGAATTAATCGCTTTTTTTTCTTTTTCGTATTGAATACATGTATTACCTGCTATGGCGTATTCAATATGAGCATTGACTAGTTTAAAGTTTTTAATAGGAGAAAAATAGGCTTTTTTGTAAAAAACATTTCCATCCGAATTTTTAATTCTTTTTTTAGCAATAAGCTGATCAACGGGTAACACTTCGGCATGAGCTTCTACGGGCATTGCATGTATAACAGCATGAGCTGGTTTTGCACCAGTAACCGTATTGGGAGAAATTAAATCAATAAGTTTTTCGGCAATCCTGTTTTGTGAATTAGAAATATCACTGGAAATTTTTGAAAGTTCCGTAGCACAGGCGCCAATTAGTAAGGAAACTACCGGGTCAAAAGTACTGTCTATATCGCTGGGAGTAACGCCCCACATTTCAGCAGCCTTTTTAATCATCCTGTTTTTTATGTCACTCTTTGTTTGCATAGTTTAATAGGCTAGTGGAGCAATATAAAAACTTTCTACACACGAAAAAGATTCATTTGTTTGTTTTTTAGTGCCTGAAACTTTAATATCAACTCGTTTTTTTACACGATTATGTTTTGTTTTACCCTTAAATTCATCCTGAATTACTGATACGTCAACCATTATTTTTTCTAATCGTTTTTCATGCAAAATCAATGATTTTGAAATTGATTTTGAAATTGAATTTTTTAACTTATCCGTACCACTAAGATTATCAAAATCCACATTCCAAATTTTACAGCCAAAAGAGGCATCGTAATCCAGTTCTCCAAAGTGGGAGGTGGCAATTAAATGAATGAACTTTGAAATAGATTCTTCTAAAGAACATGTGTTTGCTTCTTCATTTAAAAGAATTTTATCAACAGTAAGGGGTAATTTATAATAGCGCAAAATAAATAAAGCTTAGATTATAAAGTTAATTTTTTTTGTAAATTTACAAACTATGATTTGCGTTTTTTAGTATTTTACTTAGATAAGTATTAAAACAAACATTTATTATTACCATAAATATTTTAATGAAAAAACTACTTTTTGGATTATGCTGCGTTTTACTGGCTACTTCATGCGGAGGCGCTAAAATACCAAATTTTGACGATGAGCCAGAGGTGGAAAATAAAACAGAATTCAAAGGAGTGCTTCCTATTCAAAAAAAATACGCCTCTATATTAGGAATCCCGGTTTCTGAAGCAAATAGCGTAAAATTATATAAGTTTATAGATTCTTGGGAAGGTACCCGATACCTTATGGGAGGCGAAAACAAATCAGGTATTGATTGTTCGTTTTTTTCACAGTTCTTATACCACGATGTATATGGTTTTCTAATTGAACGTACGGCTGATAAGCAATTTTTATCACCGACAACAGATAAATTTATTGGTCAGGAGCATTTAAATGAAGGCGACTTAATATTTTTTAATTTAACAGGATCACAATATGATCCTATTACTCACGTAGGGGTTTATTTGACAAACGGTAAATTTGTACATTCTACCTCTCGCCGTGCAGCAAATGGAAAAAACGGAGTTCAAATAAGTGATTTGCAAAATAAACACTGGCAAAAACTTTTTGTATCTGCCGGCAGAAAAGTAAATTTAGAACAAATTAATAAATAATTTGTTTGAATGAATATTACGGCAGATTTAGCTACTATCCATAAAGAATTCAGCGAAAATTTTCACGATTTAAAGGCTGAGATTTTAGTTTTAGAATTACTTGAAAACACATATTTAGAAGAAGAAGACATTGTAGTTCTGTTTAAAAGTAATTTTGCCCGCGGTTTCAGACGGGACATTTTAAACTCCAAAATAAACGATAAAGGAAAGTTTGAAATTCAGATTTCAAGGAACGGGATGTACGATGCGATACCGCAAGGAGTATTTCATAAACCTGTAGGTATTAACACCCAAATGGCCTACAAAGAAATTCGCAGAAAAAATCGTAAGGAAGAAAAAGATGCCCGTATGCTGTTTGCTCCCTTGGAGAACGAATTTTTTCTTCAGAAAATAGCCATTGAAAAAGAAGAAAAAAACAATCTTTTCAAATTTAATAATAGTATTAAGGATTCGTTTCCTATTGATTTTTGGGGTATACGAGATAAAGTTCCTGCTAAGTACATTTTTGAATTCGTAAAAGCACTGCCTTTTGCACACAAAATATCTAAAGACAAAGATCTTATTGCAAAATGTTTGGAAAAAATTATCAAAGAGAAAGTTGAAATTTACAATGCATTTAAACCTTTAAATAATTCAGGTAATTATCACGAAGAACAGGTATTAGGTTTAAATTTATCATTGGACACCAAAAAAACTACTGTATTATTTCCGTTTTTTACTATTTGCATTACAATTTCTAACTTAAATAGCAGGCATCTTTTTACCAAGAATGGAATTGGAACACAATTTATTAGTGTTTTTTGTGAGTATTTTGTTCCTTTGGAAGCGGAATATGAAATACAAGTCAATAATACTTCTAGTAAAGAAATATTTTGTTTAAACGAAGAAAGTGCTGTTTTAGGACTTTCGGCTAAAATATAAATTAAGTATGCTAATGATTACCTTAACACCAGGTTTTGTAAAATTAGGTTTAGTAATGCTGATAATTGGCAGTGTTATCATGGGGTTTGTTACCAAATTACGCAAACTGTTAAAAAAGAATAAGAAGGCTTTCTTTATTTATACACTAGCAATAATTTTAGTATTTGCAGTAACAGCGTTATTATCTAACGATAATGTGTTGCAAAATTCACCATTAGCAAATTTTATAAGTTTTCAAATTTTATTTTTAATTTATGGAAGCCTGCATGTTTTAATAATGCAAAAATTTTTCAGTAATATTTCTGAGAAAAAAACCGATTTTTGGCCGGAATTTTTCTTCACCTTAGCCATGGGTTGTATAGGATTAATTGGATTTTTATTCACGATCCAGTTTTATAAACTAGACTTTATGTACATTTTTTTAGGAGCAGGTATTTGTTTTTTAGTTCCTTTTATGTTGGTAAAGTTATATGAGTTTTCTGTAGCCGTTCCGGTACCAGTGTTTAAAAGATGGATTTATCCAACCGATAATTCTATTAAAGATCCAAAAGAGAGTGAATTAAAAAATCCAGTAGTGATTTCATTTGAATTTAATAAAGAACCGGATAGTTCTGAAATTAGCAATTTTAGATTAAAAGCTCCTGAACAAATGGAGTTTGGAAAATTATTCTATTTTTTTATTAACGATTATAACGAAAGACACCCCGAAAGTAATATTGCTTATATTAAAAATGGTAACAAGCCCTACGGCTGGATCTTTTACTCCAAACCTAATTTTTTAGGAAAAAGAAATTACTACGATTTCACTAAAACAATTGACGCCAATAATATTAAAGAAAATGATATAATCATTTGCCAAAGAGCTTAAAAAATTATTTTTTAAATTTTAACATTTTTGGCTCAGCGGTTAGTTTTACTCGTTTTTACAAGAAAAAATCTACATTAAAATTTTGAGAACTGCTTGATGATCAGAAAATTTATTTGGTTATAAGGCTAATAATTATATATTTACAGCGTGAATAATTCACGTTTATTATTATAATTTTTAAATTTTTTTATTATGTCTTTTAAAGCAAAATTAAAAGTAGCAGGAAACGAGTTTAACGTATTAAACTGTCACTATGGTTTAAGTCAGGAAACTGATGCTACAGGTCGTCCATCTTCTGTAACACGTGGTGGAATGATTACTATTGAGGTTGAATCTACATCAGATACTAGTTTATCTGACTGGATGTTCAACAATTTCGAAATGAGAAGTGGTTCTATTGTATTCTTAAAAAGAGATACGGAAGCAACTTCTAAAGAATTAAAGTTTACCGATGCTTACGCTGTAAAATATACTGAAAATTTTGATGCTACCGGTAAAAACCCAATGACTGAAAAAATCACTATTTCAGCACGCGAAATCGCAGTAGGTAACGGAGAGCATGTTAACGAATGGGTGTAATTTGATTATAACATTGAAAATAATTTTAAAGGGAACAATTTTAATTAATTTGTTCCCTTTTTTTCTTTCACCTAGAAATTCTGTTCTTTCACTCATTAAATTTTGATTGAATTAATTGTTTTATTAATATTTCTGAAATAAAATTATGTATATCCGCTTAGTGTCCATTTGCTGTAATGCTAGCTATTACTAGCCTGTCAAAGATTTTCTCTCCAAAATACCTTCTATTGGGTTTGTATACGAATTCATTAAGGTAGAGTTGAAGATATTTGGCTTTAATTTTATGATAAGTCCCTACAAAGTTCCTCTTTGCATTACTGATAGCTATATGCACCCACTTCAAAGTTTCTTTGGTAGTCTGTTCATTCGATTTTTCACTCATATGTACTTCTACATAATCAGCGATATTTACATATGAAGTACTTTGATCCGTGAAGACAATAGTCTGGTCATTATCTATTGCTGATTATAAAGTATCATCCGTTTGATCTGCTTTATGGCTTGTCAATACTTTAGCTTTAAAATACCTACACTGCCTTTCTTGCTTTCCTGTATCAATATCTTCCAGAACTGGAGTAACTACATTTGTTGGTACAATTTTGCTAAGCCTATAGTGTTCAATACACTTCAAATAAAATAGTTTCCTTGCTAAATTCAAATCTCAAAATTACTCAAAGTATGAGTAGAAAGGGAAATTGTTGGGATAACGCTGTAGCTGAAAGCTTTTTTAAAACAATTAAGTATGAATGCTTAAATAGGTACCTTTTTTCAAATAGTGAGCAGCTTTACAGGTCTATTGATCAATATGTAAATTGGTACAATACTAAAAGAATACAATCAGCTTTAGATTATTTGACTCCTTTAGAAATGGAATTAAAATTAACTCAAAATAAATATAGAAATGTGGCTTAGTAAAATTGTACCACATTTATTAGGTAGTCCAATATAATAATAGCGTTGTATAGTCATTTTTGAAATTTATTAGGTAATCCGTACGTTTAAATTTTAAAAAAATTAATTCATTGACTAAAACAACTTTAAAAAATCTTAGGTTTAGCTGACATAAAACCTCCTCAGGGTATTTTTTGAGGATAATCCTTTTGTAAAAGAACCGTGTTTTATAATCAATCTAGCACATGCTCACCAAACAATAAGCTGCAATCCCACTTTGGTAGGCACAAAGCACGCACTAAAAGTAAGCAACAGAATATCTGACATGCAATGTCTTAGACGTCCTTTTTCGGTACGGCGAGGATCAGGCAAGTTTGAAAAATATAGTTGAAAAAGATTTATCTTAGATTTCGAATCTAAAAGGTTTGACATTTTTTCTCTTTTATGGTAAGAAAATACCTTAAAGTTAATATGAGTTAAGATGATTCTAGTCTTTTTAAAAGTTAAATGCTTTTGCCCTGGTGTAGTAGGCTAGTAGCTTTTTTCAAATTTAATTTTTCAAAAATTCCGTTGCACCATCCAAAAGTTCTGGTTTCAAGCTTTTATCTACTGGCTTGTTTGATAACCAAATATTTAAAATGGCTTTTTTAAAATTTAAGCTTCCAGTAGTCCCTATCTTTTTATAATTGTAATATAGCGATAACCCAATTTTAGGTTCCTAAACTACATCAACTTTATCGCCCACTTTTAAATCTAAATTATTTAAATAGGATAAAAAAGTACTAATTTCTTGCGCAAGTTGCTTTAATACAACTTCACTGTTTTCATTATCAATCCCTTTTTTAAAAGCACTTATTAGTTTTTTTTGGATACTGCTTTGGATAAAATATCCATACGCATAATCATCAATTCGTCTTTATTTACAATGGTTAGCGCATTAATTTCTGGATCTCTTAAATACAATCCGCACGCATACACGTCTACCCAAAGTAGTTCTCTTAACCCTGCTCCATTCAAAATCAATTGTTGTTTTTTAAAACGATATAATGCTGGAAAAGCTGTTTTACCAACAATTTTGGACTCTAAATTGAGTCGTTTTATGTCTTCTTGCTTCACTTTTCTAATTTTTGACTGCGCATAAAAAGTTGTCGATATTAAAGAGATGAAAAAAAATAATACTAGATACTTCATGCTTACTTATTTTAATAAAAATCAATTTTGTTCGCTATAATAGGAATCCTTTTAAGACATGCAAAATAAGCATTTACAAAATCCACGGAGCACAATCTTTTCAGTCTATAAAAGCAATACCATTAGCAATAGATTTCTCTAATATGCGTAATTTCAACATATTATACAGTTGCTACCTTCAAATCACCACCTAAAAATGATTTATCACCACTTAAATAGCTAAGTAAAAAACAACACTAAATCTAAGGCATTGCCTGCCGTAATTTAATTATTTATATGTGTTAAATCTGTAATACCTAAATTTCATTGAGCCAAGTAGATATAGTATTCAATGGAATGAAATTATGAAACAATACTATCACCAGCAGTAAATGATGCATTTAAATGAGAATCTATAATGCAAAAAAACAACCCCGAGGCAAAGCGACAGCGTTGTTTTATTGTAAGAAATAAAGAGAAATAACAGTAATTATAACACGGCTAAAGCCGCTTCATAATTAGGTTCATCTGCAATTTCCGTTACTTGTTCTGTATGCAGTACTTTAGCATTTTCATCCAAAACAACGACTGCTCTTGAATGTAGTTTTTGTAATGGCCCTTCAATAATTTCTAATTGATAATCTTTACCTAATTGACCTTCTCTAAAATCAGATAGTGTTTCTACATTTTCTAATCCTTCGGCACCACAAAATCGGGACATTGCAAATGGTAAATCTCTTGATATACAAAGTACTTTTGTATTTTCAAGTGCTGAAGCTGATTTGTTAAAAGTACGAACAGAGGTTGCACAAGTGCCAGTATCTATCGACGGAAAAATATTAAGAACAACGCGACTGCCTTTATAATCTGCCAATGTTTTTTCCGATAAATCACTTGCAATTAATTTAAAATCCGGTGCTTGAGCACCAACTTCAGGTAATGAACCTAAACTGTTAATTGAATTTCCTTGTAAAGTTAATTGTGCCATTTTTATAAAATTTATTTTAATACAAATTACAAAAAACCATTTAGCATTTGTTACTTTAACACGGCTTTAACCATAGCTATTTTCTACTACTTTACCTTTAATTCCTATGTATCTTGATTTTAAGAATTTAAAATCTGCATCTTTATTATCTGTAGTGTAAAACGGTTCAAAAATCTCCGTTTGTCGTTTTCCGAAATCAAATGTAAGTGCTACTACGGGTACTTTAGCCTGTTTTGCAATATAATAAAACCCTGTTTTCCAATCCTCAACCTTGTCACGTGTGCCTTCAGGAGATATTGCCAAAATGAATGATGTTCTTTCATTGTAAACATTTACTATACTGTCAACTAGCTTTTCATTTTTTTTTCTATTCACAGGAACGCCACCTACACTTCTAAAAAAAATACCGAAGGGAAATCGAAATAATGACTTTTTTCCTACAAAATTAATTTTGGTTTTACATATAGTTTTAACGAGTAATCCTATGATAAAATCCATATTGCTGGTATGCGGTGCTCCTATGACAACATATTTTTTTAAGTCTTTAGGAAAATTTCCAACAATTTTCCAGTCTAAAACTTGGAACAAAATAAAACGTGAAAGTATTGTTATCATTTAGCAAATTTAATCTAAAAAAATTAAGATTTTATAGCTGTAGTTTTGAACAATTGAAAAATCGGATTTATGGCTAAATACGAGAACTACTAGTCTAGTAAATAAGCTAAATCCCTACAAATATTGTAAGTAATATCATTTCCTTGGGCGTAGTTCAGTTATTAAAAATTTATTCCAACCTTTACTTCAAAATTCTATTCACTTAAAATTTTATAAAAATACCCTAAAAATTGTTTTTTTTAGATTGGTATATTATGAATAAAAAAACCACTAAGCATGTTTTATATGTTTAGTGGCTCGTCACAAATAAACCTTGGGGAAATTTACCTGCTTATGACTAATTTCATTACAAATGTAAGTAAAATAAATTACACTAACAACAAAAAATGCTTTTAAGCGATTATTAAGTGCTTTTTAACGATAATAATTTAATGAATGACTAATTATAACTATTTTAAAAAATTCTTATAATCAATCATTAACAGTAAAATCTTTGTTCTTAAATCCTATTAAATGTAATTGCTCTTGAGCGCGCGTAATTGCAGTATACAACCACCTCATATAATCTTTAGTAATTCCATCTGGCAAATAAGGTTGCTCAACAAAAACATGAGGCCACTGCCCTCCTTGAGATTTATGACAGGTAATGGCGTATGAAAATTTTACTTGCAAGGCATTAAAAAATGAGTTGTTTTTAACTCCCAGAAACCTTTTGTATTTAGAATTTAGATCACTGTAGTCTTTAAGTACTTCTTGATATAATTTGTTACTATCCTCATAATTCATTGAGGCACTTTCCGATGTCAAAGTATCTAAAATTAAAACTGTTTCAAATGGCTGCATGTTCGGATAATCAATCATTCTAATTTTAACTTCTGCAAAGCGAAATGTATATAATTCTTTGATTGCAAAAATTTCCAGGATTTCAATAATGTCGCCATTTGCAATAAAACCAGCCTCTGAATTAGGTTCCAACCAGAAATAATTATTTTTAACCACCATTAAAAAATCACCAGCTGAAAGTTCATTTTCTTTAAATAAAATACGTTGCCTTATTTGCTGATTGTACAAATTAGCGCGTTTGTTTGATCGCACTATAATTACAGTACCTTCATGTCCGTATTTTCCATATGAATCTTGTAAATGTTCAATAATTTCATTGCCTTCAACCAATCGCTTTATATCCTTAAACCCTTCAATATCAAACTTAAATTCTTCAAAAAAAGTATCCTGAAGATGTTCACGGAGTGCCGTTGCATTTTTTAATACACCGCTATCTAAGGATTGACGTACCACTTCATTAAGCTCAATAGTGGTTACTTTTTTATCAAAATCAAGTGCTAAGGTTTGTTCGTTTAAAGCGGGACTCAATTCGGATTTGACTGGCGGTAATTGAGCAGTATCTCCAATAAATAAAACTTTACAGTTTGTGCCTGAATATACATATTGAAGCAGGTCATTTAACAGTGAACCATTTTCAAACATTTTACTTTCCGTAGGTAAATCAGGTATCATTGATGATTCATCCACTACAAAAAGTGTATTTGTAAATTTATTTTTTTTAAGCGTAAAACTAACCCCCGCATTATTAGTTTTTTTGGGGTAATAGATGTGTCGATGAATGGTTTGTGCTTGTTTGCCTGAATAATTTGAAATTACTTTTGCCGCTCTACCTGTTGGCGCTAACAGCATGTATTTCATTTTTGCTTGCCATAATTGGGTGACTAGCGTACCTATTAAAGTAGTTTTTCCTGTACCTGCATATCCTTTTAAAATAAATAGTGATGTAGCCTCTTTACTAAATAAAAAATCAGAAAGTAATAACAAACACTCATCCTGCGATGATGTAGTTTTATGCGGAAATTTACTTATTAATAGTTTGTAAAATGATGCTGCCGTCAAATGTGCCGAATTAGTAGAAACAAAGAATTTTCAAAGATAATCAAGAAAAAATTCCTCAGGACTTTTGTGATTCAAAAAAAATTGTAGATTTGCTTTATAACATAAATAACTACTGAATTAACATGAAATTACTGGTACAATTAGTCTTATGGGTTGTAATTGCCTTTTTGGGATACAAAGTTTATGATTCTGTATATAGCTCGGTACGATTTCAACAAGTAAAAGAGCAACGTTTTGCTCTTGCTGTACAACAATTGAAAGATATTAGACGATCCCAACAAGCACATAAAGTTGTTACTGGTAAATATGCTCGCGATTTTAATGCTTTAGCCAAATTTATTGATACGGCTAAATTTACAATTACTCAACGAAGAGATTCAAGTTTTACGCGCTACGACAAAGCTTTCCGTATTGATCGATCGGTAGATACTGTGGTGGTTGATATATTAGGATATGAATCTGTTAAGGATTCTCTATTTAAAAATAGTGATGCTTACCAAAAATTATCAGAAATTAAGTTGAGCGAAGATAAAGTGGTAAACATTGAAATGAAAACAAGTGTTGTGGAAAAAAATGAAATCCTATATCCTGTTTTTATCGCCTCAATACCTAAAAGAAGTTTATTATACGATCAGCCAGAACAATATTTAGCTGAGGAAGATGAAGTAGAATCTTTAGATGAGATCAATGGACCTGAAATATTTGTTGGCTCACTTGAAGAAATTAATACAAATGGTAACTGGCCTATAGTTTATGACAAATAGTACTGTTTCAAACTTGAACAATACATCATCATATAGTTTATCCATTCAATTAAGTTTGAATGGATTTTCTTTTTTAATCACATCAAATACTAGTGAGGTTGTTTCAACTTTTACTAAAAGTAGCGGTGATTTTTCGTTTACTGAGCAGCAATTGTTAGATCAAGTTTCAGAAGCCTTTACTACAAAACCTGAATTACAAGCTAATTTTAGTGCAATCCACGTAATTTATTACAATGAGTTATTTGCTTTAGTACCTAAAGCTTTATTTAAAGAAAATGAATTAAAAACCTATTTGAATTATTCTGTTAAAACATTAACTACAGATTATATAACTTATGATGAATTGACTACAGGTATTATAAATGTGTTTATACCTTATATCAATGTCAATAATTTTTTGCTGGAAAAATTAGGTGAATTTGACTTTTACCACTCTAGTGGCATACTAATCAACCATGTGCTTGACAAGGAAAAATATAGTATTTCTGAAAAAGTTCACATTTATGTAACAACACAACAATTTGACATTATTTGCACAAAAGGTACCGATTTACTATTGTTCAACTCATTCACTTATACTGCAAATGAAGATGTTATGTATTACGTACTGTTTTGTTTGGAACAACTTAACCTGTCCTCCAATCAAGTTGAAGTTGAGTTAATTAATACCATAGATAATGATCTTTTTGAGCTATTATTTACTTACATTAGACATATTGCACAACCAAAAACAGAAAAAGAGACTATAAATGTGCTCCATCAATTAGTTAACAAGTAACATGCGAATCATTTCAGGAAAACATAAAAGCAAGCGTTTGACAGCTCCAAAAAAGCTTCCCGTACGCCCTACTACCGATATGGCTAAGGAAGCCTTGTTTAATATAATTAATAACCTCTATTATTTTTCGCAAGTAAGTGTACTCGACTTGTTTTCGGGAACAGGAAACATCAGTTACGAGTTTGGCTCTCGGGGTACCGAAGAAATTACCGCAGTTGACAAACACTATGCTTGTGCTAAATTTATAGAAAATACTGCTGCAGAATTAGATTTACCTATTTCAGTTATAAAAAGTGATGTATTTCTTTTTTTAGAAAAATCGAGTCAATCCTATGACATCATTTTTGCTGATCCTCCTTATGATTTTAGTACTGAACAATTTTCAAAAATAGTAGATTTAGCTTTTGATAATTCATTAATTGCACCCGATGGCGTACTAATTATTGAACACTCTAAACATACTTCATTAGAAAGTCATCCTAATTTTAGTTATGACAAACGTTATGGTGGCTCTGTTTTTAGTTTTTTTGAAAATGAAGTTGCAGAAAATGATGATGATATTACCGAAATGAGAATTGTATAACTATAAAATAGTTGCCTACAAATTATTCTATAGCTCATTTTTTCAATAGCACTAAAAATAAGCATCTTTTTTAGTAACTTTCACTAATGAAAAAAGTAGCTGTTTTATATCAATATAAAGTAACTCCAATAAAAAATGGAATTCAAAAACCAATGAAACCCGGAGGCTATTCAGATAGTGGAGCAGATATAGCCGTAGAGCTACATAAAAGTGGAGTATCAATTATTACTCCCTTTGATAAACCAGATCTAAACAATGATTTGGATTGGGTTTTTCCAGACACAAAACAAGGAATTCAATTAGCAATTGATAAAGGTGCTAATGTTTTATGGTTAAATACCATATTGTACAATGAGCATCCAATAATTCATTTTTTCAATTCGTCAATAAAATTTGTAGGACAATCTCCAAATTTAGTAGATACTTATGATGATAAATGGATAACTAATCAATTGCTGACAGCAAACGATATTTCTATACCTAAGACTCAGTTTATTTCAAAAAAAGAAGTTACAAACTTTAAATTAACTATTGATTTCCCTTTGGTTCTAAAACCACTTAGAGGCAGAGGAAGCCAAGGAGTTTCTGTTGTTCAAAATAAAGAGAATTTAGATTTTAAATTAACTGAATTATTTTCAACCAATTTATATGGCGATAGCGCTTATGTTGAACAATTTTTAAGTGGTCAAGAAATTACAGTTACTGTAATGCCTCCTGGTAATTATAAAATAAATAGCAAAAATCAAGCATTTGTAAAACCATGGAGCTTGCCCGCCGTTAAAAGAGTTAATCATCAAAATGGAATTGCTCCTTACAATGGAGTTGTTGCTGTAATTGAAAACAGCAAGGTTTTAAACCAAGATGAACTCAATGCCAAAAATATCATTGAGGCATGCAAACAATGCGAAAAAGCAGCTATGCTCCTTCAAATAAAGGCTCCTATTAGAATTGATTGTAGAGCTGACAAAAAGGGGAATTACTTTTTATTTGATTTAAATTTAAAGCCAAATATGACAGGACCATCTAGGCTACATAGGCAAGATCAAGATAGTTTAACATTATTAGCAGCCAGAGCTATAGGATGGAATTATTTCGATTTACTAAATAATATGCTTTTGCAACAATGGTAAATTAACTTTATTTTTTGATATAAATTTGTGCATATTTATTTTAATGATTGATATTGTAACGCCATTTTACTTTAAGAAATATCTTTTTTAATTCGTAAACCATTAATTCACAACAATGATTCATCCAAAAGAAAAAATAACTATCGACAATCATAATCATGTAAAATATAGTCAAGATTTTCAGTACTCTAAAGCAGAAATGATTGATCGCAGTGCTTCTTTTTATCATTAGTTAAATAAACGAAGATCAATACGAATGTTTTCTGATCAATCTATTCCTAAAAGTGTTATTGAAAATTTAATTCTTTCGGCTTCTGCTTCTCCTTCTGGAGCCCACAAACAACCCTGGACATTTTGTGCTGTTTCCAATAAAGAATTAAAAACTAAAACTAGAATTGCTACCGAGGTCGAAGAAAAGAAAAGTTACGAAAGTAGAATGAGTGAACGCTGGAAAAAGGATCTTGAAGCGTTAGGTACTGATATATTCAAACCTTTTATAGAAACAGCTCCTTGGCTAATTATTGCTTTTAAAAGACCTATGACTTAAATGAAACCAACCAGAAAAGTAATAACTATTATGTAAATGAGTCTGTAGGAATTGCATGTGGCATGTTGATCACTGCTATTCATAACGCAGGACTTGTAACATTAAACCACACTCTTAGACCTATGAATTTTTTGGCTGACTTACTTGATCGACCCAAAAATGAGAAAGCTTTTATGTTGTTCTCTGTTGGATATGCGGCTGAAAAAATCTATGTTCCCAATATAGAATAAAAATCTCTTGATGAAATTAGTGTGTTTTATGACTAAATGTCTCTTTAATATTAAATTCTAAAAAAATCAATGTTTTATTGGCAAAATTACACTCATTCATCAAAAAAAATGATAAATAAAATTAAAAACAAGGACTACAACTGTATTTTTGTCATACCCATTTATGATTCATCATGGTAGGTTGTCGATAAATTAGAATGATGAGGTTTTTGTTGATATAATACCATTATTCTCAATATTAAATTTCACAATTCTGAAGAATCTTTTTATGCTTGATCCTTCAAAATCAACACAAATTTCAATTAAATTTTGTCAAAATTATAAGTAGAAGCTAAGATAAGTCCAAACGTATAAAACCTAACTAAAAAACACATTAACAGCTAACTTTAGAACGACAGAAACATTTAAAATAAAAGAAAAGCGAGTCTATAAGCCGGATTCTGTATTTCGATAACATCGAAATCCTTATCATTTATCTGTGTTATCTATTACTAAATAACTATAACCGCCTACCCTCCAACTTGGGCGCATAACCCTTTTAGCGCTGGTTTACATGACGTTGCACCACATAGAGTTTACCTGGTTTCACTACAGCATTACCTGTACCTGCTTTCTGTTGCACTTGTCCATGTTTTAATTAATCAAAACAGACGGGCGTTACCCGCTATGCCATACTATGGTGTCCGGACTTTCCTCTCTTTAACTGCTAAAGAGCGATAAGGCGACTCGCTAGTCGGCAAATATACTGCCAAATCATGGATTTTGATACGAAACCATTTTATAATTTTAAATTCACTTATACTACAGTTTATCAATATTTTGAAAATTATTAACCGTTCGCTCAAAACCAAAAAAACATCATCAAAACTAAAACATTTATTAAAGGGCATAATTTTTGCCATTTAATTCATAAAAAATCATAAATTTAACGTAGAAAGAAAGCTTATGGATGATAATTT
Source organism: Aquimarina agarivorans (assembly GCF_000218485.1). Classification (GTDB taxonomy): domain Bacteria; phylum Bacteroidota; class Bacteroidia; order Flavobacteriales; family Flavobacteriaceae; genus Aquimarina; species Aquimarina agarivorans. The sequence goes on along the minus strand of NZ_AFPB01000089.1, from coordinate 147,555 downwards.
TTCGCCTAGAGTAAAAGATGTAATAGCTTACAGCAAAGAAGAAGCATTACGTTTAGGGCATGATTTTATAGGAACAGAACATTTAATGTTAGGCTTATTGCGTGATGGTAGCGGAAAAGCTATTGATATTTTATTTGCGTTGGAAGTTGATTTAGCTCACTTACGTAGAAAAGTTGAAATTCTTAGCCCTGCGAATACCACAGTAGCAGTAGCATCAAATGAAAAAAAGAACTTGCATTTAACAAGGCAAGCTGAACGTGCATTAAAAACAACTTTTTTAGAAGCTAAGTTGTTCCAAAGCACCTCTATAAATACTGCACATTTACTACTATGCATTTTAAGAAACGATAACGATCCGACTACTAAGTTGTTAAATCGTTTAAAAGTAGATTATGATAGTGTTAAAGAACAATTTAAAGGTATGATTATAAATGATGATGAAAATTACGATTTACCTACTTCCGAATCATTTTCTGAAGAAAGTGAAAATTTAGAAGGAGGCGAACGTGAGTCTTTTGGAAATACAGGTTCCGGAGGTACTAAAAACGCAAAAAAATCAAATACACCAGTACTTGATAACTTTGGTCGGGATCTTACAGCTATGGCTGAAGATGGAAAACTTGACCCAGTAGTAGGTCGTACTAAAGAAATTGAGCGTGTATCGCAAATATTGAGTCGTCGTAAAAAGAATAATCCGCTTTTAATTGGTGAACCTGGTGTTGGTAAATCTGCCATTGCTGAAGGTTTAGCTTTGCGTATAATACAAAGAAAAGTTTCTCGTATTCTATTTGACAAACGCGTAGTTACTTTAGATTTGGCTAGCTTAGTTGCAGGTACCAAATATCGTGGTCAATTTGAGGAGCGCATGAAAGCAGTAATGAATGAATTAGAAAAAAATGATGATATCATTCTTTTTATTGATGAAATTCATACCATTGTTGGTGCTGGCGGTGCCACTGGTAGCTTAGATGCTTCAAACATGTTTAAACCTGCGTTAGCACGTGGTGAAATTCAATGTATAGGTGCCACAACGCTAGATGAGTACAGAAACTCCATTGAAAAAGATGGAGCTTTAGAGCGCCGTTTTCAAAAAGTAATAGTTGAGCCTACCAATATCGAAGAAACCATTGAAATTTTAAATAATATCAAAGGGAAATATGAAGAACATCATAATGTAATTTTTACTGAAGATGCTATAGAAGCCTGTGTAAAATTAACAAATCGATACATGACGGATCGATTTTTACCAGACAAAGCTATTGATGCATTAGATGAAGCAGGATCTCGTGTACATATTACAAATATTGATGTTCCTAAAAAAATATTGGATTTAGAGCGCAAACTAGAGGAGGTTAGAGAACTTAAAAATAGCGTAGTCAAAAAACAAAAATACGAAGAAGCTGCTAAGCTTCGTGACGACGAAAAAAATATTGAAAAACAATTAGCCGTTGCTCAAGAACAATGGGAAGCTGACTCTAAAGAGCACAAAGAAATTGTTAATGAAGATAATGTAGCGGATGTAGTTTCCATGATGACAGGAATTCCTGTAAACCGAATTGCTCAAAAAGAAATTACTAAACTTGCGGAATTACCTGAACTTATTAAAGGTAAAGTCATAGGGCAGGACGACGCCGTTGCAAAAGTGGTAAAAGCGATCCAACGTAACCGAGCTGGGCTTAAAGATCCTAACAAACCCATTGGTTCATTTATATTTTTAGGACAAACAGGCGTTGGTAAGACCCAATTAGCCAAAGTAATCGCAAAAGAATTATTTGATAGTGAGGAGGCATTAATCCGTGTGGATATGAGTGAATACATGGAAAAATTTGCAATTTCACGTTTGGTAGGTGCACCTCCAGGATACGTAGGTTATGAAGAAGGTGGTCAGCTAACTGAAAAGGTAAGACGCAAACCTTATTCCGTGATTTTACTGGACGAAATTGAAAAGGCACATCCAGATGTATTTAATATGCTATTGCAAGTATTAGATGATGGTTATTTAACAGATAGCCTTGGACGCAAAATAGATTTCAGAAATTCAATAATTATAATGACTTCCAATATTGGTGCCCGAAAGTTGAAAGACTTTGGTTCAGGTGTTGGTTTTGGAACCGCTTCTCAAAAATCTCAAGCAGATGAAAATGCAAAAAGAATTATTGAAGGAGCCCTAAAAAAAGCATTTGCTCCAGAATTTTTAAACCGTATTGATGATGTTGTTATTTTTAATGCACTTGAAAAGGATGATATTCATAAGATTATTGATATTGAATTAACAAAATTGTTTGTTCGTATTAAAGATTTAGGATATGAATTAACATTGAGTGATAAAGCGAAGGATTACATTGCCGAAAAAGGATTTGATAAGCAATATGGAGCAAGACCTTTAAAAAGAGCTATTCAAAAATTTATCGAGGATGCTTTAGCTGAAGAAATTGTTTCTTCAAAATTAAAAGAAGGAGATGCTATTTTTATGGATTTGGATGAAAAAGCTAATGAATTAAAAATTGAAATACAAACACCCGACGAGGCTACAAAGTAATGTGTTATTTAATTAGGATATAGAACATCAAAGAGCCGTTTAGCAAATAACTAAACGGCTTTTTTTTATGATAATCTTTACAAATTGAGCCATTATCTTTTTTACAATGGCGCTAATTTTAAATTACTCAAACAATAATTAAATATTTTTTTGGATCATAGAGAAAATATAAGTTTAGCCTTTTCTGCAGTTTGATATTATTTTAAAGTTTCAAATGAAAAATAACCATTTCAAATAAGTAATTTAATATCAACAATAGTATTAATTGTGATAAATACTTGCCTAATTGCAATTTACAACTCATTCTTTTAAAATTTAGAATTTAAATTTTAAAAAAAATTAACTTAAGTTTTACACATAAAATCAGCTATAAAAACGTTAAAATAGATTGATCTTCTTAAATAGTTGTAGAAAAGTAGTAAAAAAGCTACTTTTATGCTTTAAAACAACAATAGTTTTAAGCTTTTACAAAATAGCTTAAAGATGAATTTAATTAATAACCAAACTACTTTATGAAATTTAATCTATTATTAATAAGTTTAGGTGTGTCTATGCTTATTGCTTGTAATGGTAAGTCCAAACAGAATGAGCAAAACAATTCCGAAAATGAGAGTAAAGACACTACTCCAGTTGTAGAAATGGAATTTCAAAAAATTCCTGTACCCGCAAATGCTGGTGATTCCATGAAATGGGAATTACAAACTGACACTTCTGATGATTTTAACTACCTACATAAACCAGCAACCATAAGAACCGATTTTGGAGATGGCAAATGGTATAATTTTTACCATAATGCTTGGAATGGACCAGGAACAACCTATTGGCAGTATGATCATGTTGAAGTAAATGGCGACGATTTAATTATAAAATCATCAAGAAACCCAAGTACTGAAAAAATGGGTGTTCCTGGTGTAAACGCTGGTTGTATTACAAGTAATAAAAAGGTAAAATACCCTGTATTTGTTGAAGCTAGTATTAGTGTTGCTAATATTGCGCTAGCTTCAGATGTTTGGCTATTAAGTCCTGATGACACTCAGGAAATTGACATTATTGAATGTTATGGTGGTAAAGAACCTAAAAATGAATATTTTTCACAATTTATACATTTAAGTCACCACTCTTTTATTAGAGAGCCTTTTACTGATTACCAACCAACAGACCTCAAATCCTGGTGGAGAAGAAATGGAGTGACTAGTTGGGGTGAATACAGCTGGAATAACGGAAATCGTAAATATGTACGTGTTGGTGTCAACTGGGTAAGTCCTATTCATTTTGAATATTACATTGACGGTGAGTTGGTTCGAGTGCTTTACGACAAGGCCATGGCTAACAAAATTAATGGTAAATGGGATTATGATTACCCATCAATGACTGATGGTAAACTGGATATGGACGCTGGATATCAAAAATTAAATAATTTTGAAACCTCCACTACATATTCTTTAGCAACACTTAAAAAAGCAAGCGAACAATCAAAAGTAAATGTTATTGATCCTTACAATTTCCAAAAAGGAACTGGTTTTAATAAGGAAATGGATATCATTATAAATGTTGAATCTCAAAATTGGCATGTACTTGATAAAAGAACTCCTAGCGATGAAGATTTAGCAGATCCTAACAAAAATAGTATGAAAGTGGACTGGATTAGAGTTTATAAGCCTATTGCAAGCAATATTTCAGCTTAATATTGCAAACTAAACATTCTTTAAAAACCACCAAAAGCATAATTGCTTTTGGTGGTTTTTTCGGATCAACCCGAAAAGTTGTGGGGTGTTATAAAATTTTAGATTTTTGTTAAAAACAATAAATTGGACTCCAAAGAACTACTTGCTTACTTTTTACCCGAAGGGATTTTAGAATATTTTGATATTATAGAAGCCAAAGAATCTAATGATAGATTGACACTAGTTTTAGAAGAAAAGCCATTACCGATGGGCGAACAATCTCAAAAGCGATTACATTCTAAAGGCTTTTATCCTGTAACTCAAATCCAAGATTTTCCTATTCGCAGAAAAGCATGTTATTTAGAAGTGAAGCGTAGAAGGTGTGGACTACCAACAAAATATTGAGACACAAGAACGGAGTAGTCAAAATTGTAAATATTAAGTTTTGGTTTGACCTAGTTTTAAGAGGATGGTAGTTTAATCAAACCAAAAGATTTAAAAAAGAGGAAGATAGAAAAATAAATAATCGATTGAGAATAGGCTTGTCAATCGATTATTTATTTTTGTTCAAATATTTTTGTGTTTAAACAACCTGTTAAGGTGGTTTTATAATCTTTAGTTAATTATTAATTTTTTTGTAGCATAAGAGGTATTGGTGTTTATAGTAATAAAATAAACACCTGAAGAAAGGAAGCTTAAATCAAAGCTGTTTTTGTAAATTCCTGCACTGTTATAATTCGAATACAACCTTTTAACAATACTTCCGTCAAGGTCTTTAAGATCTATATTGATACTAGAGCCAAGAGCTAAACCAAATTGAATAGCAAGTTCTTCTTTGTTTGGATTTAAGGGATTTGGATAGAATTCGAAAATAGCTAAAGAATTTTCATTTTCAAATGAGTCGACGGATAAAACATTTGTTGGCATCGGAGCTAATTCTGGCTGTATAGATTTGTTAGCACTTATGGAAGATGCTTTTTGAAGATGATTATCTTTATCGTTGGAAAACCAACTTTCTCCAGCAGTTTCAATATTATTAGATTGATCAAAAATATTAGTAAAAAACCAATCAGCTTGTACTTTTTCAGTTGTTAAATCTAAAATCATATATCCATGCTGGTCTAAATCGGCATACTTTAAATGAGGATTAGGGTTTGGATTTCCTGTAATTGGTAAGGGTTTATTAATTTGAAATTCGGCACCAGCACTTGCAGCTACGCCTATATTTTCATCAAAATTAGCTGATGTTATACTTGGTGTTGCAAACTCTACAGCTACAGATCCGCTACCTGTTTCAGGGTCGTAAGTGATACTAGAGGGGGCTCCAGGACTAAAAACAGATGGGCGTTTAGAAACATCGAAAGCAAATGTGCTATGGAAATCTCCTGTTAATATGACGGTATTATCAATATTGTTATTTTCAATATAATCAATAACCAAATCTCTTTCTGCAGGATAACCATCCCAAATATCTAAGAAAATACTTTCTACTTCTTGAGGTGTTTGGTCACCCTGTGCAGCCCATCCAATATTAAATTCCGAAAAAATTACTTGATTTGCAAGTACTTTCCATTTAGCTGTAGACTCACTCAATTCATTAAACATCCAATTACGTTGAGGTACGCCTAGTAAGGTCCTGTCTGAAGCGTATAACGCAGGGTTTGTAACATCAAATATTTGTTCGTCTCGTCCTTCTAGACGTGTATCAATATTAATAATATCTGCCAAATTTCCATATTGAATAGTTCTGTTTATTTTAAAGTTTTCTTCATCTCTAATTGGCATCCATTCAAAATAGACTTGCTTGGAAATAGATTTTCTAGAATTCCAATCTCCTTCATCTTTACCATCTTCTCCATGATTTTCAGCCCCATTCGTGTATGAGTCATTAGCACTTTCATGGTCGTCCCAAATGGCAATAAAAGGGTTTTGTTGGTGAACAGCTAATAAATCAGGGTCTAGGCGATATAGTGAATAACGCATTCTGTAATCTGCTAAATTCAATATTTCAGTTTCAGGAATATTAGCTCTGTCAGCCCTGCTTTCATCATATCCGTAGGTGTCCTCTCCTGCACCGTATTCATAAATATAATCTCCTAAATGGATAACAGCATCAAGGTCTTTACGTTCAGCAATTTTCCTGTAAGCATTAAAATATCCAGCTTGGTAATTAGAACAAGATACCACAGCAAAACGTAAATGATTTACACTATCTGTTGGTGTAGTTCGGGTTCTTCCTGTTATAGATTCTTTTCCTAAAGCATTAAAAGAATAATAATATGTAGTTGAAGGATTTAGTCCTGTAACATCAACTTTTACCGTGTAGTCTTTATTGGCTGAAGTACTTGTTATACCTGAATTTATGATATTAGTTAAGTCAGGATCTGTAGCGATTTTCCAGGTTACATTTATAGTAGCATCTTCATCTGGTGTCACACGAGTCCAAATAATGACTTTGTCTTCCAAAGGATCTCCTGAAGCTACGCCATGGTAAAATGGTTTTAAGGTTGGGTTAAATGGTAGTTCATTATTTTGTTCTTGCGACTTTGAATTAGATCTTTGATAATTAATCTGTTGGGATTGTATTTGTGTAATAGAAAGTATAACAGATACAATAAATGATAGATAATAAGCTTTCATTATGTTTTTTTTTGTAAATGTAATTGAGGTATTCATGAAGCATTTTAAGTTACTTTAAACTTAAATGCATTACTATGTTATGCATGCGTAACTTAATATTAATTGAGCGTAAAGTAAAGAGCTTAGGGGAGGGTATTAAATTTTTATCGGAGTGTTTTTAGTGGGAAATGTAAGTATTTCTAAAATTGTAAAAATAGAAATGACAACACCTAATAAAGCTACTCCTATTTTTTTCAAATTTTGAATTATCATAATAGTCTTTTATATTCATTATTAACATTGTACGATTATATACGTATACAATCATTCAATTCTATATTTATATAAAATTACAAGCTTAAAGTTTGTTTCGTACAGTTCATTAAAGTTATATTAGTAACCTAATCAACGAACTTTTTATGGCTTTTAACGAGGATTCTAGAGTTAAAATACCCACAGTATTACATTTAATAAAGTTGGGTTACACTTATTTATCACTTAAAAGTCAAGTTTGGGACACTAATACGAATATTTTTATTAATATTTTTAAGTCTCAATTATCTAAATTAAATCCTCAATTATCAGATGCTGAAATAGAACGCGAATATGCCGAAATTTCATTGGCTCTAGAAAATGAAGATTTAGGTAAGGCATTCTATAAAAGATTAATTGATAGATCTGGAGTTCGTTTGATCGATTTCGAAAACTTCGATAATAATTCTTTCAATGTAGTTACAGAGTTACCTTATGAAAAGGATGATGACAACTTTAGACCTGATATTATTTTACTGATCAACGGACTGCCATTAGTTTTTATTGAGGTTAAAAAGCCAAATAATTTACAAGGAATTAGAGCGGAACACAAGAGAATGACCACTCGTTTTCAAAATAAAAAGTTTAGAAAATTCATCAACATAACACAATTGATGGTTTTTTCTAATAACATGGAATACGATGACATGGCTACTGAACCTTTACAAGGTGCTTTTTACAGCGCTACCTCTTATTTCAAACCTATATTCAATTACTTTAGAGAAGAAAATGAATTTGACTTAGCAACGCTGCTTACTTCTGTTTCAGATGAAACAGAAAATAAGGTACTTAAAGACAACAACTTGTTAAGCATTAAAAATGCGCCAGAATTTTCAACTAACAAAAGTCTAAACTCACCTACAAATAGAATTTGTACTTCTCTTTTTCAAAAGGAACGTTTAGCATTTCTGTTAGAATTTGCCATTGCCTATGTAAAGGAAACCGAAGGTTTGCAAAAGCATATTATGCGTTATCCTCAATTATTTGCAACCAAGGCTATTGAGGATAAGCTAGAGAATAATATAAAGAAAGGAATTATTTGGCATACCCAAGGTAGTGGTAAAACAGCGTTAACTTATTTTAATGTAAAACACTTAACGCATTATTACCGTAAAAAAGGAATCATTCCAAAATTCTACTTTATTGTAGATCGATTGGATTTACTTATTCAAGCAGGCAGAGAGTTTAAAGCAAGAGGCTTAGTGGTTCATAAAATTAATTCTCGTGACGAATTTTCTAGAGAAATAAAATCTACCCAAGCCATACATAATAACTCTGGAAAAGCTGAAATTACCATAGTCAATATCCAAAAGTTTAAGGATGATCCTGATGTTATTAAAAACACTGATTATAATCTAAGCCTTCAGCGTGTATTCTTTTTAGACGAAGTACACCGAAGCTATAATCCAAAAGGGAGTTTTTTGGCTAATTTGGAACAAGCTGATAAAAACGCGGTAAAAATTGGCTTAACAGGGACGCCTTTGTTGGGGGAAGAATACAACTCTAAAACACTATTTGGTAGTTACATTCATAAGTATTATTATAATTCTTCGATTAAAGATGGTTATACACTGCGCTTAATTAGAGAAGAAATTGAAACCAGTTACAAGCTAACGCTTCAAAAGGCTCTGGAAGAAATAGAAATACTAAAAGGCAATGCAGACAGAAAAATTGTGTATGCACACGAAAAGTTTGTAGAGCCTATGCTCGATTATATAGTAGCTGATTTTGAAAAAGCCCGTGTAACCATGAATGATAATAGTATTGGAGCTATGGTCATTTGTGATTCTGCAGATCAGGCTAAAAAAATGCAAGAGATATTTACTGCAAAATATGCGGAACCTCAAGCATTATTCATGGCTGCAGAAGCGCCTCTAACTTATGGAGACAAAAAGTTAAATGAACGAAAAGTAAAACGCTCTGAAGTCATTTTACATGACGTTGGCGATAAAACATTACGTAAAGATTGGGTAGAAAAATTTAAGGCAGGGAAAATAGATATCCTTTTTGTATTCAATATGCTGCTTACTGGTTTTGATGCTAAAAGGCTTAAAAAATTATACATAGGTCGCGTAATTAAAGCACATAATTTATTACAAGCACTAACCCGTGTGAATCGTACTTATAAAGATTTCAAATACGGATATGTGGTCGATTTTGCAGATATTCAAAAAGAATTCGAAAAAACCAATCAAGATTATTTTAAAGAACTACAATCGGAATTGGGTGATGAGTTAGAACATTATTCGGCATTGTTTAAAACCGATGATGAAATAAACCAAGAAGTACAACAAATTAAGGAAGTTTTGTTTCATTTCGATACGCAGAATGCAGAGTTATTTTCTCAGCAAATCAATCAAATTTCTGATAAAAAGCAACTTTTAGAAATTGTAAAAGCATTAAATAATGCAAAGAGTTTATACAATTTAATCCGTCTTTCAGGTAACTATGAATTATTAGAAAAACTCGACTTTAAAAAGTTAACCGTGCTATCGCGTGAAGCTAATAATCGTTTAGCTATGATTAATACCAAAGAGGCTTTAGAAAACAATGTAGATACCAGTAACTTATTAAACATTGCTTTGGAAGATGTACTTTTTGCCTTCACTAAGGTAAAGGAAGAAGAAATGGTTTTGGCAGATCAATTAAAAAATACGCTTCAAAAAACAAGAGAAGCTTTGGGTGGCAATTTTGACCAACAATCACCAGAATTTATTACTTTACGCGAAGAGTTGGAACGTTTATTTAAGAAGAAAAACTTAAGTGAGGTGTCAAAAGAAGAAATGGAAACTAATATTGATGCTTTAAATGCCATTTATGATAAAGCAAAAGAATTAGACCGTAAAGATCAGCTATTAAAAGCCAAATACGATAACGATGAAAAGTACACCCGTTTACACAAACGTTTATCTGAAAAAAATCCGCTTACCGATAGTGAACTTAAATTATTTGAAGCCTTAAGTGGCCTAAAAAAAGCCATAGACAAAGAACTATTGCAAAATACCAAACTATTAGAAAATGAAAATTATGTAGAAAAATTAATGATGCGTTTAGTGGTCACTGAGTTTAAACAAAAACAGCAGATTCCCCTAGATGTAGCTGCATCCAAACGCATACAAAATCTAATAGTTAAAGAATACATGAACGAATACTACGGCACCGTAGCTTAATAGAAATAGAATATGACCACAGCAGTTGCCTTTGAAACACAAACAAAAACACTGATAGATGATCTTAAAAGTGTTTGTGCTAATTATGGTTTGGGAAATGATGGAAATGAATTTAAAATTATTACTCAGGTATTTTTATACAAATTTTTAAATGACAAGTTTGTATACGAAGTAAAACAAATAGATACAGAAATTGCTAACGCCAAAGATTGGGAAGCTAAACTAAGAAGTTATAGTGATGAGGATTTTGAAATGCTCACTTTTCAATTAAATGAAAGTACGGCAGTACTAAAACCAGCGCAATTTATAACCAGTTTACACCAAAAGCAGAACGATCCTAAATTTGCAGAACTTTTTGATAATACTTTATTAGGAATAGCGGAAGCCAACAGCTCCATATTTTCAGTAATTACTAATGGTGGCGAAAAAATTGTATTGTTCGAAAATTTAAGTAAATACGTAACTGACGATCGCGATGGATTTTGCAGAGCCATCATTAACAAGCTTACAGCATTCAGTTTTGAACATATTTTTAGCGAAAAATTCGATTTTTATGCCGGTATTTTTGAATACTTAATTAAGGATTACAATACCAATAGTGGTGGTAAATATGCAGAGTATTTTACACCGCATGCGGTAGCCAAAATCATGGCACGTTGTTTAGTAAAGGGCGAAGTCACTAATGCCTCTTGTTACGATCCTTCAGCAGGTTCTGGAACTTTGCTAATGAATTTAGCCCACCAAATTGGCGAAGAAAAATGCAGTATTTATTCGCAGGATATTTCTCAAAAATCGTCCAATTTATTGCGTTTAAACTTGGTGCTGAATAATCTGGTACATTCCATACCCAATATTGTAAAAGGAAATACCATATTAGAGCCTTTTCACAAAGAAAAGAGCGGAGCACTCCAAAAGTTCGATTACATAGTATCGAACCCACCGTTTAAATTAGATTTTTCGGATTATAGCGAAGATTTAGATAGTAAAGAAAATCAAGAACGCTTTTTTGCAGGTATTCCAAAAATACCAAAAAAGAAAAAAGAGTCCATGGCAATTTATTTGTTGTTTTTACAGCATATAATGCACTCTTTAGAAGATAAAAATGGCAAAGCAGCCATTGTGGTACCTACAGGGTTTATAACCGCACAGAGTGGTATAGATAAAAAAATACGCCAAAAAATGGTAGAAAGTAAAATGTTAGCAGGTGTAGTAAGTATGCCGAGTAATATTTTTGCCACTACAGGTACTAACGTGTCTATTTTATTTTTAGATAAAAGTAATAAAGGAGATGTAGTACTAATTGATGCTTCTAATTTAGGAGAAACCATTAAAGAAGGTAAAAACCAAAAAACGGTACTCACCGAAACGGAAGAAGAACACATAATTAGTGTATTCAATAATAAAGAGGCGGAAGATGATTTTTCGGTGGTCGTTTCTTATGATGATATTAAAGCAAAAAATTACAGCCTAAGCGCAGGCCAATATTTTGAAGTAAAAATTGAATATGTAGATATTACCGCTGAAGAGTTTGCTACTAAAATGAAGGGGTTTGAAAGTAATTTAGAAAATTTGTTTGCTGAATCTAAAAGTTTAGAAAAGGAGATTCAAGAGAATTTGAAAATGCTTAAATATGAATAATAGGTCTCTTAAGAGTATTTCAATTAAGATAAGTAGCGGATTAACTCCATTAAGATCAAATAATAAATTTTGGGATGATGGAGATATTTCTTGGGTTAAAACAGAACAGTTAGGAAAAAAGTATGTTTATAATTCTATCGAAAAAATTACTAAGTACGCTTTAGAAAATACTTCTATAAAATTAAACCCAGCTAATACATTGAGTATTGCCATGTATGGCGAAGGTAAAACAAGAGGAAGTGTTTCTATATTGAAAAATGAAACAACAACGAATCAAGCTTGTTGTAATATTGAAATTGATAAAAATAAAGCTGATTTTGAATATGTTTATTATAATTTGAAAACACATTATTCTAATTTAAGAAATTTATCCTCTGGGGTTAGAAAAAATTTAAACTCTAATGATATAAAAAATTTTGAAATTCAAATACCTAATTTATCAATCCAAAAAAAAATAGCCAAAGTCCTTTCCGATTTAGATGCTAAAATAGAAGTCAACAACAAAATAAACCAAGAGTTGGAAGCCATGGAAAAAACACTCTACGATTATTGGTTTGTGCAGTTCGATTTCCCTGATGAAAACGGAAAACCTTATAAATCATCGGGTGGTAAAATGGTTTTTAATAAAGAGTTGAAAAGAGAGATTCCTGAAGGGTGGGAGGTGGATTCTTTGTCATCATGGATAAAAAATGACAAAAGTGGTGATTGGGGAAAAGAAAAATTACAAGGTAATTACATAAATAAAGTTTCTTGTATTCGTGGTGCAGATTTAAATGGATTAAATGGTAAAGGGGAAGTAAAAAGTCCAACACGTTTCATTTTAGAGAAAAACAATCATAAAATATTAGAAGTTGGAGATTTTATAATTGAAATTTCTGGAGGAAGTCCAACTCAATCTACGGGAAGAATGTCTTTTATTATAAAGGAAACCTTAGAGCGTTTTGAAAATCCTTTAATTTGCTCCAACTTTTGTAAAGCAGTTACTTTAAAAGAGGAAAAGTCATTTTTTAATTTTGCATATGAGTGGAAAAGATTATATGATGCAGGAGTTTTATTTGGCTGGGAGGGAAAGACTAGTGGTATAAAAAATTTGTTGTTTGAATCCTTTGTAACAAATCATAAAAGTGTAATACCACCAATAAAAAATATGGAAATGTTTTATAAAAAAATAAATCCTATTCAAGCAAAAATCCAAACTAATTTAAAACAAAACCAAAAGCTAGCAGAACTCAGAGATTGGTTATTACCTATGTTAATGAATGGACAGGTGCGTGTAACGCATTCTGATGTAGATCAGAATCTAAAAGAATCGGAGGAGCAATTGGGTATGGTTGCTGAGCCTGAGGCTAAATATAAAGTTAAGGGTTAGCTTATGCTAAACAGTTTATACCTTTAAAAAAGACATTAAAGTCTACTCTTAAAACAATCAAAAATCATTAAAAATTCACTTTTAAGTGAAAATAATTTGTAAATTAACTTATAAGTGAATAATTTTGCACAAATAGTACCGTTATTTAAATATAAGTATGTAGCTTATTATTCCGTTAACCTAGATGGAGAAGGGGAAACGCTTTATAACCAATTTGTAAAAAATCATGAAAACAGCAAATCAAAAAATAAACTGCGTCATATATTAAAGTGGATAAGTGAAATAGGTAAAAAGTATGGAGCACAAGACCGTTTTTTCAGGAATGAATCTTGCATAGCCGAAACACATGCATTACCACCCGTTAATGCGCATATAGCACCTTACTTTATAGAAAAAGGAAAAAAGAACAACTTAAGGTTATATTGTTTAAAAGTTAACGAACATGTAGTGTTTTTGTTTAGCGGAGCAGTTAAAACAACTTTAAAAGCACAAGATTGTGAACAGGTAAAACCACATTTTGAGCTAGCAAATAAATTAAGTAAGGCAATACATATAGCCTTAAAAGAAAAAGATATCTACTGGAATAGTGATTATACTTTATTAGATTGTGATGAAGATTTTGAATTAAATTACTAAATCGAAAAAAATGAAATTTCCTGAAGAAAATATATTAGAAAATTGGCTAGAAACAAACCCTAATCCAGCAATAGATAAATTCATAGAACGTAATTTAGCCATTACTGAAAAAGTAGTTTCTATTTTAAAAGAACGTAACATTAAAAAGGGAGAGTTTGCTGTAATGCTTGGTAAAACACCTTCTGAAGTTTCCAAGTGGCTTTCAGGCTTGCATAACCTAACCTTAAAGAGCATTACAAAAATGGAGGTGGCATTGGGTATTGATCTTATAAACCCTGAGCCAGTAAAAGAATATGTAAATGTATATTTTGGAACCGTACCTGGTGGTGCCAATGAAGTTAGAAATAAGGCTATAAGTTATGAAGATACGGATTATTCTACAGCAAGTTAATTATGAAAGTTAACACAAATCATATTCATTTACTACATGTAGATACCCAAACAATATTGTTTAAGGATTTTGAAAAACCAACCAAAACTAATTTCAAAATTGATATTGGACACCACGTACAACATAATTTAAAAGAAGGTCTAATAAAAATTGGTTTAAAAATTAGAATTAATGCCGAAGCTCATAAAAATAAAGGAGAAGCGGTATTTTTAATTGATTCCCATTTTAAAATCGATGAAATGAATACTTATTATTCTTTAAATGAGGATAATAAACCTAAGTTTGAAGGGCTATTAATCATAACACTAACAAGTATTGCTTATTCTACTGCAAGGGGTGTTGTTTTAGAAAAATTATCCAAAACAAATTTAGCGGGAATTGTTTTGCCTATAGTTGATCCTATAAATTTATTAGGAAAGCCTATTGCAAAACAAGTACAGGAACGTTAGTATAAATTCCACGGATTCATGTGTATGGAGTACTTATTTATCAAATTACACGATGAGACAAGGCGATATTTGTATGCATAAGCAAATAGCAAATATGCTTATCAAAAACGGTTAAATATTTGTTTTTTAACATGATAGGGCTTATTTATCATTATAAAATCCAATAACTGTAACATTGACATTTCTGTTATAAGAGGTATCTTTTAAATCAGATAATTTATTTCCCATTTTTTTACGATTTAATACTAGAGGGTTAGCTTACACGTCACTACTCAAAAAACTGAGAACTTCGTTATGAGTATTGAAAGTTCAATAAAATCGAGTATTTTACTAATTTAAATATTGCATCATTATGGCTGGATCAAAAAAATGACATCAACTAAAATGAAATGTAATTAACACAAAAGCTTAATAAAAATTCTAAAATGCAAGAAGAAAAAGACTTTATAAAGAGAGAAATTCAAAAATTGACATTAGTTTTTCAAAAACTTATAGGCCTTATTGTAAAAATCGAACCCAAAAATCTTGAAAATGAGTTAACAACTATAGAATCAGATCTAAAAAGGACTATCAATTTGACTTTAAAAGAGATTTCCGAGATGAGTGAAGTTGAATTTATAGAAAAAATAAAATTTTTTGATGAACAAAATCTTGAGCAATTATTGGAATTAATACATGTTATAATCACAAAATCTCATAAAAATCTGAAACTAAATTTAGCTAAAAAAGGCATTGTAATTGCTGACTATTTAGATAAAAATTCTAAAACTTTTTCTTTAAAGAGACACGATTTTAAAAAGGCATTGACACATTATATTCAAAAAAACTACTCATAGTCAGCAATCGTTCAATAGATTTAAGCGGGTTCAATTTAGATATATAAATTTGGTGATTTTAATGAAAAACATCAGTAAAATAGCATACCTTAATTTGTATTGAGCTAAAATGTAATAACTCACATCTGCCTTACGATTTTTAAACTGACCATTGTCAATTGTAACAATTTCCTTAAAATTATAAAATCATTCAATAGCTAAACAGTCCAATATTATTGGGATTGAATTCAATAGTACTAAATGCTAACACTAACTTTATGTTAAAGATAGTATTATGAAAAAGAATTTAATAAAAGGTGCCTTTGCGGGAATTATTGGAAGTATTGTAGCAACAAAATTAAAATCTTCGTTGGAAGAGGTGCTCCCTGTTAGATCAACGGATACAGATTCACCACCAGTAATAATTGCAGATCGGATAACCAAAATCAAAACAAATACAGGCTTAAAAGCTTCAGAAAAAAAACCAGCCGAAAAAAAGATTCATTGGATATTTGGGATCACTATAGGAGCCCTTTATGGTATAGCTGCAGAAAAAGATCCAAAGGTTACTAAAGGTATGGGAACTACTATGGGAACATCCTTATATGGAACAACACACGCTAGCATTTTACCCGCATTAAAAACGGAACCCTGGCCTAACAGAAATAAAAAAAGTTATGTAGCTAATGAGTTTATTGGTCATATTGCTTTTGGAGTAACTACTGAAATAATCAGAAAAATTGTTAGAAAAGCTATCGATTAATATATTTAACTTTTGCCGTTAGGTAAACTTATTAGATAAGTAGTTGTTCCAATTTCCTTTTATTTTGCTCTTAAAAGCCATTGAATATTTAGGTAATTAAATAGTGTTTAAAACTTTTAATTACCTAAATATACTAAGCTTTAAAATCCATAAGTAGTTGTTGCATAAAATTTTCGTGTTGGGTATTAGAATGCTTTTTTTTGCTGAAAAGCAAGCTACCTTTAGTACCATCAATGCATTTAATTAAATACAGAATACAATCCACATTATTTGGGCACTCTTTTTTATCGTAGGTATTATATGCCATTAAAATACAATCGGTATCACTGTATTTTTTGTTGGATGACGGATTGAATAACATATTTTTTTCTAACATAAAACGTGCATCATAACCTATTTTTAATAAAGATTTTGCTACTTCCCTTAATGGTTTGTTTTTTAATAATTCCATAATTTAATTTTTTATGTTTAGTAGGACATAAGTCCCAGTATAAACTTGTGATAAATGAGTGTTTACATTAAAAATTTTAGTTTATTACGTTAGTTAATTAACTATTGAGTTGATCTGTTAAAAATCAAAATTTAGGTGTTCATTTACAAAATTTATACAACACCTTGGGCAATCATAGCATCGGCTACCTTGACAAAGCCAGCAATATTAGCTCCTTTTACATAATCTACGTAGCCATTTTCATTAGTTCCGTAAGTGATGCATGCGGAATGAATATTTTCCATGATCTCTTGTAATTTTTCATCAACCTCTTTGCGAGACCAGTGGTAACGTAAAGAATTTTGAGTCATTTCTAAACCAGATGTGGCTACACCGCCTGCATTTGAAGCTTTCCCTGGGGCAAATAAAATTTCAGCTTTATGGAAAAGAGCAATTGCTTTAGGTGTTGTAGGCATATTAGCCCCTTCACAAACGCAAATACATCCATTTTTTAATAAATTTTCGGCAGCTACATCATCTAATTCATTTTGTGTAGCACAAGGTAACGCAATATCGCAGGGAATATTCCAAGGTGTTTCGTTGGCATGGAATGTAGCGTTTGGATAAGCTTTTATGTAGGCATCAATCCTTCCGCGTTCCTCGTTTTTCAATTTCATAACAAATGCTAGTTTATCCGAATCAATTCCATCACTATCATAAATGAATCCTGATGAATCGGAAAGTGTTACTACTTTTGCGCCAAGCTGATTGGCTTTTTCAGCAGCATACTGCGCTACATTACCCGAACCAGAAATGGAAATAATTTTTCCTTTTATGGTATCTTTTTTGGTAGCTAGCATGTTCGAAGCAAAATAAACGGTACCATATCCGGTGGCTTCAGGCCTAATAACTGAACCTCCCCAACTTAAACCTTTACCGGTAAGCACACCTGTAAATTCATTTCTTATTTTTCTGTACATGCCAAATAAAAAACCTATTTCTCTACTGCCAACACCAATATCGCCAGCTGGAACATCGGTATTAGGACCTATATGTCTGCACAGTTCCCCCATAAAACTGTGGCAAAATCTCATAATTTCACCATCTGATTTCCCTTTGGGGTCAAAATCCGCCCCGCCTTTACCACCGCCCATAGGTAGGGTAGTTAGGCTATTTTTAAATACTTGTTCAAAAGCAAGAAATTTCAAAATACTCATGTTTACCGAAGGATGGAAACGCAACCCTCCTTTATAAGGACCAATAGCCGAATTCATTTGAATACGATAGCCACGATTCACACAAATTTCACCCGAATCATTAATCCAAGGGACTCTGAATGAAATGGCTCTTTCGGGTTCCACCATTCTTAGCAAAATATTTTTCCCATTATAGATTTCTTTAGATGCTATGTATGGTATTACGGTTTCGGCAACTTCTTGCACGGCCTGTAAAAATTCAGGTTCGTGCGAATTTCTTGCTCTAACCTCTTGCATGAATGTTTCTATTTTCAGTTTCATATTTTAAAATTTTAATATCGTTTGTTGGTTAAAAAAGAACAACAGCTTAACTTTTAAGAATGTTCTTATACAAGATAAAGGTTTTTATTTCAGCTAAAGGAATTTCAATAGCATATTCTCCTGTAAATTGAGGACATATAGTACATTCATTAAAATAAAATTTTACGGCGCTATCACTAATTGTAAAATTGTCCTTATTCTTGATAAAATTATCTTCTGATAAAGACCAACAAAAGTAGTTACTCCAGTAGAGGTTATGCTTATATTTTCTTTCACGTCCAAACAGAAAAGACCAAATTTATATTTGAGTAATTCAAAACCAAAACCAGTATTAACTATCTTTTGGTAAGTAAGGAATTAATTCAAGAGGTACATATTTGTAGTAATAAATGGCTTGGAAACGATAGGCAACTTGGACGAATTAAGTATATTTAGGATTCTAAAAATACCTTAATGTCTTACACTAAAAACCTGTTAAATTTTATTGATGCTAATCCAACTTCATTTCATGTAGTTGATCATCTTAAAAAAGAACTGTTAGCACAAAATTACCAAGAACTTAATGAGCAAGATGCATGGCTTTTAACTGAAGCAAAAAAGTATTTTGTAACTAGAGCAAATGGTTCCATTATTATATTTAAAACCCCAAAACAGTGGACCAAAGACTATTCATATAAAATAATAGGTGCACATACTGATTCCCCTTGTTTAAAAATTAAAAACAATCCAATTGCTACCAAGGAGGGATATCATTTACTAAATATTGAAGTTTATGGTGGAGTATTACTTAGTAGTTGGTTTGATAAAGACCTTTATTTTGGAGGGAATGTAGTTGTTGAAGATAAAGCAGGTGTATTAAAACAGCATATTGTTACAGTAACCAAAAAATTACGGATACCACGATTGGCTATTCACTTAGATAGGGACGTAAACAAACAAGGGTTTACACCAAATCCACAAGAACATATGTTTCCAATAATTGGACTTGGAGGAGCAATTAATTTTGAAGATTGGTTGAAAGAAGCAGCGGATATTGAGGGAATAATTTTAAGCTGGGATTTATTTCTATTTGATGCAGAAAAATCTAGTTTTGGAGGTTTTTATGATGAATTTATTTATGCCCCTAGATTAGATAATTTGGCAAGTGTGCATGCTTCTTTTGAAGCCATAATGAATTCAGATATTCCTGCTAATGAAATTCAAATGGCTGTTTATTTTCAGCATGAAGAAATTGGTTCCACCTCTCAAAACGGAGCAGGATCAAATTTTTTAGAGGGTACTTTAAAACGTATTCACCATTTTTTAGCAACTAATGACGAAGGTTTTTATCAAGCTATTGCTCGTTCATTTTTTATATCGGCAGATATGGCGCATGCCATACATCCTAGTTATTCAGATAAACATGATACTAGCCATAAACCACGTATAGGAGCGGGTCCAGTAATAAAAAGTAATGCAAATATGCGTTATGCTACAGATGCATTTTCAATAGCAAAATTTAAACAATGGTGTCATAAAGCAGCTATTCCATATCAGAATTTTTGTAGTAGGAATGATATAGGGTGCGGTTCTACTATAGGACCTATGGTTGCTGCCAGAATAGGAATACCTACCATTGATGTTGGTAATCCGATGTTGTCAATGCACAGTATTAGAGAAATGTGTGGGACAAATGATCATTGTTTTATAATCAAGCTTTTTGATGAATTTTATAAGTAGCAAGCAATAAAAGCTAGCAATGTCAATCGAATGTAAAATCAACTTTATATTATTTTGCTTTAAAAAACCAAATTGAAAATTTTAAAAAGTAAATGAAGTTTTAATTTAGATTTTGTTAAAGTTTTTCAACGTAAGTTTGAAAAAGCTTTGGAACAAAGTTAGAAATATTATCAAATGTCCTAATTCGATTAAGCGTATAGCATGTACAGTGCTTCCTAAAAATACACTAATTTTTTAGGGTAATTTTATTTTATTTAAACTAAAAGTCATGTTAGCTACAGATTCTTCAACTTCGTGTATTCTGGAATTTGTAAAGTATAGGTATCCATTGTAAATGCTAAAAGTATCTGCCCACTTAATTTGATCACTTTCAGCTAAAGTACAAATGCTTCCGTTAGGCTTTCTGTATTGAATTTTGTGATGCTCCAAATCAGCAAAATACAAGTTTCCGCTGTTGTCAAAAATCATACCATCGGGAGCAGCGGTTTTAGTTTCAAAAACTACACTTTTTTCAGGATTTGTAGTTAACTGATCCGTATCAATTGAATACAAGCTATACGCAGTAAGGGCATGATAAAATAATTTTGTTTTATCATTACTTAAAGCAATACCGTCAGAATGTACAGTGTTTTTCCATTTTTTTGTGCCG
Organism: Aquimarina agarivorans; assembly: GCF_000218485.1. GTDB lineage: Bacteria > Bacteroidota > Bacteroidia > Flavobacteriales > Flavobacteriaceae > Aquimarina > Aquimarina agarivorans. The sequence goes on along the minus strand of NZ_AFPB01000089.1, from coordinate 126,875 downwards.
AAGGTAAGGTAATTTTGTTCAGCTTTTGTGGAATAATGCTGGTCTAAAATTCGTGTACTTGTACCTGAAATCATGTTTAAAACAACAAGTCCTGATACTCCTGAATCGGTAAAGTAAATTTTGTTTTTAGCAGTATCAACGCGTAAATCGTTAATGTAAGAGTTTTGTTTGTAACTGCCGTTAGTGAAAATATAAGTTTTCAAATGAATATTTGTTTCTAAATCAAATACAAATACTCTGGGAGCATCCAAAACTTTCTGAAATTTAGGGTTTCGGGTATCCAATACATATAACTTTCCTTTGTGAGCTAAAACAGACTGAACAGCTACAAATTGTTGCTGCTTAATTGGAAGTCCAATTTCCCAAGAATTCCACTCCTTATCGGGATAACTAATTTGTTTTTTATCCTCAGTAATTTCAATTACGGAATTGGCAACCCCTTTTCTCCACCTTGGAAAGTTTACAAACAGCCTACCTTTTGCAGATATACTAACACCAGTTACTTGTTGCCCCTTAAATGTAGCAACTTCAATAATTTCATTTTTCTTATTATTAATATGTTGCGCTTGAGCCTGAATTGTTACTAATAAATTTATCCATAAGAGAAATGATAATGATTTAACTAGCTTCATGATATGTTTTTTAAAACTTAAATATTGAAATAAAAGTGAATGGTGGTTGTGATTTTATTTAATTTTTTGCAATTTTATTTTAGCTAATGCTATATTTATGTTGCAAAAATGACTTTAAAACAGTTTTATGAACAAACTAAAATAATTGATTTTCCAATTCAGAATAAATTACAGGTTTCAGCACTGTTTCCCTATTTTTAGCGGTGTGTTTTGGTTCAAATATTTTTTTACTGATTGTATATGATTTTAGCTCATTATCATTGTAATTACTATTGATAATTTCCATAATTTGTTTGTCGTTTAAATTTTTGGAAAGCCAATCTTTTTCAAAACTACCATCCAGCATAACTAGTTGTCTTTGCGCTTTATTATGAATCCTCGCCATAAAAGAATTGGCATTTTTAGTCAACATTGTAAAGCTAACTGTATTGTCACTAACACTATAAATTCCAGCAATTGAAATAGTTGATTGGTCATATCTTTCTATAAAATGAGGGTAAATTTCATTATTCAAATGATGTAGTCCAATAAACCCAGTAATTGGAATAATACAGCGTTTAGTATATATAGAATTTGAATAAAGTGGGTAGTCAAATATATTTTCGCTTTTGGCATTAAGGGAATCTCCTTTAATTTTTAAATAATATTTTTTTTGCATTGCGGCAATAATATTTTTTGGAATTAATCCCCATTTTGCAGGATACAACTCCTTTGGTTTTTCTTGGGTCAATATCGCAAGTTCGGGATGCTTAAAACCATCTAAGTATAAACCATGGATTGCGTGTTTGCCTATGGCAAAAATATTACTTCGGCGCACATTATATATTTCTTCTAATTCCGAAAGAGATTTGGTTTGACTAATGTGGTAGCACATAATTTTATATAGTTATAAATGATTAACTGTAAATAGTTTTAGAATCTTTTAAAAAAAATACTGAAGCATAATGAGTTGCTTTATTATATTTTTTTTTCATTGTAATTTATTTGAGAACATTCCTTAGAAACTCTATTGCGTTTAATACACACTCTTTCATTACTCTTAACTATAATAAATACATTTGTAGTAATTGTGTTATCTAAACCTAGATTTACATTATAATCGTTCAGATAATTCAGAGCAATTAAATGTTGATTACCAACCATGTTTTGCGATGATTGATAAGTATCAACAGGCGTTTTTTTGTTAAAGAATAGTGGTTTACTTAATGTGAATTTTAAATTTTTTAGAGCATCTAATTTATTGATGATTCTAGGAAATTTCATTCTAATAGCTATTTTGTTTATCATTTTTCAATTAAAGTCAAAACAAAACTATAATATTAAGTCGATTTTTAGATTGGTTTCGATTATTAGAGTTAAATCTAAAATTAAAAAAGCGCTTTTGCTATTTTTGGATAAATTGTAAAAATTTCATGATTTTTTTGCTTAACAGTTCAAAATGAAGCAATACTGTAGCTATGGCTAGGCTCATATTTACTTTTGTGTCCAAACAAAATTTATCTTTTTTTATTTGAGTAATTTAAAGTAAGCACTAGTACAACAGTTGATATCATCATTATAATAATTAATAACAAAACCCTTACGAACAGTAAGGGTTTGGCATTTTGGTTATACCTATAAAAGTTACTTTTGTTTTACGAAATTTATATTTATTACCTGTTGTGCATTTGGAGCAAAATTCTGTCAATGGTAGTGATTTTTTGGAATAAAATGGAGAAAAATCGTACCGAGAATAAGAATTTTGAATTAGAAATAGTTCTCGATACACTTTTTCGTGCCTCAAAAGCATTCGAACTTACATTTTAAAAATTTAAGTTTCTAAATGCACAACAAGTATTTATCATTAAAACGTATATCCTATTCTTAGATGTAAGTCAGCAATAAAAAAATTATTTTTAATTGATCTGGACGAAAATTCTTCTAACCTACTAACAAAAGCTACACCAGCTCCCACTTCGTAATTAAATTTTTTTCCTAAATTTCTTCTAATTCCCCAATATGGATTAATAACAATATCGCTAATAACATTAATTGGAATATTACTTCTTGAAATAGCAAACCAACCAGGGTGATAACTCGTTCTTAATGAAACAAAATTTCCAGAATTAAGATCAATTCGTTTAGATTTTTTAAGTCTTTTATTTAAATTATAATACCATCTTGATTCAAGATTTAGTACTGGGGATAAAAACAATCTTCTTGAATCAACGTCACTTTCAGCGGTAATACCAGGTTCCAGTCCAATTTCTCCCCTTAAGGTAACCAAATTAGTAAGTTTTTTTTCATACTGCGCATAAATAGAAATTATAATAGCTTGTACGCCAAATTGTGAATTTTCAACACTTACATTTTGCGAATTAGCCATTAAGCTTGCGCCTAAAAAAAGAATAAGCAATAATTTTCTTTTCATTTTATTACATGTTTTGTTTTACATCAAAATTAGTTTCGACATAACTAAAACACTTATTGTAAGTTTTACCCTAAAAAATTAATTGCTTAAAATGGCAAGTCCAATACGGATGGTACTATAAGGCATTTCTTCTTTAAAATATTCAAAATAGGGGCGTAGCGCATTTGGATTCTCCAATGCTGTTTTTGCTTTTTCGATGGCTTTTAAGTCCACTGGGTCAATTAATTTTTCTAGCGCGATTGATTTATCCATTTCATAAGCTTTGCATAAATGCGAAAGAATTGTGGTTTCTGCAATTTTACGTTCCAATACAATATCAGCTATGCTTAATCCATTTTTAAATAAGTTTGCAGAAGTAATATATGTAGGTTCTTTTTTAGCTTTTTTTGAAGTATTTTTTTCTTTATGAAATGCAATTATTTCAGAAATAAAGTCGTGTCCATAGTCTTGCATCTTCTTTTTTCCAACGCCACTAATTTGAATAAATTCATCATCCGTCATTGGTCTAGCTTGTTCCATTTCTTTCAATGAAGCATCGCTGAAGATTTGATAGGCAGGAATTTCTTCTTCTCTTGATAATTTTAAACGAAGCAAGCGTAAACGTTCAAATAAATCAGTACTCTTTTTAACGCTAATTTCTTTTTTAGCAGCTGTTTTCAATGCAGCTTTTTCGATGATTTTAGCTAAATTAACAGTTTGCTTTTCAAACAGTATTTTTTTTGCAATGGGAGTTAATTTCAAATGATTTTTTTCGTGAAAAGCAATTTCAATAGCTCCCTGATTAATTAATTGAATAATATATTGTTGCCAATGTTTCCAAGAAACGTCATTTCCAATGCCGTAAGTTGAAATTTGAGTAAAACCTTTATCTAAAATAGTTGCATTTTGAGCCCCACGTAAAATATCAATAATAGTTGCCAGGGGTTCGTTTTGTTTAACACGTGCAATAGTTGATAATGCTTTTTGAGCTAAAATAGTGCCGTCAAAAAAAGTAGGAGGGTGTTTGCATACGTCACAATTACCACAGTCTTTTTCGGGGAGTTCGCCAAAATAGCTCAAAAGTACTTTACGGCGGCAGCTTAGCGCGTCGGCGTATTGTTGCATACGATCTAACTTGGCTAGTTGTACTTCGGTATTTCCTGATTTTGTGGCAAATTGTTGCAATTGTACTACATCGGCATAACTATGAAATAGAATAGTTTCTGAAGGTACACCATCCCTTCCTGCACGACCAATTTCCTGATAATAACCTTCAATATTTTTAGGCAAGTTGTAATGAATAACCCAGCGGACATTAGATTTATCAATACCCATTCCAAATGCTACTGTAGCACAAACAATTTGCAATTGGTCATTTATAAATTCATTTTGTACTTGTTCTCTAACGTGATGTCCCAAACCAGCATGATAGGCTTTTGCCTTAAAACCAGCACTATCTAACTTTTCGGCTAAGTTTTCAGTTGTTTTTCTGCTCAAGCAGTAAATAATACCACTGTCATTGGGATGATCATCCACAAACTCCAGAATTTTTTTAACGCGATCAATACCTGGCCTTACGGACAAACTTAAATTTGGGCGGTCAAAAGAGCTTAAATGTAAGGTGGGATGATTTAAATTTAATTGTTTTGAAATATCCTCGCGCGTGGCTTTGTCAGCCGTTGCTGTTAAAGCTATTATCGGTGTATGCGGAAACCTATTTTTTAAAAATCCTAACTGGGTATATGCCGGTCTAAAATCATGTCCCCATGCTGAAATACAATGTGCCTCATCTATAGCAATCAAACTTAAAGTAGTTTGATTTAAAATACCTTCAAGTTGCGATAGACTTTCAGGAGCCACGTAAAGTAACTTAATTTCATTTGTTAAAATAGCATTAAAAATAGCATGTTGATCTTCTGCAGCCTGACTGCTATTTATAAAAGCAGCACCAATACCATTTGCACGCAATCCATCCACTTGATCTTTCATTAAAGCAATTAATGGCGAAATAACTAAAGTAAGTCCATTGAGTAAGGTAGCAGGTAATTGATAGCAAATTGATTTTCCACCTCCAGTAGGCATTATTACCAAGTTGTCATTTCCTTTAAAAATAGCAGTTATTATTTCCTTTTGTTGCTGTCTGAACTCACTATACCCAAAGTATTCTTTTAAATTTTTATAAAGCTGGCTATCGCTTATTTCTGGCATTTTTATAGTTTAGTTGTTCGTTGTTCGTTGTTCGTTGTTCGGTGATGATTTGATTAATTTGTTAAAAAAGATTTAAGGAAGTATACGAACTTAGATTATAGATTTGTTGTGCCTTAACCCTTAACCCTTAACCCTTAACCCTTAACCCTTAACCCTTAACCCTTAACCTATTAAAATTAAGCACTAGTAATCGTACGTTCGTCATCCGTGGGCCATTTACCTTGTACCTTAAGTACTTGTTCAATAACATCACGCACACAGCCTTTACCACCATTAATGTGCGAAATGTATTTGGAGGCAGCTTTCACTTCGGCTACAGCATCTTGAGGACAAGTTGGTAACCCAATACGGTTCATTACGGGTAAATCGGGTAAATCATCGCCCATGTATAGCACTTGTTCTGGCTTAACGTTATTAGCTTTCAAATATTCATCGTAGCACTTAATTTTATCGCCCGCACCAAGGTAAACACTTTTAACGCCCAAGCCTTCAAATCTACTTTTTACCGCTTCATTTTTGCCTCCAGAAATAATACAAACGTTATATCCTTTGTCCAAGGCTACTTTTGTAGCATATCCATCTTTAGTATTCATACTACGTAGTAGGTTTCCATTATGATCAATTAATAATGATCCGTCTGTATATACACCATCCACATCAAACATAAACGTGGTAATTTCATTCAAATATTCTTTATAACTTTTACTCATAATAGTTTTGTATCGCTGTGGTAAGCAGTTGATATAATTTTATTTTTTTTTGATCGGTAAGTGTTGTGATATGTCTTTCAATTGTTTTATTGTCTTTTCTAACCGCTGGTCCCGTTTGTACGTTACGTGGGCTATTGTTGGCTAATTTGGCAATTGTTTCATTTATTAGGGGTTTTAAAATAGTAAAATCGATACCACTATCCTTACAAATTTCTTCTGCCTGAATGTACATAAAATTACTAAAGTTGTTAGCAAAAACAGCGGCAACATGTAAAGCGTTTCTTTGTTCGGAATTTAATACGTACACAGTTGTGGAAATACTATGAGCAAGTTTCAGTAAAATTTGTTGATCACTTTTGTTAGAAGCTTCTACTGCAATCGGGATAGTATCGAAAGAAACGGGTAAATGTTTATTAAAACTTTGAGCAGGGTAAAACACTCCTTTTCTGTTAAAATTAGAAAGCACGTCCATAGGTGTGCTACCTGAAGTATGTACAACGAGCCCTTTCAAATGGCTAAAATTATTATTTATATCTAGTAAAGCATTATCACTGATTGCAAAAATATACAGGTCGGCATCAGTAATTTCGTCAGGATTATTGGTTACAGGAACTCCACAATTTAAAATTTTTTCACCTTTCCTGTTAAAGTTTTGTAATAATAAAATTTTGGTGTGTTTTTCTAATGCAATACATAAATGCGTAGCTAAATTTCCTGCGCCCAAAATAACAACTTTAATCATACGTTAAAAATAAAGAAGTATTATAAAAATACTAACAAATGTTCTTTTAAATATGTATTGGTTTTGTAGCAAAACAATACTTCAGTTCGTAAATTTGCATCCAATTTAGAAACTTCTAAATAATAATGTCCATAATGTGACGATAAATATAGTATATGGTTTTTAAAAAAATTGCTAATGTTCTTTTCTCAACGCGATTAATGGCAATCCTTTTTTTAGTGTTTGCTACCTCAATGGCAATAGGTACATTTTTAGAAAATGATTACGGAACTCCTGCTGCTCGGATTTGGGTGTACAATACCTGGTGGTTTGAAGCTATAATGGGGATATTTTTAATTAATTTTTTTGGAAATATTTTTAGATACCGATTACACAAACGTGAAAAATGGCCTACATTACTACTCCATTTATCATTCATTTTTATATTGCTCGGAGCATTTGTAACAAGATATATCAGTTATGAGGGAATTATGCCTATTAATGAAGGGGAAACTACAAACAAGTTTCTTTCTGAAAAAACGTATTTACAACTTTTAATGGTTGGCGATTACAACGGAGAATTAAAACAACGAAAAGTAAACACCCCGTTGGAGCTTGCCGCACCAACAAATAATGATTTTACTGTAGCTACCGATTTTAACAAACAGCCAGTACTAATTAATTATGTAGACTTTGTTGAAGGAGCAGAGCTAGGTTTAGTGCCTAGTGATGATGGCGCGTTACACCTAAAATTAGTTGAAGCAGGTGAAGGTAAACGACACGAACATTTTTTAAAAGCTGGCGAGGTAAGTAATATTCATAATATTTTATATGCTTTTAATAAACCTACGGAGGGTGCCATTAATATTACTTATGATAAGGGAAATTACAGTATTTATGCTCCTTTTGAGGGAACGTTTATGCGCATGGCTGATCAACTGCAAGGTAAGGTAGTAAAGGATAGCGTGCAAGAGTTGCAATTGCGTTCCTTGTATCAAATGGCGGGGACGCAATTTGTAATACCTGAGCCACCAGTTAAAGGGAATTATGATGTGATTCCAACCAAAATAAAAGAGAAAGGGCAACAAAACGCCTTGATTGTTGATGTTACTACTAAAAATGAAACTAAGCGTTTAAAGCTTTTGGGAGGTAAGGGTTTTGTAAATGATTATAAGCAAATTAAAATGGGCGGTTTGGAACTTTCATTACGCTTTGGATCGCAAGAAATGGAACTGCCATTTGCTATAAAATTGAAAGATTTTATTGCTACTAAATATCCAGGAACCGAAAAAGGATATGCTTCCTATAAAAGTAAAGTTGATTTAGTGGAAGATGGAAATGCAACTCCTAAAGAAATTTTTATGAATAATGTACTTGACCACAAAGGGTATCGTTTTTTTCAGGCGAGCTTTCCTCCAGATGAAAAAGGAACGGTACTTTCAGTAAATCATGATTTTTGGGGGAGCTGGTTGACGTATTTAGGATACTCTTTATTGTATATCGGTTTAATGGCTATTTTATTTTTAAAAGGATCACGTTTTAAAGATTTGGAAAAAATGTTGAGTGACATTAAACTTAAAAAAGCTGCTTTGAGCTTGCTTTTGATTTGCGGATTATTAAACTTTTCTTCTGCGAAAGCGCAATCCGTATTACCTGATAGTAATGAACCGTTAAGACCAACAAAAAAACAATTGGATTCATTAATAAAAGCTAATGCTGTAAGTAAGGCACATGCGGAAAAGTTTGGAGCTATTGTTATTCAGGATGAAAGTGGACGTATGAAGCCTGTAAATACTTTTGCATCCGAATTATTGCGAAAATTGAGCAAACGTACTAAGTACGAAGGTTTGAATAGCGATCAGGTGTTTATTTCCATGCAAGAAAATCCAATAGTTTGGTACAATGTACCCTTAATTTACATTGATTGGAAAAATGATAGTATTCGTAAAATTATAGGGGTTCCTAAAAGTGCTAGCAGAATTGCCTTGGTAGATCTTTTTGAAAAAGATGGTAGTTACAAATTAGCTCCATATTTGGATGCAGCTACTAGTACAAACACGCCCAATCAGTTTGAAAAAGATTTTATTAAAACCCATGAAAAGTTTTATTTATTAAATGCAGCACTAAGTGGAAGTGTTATGCGTGTTTTTCCACTACCTGAAGATGACAATAACAAATGGGTTTCACCACCAATGCTAAATGAATCAAAATTTTCTGGAATTGATTCGGTCTATACACGTCAAATTCTTCCTATTTATAAATCTGCTTTGGTTGAAGCTAGAAAAACAGGAGACTATTCCAAACCAGATAAGTATTTGACCAGCATTAGAAACTTCCAAAAAAAATATGGAAGCGAAGTATTGCCTTCCGATAAAAAAATACAAACCGAAATTGCATACAATAAATATGATATATTTAGAAAGCTATACAGGTATTATGCCTTTGCAGGGTTACTAATGATCATTTTTACGATAGTTCAAATTTTTAATTCGGGTAAAGTAGTTCGTGTTTTGGTAAATATTAGCAAATACAGTATTGTATTGTTGTTTTTGTTACATACAGCTGGTCTTATTGCCCGATGGTACGTGTCTGGACATGCACCTTGGAGTGATGCTTACGAATCTATGATTTATGTGGGCTGGGCAACTGTATTTTTTGGTATTGCTTTAGGTCGAAAAAGTGATTTAACCGTAGGAGCAACAGCTTTTGTTGCGGCAATTATACTTTGGGTAGCTCACATGAATTGGATGGATCCTGAAGTAGCAAATTTGCAGCCTGTGTTAAATTCGTATTGGTTAATGATACACGTAGCTGTTATAGTAGCTAGTTACGGGCCTTTTATTTTAGGGGCTATTTTGGGAGCTGTAGCTTTATTGTTGATGATTTTAACCACAAATTCCAATAAGAAAAAGATGAAATTAAATATCAGAGAACTCACTGTGGTTAATGAAATGTCGCTGACCATTGGTTTAGTCATGCTTACTATTGGAAACTTTTTAGGTGGTCAGTGGGCTAATGAAAGTTGGGGGCGATACTGGGGTTGGGATCCTAAAGAAACCTGGGCTTTGATTAGTATTATGGTTTATGCTTTTGTTATACACATGCGTTTGGTGCCTGGCTTACGAGGAAAATGGACTTACAATTTTATATCTATGATTGCTATTGCAAGTATTTTGATGACCTACTTTGGGGTTAATTTTTATCTATCAGGGCTGCATTCCTATGCCAGTGGTGATCAAGTAATAACCCCAACTTTTGTGTATTATACTATTGCAGGAGCGCTATTGTTAGGTGCAATTTCATATTGGCGATTTACAGTACACTATAAAAAGTAATGATATTATTTAAAGATAAACATTTTATCATATTCACTGGTTCACGTATTCTGTTAGTCTATGTAAAAATTAAAAATAGCTTTTATTACCTATAAATTCATTATTATGTTGACGTAGAATTTCTAAAGGTGCACTTTAATTCGGTATATTTATATATTTAATTATTTTATTATCAATTAAAAAGAACTATTTTAATGGGTGGTTTTACTATAAAAATCGTTATTTCTTATCAGTCTGCATTTCTTTAATTTGCTTAAGCATCATTTTTTTTGGTATGAAGGGTACTAGTGCCATCAGTAATTTTTGTGAAAATGTGAGTCCGGTAATAACATCTAGTTTTCCGTAAAGCATGGCTTGGTAACCATCAGTAGCCACTGATTTTGCAGTTGCAGTATTATCAAACAAAGAAGTTTTATCCATGCCTGATGTTTTTGCAAACTCTGTATCAGTAGCACCAGGCATTAAATTAGTAACAGTTACATTAGTGCCTTTCAACTCTTCTGCTAAAGCATTACTAAAAGAAGTTACATAAGCTTTTGTTGCAAAATAAACTGCTTGCATAGAACCAGCCATTAGACTGGCAGTAGAGGATGCATTTAAAATTTTTCCTTGATTTAATTGTATAAAATTTTGTAAAAACAAATGTGTTAAAGCGGTTAAAGCCATTACATTTAATTGTATCATTTCCATTTCTTGAGCTAAATTTCTTTTATAAAATTCACCTACGCCCCCAAAGCCCGCATTATTAATTAGATAATCAATCTGAAAACCAGCACTTTTAACTTCATTATATACCTGCTGGGGGGCATTTGGTTTTGTTAGATCTTTAACAATAACAAGCACATTTATTCCGTAAGTTTCTTTTAGTGTAGTTTTTAAATCTAATAGTTTTTCTTCGTTACGAGCAACTATTACTAAGTCTCCTTTATTTTCAGCATGTATAAATGCAAGTTCTTTTCCTATACCACTACTGGCTCCAGTAATCAATGCCGTTTTTATCATTTTGATTAGTTTGTGTTACTCTAATTTAATTTGAATTTTACAATATTAAAATTTAATTTTTAGCCGTATCAATAAAAAACTAAATGTAATAGCTAATCGGGTAGGAGAAATGGTAGTATAAGATTTAAATTTTTAAGCTACCTTTAACAACATCATCAATAGTAAATTGTAGGTATTTGGGCAAAAGATTATCTTTTGGAAGAACTGCCAGATACCTGTCATTATTAGAATTGTATACCTGTTTGTAAATACAATCTTTCAGACTCAATTCTTGAGTGATTTCCTTAATTAAATCAAAATGATGTATCAGGTTTTCGCTTCCTAAATGAAATACTCCTTTTCGATTTCTATTAATAATATAATGTAATTGTTGAGTAAATTTGGATACGGTTGTAGCGTTCAGTATTACATTTGGAAAAACTTCAATAGAGGCTTTTAGATGGTGTAGCTGTTTTAATTCTTGAATTCTTGGGGAGCCATGACCAAAAATCATGGGTAAACGTGCAATTACATATTTATGTGTAGGTAACCGGAGTAGTGCATTTTCAATTTTAATTTTAAATCGACCGTACAAACTTTCACTAAAAGTTTTATCGTATTCATATGAAGGGTAATGGTGAAAGCTATCAAATACATTGGAACTGCTTAAAAAAATTAGCTTGCATTTATTAGATTTGATCCAATTGATAAGTTCAAAATGAAATTGAACTTGCGAATTAAAATTACCACGCATACAGGAAACTATGACATCAGGCTTTAAAGTGCTTAAAAGAATATCTACGGGTTCTGTTTCAAAATTAAAAGCATAAAATTTTTGATTTTTTTCAAAAAAATTATTGTGGGTATTAAATGTGGCGTAGGTGTCAAAATACGAATTTAATTCTTTGTAGAGCGCATTTCCTAAAAAACCGCTTCCGCCAAAAATCAGTATTTTTTTTGTCATTCATATTGAGTTATAGGGCTAATTTAATTTTTTATTTTTAGATATTAAATTTTATATTTAATAATTAAAAACCCGTATTTGCTAAAATTAATTGGCAAAATACGGGTGCAGCTATATAACTATTAAAATAAAATTAGCTATTCAATAATTAATTTTTCAGTACGTATTTTATTTTCTGAAATTACCCTACACACATAAGCTCCTCCAATAATTCCAAAGGAAGAAGGAATTATTGAAATAGTATTTCTGTTAGTGTAGGCCTTTTGAAATACTCTGGAACCTTTCATATCATAAAATGCCACATTAATATCACCTTCAATATTTTGATTAAAACTAATATTAATTGTTTTATTTAAAGCTCTTATGTCCGTATAAATTGTAAAATCGCTTGAAAGTGAACTGTTATCAAGGGAAGTTACTAATTTTTGCTCCATTTGTTCAATTTCTTGAATGGCATTGCCTTGTTCATCCAGCACCAATTTAGCGCCTGTATTAGGTTTTTTGAAACCTAGTACCGAAGTTAAGTTGAAGTCTACCAAATTAGTGCCTTGAGTACTTTCATTTGCAACAAAAATTCCTGGTTCGAAACTTGGGAAAACATTGGCTGGATCACCAAATTGTTGCTCGTTAATTACGCCAGCTGATCTTTTAAAACTAGCGGAAACATCCATGATACTAAATGTAGATGAGTTAGGTCGGGTATGGAGTAGCCCTAGGAAATGTCCTATTTCATGAGATATTGTGGTAGCAAAATTTAATGCTAAAAAATCTTCAAAAATAGCATTTTCAGCCAATTCAACTTCTTGGATAGTATTTCCTATACTATCTCTATTTAACAATGCATTTATTGAAATAAATGCGGTGTCCGTATTGCTAAAATTACCTGGGTCGTAGTCAAATGTAAATCCCAGAGCAAAATTAAATAAGCGGCTCACATCGTTAACCTGAATATCATTGTCTACTCCACCGATAAAAACAGTATTGTAGTCAATATTAAATTTATCAAGTAGTTTTGGAATATATTTCCCTAAAAAAGGATTTCCAAAATCAGAAATGAAAGTAACATTAAAGTCGGGATTAGGTACAGCTAAATTGGCATTATTGAACTGCTTTTTTACTTGATTTGTAATTTTGTACGCTAATTTTGTTAGATTATTTTTTGAATTTTCTATTTCAAACTCTTGTAAAAAATGTTCCAATCCTTTAAACTCAAATGAAGTATCTGTAGGAATGTCAAATAATTCTCTAGCAGAAGGACTCAACATTTTAAAAATTTCAGTATCTATTTTTTCACCACTAAAATCAAGATAAATAATACTTTTTGTGCCAGGTTTAATTTCGTAACCAGGTCTGGAAGCTACTACATTCAAATCATAGTTGCCATTAGTATCAGTAGATTGATTTTCTAAATTAATTTGAATAATATACTCTCCGTTTTCAGGAATATTGTAAGTTAAAAAGTTATTAGTAGGAAAAGTAACTGGCGAATTTGTAATTACATTATCAGGTGAAAAACGCATTAAATTGTTAGTTTCAATAGCTTTATCTCCGTTAGGTAAAAATAATGACAATGATTCTATACTACTGGTATCGGAACTTAATGAAATTACGTCACCTTTATTAAAATTCATTGAAAAGTGATCAACATCAAAAAACTTTTTTTAAATTTGTAATTTATATGTTGAGTAACCTTCAAGAAGTAGTCTTTCGTCAGGAGGAGAAATTAAATCTTCAAATTCAGGCAGTGCACCTTCGTCACTTACAACAATGTAAAATGTACCTGCTTCCTCAGGAGTAAATATGTAACTAAATTCGGAATCTATTAAAGGCGATTCAAATAAAATTTCTTCGTTTTCCAAGGAAACTATAAAAAAAACAGGAAACCCTTCCAATGCTTCATCAGGGATTATAGCTGTACTTTCTAATGAAATCTCAATAGATGCATCTTCTTCTAAAGTAATTTCGTAAAAATCAAAATCAGAATGTCCATCTTCAAAACCAAGAAAAGTGGGACCATCACCAATAATTCCATCATTAGTCGATTGAATTAAATTCGAATTTTCTTTAAAGGAAAGTACTTGTGCTGTATCAAAAGTATCATTCCCTTCAATTGAATCTTCCTCAAATAATATTTCAGTAACCGATACGTCATCAAGTCCTTTTAATTGACCGTTAATAATTACCGAATTTATTAAAGAGGGTTTAGATCTAAAGTTAGAAATTAATTCAGGAGTTTCAATAGAAGTATTTAAGTTATCATTTGATTCAAAATATATGCGTTGTTCGTTAGCTGTTTTAGCTAACAGTTGATTAGTATTGTTTAGATGATGACTTAACAAACAATTTTTATGATTTTGTTGTTTTTTTAAGTTGTTTTTTTTGGGCAAAAATGAAGTTGCAAAAAAGCATGGCTACTAGAGTAGTAGCATTAAGAAGTTTTTTCATTACAAATGTGTTTAGGTATAAAACGCATTAGGGACAAAATACCCTACTACCTAAACCAATTTTTTTGTTAAAACCCAATCTAAAACTAACAATTAACAACAAACAAAGAAGTGTTATTTGAATATTTGAAAAAACACATTTGATTGAATCTATTTATACCTAGTATACTATTGGAACGGCACTAAAAGTAACTAGTGAAAGAGAATTATTCCAAAACAGTAATTTATCTTCAGAAAAATTATAAGACCTCATTGTGTTTCGAATATGTTTACAAGTTTAGTTTGTGAGTGTTTTTATGACATCATGTCAGTAAATTTTACGTGGCATAATGATTGACTTATGGTAAAATATAAAATTTGAAACAAATAAGTAAATAATAAAATACAAGTTTATGTCTAAAATTATTGGAATTGATTTAGGAACTACAAACTCTTGTGTATCTGTAATGGAAGGAAACGAGCCAGTGGTAATTCCTAATGCAGAAGGAAAAAGAACAACGCCATCGGTGATTGCTTTTGTTGAAGGAGGAGAGATTAAGGTGGGTGACCCTGCAAAGCGTCAGGCGGTAACTAATCCTACCAAAACTATTTCATCAATCAAAAGATTTATGGGTAATAAATACTCTGAATCTAGTAAAGAGGCAGAACGTTCAGCATATAAAGTAGTAAAAGGAGATAATGACACACCACGTGTGGATATTGATGGTCGTTTATACTCGCCACAAGAGCTTTCAGCAATGACACTTCAGAAAATGAAAAAGACTGCTGAAGATTATTTAGGACAAGATGTATCCAGAGCGGTAATTACGGTTCCTGCATACTTTAATGATGCCCAGCGTCAAGCTACTAAGGAAGCAGGTGAAATTGCAGGCTTAACTGTAGAGCGTATTATTAACGAACCTACAGCAGCAGCTTTAGCTTACGGATTGGATAAAAAAGATACAGATCAAAAAATAGTTGTTTTTGATTTTGGAGGTGGAACGCATGATGTGTCTATTTTGGAATTAGGTGACGGTGTATTTGAAGTATTAGCTACTGATGGTGACACGCATTTAGGAGGTGATGATGTTGATCAAAAAATTATTGACTGGTTGGCTGATGAATTTAAGTCCGAAGAAAATATGGACTTACGTCAGGATCCAATGGCGTTACAACGTTTAAAAGAAGCGGCTGAAAAAGCTAAAATTGAATTATCATCTTCAGCTTCAACTGAAATAAATTTGCCTTACATTACGGCAACAGCTGCTGGACCAAAACACTTAGTACGTAGTTTAACAAAAGCTAAGTTTGATCAGTTAATTGACGATTTAGTAAAACGCACTATTGAGCCTTGTCAGTCTGCTTTAAAGTCAGCAGGATTATCAACAAGCGATATTGATGAAATTATATTAGTAGGAGGATCAACACGTATACCAGCAGTACAAGAAGCTGTTGAAAAATTCTTTGGAAAAGCACCAAGTAAAGGAGTAAATCCAGACGAGGTTGTGGCTATTGGAGCAGCAATCCAAGGTGGTGTTTTAACTGGTGATGTTAAGGATGTATTATTATTAGACGTTACCCCACTTTCGTTAGGAATTGAAACTATGGGTAATGTAATGACTAAGCTTATTGAAGCAAATACTACGATTCCTACTAAAAAGTCTCAGGTATTCTCTACAGCAGCAGATAATCAACCAAGTGTTGAAATTCATGTACTGCAAGGAGAGCGTCCAATGGCTCAGGATAACAAAACAATTGGTCGTTTCCATTTAGATGGTATTCCACCAGCACAAAGAGGAACTCCACAAATTGAAGTAACTTTTGATATTGATGCGAATGGTATTATTAAAGTTTCTGCAACAGATAAAGCTACGGGTAAATCTCAGGATATACGAATTGAAGCATCTTCTGGTTTAACCGAAGAGGAAATTGCTAAAATGAAGCAAGAAGCTGAAGCAAATGCCGAAGCGGACAAGCAAGCTAAAGAAACTGCGGATAAATTGAATGAAGCTGATGGAATGATTTTCCAAACAGAAAAGCAATTGAAAGAGTTTGGTGAAAAATTATCTGATGATAAAAAAGCACCAATTGAAGCAGCTTTGGAAGAGTTGAAAAAAGCTTATGAATCTAAAGATTTAGCAGTAATTTCACCAGCTTTAGATAAAATAAATGAGGCATGGAAAGCAGCTAGCGAAGAAATGTATAAAGCTCAAGCTGAAGCAGGTGGGGCACAAGGCGCACCAACAGGAGAGCCTCAAGCTGATGCGTCAGGAGCTGCAGATGGGTCATCAAATGATGTAGAAGATGTAGATTTTGAAGAGGTGAAGTAATTCTTATTCATAAAATTTATAAAAAAAGCTATCAATTATGATAGTCTTTTTTTGCAGAACTAGTAAGTTTGTACAATTAACATTTTTTGAATTATACGTTTAAAGCGGTTCTTTTTTGTTTAATTTTTTAAAAATCATAATTAAATAATTCAAATACAGCAATAGCTTTAGTTAACTATCAATTTAATTGTTTTTTCGCCAACTTTTATAAAATAAATTCCATTAGGTAATTTACTAATATCAACTTCATTAGTTGTGCCTTGCAGTTGATTAAGGTTGGTAAATTGTTGACCATTTATACTGTAAATTGAAACAGTATCAGTTTGTTTAACTCCGTTTAAAATTACTTTGTTTGCGGTATAAGTTGGATTTGGAGTGGCAAAAACTTTTGAATTAATTGTCGTTATATCCGAGCTTTTTGCTCCGCCAACTACAGCCCAGCTAAAAGTTTCCCATCCTTTAACATCGTTAGCAACAGCTCCCAATTCTTTAGTATCAATAGCCAATCGAGCTCGTACGTATTTGTTGTTAAATGCTTTGAAGGCTACTTTGCCATTTCCTCTGTTTTCCCAGGTAAATGTTTCCCAACCCAATTTGTTATTGGAATTAGTAATAAGTTGTCCTTCTTCATTTATTCGAGCTTGTACGTATTTATTATTGGCTAATGCCCTCAAATGTACTTTGCCGTTTCCAGCATCTTCAACTCGGAATTGTTCCCATCTGGCAACTCGATTTCTGTTAGCTCTTAAAGGAGTTCTTGCAGCTGACAAATCAGCAGTTACATATCCAGCACTTCCATTATTAGCTTTTAACCAAATTGTTTTTCCTATTGGAGCATTGGAATTGTTTATAGGGTTTGCAGGGGTAGGAGTAGTAGGAACAGTGGGTGTAGGAGTTTCAACAGGGGTGATAACAACAGGAACGGTTGGAACTGGCGGAGTTGTAGTTTCACTTCCACAATCTTTCAAACCGCCACTATTTGCAGGTAATGAATTTGTGCCTAAACACATATCTATTATCGAGTTTGGTATAATATTCGGGTTATTAGTATTTACTCTAGATTTTGAAACGCTGCCAAAGGAAGACATGTTAGCCCCTGGAATAAACTGTACGTTATTTCTACCTTTTATTGGACGGCTTACTTGCTGAATGGCATTTTGTTTATTTTTTCGATAAAAAATGCTGTTGTTTAAGGTGTATTTATCCTCAGTACCTTTAAAAAAGAAGATGTCACTGGCAATAGATCTGGTAGGATCATTAGGATTAGGTTCATTACTATAAAAGGTACAGTTTTGTATTAAACCTTTTCTAGGTTCACCTCTAAGCATAAGTGCGCCTTTCCCTGTGGTTCTAAATTTTCCGTTTTTATCTTTTAAACGAATAAAATTTGTATTAGCAAATATGCTATTTGATAATTCAAACTCTAAAAATGTTCTAATAGTTGATTCGGCTACTTCATTTCCAACAAATTGAGAATTGATAATTTTCATCTTCGGGCCTTTAAAATTACCGGAGTGAAAAAGAATGCATCCAGAGAAAAAATCCCCTCTTTCAGGATCTCTAGCATTTTTGAAATTGTAATATTTGTTGTTTTTAAAAATACACCCGTCAATGATTAAAGAATATTGTGAACCTCCAGGAAAAGGACCAGTTTCGCTACCACCTCTTGCTCTTAGTGGACGTATAAACACCTCCATTACAGATGCTTTAATGTTAGCTGCATTTTCCTCAAAGTTAGTTCGGTAAATTTCAAGTGGTTTTGCGGTTCTGTCCACGCGTAATGCCCCAGCACCTTCGGCAATTCTTCGTCTTGTAGAGCTTTTGGTATTGTAAGCGGTAGAAATATTCTTTTCGAAACTACTGTCCATAATAGTTAATTTATTGATGGATGTTGCTCCAATAGCTCCTCCTGTAACAGCTTGGTTCCCTCTAAAAGTACATTTATAGACTTCCCCCGTTGAATGAAAGTTCAATCGTATAGCGGCTCCATTTTGATTTTCGCCAACACCATCATATCTGCCACCAGGGGTATCGTCCCATTCATCTACAGCATTGTTAAAAAACTTACAGTTGTAAACACGTACAGCAGCGCCTGAATTAGATTCGATAGCACCTCCGCCAGTTCTAAAATTTTTTCGATCTTGAATGATGGCTCTTTTAAGTCTACCATTTTGAAAAGTAGCATTTTGAACAATGAATTTGACACTTTTACGAATCACAAACATGCTTGATGTATTGTTGCCATCAAAAGTAATTTTATTATCCCCTTCAATTAAAATGCTTACACAAGGTTTAGAAGGAGCATTTGAAATGTCAATAGCTTCTTTGAACGAGATGTTTTTTTTGTTGCCAACGTTTTTAAATGAAATTACGCCACCTTTATCTGCAGCAAGCTCCTCCATGGCTTTTTTTAATTCATCAAAATTGGGATTAATTATTTTTTTAACTAATCCAGGGTAACTAATATTTTTAGGAATCGGATTTGGTAAGTTTTTAGGGGCATTTAAATTTTGAGTGTAGTCTTGCCACAATCTGTTTGATGGATTAACTACACCTTTACATTCGGTAACAATTTGAGCATTTAAAGTGCTTATAACATATAAAAAGAGCAAGCAGAATATAGAAATTTTTTTAATCATAAGTTTAATTTTTTTGAAGTTGTTAGTTATAAAAAACTAAACTATAATATTCTGTAAAACACTATACGTTTAATAGCAAACAATAGTAAAACCTTAACATTACACCTTTACAGAGAGCTCTTTTTTGTTAATTAGACTATAATTTTTTTACAAATTATTGGTATGTCGTTTGTGCTAAAATTTAAACAAGAATGAGACATATTTAAAGGGTTCAAAATATATTTTTAGTTATCAAAACAATAAGCATTTCCCAAGTTAAACATGAAATATTGGGAACGATAATTTTGGGCTAATAATTATGGGCTTAGGGTAAAGATAAAATGATAGATGAAATGGTTTGATAATATTTTGGTTATCAAAAAAAAAGAGTCAAAATTTAAAGGAAAGGTAACTGGGTACTTGAATAATGTTGAAAATTATTTTAATTTTTTAAAACTATGAATTTTTAATTTACAATAATTTATTCACAGCTTGATTATTTGATTTTTGCGTTAATTATTAAATGGAAAAAAGCCTTGATATACAGGGTTTTTTATCGTGCAATAATTAATGAGACTAAAATTTTAAGTTAGATTGTCATTTTTTTTGTAAACTATATTACTTTTTTAAGTCTAATGAATAGTAATATTTTTATTAACTATTAATTACACAAATTATGAAAAATGTAATCAAAAAATTGGCAATAGCAGCAGTAGCTGTTTTTGCATTATCGTTTACTTCAATTGATGGCGAAAAGAAAGAAATTAACACTTCAGAAAGTAAAGTAGAGTGGAAAGGTTATAAAGTAACTGGTTTTCATGAAGGAACTATTGCAATAAAATCTGGAGCTTTAGAATTTAATGGAGATAAATTGGTCGGAGGATCATTCGTTATAGATATGACCAGTTTGGTATCAACAGATTTAGAAGGAGAATACAAAGGAAAGCTAGAGGGGCATTTAAAATCAGATGATTTTTTTGGCGTAGAAAAATTTTCAACTTCAACATTAACTTTTAAATCAGTATCGCCTAAAGGAAAAAATACATATTCAGTTACCGCCGATTTGACCATTAAGGATGTAACGAAACCCGTAACATTTGATTTTTCAGTTTACGGGACTAAAGCAACTGCTTCCTTAAAAATAGATCGCACTGAGTATAATGTAAAGTACGGATCAGCAAGCTTTTTTGATGGTTTAAAAGACAAGGCAATTTATGATGAATTTGATATTTTAGTGGACTTAAAGTTTTAATTTTTTTTTGATTTACAAGGGGAAAATTAAAATTGAATTTTAAAAGAAGAGTTATCATAATCGGTATGATAACTCTTCTTTTTTAGTTATGTCGAAGCCATCTACAAATTATTGTAATTCAACAAGGTAGTAGGGATTTAGAAAAATTTTTAAATAGTTTGCCTAATTTACATAATATCGCTTTGAAAGTTTATTGAAGTTAAATCTCTCTACTTTCATACGATAAAGCTCAGAATAGTATTTCTATAAATAATTTATTTGGTATTATAATGGTAAATATAAATTTAAATACCTATATTTAACCATTATATTGGTATAATATGTTGGAGATTACTACAATAAAAGATGTAAAAGTCAAGATCGGCGCGGTGTGTAAGGCACTTCGAAAATCAAATGAGCTATCTAGAGATGAACTTGCGGAAGTGCTTGATGTCTCTAGCACCACCATTCAAAACATCGAGAATGGTAAAAATGCTACACTCGATACTATTTTAAAAGTAGCAAATCATTTTGGATTACTACAATCTATAGTCAATCAAATAGATAAGGTCATTGTTGATCAAAATGACATTTCATTGTATTAATAGATGGCTAGAGATAAAACATTAGCTATAATTGCTTTTGGCCAAGAGATTGGCAAATTAGGTTTTGATATAGATCAGGGTAAATCTTTTTTTCAATATAATCCTGAGTTTTTGGAATCTGGCAAGTACTCAAAGCTCTTTCCGTTTATTTTTAAACGTACCAAACCAGCGCAGGTATTCACGGAATACCAACAGGATACATTTCAGGGTTTGCCACCAATGATAGCAGATTCCCTGCCAGACACCTTTGGAAATATCATTTTTCAAGAATGGCTAACAGCAAGAGGCATCCAAAAAGTGACACCGTTGGAACAGTTGGCTTACGTGGCTGACCGTGGTATGGGTGCTTTGGAATACAAACCTGTGAAAGAACTATCAAATACCACATCTATAAACATCGATGAAATCATTAACATTTTAGAAAAGGTATTGAAACTAAAACAAGATACATCTGGGGCTACCCTTGATGAATTGTCTTTACTTAACATTTTCAAAATAGGAACTTCAGCAGGAGGAGCTAGACCTAAAATCTTAATATCTGAACATAAAGAAACTGGTAAAATCATAGCTGGAGATAGAGAAACAAGTGAGGATTACAATCACTATCTAGTAAAGCTACACCTTGATGATAGCGATGGCTATAACAAAGAAAAGGTAGAATATGCCTATTATTTGATAGCGCAAGAAGCAGGTATTGATATGATGCCATCTAAACTCATTGAAAACAAACATTTTGCAACATTAAGGTTCGATAGACAATATGGAGAAAAACAGCATGTACTAACTGTTACAGGTTTAACAGGTTGGGACTTTAAAAGCCAGCCCGAAAATTCATCTTATGAAAATGTTTTTAAAGTAGCCTTGGGATTGGAAGTCCCACATAAAGATTTACAACAACTCTTTAGACGTATGGTTTTTAATGTTGTTTTCAGAAATGTAGATGACCATTTAAAAAATCACAGTTTTACTTACAGCAAAGAAACAGATAGTTGGAATTTAGGACCAGCATACGATTTAACTTATGCACTCAATCCTCTATTTACATTTAAAACTACCTCAAGAGCTTTGTCTATTAATGGAAAGCGTACTGAGATTATTTTAAAAGACTTGTTAACAATTGCCGAAGAATTTGTCATTAAAAATCCTAAAGGGATTATTGGGGGTATTCAGGCGTTGATTCCCAGGTGGATGGAGATTGCTGGTGAATTAGAGATACCTGAAAACATAATCAAAGCAATCCAAAAAGAAATAAAGAGAATAGAAAAATTGTAAATAGCAAGCACACCCATTTGAGATATAATATTCTGGATTATTGCTTTTGCTATAAATCTTATGGCTTTAAAGAGTTATTAAGTTCCCTTAGCGCTAAATTTTTACGAGTTGATCCTTGATCTGGGTTGATTCATAAATTTAGAAAACTGTCAACAAAAAAACAAAACCCCATTATCAAATTGATAACGGGGTATTTGCGGAGAAAGAGGGATTCGAACCCCCGGAGGTGTGACCCTCAACAGTTTTCAAGACTGCCGCATTCGACCACTCTGCCATTTCTCCAGTGTGCCTCATTAGGTATTCCCTAAATGCGAGTGCAAATATAAAAAGCTTTTTTAGTTTGACAAAACATTATTTTCATTAATTTCACAGTATATGCGAATATTTTTTGTTATTTGAGTTATATAAATGAAATTCAATTAATTGAAATTTTAATGTAAATATGAAAAAGATTTTTTTAATTAAAATAAGCTTAATTATTTTATTGGTTGGCTGTAAAACTTTAAACACCGATAGTGAAAATAACGCAAAGGAATTCATTTCTGCTATAAAATTGGAGGCTAGTGACCCTACTTCTTATGCAAATACAATAACTGAAAAAGAGTTTGAAAAATTATTAACTGATTTTGCTAGTGATGATATGGAAGGCAGAGAAACTGGAGAATCTGGACAAAAAAAGGCGGCAGCATATTTGAAATCATATTATCAAAACTTAAACATTCCCAGTCCAGCTACAATAGACTATTTTCAGTACATTCCAAAAGAATTTTTTAATGGTTCTATTAAAAAATCAGAAAATGTAATTGCTTTTTTGGAGGGTACTGAATATCCAGATGAGCTTATTGTAATTTCAGCACATTATGATCATTTGGGGATTAATGCTAATGGTGGTATTTATAATGGCGCAGATGATAATGGATCAGGGACTACTAGTATTTTACAAATTGCTGAAGCTTTTGCTAAAGCAAAAAAAGAGGGGGCAGGTCCTAAAAGAAGCATATTATTCTTGCATTTTACAGGGGAGGAAAAAGGGCTATACGGTTCTAGGTACTATACCGAAAATCCGCTATTCCCATTAAAAAATACCGTTTGCGACTTAAATATTGATATGATTGGTAGGATAGATGACGAGCATTCAAATGCTCCAAATTATATTTATATTATAGGGAGTGATCGATTAAGTAATGAATTACATTTGATTAACGAAGCTATAAATAATAAGTATACTTTATTTAATTTAGACTATAAATACAATAAAAAATCCGATCCTAATCGATTTTATTACAGGAGCGATCATTATAATTTTGCGAAAAATGACATCCCAATTATCTTTTATTTTAACGGAGTACACGATGACTATCATAAGATAACTGATGAAGTTGATAAAATTAATTATGATTTATTAACAAAGCGATCAAAATTAATTTTCTACACGGCATGGGAACTGGCCAATCGTAAAAATCGTATTCTACTCAATGCTGATTACTAACATGTAGGAAAAAAATGAGCTAGTAGTGAGCTACTTATTTTTAGTTTCTGTATTTGTAAGAATTTTGGATAGCAACAAGCTTATGGAATTCTTTGTTTTATTATACTTAAGCTCTATTTTAGTTACTTATTTCGAACTATTTTTAGGCTTATGGCAAAAAATTAGGTTAAATAGGGTTGACTGGCGTCATTACAAGATCAAATACTACTAGGAAACTTTATATGTAAGAAAAGCTTTTCGTTTATAATAAAGGCCTAGGTATATTGGTTAATATACCTAAACACTAATCATAAAATTTTAGGTATGAAATTAAATAAATTGGTCGTAATTACGGCTGCTCTATGTTCACTTTGGTCTTGTCAAAAGGATGAAGCCGAAATTTTAAATCCAGAAGCAGATGCTCCTGGTCAAACAGAAATCAGAAGTTTAATGGGAATTAAAAATTTCCCAGTCGTTAAACAAGCAGATGGAACTTATCTTCATGGAGATATTGTTTTAGAAGAATCACAATTTGATGATCCTAATGCATCAGATATTATTGAACCTAAAACTCCAGAAACAGGCGCTTTGGCCTTGGGTAATGGATTTGTTAGGAAATGGCCGAATAATACTGTAGTCTATAGATATGACAATACAGTAACAGCACAAATGAAGTCAATTTTTCAAGAATCAATGGACGAATGGTCATCAAAAACTAACATTCGTTTCAAAGAACGTACAAATGAAGCTGATTTTGTAACGGTTAAATCAACAGGGAGTGATTGTTTTTGTGGTTATGCCACTTTAGGTCAAAGCAGAAATAGAGGAGTTTTAGCATTTGGTACACGAGCACCTTTGTCTGTTGTACTACACGAAATAGGACATACGTTAGGGTATTTACACGAACAAAATAGATCTGATAGAGATGATTATGTTAGAGTGTTGTTTGAAAATATTTCTGACGGAGGAAGAGATCAATTTTTTAAAAGTGATAATTCTATTAATTTGACATCTAAATTGGATATCACATCAATAATGATGTACGGGCCTTTTACATTTTCAAAAAATAGACAACCTACAATTACTGATTTAAATGGAAATACTTATCGTAGATCAGGTACAATTTCAGCAGGAGATATAGAAGGTACTAATAGAGCATATCCAAGTAGTACAACAGAAGAAGAAGACAATGATAATGGTGATGATGACGACGAAGAAGAAGACAATGATAATGATGACGAAGAAGAGGATGAGGATACCGATAACCCAACAGTGAAGCCAGATCCTACAGATGCTTGTAGCGGTGTATCGGCATGGAGTAGAAGCACAAGATATAGAGTAGGTGATAAAGTAACGTTTAGAGGATACTTGTTTGAAAGAGATTTTTCAACTTGGAATTTATTACAAAGATGTGGTACTCAAAAAAGAAATGACATTTGTGCTGGAGTTGACCGATATAATGGAGGTAGATATAATGTAGGCGATAAAGTTGTTTTCCGAGGAAGCTTATACCGAAGGGTACAAGGTGGATGGATCAGAGAAGGTCAGTGCGGAAGATAAGTTGAAGCTTATTTATGATAAAAAAAAGGTGTTTTAACTATCCTTTTTATTATATAATAGAATAAATTTTATTTTAGTTTCGGAGTTGAAGAGTCATAAGTAAAGTTTCGCAGTCTATTTGTTTTTTGGTTTGAAAACCAAATACCTACTTTTAGTATATATTTGTATAACTGTGTCTTCATTCTTTATAAATTGAGGTTTTATTGGCACCGCCAAAGGGTATAATACCCCGAGGCTTGCCTCGAAATTGAAGGCTTGTTTCAAACGAATGCCTCGTGGGCTTGCTCCGAGGTAGTTTACTATAAATTATATCAAAAAATTTGTATTTGAAAAACTAATTTACTTCTCATGAGTGATGTTTACATTCGATCTTTAAAACAATATACAATTGATTGTGAATTTGCTTCCCAATTAAATCTGGTTTTACCATTTTTTCCTAATGTTTTTAGCTGCTAGATAAATTAGGTATTATATTTTTTTTGAAATGAAGGGTATGCTAAAAAAATGAGTATATAATTCCGTTTAAAATTTCAATCTCATTTTTGAATCTGGATTAATACGATTTACGAACAAAAATTTTACATCTAATGACATTCTTTTTCTACTATATTTTCTTCATAAAATGAAACAATAGCTACGGCTATTCTTAAATTTGATTCATCAATCTAGCGAAAAATCCTTGCCATTATTTTACGAAATTCTCATCCGTAAATCGTATAAGCCTATAAAAAAAGACAAAAAATAAACTAATCATTATTCCAGAAGCGACTAAAAGCGTTGATCAATAAAAATTATAAGGGAAAGCTATCGGAAATTTTAAATGTATTTGCTCTATTTGATCTCTTACAGGCTCATTCTTAGTTTTACGTTTAATATTCGAGGAGTTAAAAAATTAGGAACAGCAAATTGTCGTAAACTATTTGCATCTCGAACAAACGTATTTGTTATGGAGTTTTGCAAATTGAATAAATTAAAAACTTCGACACCAATTTCAAAAGTTTCAAAATTATTCAAAAATTTGAATGTTTTGGCTTTTTTATTTTCTCCATCAACAATAACGTATGATGTTCCAATATCTACCCGTCGGTAATCATTTAAACGCGATTGAAACTCGTAAGGATCAGCAAAACTAGGAGAACCGCCAGGTAAACCTGTTTGGTAGACTAAATTTAAATACATTTTTAAATTAGGAATACTTTTAACGTAGTCCTGAAAAAGCACCCCAAATTTTAGGCGTTGGTCAGTTGGTCTGGGGATAAATCCGCGGTTGTCCAAATTTTCTTCGGTACGCAAGTAACCAAAACTAAACCATGATTCTGTTCCAGGAACAAATTCTCCATTAATTCGTAAATCTAGTCCTTGAGCAAAAGCTTCAGCGTTGTTGTTCGCTCGGTAACGTATTCGCACATTTTCCAGCGTATACGTATTTACATCCGAAAGTTTTTTGTAGTAAATTTCAGAAGTAAGTTTAAAAGCTCGATCCCACATTTTAAAACTATAATCATTGCTTAGGGAAACATGAAATGATTGTTGAGCATTTACATTAGGTACTACTGCACCTAATTGATTACGTAACTCTCTATAAAATGGGGGTTGATGGTACAGTCCTGTAGAAAAACGGAATAGCATATCCTTTTCCCAATTGGGTTTGAGGGTAAATTGTGCTCTTGGACTAATGGTAATTTGTCGATCGCTAATAGCGTTTCCGTTATTATCAGCAATTTGCCATAATTGTGAACGTACGCCGGCATTTATCCAGGCTTTGTGATCGCCAATAAAGGTTTTTTTGCTCCATTGCACATAGTCGGAAATGCGATGTATTGTAATTTCATTTTGTGCGTTAACGTTGCTAAATGGAATGATACGCGGATCGGTTCTACTATCTCTAGGGTCTCCATCTAATGGATCATCAGGAGTTGGATCAATTTGTTGTTCGATAAAAGGGGAGGGAACAAAAAAACCAGAATTATCAACAAACTCATATTCTCTAACCCGGTCTCGTACATTTTCATTAGTATATTTAAGTCCCCAATCAAATTGATTGTCATTTTTAGTATACGTACCGCGGTGTTCAAAATTAAATATTAAAGCATCCAAATCATTTCTTGCATGTGATATTTGGGCACCAATGCCCTCCACCGATTCAATCTCGCCAAAAGAGTCACTACCAATTGCGGCATTTACTTTACCAACTCGGTATTGTGCTAAAAAATCGAAGTATTCCTGTTCCTGTGTGTGGTAACCAGAAGCAATAAAACGTAAACTTAAATCTTTTGTTGGTTTATATGTACCCTTGAAAGCGCCAAATAGTGTTTGATAACGATCACTTTCCTGACCATCATATACCACTGTAAGTGCACGTGGGCTATCTAATGTTCCAAAATTAGTTCTTCGGCTTATAGGTTCTAAATCATACAAATTGATAGCTACATTACCTAGGAAGCTTAAGGCAAATTTGGAAGAAAAGTTATGCGTAACATATGTTTGTATATCGCCAAAACGCGGACGGAAATTACTATCGGTGTCGCGAGCATCAACTAAAAGGCTGTTATCGCGATAACGGATTCCTAGCATAGCTGTGGTATTAGCATCTTTTGATATGCCTTGTAAGGCAAGGCTACCGCCTAGTAAACTCAATTCAGCTCTTGCTCCTAATTTTTTTGGTGTTTTATAAGTAACGTCCAAAACTGAAGATAATTTATCTCCATATTTGGCTTGAAAACCCCCAGCTGAAAAATCAACGTTGCTTACCAAGTCGGTGTTTACAAAGCTTAAGCCTTCCTGCTGGCCCGATCGTATTAAAAAAGGACGGTATACCTCAATTTCATTAACGTAAACTAAATTTTCATCAAAATTACCCCCGCGTACATTGTATTGTGTACTTAATTCATTGTTGTTGCTTACACCGGGCAATGTTTTTAACAATCCTTCAACACCAGCGTTAGCCGATGGTGTATTTCTAATTGTTTTGGGGTCTAAATTGACAATACCTTCAACATCTTTTCGGCTAGTACCCGTAATTACAACTTCGGATATTTGTTCTACATCAGTTTTTAATACGGGATTAAATTCATATTGCTGATTTGGTTTTAGTTGTATTTGGAAAGCTACTTTTTTAAAGCCAGTATAAGTAATAGTTATATTTATTTGCTTGTTTGCGGGAATATTAAGTAAATACACCCCATTACCATCAGTTTGTGTACCCGTATTGATATCCGAAACTACTTCGGCGCCAGTGACTGGGTTATTAAATTCATCAAGGACAATACCTTTTACTTCGGCAGTTTGTGCATATAAACTTAATGTAAATAAGCTTAAAAATAAAAAAAGAGTAGTTTTCAAATTAGTTGGTTTGTCTATTGTTTCCTGTAAAATACAGCTTCAAAAATAGTATTATTTCCGACATTATCTTCAACATAAAGTTTAATGTTGTTTTCACCTATAGTACTTACACCATCGTTAAAGTCGTAAACAAGTAAATCAGTTTTATAATCGTACTCCATTAACGCAAAATTACCGTTAATAGTTGCCTTGTAATTTTTTATTCCTGTTTGTTTGTCTTCAATTTTTATTTTTAATGTTTTGTTATTGGATATCCATTTTTTATTTGTGAAGTTGATAGGCTTTATTTTTGGCGAAATACTATCCGTAAAAACACCAAATTTACCAAAAGTGCGGGTTCTGGCTGTAATTCGGTTTTTAATTCTTTTAGCACCCACAAAACTAGGTTTTCTCTCATCAGTATATGTGCCAACATAGCACTGGTGTGGGTACAATTGATTTTGTAACGAAAATGATACATTCATGTATTTGTGTAAGGGTACATTATCTTTATGAATTTGAATTTTGTTTTTGGGTAAATCAATAATTTGCAAAGCCACGGGGTCATACACTGCTTTTTTTGGAATAGTAAATGATACATAGTCATTTTTATATGAAAATGATTGTTCGGGCAAAGCTAAATAAGGTGAGCTATGATCAGTCAAATTAGTAGGAGTAGCAGGTAAAACTTCTCCAGTAATGGGGATAAATATTGATTTTATATTTCCTTTAAAGTCAGAAATACTTAAATCCACAGTGTAAGAGAGTGCATTTTGTACCGAAATAAAACCATTACCATGTTCATTATTGTAGATACTCAATGGATTATTTTCTTCAATAAAAAGTTTAGTAATTCTACTTTTATTTTCTGTCCAATAATTGTAATCTAATAATTGATTGATGTAGCGTGTTTCTGAAAAAGAAAAGCGTTTCATTTCCAGCTCAAAGTTTGGCGTTCCATTTACTTTTGTTTGAATTTTGTACACTCCATTTTTATTATGAGCGGCATTTTGTTGATCGTAAGTACTGACACCTACACCAATTTCGCCACAAGCTTTTACGGGTAAAGTTGTTAAAGTACCATCTTTATGAGAAGAAATTTTTAAGCGGTAAGGTTTGTGTTGTCCATTAATGTGCGCATCTTGCGAAAGCGGATATAACCACACTGTATTTACTAAAGGTTTTTTAGTATCGGCAATTTCAATACCAAACAGCATAGGATTCATAGGTCTTGATTTTGCATCTCTAATTTCAAAGTGTAAGTGCGGACCACCGCTACCACCGCTATTTCCAGAATATGCAATAATTTCATCCTTGCTCACAGGAAGCTCACTTGCTTTAGGGTAAAGCTCTATAGTGTAAGATTCTTTGGCATATTGTTTCTTTTTTACGTATGCTTCAATTTTTGGAGCAAATTTATTTAAATGTGCATAAACGCTTGTGTATCCATTAGGGTGTTGAATATAAATGGCTTTACCGTACCCTCCCTCGGATATTTTTATTCGGCTGACATAGCCTTGTGCAACGGTATGGATATTAATTCCTTTTTTTCCTTGTGTTTTGATATCCATGCCTGAATGAAAATGGTTGCTTCGCAATTCACCAAAAGTACCTGAAAGTACTAACGGTATTTTCATAGGGGTAGAAAAATAGTCTTTAGGAATTTGACTCCAAATACATGTAAATATTAAAGTATTAAAAAAAAGTAGTAAAAAATATTTCATAAAAAAAATGCACTTGTTTTTATTTGATGCCTGATCTAATGTAAATTAATTAACCAAAAGATAAATATTTTATTTGTATAAATTTTTTAGTTCATTTCAAATAAATAGGATGTCAAAAAAAATACCAAAACGAAACTATAGAAATTATCATGGATTAGGAAAAGATTTAATAAAAACTTAATTTGAACTTGCAAGATAGCTAGGGTATGTTAACTTTGTAAGTATTAGTAACGCATTTTGTATATGAATAAGCGTTTTGAACAATTGATTGATACTCTTGAAAATAAGTTGTTGGTATTACTAAAAACGTATACCGATAGTGAAAAAAAGAATCAATCTTTACAGTTAGCTTTGGCAGAAAAAGAAGCCGAAAATGAAGATTTGAAGAAAAAACTAACTGAATTAAAACACCAAAATGATTTGCTTAAAAATGCAAATGCTTTACTAGGTAGTGACGAATATAAAAGAGAGACTAAGCTTAAAATAAATGCATTGGTTAAGGAAATTGATCAGTGTATTGCGCAACTTTCGTAATTTTGTATATGGCGGATAGACTAAAAATAAAATTGTCAATAGCTGATAGGGTTTACCCAATGACTGCTATGCCTGAAGAAGAAGAAGGATTGCGAATTGCGGCCAAAAAGATTAATCAATTGATTAAACAATTTGAGCAAAATTATGCGGTTAGGGATAAGCAAGATGTTTTGGCTATGTGTGCATTACAATTTGCATCATTGACTGAGCAGAAGTCAATTAATAAAGAAAAGGATATCACGAAATCTGTAGATAGATTAAGGAACTTAATCGATAGAGTGGATTTGGTGTTATCAGAACGTTCATAAAAATTAAAGTTACTGCCTGTATTAGTACTTTTTTGATAAACTCAACAAGAATTTATTTGAAAAGGGTGAGTTTTGTGTTGTAAGAGCGTGCCATCTTGAATGGATTGTCGAGCAACCAGTTAGCCCTAAACCTGTTTTTACAGAGTTTATACAAAACCAAACTAATGCAGGCTTTTTTTATATATACATTTAACTAAACTATGGATTTAATTATACTCGTACCTGCACTGGTTGTAGGCGTTGTACTAGGATTTGTGATTTCAAAAATTCTAGAAAAAAAGAAAGGAGCAGGAAAGATTACTGAAGCTGAAAAAACAGCTAAATCTATGCTTAAAGAAGCTAGGATAGAAGCGGAATCCCTTAAAAAGGATAAGATTCTACAAGCAAAAGAAAAATTTATTGAGCTAAAAGCTGAACATGAAAAAGTAATTTTATCGAGAGACAAAAAAATGGCAGAGGCTGAAAAGCGTACTCGAGATAAAGAATCACAAGTTACAAGTGAACTTTCAAAAAATAAAAAACTAAACCAATCATTAGAGTCTAAACTAAAAGATAATAACCTACTCAAAGAAAAACTTACTGCAAAGGAGGAAAAACTGGCCAATGTTCTTGACAAGAAAGTAAAGGAATTGGAAACAATTTCAAACCTTTCAGCTGATGAAGCAAAAGAACAATTGGTGGAATCTTTAAAAGATAAAGCCAAAACGGATGCTATGTCTTTTATCCAAGACACTATTGAAGAAGCAAAACTTATTGCACAGCAAGAGGCTAAAAAAGTGGTAATTAATACCATTCAGCGTATTGGAACAGAGGAAGCAGTTGAAAATTGTGTTTCTGTTTTCAACATCGAAAATGATGATGTAAAAGGTAGGATTATTGGTAGAGAAGGTAGGAACATTAGAGCTATAGAGGCGGCAACAGGTGTTGAAATTATTGTTGATGATACGCCTGAAGCTATTATTTTGTCATGTTTTGATTCAGTTAGGCGAGAAGTAGCTCGTTTGTCCTTACATAAATTGGTGACCGACGGACGTATTCACCCAGCTCGTATTGAGGAAGTAGTGCGTAAAACGCGCAAGCAAATAGACGAAGAAATAGCTGAAGTGGGTAAGCGTACTGTTATTGATTTAGGAATCCATGGATTACACCCAGAATTAATAAAAACCGTTGGGCGCATGAAATACCGTTCATCTTACGGACAAAATTTGTTACAACATTCCAGAGAAGTGGCTAAGTTATGCGGTGTAATGGCTTCAGAACTAGGCTTAAACCCTAAGTTAGCAAAACGAGCAGGCTTGTTACATGATATTGGAAAAGTGCCTGAAACTGAAACAGAAATACCTCATGCTATTTTGGGAATGCAGTGGGCAGAAAAATACGGAGAAAAAGCGGAGGTTTGTAATGCAATTGGAGCACACCATGACGAAATTGAAATGACATCCTTACTCTCTCCGATTATTCAAGTTTGTGATGCCATAAGCGGCGCAAGGCCAGGTGCCCGAAGACAAGTATTGGACTCATATATTCAACGTTTAAAAGACTTGGAAGCAATTGCTTTTGGTTTTCAGGGAGTTAAAAAAGCTTATGCCATACAAGCAGGTAGGGAATTACGAGTTATAGTTGAAAGCGAAAAAGTAAGTGATGAAAAAGCAGCAGCTTTATCGTTTGAAATTTCTCAGAAAATCCAAACAGACATGACTTATCCAGGACAAGTGAAAATTACTGTAATAAGAGAAACTAGAGCTGTAAATATCGCTAAATAAGCATAGCTAATATTTTTTTAGTCTAAAAATATTTCAAAGAACCATTTGCATTTTGCAGGTGGTTTTTTTAATTATACCATTATCCATATGGATTTACCGAATCAAAATGCGCCTTTAGAAATTCTACGTCAACATAAAAAAACCATAATACTTACTATGCTTTTTTTTGATTTGTATAATTATTCCTAATCCCACCATTTTTCTTTAAGGTAAATTCAAACAGGAAATGGTATTGCTCCA
Organism: Aquimarina agarivorans; assembly: GCF_000218485.1. Classification (GTDB taxonomy): domain Bacteria; phylum Bacteroidota; class Bacteroidia; order Flavobacteriales; family Flavobacteriaceae; genus Aquimarina; species Aquimarina agarivorans. Next base: position 93,538 of record NZ_AFPB01000089.1, on the reverse strand, counting down.
CCTTAATCTATAAGTGGATAGTAAAAATTTTTAGTGAACTTATTTTGGGAATTGAATCTAAATCAAGGCTTAAGAAATTTTTATTTTGGTTGGTTACTATTGTTGCAAAAGTAATTCAAAATGGAAGCTAACGTATAGTATCATTTAAAACTAGTAATCAAAAATTGGTAATTGGTTAAATTTTTCTTAGTTGGAAAAAATTATTTAAAAACAGGCTTACATACAATAGCCAGAGAGTTTTAAGGAAATTTGTATATTAAAAAAAATCTACAATTTATAGCAGCAGATGAATTTTAATTAAAAACTTAACTAAAGGATAATCTAAAACATATAAAATTCCTTTCGGATTTTAGATAATCACTTAAAATATTTTGAGTAATTGAGTTGTAAATCATTAAAACGTGCAATTGTGTAGTCTTTATCGGCGTTCCGTGCGTTTATATAGTAATCAACTCCAGCTTTAAAATTTTTCTTTTCAATAATTGATAATGCTTTTATATCTTCTGCTGAAATTACTTTATAGCCTTTTTTGGTAATATCTTTAAAAAGTTCAATCGGATTGTCGTGTTTATTTTCAATAGGTAATGTTGCATACGTAAATATGCGTTTTTCGCCAGAAATATCATATTTGGTTTCTAAATTTCGGTTTTGAAAGTCATTTAATAATTGATTAGCCTTTTCTTTATTTTCAGAAATACCAAAAACCAATCCGCCAGAAATAGTTTCTACTTGCCATTTCAAAACCTCTTTAAAACGTTGTGCATTTACAGATGTAAAATGTAAGAACAAAGCGAGTACTACTATAAAAGTTTTATTCATAATGAGTTTAAGTGCAACAGTTAATACAATGTAAAATTACTGTGACTTTTTATAAAAAAATATTATGTAGGAATCAAAATCGTTATCTACTATTTTATACTCGATAATATGTTTCTTTATTGTAGGAATTATTTGCAAAACACTGTAAATTAGATTTTTAAAAGGTTTAAGTATGAGGTTTTCCTACAGTATTAATGTTAAAAAAATTATTTAATGATTGTTGCCTTCATGTAAACATCTTTTTTTGGCCATTCGCTGAAATCAACTTCAACCAAGTTAATTTGTTTTGCTACCTCCATTCCCTTAATAACGTGTCCAATAACAGTGTGTTCTCCATCCAAATGATGCGAACCTTTAGGATCAACATCAATATAAAACTCAAATGGGCTGGATCTTTTGTTTGGATTATTTTTATATACTCTGGCCATTGCCACACTACCGTAATGATGTTTTAAATTTTTTTTTATTTCTTGAGGTATGGTAAATTGCCCGATTTTTCTTTTAATTTTTGCCATTTCCATTCTGTCGCTGTTACCACCCTGAATGACAAAACCTTTAGCAACTCGGTAAAAGCAAGTCTCATCTAAAAATTTACGTTTTACCAATTGTATAAAATTAGCTCGGTGTAAAGGGGTTTGGTTATAAAGCTCAATTTCAATTTCTCCAAAATCGGTAGTTAATTTCACAAAACGTTCTTTATTGTTTTCACCATAAGCGGTAAGCATTTCCACAACATTTTTATTAGTAATTCGTTTTGTGTATTTTGGTTTTAATGGAGTTGCCGCTTTTTTTTTCTGCTTTATTTTTAAAGGTTCATTTTGTAGGGTTGATTTAGTATCTTGACAGGCAGTAGTTAGACCAGTTAAAGTTATCAATAGCAATAAAAATAGCCGCATAAATGAAATTTGAAAGGTTGCTTAAAAGTATTCCAAAAATAAAAAAAATAAACTCCCAGGCAGTGCAGCGCAAATGCAATTATCACCAAAGGAGCGTGTTGAATTTTCTAAAAACTATACTACTTTAAAAACCCGAGAGGCTGGGGTCATGGCATTATTGTATCCCAAAAAGGGAGTTACTTATTTAGTCTTAATTTTAAGAACCACTTATGATGGAGCTCATTCAGGGCAGGTAGCCTTGCCTGGTGGTAAGCGCGAAAAGAGTGACTATAACTTATGGGAAACTGCTTTGCGAGAAGTTGAAGAAGAAATTGGAATACGTAATAGTGATATTACACTAATAAAACCACTCACCAGTCTGTATGTTCCAACTTCTGATTTTAGGGTGTATCCTTTTTTGGCCACATCCACAGCGGTACTACAATTTACTTTACAGGAAACGGAGGTTGCAGAGTTAATCGAAATGCCATTGTCTTATTTAATTGAGCATAAAAAGATTGATGATGTGGTTATTGAAGTAGCAAAAAAGAAATTTTTGGAGGTGCCTGCTTTTGAATTTAAGCAGCAAATTATATGGGGTGCTACAGCCATGATTTTAAATGAACTTAAACAATTATTAATAGATAGTTTCGACGTTTAAATTGGTATATTTGTCTATAGATTTAACACAAACTATATAATGGGATTATTGAAAAAAAATCCATTTGGACAGTATTTATTAGTTAAAAAGTGGCTCATACGTATATTAGGAGCGCTAACTCATCGTCGTTACAGGGGCTTTAATGAACTAGTTATTGAAGGGAGTGAGGTAATTACTAAATTACCAGATAATAATGTATTATTTGTTTCCAATCATCAAACATACTTTGCTGATGTAGTTGCTATGTTTCACGTTTTTAACGCCAGTTTGAGCGGACGTGTAGATTCCATAAAAAATGTGGGATACCTATGGCAACCTAAAATGAATTTTTATTATGTGGCAGCAAAAGAAACGATGCGTTCTGGGCCTTTGGCTCGTATTTTTGCTTACGCAGGAGCTATAACCGTTGAGCGAACTTGGCGTTCAGCAGGAAAAGAAATTAATAGACAAGTAAAAATGAGTGATATTACAAATATTACTCGTGCACTTAATGATGGTTGGGTTATTACCTTCCCGCAAGGAACTACAAAACCATTTAAACCAATTCGAAAAGGAACGGCACATATTATTAAACATCATAAGCCAATTGTAGTACCTATTGTGATTGATGGTTTTAGGCGTTCTTTCGATAAAAAAGGGTTACGAATAAAAAAGAGAGGTATTTTGCAGTCTTTTATTATAAAAGAGCCCTTGGAAATTGATTATGAAAATGATAGTATTGATAAAATTGTTGAACAGCTAGAATTTGCTATTGAGCAACATCCATCGTTTTTAAAAGTAATTCCGCAAGAAGAAATTGAAGCTGAAGAGGCTTTGAACAAACAACGAGAGTGGGATTATTAGTCTTTTGGAACTATCAATTTTTTATATAAATAGAAAATCCTTGGTTGTGTTGTTAACTAGGGATTTTGTATTTTGTGTTATTAAGTTATAAACAGTAAAATGAATAATTTTTATAAATTCTGTTTTTTAGTATTTGCTGTATTTTCTATGGTATCAAATGCTCAAAAAATAGCGGTACTTCATTACAACGGTGGGGGTGATTGGTATAGTAATCCCACAGCATTACCTAATTTAATAGGGTATTGCAATACTCATTTAAAAACAACTATAGATACAAAAATTGCAGAAGTTACTCCTGAAAGTTCTGATTTATTTGACTATCCTTACATTCATGCCACAGGACATGGTAATATTTTATTTAATGATTCTGAAGTAGAAAATTTACGTACCTATTTATTAAGTGGTGGTTTTTTGCACATTGATGATAATTATGGAATGGAAAAATATGCAAAAAGAGAAATCACCAAACTTTTTCCAGATACTAAGTTAGTACCAGTTGGAACGGATCATCCTATTTTTAAAAATAAATATAGCTTCCCGAAAGGGTTGCCTAAAATACATGAGCATGATGGCAAACAACCGCAAGCCATGGGTATTTTTAAAAATGGTAGGTTACTATTGCTTTTTACTTACGAGTGTGATTTGGGAGATGGATGGGAAAGTCCTGAAGTTCATAATGATCCACCCGAAGTTAGAGAAAAAGCACTAAAAATGGGGGCTAATATTATTAATTACGCATTTTTAAATTAATGCAGTTAAACCACTTTAACACAAGTTTTCCAGAAAAAAAACATGCTGTTATTCTAGCATGTGATGCTGTAAATTCCCCAGCAAACATTGGAGGTTTATTTCGATTAGCAGATAGCTTTGGCATCCAAAAATTACTTTTTGGAGGCACACTGGTTAATGTTAACAGCGCACGTTTGAAAAGAACGGCAAGAGCCACCCAAAATTGGATTTCAATGGAAGATGATCTTGATTTAGTGGTGGAATTAAAAAAAATAATAGCGGAAGGATATATGCCCATTGCTTTAGAGATTACAAAGAATAGCTTGGCTTTAAATGACCTAAAAATTCCCAAAAATATTAAAATAGTAGTAGTTTTAGGTGATGAACAAATGGGAATATCTCCTCAGGTTTTAGAAATATGTGGCACACACGTTCATATACCAATGTATGGCAAAAACTCAAGTATGAATGTAGTTCAAGCAGCTTCAATAGCACTTTATGAAATTACAAAACAATTAAATAGTTATGGATAGCAAATCAATAAGTAATGGGATTTTACGCGCAGTAAGTATCATTTTAGGTGTAGCACTTCTATTATTTTTTTTATATAAAATAAGTTCCATATTACTTTACATTTTAATAGGAGCAGCCATATCATTAATGGGCAGGCCGTTAATGCTATTTTTAACTAGAAAATTAAAAATGAGAAATAGCTTTGCAGTAGTTATTTGCCTAATCATTTTCTTATTAACATTTTTAAGCATTTTTACATTATTTGTACCTATAATTATTGAACAAACGCAAATAATTGGACAAGTTGATATTCAAAAATTAGGCGATGATTTAACACGTTTAGCTAATGAATCTGCAGCGTATTTTCGGATTGAAAAATTTAATTTAGTTGAAGCACTTCAACAAACTGATATCAGCAAATATTTTAGTTTTAAATGGGTGCCTAAATTATTAAATGCAGTGCTAGGTGGTTTTGGGGGCTTTATGATTGGTTTATTTTCAGTGGTTTTTATTGCTTTTTTTGCGTTAAAGGATAGTAAATTATTGGAAAACAGCTTGCTTGTTTTTGCAAAAAACGAAGATGAAAGAAAATTTATGAATGCGTTTAGTAAAATTAAAGAATTACTATCAAGGTATTTTGTTGGTTTACTTTTACAGGTATTTATACTTTTTATTATGTATTCAATTTTATTATTAATTTTTAAAATTGATAATGCTATTGCGCTTGCCTTAATTGCTGCAATTTTAAATTTAATACCTTACCTAGGACCCGTCATAGGTTTTGGATTAATGATGGCATTGACAGTAACAGGTAATTTAGAAATGGATTTTTCAACAGTGGTTTTTCCTAAAATGATTTACATTTCAATAGGATACATTATTATTCAATTGATTGATAATTTTGTAAATCAACCTTTTATTTTTGGAAATAGCGTTCGTTCGCATCCGCTAGAAATTTTTTTAGCTATTTTAATTATGGGAGTATTGTTCGGAATTCCAGGTCTAATTGCTGCCGTGCCATTTTACACGGCAGTCAAAGTGATTTCGAAAGAATTTTTATCGGAATACAAAATTGTACAATCACTCACCAGCGAAATTTGATACAGTAATTTATAATTTTACTTTTTTAACTGTATTTGTAATTTGAAGGAATTCTATTCCAACAATGATATGCTTGCTTTATAGGGCGAGCTTTTTTACAAAGATTAATTCGCGTTAAGCAAAAACATTTTATAGTTCTTTTGAATGAAAATTTATTACATAAAAAGGTTCAGGAATATTTAAAAGCAAATGAACAAACGGCAGTAAGCAGTTTTGCATTAAAAGCGTCGCCTTTTTCAGGTATTACATCCAAAGAATTGGCACAACAATTAGCGGGTAGGCAAAAGGCAAAACACAAATTACCTTCCTGGTTTGCTAATTCACTTGTTTTATATCCTCCAGTTCTAAATTTAGAACAAACGTCATCGGAAAAAACAGCTAACTATAAAAGCGAGTTAGTTTCTGGGAACAGTTTAGTTGATGTAACTGGTGGTTTTGGAATTGATAGCTACTATTTTTCTAAAAAAATAACGTCAGTAATTCATTGCGAATTGAATGAGTCATTACAGCAATTAGCTGCTCATAATTTTAAGCAATTTGGGATCAATAACGTACAATCAATGCACGCCGATGGTATCCAGACAGTGCTGGCACAATCTGATTTAGATTGGGTGTATATTGATCCATCTCGAAGAAATGATGTAAAAGGAAAAGTCTTTTTTTTAGAAGATTGTTTGCCAAATGTACCTGAAATTCAGGAAGCTATTTTTAAAAAAACGAGTCATATATTGGTGAAAACTGCCCCTATTTTGGACATCGCAGTTGGGATGAAGTCATTAAAATTTGTAAAAGAAATTCACGTAGTAGCTGTAAAAAATGAAGTTAAGGAGTTGTTGTGGCTTATGGAAAATGGGTTTTGTGGTATGCCCAAAATTATTGCTACTAATATTTTAAAATCAAACAAAAAAGTAACAGTCAATTTAACGCTTAACGCAGAAAAAAAATCACAAGTTATTTACGGAGAAACAGCCTCTTTTTTATATGAACCTTATGCTTCACTAATGAAAACAGGGGCATTTAATTGGATATCGGAGCATTATCAACTTAGTAAGTTAGCAACAAATTCACATTTGTATACCTCAAACAAAAAAATTGAATTTGCTGGTAGAGTTTTTAAAGTGAATAACGTAAATCATTACAATAAAAAAACGATGAAAACCCTTATTGGCGAAAATGTAAATGTAGTAACGCGTAATTTTAAGGAAACTGTAGCTCAATTACGAAAAAAGTACAAATTGAAAGAAGGAGCGGAACGGTATTTGTTCTTTACCACAGATATGCATAATAAACAAATAGTAATTGATTGTATAAAATTAGTACACCATGAATAAAATTTACGTTACATTATATGTATTACTAATAGCTTTTGTGGCAAAAGCACAATGCAATTTTCAAATTATCGATTTTCAGCAAAAAAAAATGATTGCCACACCTAAAACAATGATTGCTACTCAGGAAAATGAAAAATCAAACAAAGCGTCTTACCTTTTATTTTCATTATTTACTGATGGTGAAGTCAATAAGGTGCTCACTACGTTTTCACAAGTAGCTCCTGAACAGTTACAAAAGGTTTGTTTTACCAATAAAGCTAAACTTGTTTTTACATTAAAAGATGCTTCAAAAGTTACGCTATCTTACAATGGTTATGATATATGCCAAGAGCAAAAAAAACATCCAACAAAAAAGGCATTCAATACCTTAAAAACGGAAACACTATTTTTGATTGACAAGGCTGCTTATTTAAATTTAAAAAAACAAAAAATAACTAAAGTAAGCCTGATTACAGGCAATAATCAAAAGTTTCCTTTTGACATTACTAAAAGGATAGAAGATGTTCAAATAAATGATACGGCATTCCCAGCTTTATTTTTTATGAATAATTTGGACTGCTTAAAGTAACTTTTTATTATTTGTTATACCACATACTTGTAAGAATACACCGAATTTTAGTTATGCAGATGCCAATAAAAAGGTTATTTTTGTACCACTTTTTAAAAAGTAAATTACTACATGAAAGATTTATTTGATAAGATATATGCCGATAAAGGACCATTAGGTAGATGGGCGGATAAAGCAGAAGGTTATTTTGTTTTCCCAAAGTTGGAAGGTCCAATTTCAAATCGTATGAAGTTTCAGGGCAAGGATGTGATTACCTGGAGTATTAATGATTATTTAGGTTTGGCAAACCATCCCGAAGTACGAAAAATTGATGCTGAGGCAGGAAGTAAATACGGATCAGCATATCCAATGGGAGCTCGAATGATGAGTGGACATACGGATATGCATGAGCAATTGCAAAATGAATTAGCAGCTTTTGTACAAAAAGAAGCTGCTTATTTATTGAATTTTGGTTATCAAGGAATGGTATCCACTATTGATGCATTAGTTTCAAAAAATGACATTATTGTATATGACGTGGATGCTCATGCTTGTATTATTGATGGTGTACGTTTGCATGCTGGAAAACGCTTTACGTACCGACATAATGATATGGAAAGCATTGAAAAGAATTTGATGCGTGCTACAAAATTGGCTGAAAAAACTGGTGGAGGAATTTTATTGATTTCTGAAGGTGTTTTTGGAATGCGCGGTGAACAAGGTAAGTTGAAAGAAATTGTAGCTTTAAAAGAAAAATATAAATTCCGATTATTTGTTGATGATGCGCACGGTTTTGGAACCCTTGGTAAAACAGGCGCAGGCGCAGGTGAGGAGCAAGGTGTGCAAGATCAAATAGATGTGTATTTTGCCACTTTTGCCAAATCAATGGCCAGTACTGGGGCATTTATTGCTGCCGACCAAGAGATTATTGATTATTTAAAGTATAATTTACGTTCGCAAATGTTTGCTAAGTCGTTACAGATGCAATTGGTTGAAGGAGCCTTAAAACGTTTGGATATGTTACGTACTATGCCTGAGCTTAAAGCAAAATTATGGGAGAATGTAAACGCCTTACAAAATGGTTTAAAGGAACGTGGATTTGATATTGGAACTACACAAAGTTGTGTTACTCCAGTATATTTAAAGGGAAGTATTCCCGAAGCAATGGCATTAGTGAAGGATTTGCGTGAGAATCACGGTATTTTCTGTTCCATAGTGGTATACCCCGTAATCCCAAAAGGATTAATTTTATTGCGTTTAATCCCAACAGCTTCTCACACATTGCAAGATGTTGAAGAAACTTTGGATGCTTTTTCAGCAATCAGACAAAAACTCGAAACAGGTGTTTACAAACGCTTAACAGCGGCTATGGCTGCAGAAATGGGGGAATAAAAAAATGCTTAGGTTGTGATGCGCAAATAAAAAAGCCAACTATATTAAAAACATAGTTGGCTTTTTTATTTTTGTAATTGCGATCAAAATTTTATCGCTATGATTAATAATACCATTTCTTGTTTGAATTTACCTTGAAGAAAAATGATGGGTTCAGAAATTATACAAATCAGAAAAAAGCATAACATGTGTTACAGTTCTTTTTTAGTGTTGACGTAGAATTTTTAAAGGCGCATTTTAATTCGGTAAATTCATATAGGTAATAGTATACCCTTGCCAAATCGATTCTAGTATAAAACAACTAAAAATTTGGTTTAATTTTTATAATTCGAATCTGTCAACAAATAATTCTTTAGCTCTTCATACTTGGAAATAGCGGTAAATACTTTTTCTTTATCCAATACCTCTTTAATTTGTTCAGGAATCACCACTTTGGTATTTAAGGTTTCTTCCACCACATCTAAAAATTTTACAGGGTGGGCAGTTTCAAGGAAAATACCGTATTCGTTATTCTTTAAATGATACTTTTTTAGTCCCAAATAACCTACAGCGCCATGTGGATCCGCAATATATCCTGATTCACTATTAATTTCCTGCATGGCAGTTCGTGTTTCGGAATCATTAAAGCTAAAGGATGAAAAATCCTTTTTAAGATCATCAAAATTGTTTTCAAACAATTGTTGAATACGAATAAAATTACTTGGATTTCCTACATCCATGGCATTTGAAATGGTTGCAATAGAGGCTTTAGGTTCGTATTTTCCTGTTTCAAGGTAGTTAACTACGGTATCATTTACATTAACGGATGCCACAAAATGTTTAACTGGCATGCCCAATTTATGGGCAACTATACCAGCACAAATATTTCCAAAATTGCCACTTGGAACTGAAAAAACAAGATCTTTTCCTAGTTTTTTAGTTTCTTTATAAGCAAATAAAAAGTAAAATAGCTGCGGTAGCCAACGAGCTACATTTATTGAATTAGCGGATGTTAATGCTCTTTTACTGGTAATATCCTCATCTAAAAAGGCAGATTTCACCATATCCTGACAGTCGTCAAAAACACCATTCACACGTAAGGCTTTTATATTTTTACCTAATGTAGTTAATTGACGTTCTTGTATATCACTTACTTTTCCGTTAGGGTACAAAATAACCACATCAACACCTTTTACCCCTAAAAAACCACGAGCAACAGCACCGCCTGTATCTCCTGAAGTGGCCACTAATACGGTTACATGTTCATCACTATCCTTATTAAAATACTCTAAACAACGAGCCATAAAACGCGCACCAATATCTTTAAAAGCCATAGTTGGTCCATGGAATAATTCCAGCGTGCCAATATTTTCGGTAATTTTTACAACGGGAAAATCGAAGCTTAATACATCGGTTAAAATTGATTTTAAGTCAGCTTCAGGAATTTCATCACCTACAAATTGCTTAATGGCAGTATAAGCAATTTCAATGTTATCCATGGATGTTATATTCTCAAAAAAAGAAGCAGGAAGCGGAGTGATTTTTTCAGGAAAATACAATCCTCGATCTGGGGCTAGGCCTTTGACTACGGCTTCTGCAAAAGATACATTGGGTGCATTTTTATTTAAACTATAAAATTCCATAATTTTAATTGTGTTGGACTTTAAATGGGGATGTTTGAAATTGGCTGACTATGTGTTATTCAAAAGTGTTAGTCAGTGATTACAGCGGTGAATTCAATTTCAATAACTATATCGGGGTCAATCAATTTTGAAATTTCAACCATGGTAGTTACAGGTTTAATAGTACCAAAGAAAGATCCGTGTACTTTACCAATTTTTTCCCATTGTGAAATATCAGTAGTAAAAATACGTGTACGCACAACATCTTGCAATCCAGAACCATTTTCCTCTAACACTTTTTTGGCTAATTCTATAATTCCTTTGGTTTGCGCTTCAAGTGTATCTCCAGGAGCTGTTGTTCCCGAAAGTTCAATAGTGTTACCAATTTTTACAGCTCTGGAATATCCAATTTTATCTTCCCAAGGTGAGCCTGATGATATGTTTTCTCTTTTTGACATATTTTTGATTTCTTATCATAAATTAAACTTATTTAGCGCGGATTATGCATTCCGTTAAACAAGTTTTTAAGCTTTCAAAATTACAACTTTTTAAAAATTAGTTATAATAATTTTTAATTTATTGTTAAAGTAATTACTACATTATAAAGCTTTCTGAATTTTTGATTTTTAAATGTTTACTATCTTTCCTATTTAGCCTTTTTTATTCCTTAAAATATTATAAGTATTTAAAGGTAGTACATTGTATTTGTCAGATAAATTAGGGTCAATGTAGATAATACAAAAGGAAAACTATTTAATTAAAGTTAAATAGTAAGTGTAATTAAAAATTACATAAAAAAAGACCAGCCGTTAAAATACAACTGGTCATAACTAGTCATTTTTATTCAATATTAATAAGTTCTGAAGAATACCTTCAAAGCTTAGTATATTGACAAGTCATCAACTATTTATTCAGGGGCGAATCTTTGTATAATTGAATACAGTTTGTTATAATAAATTTCCCTTTCAAAATGATTCCTTTTCGTTTTTGAATAAACTAAAAAGTTCTGTTTTTACTGGAATAATTTAATATCGGAAATTGTTTAATACGTATCGTGATATAAATTTCTTGTTTTCTTAGTATCGGTACTTACACCTAATTCCTGAAAAATACCACAGGATACGCCTTTTTTTATTAAGTTTTTTTCGGCATTTTTTTTAGATAACTTTTCAATTTGCGGATTTAAAAATTTCATAAGCTTTGATGTTAATTGACGTTAATTGATGTATTTTGTTGAGCTATTTTATAAATTCATAATTATAGATCAAAAACTAGACCACTATTTAAAGCTTCATGTGCTTTAAAATAGTATTTTTGACATGTCAAAGGTCTGTAATACTTCAATGTTTAAAGCTAATTTTAAGATTATTTTGATTAAAAATATGGTATTGTAGTTGTGTAAACAGCAAACAACATAAAATAAAGATTAAGTCAAGTACTTCTTTGTATTTAAAGTATAATTTATAAAATTAATGCAAAATAATAGTGCAAGTTCAATTAGTATAGTAAGGTATTTTGCATGCTTAATTTTAACTTTGAATTCGTGTAATACTCAAAAAAAAGAGCCTTTGCTCATTGCAGCTGCATCCAACATGAGTCATGTTTTAACCGAATTAAACGATGAATTTGAACAGCAAACGGGTATAGCAATAAGTTTGATTACAGCATCTTCAGGTAAATTGACCGCCCAATTGATGGCAGGAGCACCGTATGATGTATTTATTTCGGCTAGTGCAAAATATCCCAAACATCTTATTTCAGCAAACAAAAAGTATGAACAACCAATTACCGTTGCTACGGGAAAGTTAATCATGATTTCCAATAAAAAAATAGAGTCATCAGTACAACACTTTATAACTTCTACGGCAGTAAAAAAAATTGCAATTCCAAATCCTAAGATAGCACCTTATGGCTTGGCAAGTGAGGAATTATTGCACAATTGGGGTGTGTATCAACATGTGGCGTATAAATTAGTTTTTGGAGAAAGCGTAGGGCAGACTAATCAATTTATACTATCTGGTGCAGCTGATGTTGGTTTTACATCTAAGTCATTATTATTTGTAAATAATAATACTTTTAACAAACAGCACTATCGCGAAATTGATAAAAGGTTTTATAAACCTTTGGAGCATCAATTAGTTATCACAAGTAACAATGAAACAACAAAGACAAAAGCAGGTAAATATGCTAATTTTATGCGTACTGAAAAAGCAAAAACTATCCTGAAAAAATACGGTTATGATGTTCCTGAGTAATTTCAATTGGCAGCCTTTATTTTTAACTACAAAATTAGCTTTTGCTACTACCTTAATTTTGGTAATTTTTGGTATTCCTATTGCTTATGCATTGGCATTTACCAAAAATAAATTAAAACCTGTATTTGAAGCATTGGTAGGAATGCCTTTGGTATTGCCACCCACAGTAATTGGTTTTTATTTTTTAATAGCTTTCTCTCCATCCCATGGTTTAGGGAAATGGCTTAATGACATTTTTAATATACAATTAGTATTTTCATTTAGTGGTTTGGTTTTAGCTTCAATAATTTATAGCCTGCCATTTATGGTACAGCCTATTCAAAATGGATTGCAAAACTTACCTAAAAATTTGCCTGAGGCAGCTTATGTTTTAGGAAAATCAAAATGGCAAACATTTTGGCGCGTATTATTACCCAATTGTCAAAATTCAATTTTAACGGGAATGGTACTCACTTTTGCGCATACAATTGGAGAGTTTGGTGTGGTGCTCATGGTTGGCGGAAGTATACCAAATAAAACTCAAGTAGTTTCTAGTGTTATCTACGAACAGGTAGAGGCGCTTAATTATGGTACAGCACATACTTATTCCGCAATTTTGTTGGCAATTAGTTTCTTGGTTTTAGTGGTAGTATATTCATTATCAAAATATAATAACTGTTACCTGAGAAGAAATAATTAACCTTCCCCTTGGAAAGAATTTTACTCGCCTTATGATTTTACTAACAATAGAAAAAAAACTTAAAGGAGCCGAAGGTGATTTTACTTTGAATATTGACGAAAATATTGTAAAGGGTGATTTCATTGGAATTTATGGAAAGTCAGGAATTGGAAAAACAACATTACTGCAGATGCTTTCGGGTTTGGAAAAACCAACAAATGGCCGTATTGTGGTTGATGGTGAAATTTGGTTTGATAGCTCAAAAAAAATTAATATACCTGTACAAAAACGTAGTATTGGTTATGTTTTTCAAAATGACGTGTTATTTCCAAATATGACGGTTCTACAAAACTTACGTTTTGCATTAACAGCGCATCAAAAAAAATATTTTTTGGAAGAATTGATTGAAGTCATGGAATTGAAAGCTTTACTAAATTTTAATAGTCAGCAGCTATCAGGTGGGCAAAAACAGCGTGTTTCATTGGCCAGGGCTTTGGTGCAAAAACCAAAATTATTACTGTTGGATGAGCCTCTTTCGGCATTGGATATTGAAATGAGGCAGCGTTTGCAACAATTTATTGCCAAAGTGCATAAAAAGTATCAACTCACCATACTTATTGTTAGTCATGATCCTTTGGAATTATATCAACTAGTGGGTAACGTTTGGCAATTAAATAATGGAACAATTTCAGCTAAAGGCACTCCTAAGGAAGTATTGCCACTAGATTTGTATAGATTATAGTGTTCACAAAATAGAAAGTCTTGCTAGATATTATTACTAACAAGACTTTTATGTTACTATCCTTTTTTAGAAATTTTACGCGCATTTTTAAAAAGCGCCTTTTGTTCTTCAGTAAGCGAAGCCCTAAATTTTTCTTTACTTTTTTTAGCAGCTATCCGATTGGCTTTAAAAATAGCTTTTTGTTCATCAGTAAAGGTGTTGCGTAAACTTTTCATACGTTCACGTTTAGGAATGGTTTTGTCTTTTAAAATAGCAAGTTGTTTTTGATCAAGTAACGATTTTAATTTTTTTCTATTTTCCTTAAGTAATGCTTTATGTGCATTAAAAACAGTTTTTTGTTCCTCAGTTAAGGTTTTGATGGCTTCTTTTCTAGCCTCAGCCCTAAATTTTTTATTTGTATTGAACTCGTTTTTAATTTCTTGTCCAAAACAAAAATTTATTGTAATCAAAAAGCTAGTAAGTAGAGTCCAAATTAATTTATGTAATTTCATATTTATCAAATTTTAATACCAGTTGTATATGGTATGGTTAAACATTTTAAAACGCGTTCTACTTTTTAGACAATGAAAAATATAAAAGGTTTAAAATGTTAAGTTTTATTTTTTATTAAGAATTAAGTATTGAAGCAATGATAAAGTATAGCAAATGGCTCGGTTGTTAAAGTTTAATGAATTCAATCTTCAAAAGCGAGTTCTTCAATTAACAAGGCTTCTAAATATTCATCAACTAACGTATCATCAATAAATAGAGCCATCATTTTGGTATCTTTTTCGTTAATCTCAAATTGTTCTTGAATCTTTTGTTTCATAACGTTTGTAGTATCTACTACAGTGGGAACTATTAATTTTGTTATTGTATTTTTATTGGTATTGGTAAATAGTAAAAAGCAAAAAATGATAGAAGCTGCTGCAAATAGCGCATATTTTATTTTTTGTAATATTAAAATTTTGACAAATGATTCTTTAGGCTTCGTTTTTTTAAGTATTTGAGCAGAAAAATCTTTGTGAAAGTCCTTAGGAACATTAAAACCTAACTCCTTATCATTTGTCAAGTTTGGATTTTTTTTAAGCTTATCAGTTAAATTGGATTGAAAATTTTCAAAGTAAAATTTAGGAATGGAAAAACCATTTTCGTCAGGTGTTTTTGAACTGTGTTTTTTCATAATAATCAGCAATTGACAATACCATGGTAGGTAAAGTTTATCTATTTTAATATTATAAGCAAGCCGCAGACTAATTTAAGTTTATAAAAAAGTCTTTAAACCTCATTAATTAGTTAAAAAACGTTCAATTTTTTTAACAGCAAGGTGGTATGATGCTTTTAAAGCACCTTCACTAGTGCCAATAATCTCGGAAATTTCCTTAAACTTTAAGTCGTCGTAATATTTCATTATAAAAACTTGTCTCTGTTTTTTAGGCAGTTTTAGCAATGCTTCTTGTAATTTAAATTGAATATCATTACCGTCAAAATAGGGGTCTTCTTTAAGTTCATTCAAGATTTTTGTACTTAAATCATCTGAATTTAATAGTAAACGCTTTTGTTTGGCTTTTAAAAAATTAATAGCTTCATTGTAGGCAATGCGATACATCCAGGTATGCAATGTGCTGTTTCCTTTAAAGGTAGCTATATTTTTGTGAATTTTTATAAACGTATTTTGCAGTACGTCATTAGCGTCATCATGGATTAAAACTAGTTTTCGTACATGCCAGTATAAGCGCTGCTGGTACGTATTTAAAAGTATTTTAAAAGCAGCATCCCTTTGCTTTTTGTCTTTTAAAGATTTGATAAGTAATTGGTCTGTATTCAACTATTTTACTTTTTTTTTGCTCTTAAAGAGCTTGCTTTAATTATAAACTTTTAAGTTTAGACAATGATAAAAGCTAAAAGTTTAATTCCTTTTGAAAATTAAATTTTAAAAGAAAATGATCGCTAATAAAAAACATAATAAATTTCAGAAAAAAAATAGGGTAAACAGCAATTTTGGTGTTGTTATTACAAATGACGCCAAAAAAAAGGCATTGAAGAATTACTAGGTATATGAGAAAAAGCACTTTTATAAAGTTATTTCTGTTGATTGGAATTCTGTTTTTTTCTTGTGATGATGATGATGAAATAGAAGAGTTAAGGAGAACTTTAAGAATAACAAATGAACAAGGAATTGAAAATTTTTTGAGTAAAATTGACATTTTAACTATAGAAATTAAAGATGATGAAGTTCGGGAAGAAGCCTTAAATTCATCTTTAGTTACTGATATTGAATCAATTCAAGGCGAATGGATAGCGACAGGTGTTAATCTTAGAAACGAGGAGAGTTTTAAAGAAATAGATTCAATTAACACAAGTCGATTATTTTTTCCTGCGGCACCGCCGAATATAAAACAAATTCATAGTTTGAATTTTACTGGGAATAACGTTCAACTTTTTAGAAAAAACATTGATAATGCATTGTATACGATAACTATTGCTCCATTAGAAACTGATGGAGATAGGGATGAGGGACTTTTTAATTTTGATTTAGGTGAAAATAGTATTTTAGATAAAATTACTTCATCCAAAATTATTCTTTATTCCAAATCTGATGATGTATTAATTATCGGACAGATGTTTAATAGGATTAACATGCTTCTTTATTTGTTAGAAAGACCAAAAACTAATCCAGAAGAAGAAGAAGAAGAAGATCCTGAAGAAGGAGAAGGTGATCCAGAAGGAGAAGGAAATCCTGAAGAAGGAGAAGTTGATCCAGAAGAAGGAGAAGGAAATCCAGAAGAAGGAGAAGGAGACCCTGAAGAAGGAGAAGGAAATCCAGAAGAAGGAGAAGGTGACCCAACAGAGGAAACTCCAACAGAAGAAGAACCCGTAAGAGAAGTTCCAATAGATAACAATGATAGATTTATAGTTTTAAATTTCATGGATGTTATTGGTAAGTGGCAATATAAAGGTGAAGTTATAAATGATGATACTTTGGAAATAAACCCTTCTAATACCTTTGATGGTAATCAATTATTGTTCCCGTCGTCCACGAGAATGCAGTTGATAGAAGGAATTACACCTGAAGTAGCAGGTTTTACAAATGATTTTGATATGATTGAAATATCGTCGCTATCCATTTTGAGATTATTTGATGCAGGTTCTTTAAAAAATGAATTTAGATTGAATTTTAGAAGGGACTCATTTAATGTAGAAATTAGGGAAGGACAACTATCAATATTTGTTTTAAGGATTAGTGTTGAAAATAACGAATTGTATTTAAAGCAATTATCTAATGGTAAAGAATTTAAATTTGAGAAAATATAATTAAATAAATTATTTAGATCATTAAGTCAATTGAAAACCAATTTTAAATAAAATTGAATAAATGAATAGTAGAGATATATCAATTTGCGAAGAAAAAAATTTTAAAGAAATTTTTACGCAAAATTCGGAGATTATTAGGAATTTTATCTTTTACAAATGTGGTGATATTGATCAAGCAGAAGACTTAACACAAGATGCTTTTATTAAATTATGGGATAATTGTAAAAAAATTCCATTTGCAAAAGCGAAGTCTTTTGTTATGAAAGTAGCACAAAACTCGTTTTTTAATAATGTTAGGCATCAAAAAGTTGTTTTAGAATATACTAAAAATGACAGTAAATCAAATTGCGATCTTCAAAGTCCAGAATATATTTTAGAAGAAAAAGAGTTTTTTAGAAAAATTACAACGGAGTATTGCCGAACTTCCTGAAAAGGAAAGAGAAGTTTTTTTACTAAGTCGAAAGGATAAAAAGACGTATAGAGAAATTGCCGAAATAGTTGGATTGACGCAAAAAGGAGTAGAAAGAAGAATGCATTTAGCATTAAAAAAATTAAAAGAAAAATTAGGTACTAACCTTTAAAAAGATATCAAATGGAAAATTTTTTGGCAAAATGGGCTAATAATGAATTGTCCGAAAGCGATAAAAAGGTATTTGAGGCAACTGATGATAATAAACTTTATCAAGACATATTAAGTGGTGTAGAAAAATTAGATATACCAGCATATGACGCCGAAGCTTCCTATAAAAAATTGAAAGATAAGTTGGATAGCAAGTCAAATGAAGTTGCTAAAAAACAAGATCAAGGAAAGGTGGTTTCAATGATTCCTAAGTGGGTTTATGGTGTTGCAGCATCAGTGATTCTTGTTTTTGGACTTACTTTTTTATTTTCAAAAGGACATCATATACATCAAATTACGGAGAACAAATTAGCTTTAAACTTCCTGATAATTCTGAGGTTATTTTAAATGCAAATTCTAAAATAACTTATAATAAAAATGATTGGGAAAACAATCGTATATTAAATTTAGAAGGCGAAGCTTATTTTAAAGTTACTAAAGGATCTAAGTTTACTGTGCAATCTAAAAATGGAAATGTGAGTGTTTTAGGAACTCAATTTAATGTGGACACCAATTCAAAAACTTCGGTTTTTGAGGTAAATTGTTTTGAGGGTGTGGTAAGGGTCGATAAAGGTGAAACATCTGAAATTATTAGAAAAGGTGAATCTGTAAGGTTTGTAAATGATAAATTAGAAAAATGGCAATTTAATGAATCCGCTCCTTTATGGATTTCAAAAGAAAGTTCCTTTTATAATTCTCCTGTAAAACAAGTGGTCAAAGCCTTGGAAAATCAGTATAATGTTAAAATTCAAAGCGGTAAAATAAATGATTCTTTACGTTTTACAGGTGTGTTTATGCATGATAACCTTGAAAAGGCATTAAAAATTGTATTTGAATCTTTGGAAGTCGATTATGAATTTTTGGATGAAAAGATTATCAAATTAAAAAATAAATAATTATTTAAAAGTTAGAAATCCAGTAAATACCATTTTTTGAAATGGGTTATTTTAAAAATAACTACGACCAAATCCTCACATATGAAAATTTTTCATATGTGAGGATTTGGTTTGCTTAAACTAAAATTTTTAATAATTTAAAACTAGCCGTAATGCTCTTATATTTTAAAATTACAGCTATATTGATTATGCTTTTAAAATCATATAATTCGCAGCAATTTTTTATTCAAAAATAGAATAACATTACTTCGAAAAAGTGTATTTTGCATTTTTGTTTTTATGAAAAAAATAACTTTTTATTTTTTCTTTATTTTAAATTTAAGTTTTGCACAACAAAAAAATAGTTCGTTTAGGGCTATTGATGCAAGTTTATTACCTATTTTAAAAGAAATAGAGCAAAAATTTGAAGTAAAATTTTCTTACAATCCTGAATGGATTAGTAAAGAGAAAGTATCCCTTCAATTACAAAACCCCACCATAAACCAAATATTAGCCGAATTGCAAAGGCAATTACACTTTATTTTTATTAGAATAGATGAACGTTATATTAGTATTAAGCCAACAAACAAAGTTTACGTTTGTGGTTACTTAAAAGACACTGCATTAAAAAAACCAATTGAAAATGCAACCATAACTGTTTTAAAACAAAAATTGAAAACAATTACTAGTACAAATGGTTATTTTCAAATAAGTGACGTAAATATAAACGATACCATAGTAATTAAATCATTGGGTTTTGAATCAAGAAAAATTCCTGCGGTAAATTTTTATAAAAAGTGTAATGACCTATTTTTAGAAGATAAATTATATTTATTAAATGAAGTAGTAGTAAAGGAATACTTATCTTCCAGTATATCATTAATGAATGGTGGTGTTGTTAATTTTGATTTGAGTAAACCAGATATTTTAGCAGGTCAAGCCGAACCCGATGTATTGCAAAGCGTTCAGCTTTTACCAGGGATTGACAGCGTAACTGAAAATGCGACTGACCTGGTAATCAGGGGAAGTAGTCCCGATAAGAATTTGATATTATGGGACGGAATCAAGTTATACAATACGGATCATTTTTTTGGAACACTAACAAATTTAAATACGTCCATTGTAAACAATGTATCTATTCAAAAAAGCGGTGTGGATTCCAAGTTTGGTGATAGAGTTTCAGGGGTTATTGATATTAATTTAGATAGCGATTTGCCCAAAAAAATAGCATCAAATATAGGTTTGAATCCTTTACATATAGATTTTTCATTGAAACTGCCTATTGCTAAAAAATTGGGTTTAATTTTTTCTACCCGGAGGTCTTTAACAGATTTTTATAAGACTGAGGCATTTAATAATAATTTCAATCGCATCTTTCAAAATTCTAGAGTTCAATTGAATAGACAAGCTTTTAATACTGATGTTCAGGTGCAGCAAAAGCAAAATTTAATTTATGAAGATCATTCGGCTAAATTAATTTACAATTTTTTATCCAAACATAGTTTTTCGAGTACGGTGCTAGTAACAAATAATAAGTACGAAGATCAAATTGGCTTTTTAGCATCAGAAGCTACAGGTAACGTTGACGTTACTTTTTTTGACGATTTAAAAATTAAGAATTTAGGAGCAGTAGGCGTATTGGATAGTAATTGGAATAAAAAATTTGATACAACCATTGGCATCAGGTATTCAAATTATAGTTTGAACTATGTAGGTTTTAGTTTTAATCCGGTTTTTAATTTTCCATTTGAACTGGAACGATTTAATGAAATTGACGAAGTAAGTTCCTATGCTAATGCGAACTATCAATTATCGAAAAAAATAACGCTAGCTACAGGTTACGAGATATTTAGTACACGCATAAAAACAGGAATTTTCGTTCTTACGGATGAGTTTTTTAATATCGATCAAAAAAATAAACCTGCCCATTCTTTTTATGGACAAGTCATTTACAATAAGCCTAAAAAAACAAATGTATCCTTGGGTTTGAGGGTAAATAAGGTAGCAAATTTTGATGATTTAAAATGGGAACCAAGATTAAGCCTTGGAAAAAATGTTACAAAAAAATTAAGGGCCAGGGCTAGTGCCGAAATAAGACATCAATCAATCAATAGGGTGCAGGTACTTTCAGGTTTTGATACAGGGGAAGAAAATGAAATATGGTTGCCCTCAATACAGGATAGTATTCCGTTGTTAAAAAGCACTCAAGTGTCTGCTGGTATTATTTATAAAAAAAGAAATTGGGTTTTTGATGTTGATATGTATTATAAAAAATCAGAGGGATTAACAATGTTCCCAATAAGTACTGTTAATTTATTAAATATAATACCTGAAGAAGGAAGAGGAGAAGCTAAAGGAGTTGATTTTTTATTAAAAAAGAAATTTAAAAATTATACTACCTGGTTGGGATATTCTTATTCAAAAAATGAGCAACAATTTCAAAACATAAATAACAATAGGGTATTTGATGCCAACAATGATATAAGACACTCCCTAACATGGTCACATTTTTTTGAATGGAAAAATTTTCAAGTTTCCTTAGGGTGGAGGTATCGAACCGGTATTCCTTTTACCAAAATAAATCAATTGAGTTTAAATGGCTTAGAACCTGATAGTTTTGATGCTCTTAATGAAAAACGTTTGCCTGATTACCATAGGCTAGATGCTTCATTGACATACGTTACGAAATTATCAAAAATAAACAGTGATCAAAAATTAAAATTTGGAGTATCACTTCAAAATGTTTATAACAAAGAGAATATTTTAGATATCCGTTTTGGAAGAAGAATAACTTCGCAAACTATTAATATTGATGCTACTCCCTTGGAATTTAAAACTAAATCATTAGGGATAACCCCCAATTTTTATATACGTTTATTTTTTTAAATCAAACAAAAAATTTCTTTAAAACTAGGTGTTTATTTATTTTATTCTTAATCTTAAAACACCTTTAAAGACGAATAGTGTGGTATTATATACATGTGCAATTTTTATCTTTAAAAAACGTTAAATTATCACTAGATTGTCTATATAAATTTTGCTAATTAACAAGAGATTTTGAAAGTACTGTTTATTGTTTAATTGTGTAAGTTAATTACCTCCAGCTCGTTTATCATCATTAGACTTTTATCATCAAATATTATAAAAAAAAGGTTAACGTTACTTTTCTTTCTAGTAGTGCAACTGAACTTAGCTCAAAACCAGGAGAATACTTATAACTACTCTAATACTGAATTATCCATAGTTTTAAAACAATTAGAGCAAAAGTTCGGCGTCAAATTTTCATACAATCCGGAATGGATTGAAGAGATTAAAATCAATTTAAACATAGTCAACCCTACGTTAAACCAATTTTTAGTTGAATTTCAACGTCAATTGCATTTTAGTTTTGAAAAAATAGATGATCGCTACATAGTTATTAAGCCTATCAGTGAAGTGTATATTTGTGGTTATTTAAAAAATAGTATTAATAAAAAACCTATTGAGAATGCCAATGTAAATACTTTTTCTGGTAGCAAATATGCTACAACTAGTACTAAAGGCTATTTTCAGTTGAGTAATGTGCCTATAAATGATTCTATTTTAATCAGTTCATTAGGTTTTAAATCAAAAAAGCTAGCTGTAAAGTCATTTTATAAAAAGTGTAATGACCTTTATTTAGAAGAAAAGTTATATACTTTAAATGAAGTAGTTATAAAAGAGTATTTGTCTTCGGGTATTTCATTAAAAAATGATGGCACCGTACTTTTTGATCTTAAAAAAACAGATATTCTAGCAGGTCAAGCAGAACCAGACGTACTACAAAGTATTCAATTGTTACCAGGGGTTGATAATGTTTCTGAAAATGCATCCGATATCTTAATTAGAGGAGGAACAACAGACCAAAATCTTATATTATGGGATGATATTAAATTGTATAATACCGATCATTTTTTTGGAACTTTGACTAATTTAAATAGTAATATCATTAACAATGTTACAGTATACAAAAGTGGTACTAGTGCTAAATATGGGAATAGTGTTTCTGGTGTGGTAGACATTAGGTTGGATGAAAATATTCCTAAAAAAATAATTACCTCATTTGGTTTCAACTCACTTTCTAGTGACTTTGCCCTTAAAATTCCAATACATAAAAAGTTAGGACTTATTGTATCTGGACGTAGATCCTTAATTGATGTATTAAAAACACAAGCTTTCGATAATAATTTTTTTAGGATTTTTCAAAATTCAAGATTAAAGATTAATCGAGAAGCTTTTCCACTTAATACAGCATCAGATGAAAGTAGCAGGTCAATAGTCTTTGAAGATTATTCTGCTAAATTAATTTTTCAATTATCAGAAGCACACAAATTAAAGAGTACACTGCTTTATACTAATAATGATTTGCGCGATGTTTTTAATGCTGTCACTGGCGAAACCTTCGATGGTGACCTTTTGACTGATAATTTTTTTGATTTTTTGAGTATTGAAAATTTAGGAACATCATTTTTTTTAGAAAGTAAGTGGACAAATAGAATAAAAACAAAAATTGGAGGCAATTATTCAAACTATTCTTTAAATTATGTAGGGTTAAGTTTTAATCCATTATTTTTTGCACCTGTTGAGCTAGAAAGGTTTAATGAAATTGATGATGCGTCAGGCTATTTTAATGTGAATTACCAATGGAATAGTTCAGTAGGAATAAGCTCGGGGTACGAATTGACAAGTAAGCGTATAAACTATAGAATTTTAGAAGGTATATTTGGCGATTTTAATCAACGCTATAATAATAAACCAGGTCACTCTTTTTACAGCCAACTTACATATAATAAATCTGAAAATTTGCATGTGGACTTTGGAATAAGAGTAAATAAATTTGCCAATTTTGAACGATTAAGATTTGAACCTAGGTTATTTGTAGAAAAAAAAATCCATAAAAAATTACGAATAAAGGGCAGTGCTGAACAAAAAAACCAAGATATAAATAGAATTGAAATTTTATCGGGGAACGATACGGGAGAGGAAACAGAAGTATGGTTTCCTTCAAATGATAGTATACCTTTAGTAAATAGCAAGCAAGTTTCGTTAGGTGCTGTATTTAAAAACAAAAATTGGATTGTTGATATTGATGCGTATTACAAAAAATTAAAAGGCATAACGGCTTTTAATGGGAGTTTTGTAAATGTTTTTAATCAGCCCAATGAAGGGGAAGGAAAGATAAAAGGAGTAGATTTTTTATTAAAAAAGAAAATAAATAAATTTTCAATTTGGTTGGGCTATACTTTTTCAGAAAATGAACAAATTTTTGAAAGTCTTAATAACGGTAAACCATTTAATTCAAGCAATGACGTTACTCATTCATTTACAGTTTCTAATTTTTTAGAATGGAAAAGGATTCAATTTTCATTAGGTTGGAAATACAGGACAGGAACACCATTTACTGTTATTAAAGATTTTGACGATATATTAGCGCCAACTATTGAAACATTAAATGGAGAGCGTTTACCCGATTTTCATAGGTTAGATTTTTCAGCTAATTATTCCATTCCATTATCAAAAAGAGAAAACAATCAATCTGTAAAAATAGGTCTTTCAATTCAAAATTTGTACGATCGTAGAAATATTCAAAATATTAATTTTACAGATAGGCAAATTAATATAGATGATTCAAAAATCCAATTAGATCAGGTGAAGGAAATAAAAACTACTTCGTTAGGAATCACTCCAAATTTTTTTTTACGTCTTAATTTTTGAACATATTTAATTGTAACAATTCAACTTTATTTATGGGATAGTTTTATTTTTCTTAAAAATTGCGGATATTTAATCGATTAACACAAACGTTTTAGTAAAGTACGCTATTCATGGAAATTCCTAATAATCTTCAAATTAAAAGTTTTGCAGCATATAAAAAATGGTATCAACAAAGTATTGATGATCCTACGAAATTTTGGGATGCTGTTGCCAATACATTTTATTGGAAAAAGAAATGGGATAGCACTTTAGATTACGACTTTGACGTCCCCAGAGTGGAATGGTTTAAAGGAGGAAAACTAAATATTACTGAAAATTGTTTGGATCGTCATTTAGAAACCCAAGGCAACAAAACAGCCATAATTTGGGAGCCAAATGATCCAGATGAAGAAACTAGGCATATTACATACAGGCAATTATTTGTAAAAGTATCGCACTTTGCAAACGTGTTAAAAAACAATGGCATAAAAAAAGGAGATCGCGTGTGTATTTACATGCCTATGATACCTGAGTTAGCTATAGCAATGTTGGCTTGCGCCAGAATTGGAGCCATACACTCCATAGTATTTGCAGGTTTTTCCAGTACCGCAATTGCAAGCAGAATAAATGATTCGGAATGCAAAATGCTGATTACGGCTAACGAGGTTTACCGAGGAACTAAGCCAGTAGCCTTAAAGAGTATTTGCGATGAAGCATTACAAAAAACGCCTTGCATTGAAACGGTAATTGTATATCGCCGAACCGTTGAGCCTACACCAATGAAACCAGGAAGGGATAAATTTTGGTTTGATGAGTTACAGAAAGTAGCCAAAGAGTGCGAGGCTGAGGAAATGGATTCCGAGGACGCGTTGTTTATATTATATACATCAGGATCTACGGGTAAGCCAAAGGGTATGGTGCATACCACGGGGGGCTACATGGTTGGGAGTACTTTTACGTTTCAAAACGTGTTTCAACTAGAGGCAAACGATGTGTACTGGTGTACAGCTGATATCGGCTGGATTACGGGGCATTCTTATATTATTTATGGTCCTTTGGCTGCTGGGGCAACTACAGTGATGTTTGAAGGTGTACCCAGCTATCCTGACTACGGACGTTTCTGGGAAATTTGTAACAAATTAAAAGTTTCTCATTTTTATACAGCGCCAACTGCCATAAGGGCTTTGGCAAAACAGTCACTAGATTTTGTAAAAAAACATGACCTGTCTAGCTTAAAAGTTTTGGGAAGTGTTGGAGAGCCTATAAATGAAGAAGCCTGGCATTGGTATAACGACTATGTTGGCAAAGGAAATTGTCCAATAGTAGATACCTGGTGGCAAACAGAAACGGGAGCGATAATGATTTCTCCATTGGCAGGGATAACACCTACCAGACCTACATTTGCTACCTTACCATTACCTGGAATACAGCCTGTGTTAATGGATCAAAACGGCGAATCAATAGCATTAAAGGCCGAAAAAGCTGAAGGACGTTTGGCTATCCAGTTTCCGTGGCCTTCCATGGCCAGAACCGTTTATGGAGATCATAAACGTTACAAAGCTGTGTATTTTTCTCAGTTTCCTGGAAAGTATTTTACAGGTGATGGTGCTTATAGAGATGCTAGCGGAAATTATCGCATAACCGGAAGGGTAGATGATGTGGTTATTGTATCCGGGCATAATTTGGGAACCGCTCCTATTGAAAATTCCATAAATGAACATTCAGCGGTAGCAGAATCTGCCATTGTAGGCTTTCCGCATGAAATTAAAGGAACAGCTTTGTGCGCTTATGTAACTTTACATGATAATTACAAAGCTTCACCACAACTAATTGATGAAATTAAAGCGCAAATAGCCAGTACCATTGGCCCAATTGCTAAACCAGATATAGTGGTGTTTGTAGGAGGGTTACCAAAAACGCGAAGTGGCAAAATTATGCGTCGTATTTTACGTAAAATTGCATCAAAGGAAACAGATAGTTTAGGAGATACTTCTACATTACTTAATCCCGATGCGGTCGATCAAATAATTTTAGCATTTGCCAATGCTTGACATCAGGTAATGGTGTTATATTGGTACTGTTCTCAAATTGAAATATTTTAATAGGTATCATACAATGGTAAAGGTTCTTAAAAATTACCTTTACCAACAGACCAGTAAAAAGTTACCAATGAACAAAGTATTTCCAGTCCTTCAAACAAATGGATTTGAACTTAGGCAATTTCAAAATGCAAATTTAAATGATGTATTTAAAGCACTTTCAAATCCAGAGGTTGTAAGGTATTATGGCGTTAGTTTTTCAAGTTTGGAAGAAACAAAAACTCAAATGGAGTGGTTTAAAAATTTAGAAACAACAAAAACCGGAATCTGGTGGGCAATTTACGATCAAAACAACGTGTTTTGTGGTGGAATCGGTTTTAATGATATTGATTTATTGCTTAAAAAAGTTGAAATTGGCTTTTGGTTACTTCCTGAATTTTGGGGTAGAGGCATTATTAAAGCATGTGCAATGAAAGTATTTACTTATGGTTTTGAAACATTGAAATTATTTAAAATTGAAGCCTTTGTTGAAACAGAAAATAAAAACTGTTATGCGCTGCTAAAAAAGCTTAGTTTTAAATATGAAAAAACGCTAGTAAATCAAGAATGTAAAAATGGATTACCTGTTGATATTGCATTATTTTCAAAAACACCAAGTAATAAATAAAATTTACGATCGATTTTAAATTTAAAAAGGCCAATTTTCAAGTTTTTTCCGTAATAGCACAACATTGTAATTACAATTTGAATCGTAATTATAATGCTGTGCATACAATAACTTTTGATGGCTAATAATTCTAACGCTATCAAAAAATTAGACGCTATATTCTAATTAAAAGCGGTAAGTTTAACTATTAAAACGGCACTAAGCTTCGCCTCTGGCAGGGTAGTCTTCTTCCAAAACAAAATCAATTGCTTCAAGGACATCGTTAAATTTTGGTCTTGCAAATGGCATGCTTTGTACTGAACAACAATACAATGTTTGGTCTGGTTTAATTAAAAATAAACCAGGCTCAATAAACATTTCAGGTTCATCTTTAATTCCTGTTGAGGTAAACAAATTCCAATCTTTAGCTTTATCAATGGGAAATTCAAAACCAATTGGTATGTCCGCTATATCCCATTTTTCATAAGTTTCTTTGGCAGTACTTTCAGTATCACTGCTTATAGCTATAATATTTACTCCTCGTTCGGTAAACTTTGATATTTTTTGCTGTAATTCTTCCAAATAAATTTTACAAACAGGACAATGAATACCGCGGTAAAAAATAACCATTGTAAAATTTTTAGGATTTTGATCACTCAATTCCCATTGGGTATCATTTACTAAATTCACTTCAATATCTGGTACTTTTGTTCTTGGTTTTAACATATTACTTTTTTTATTTATTAAATAAAAGTAAAACCAGTACCAAAATAAAAGGATTGTGAAACCGTTTAATGTGCGCTGTTTTAAAAAAATCAATAAAATAGAAGCATCTTATTTTTTTATAGCACTTACCTCTTTTGGAGTAATCATGGTCTTTTGTGTATTGCCCCAGCTATTCATAATGTAATTCATAACGTCGGCGATTTCAGCATCCTCTAATCCTGATTTAGGCATGGTACGTTTATAAATTTTTCCATTTACTGTAATTTTTCCTTTTAAACCATATTTTACAGCGTGTATACTTTGTGGAATACTGTTTATCAACCAATCGGACTTCGCTAAAGGGGGGTAATTTTTGGATCCACTACCGTTAGTTTTGTGGCATTGTAAACAAAAATCTTTGTAAATTATAGATCCATTAGCAATACTGGTCTGTAATTTATCATTTTGATCAGCAACAGAGGTGTAAGTAGTGTTAGTCCTTGTGTACTGCCAATTTAATAGTAATACTATTACGATTTTTATAATGAAATGCATGATATATTATTTTTTTATGATTTTAACAATTCCTATTCCTTCTACCGAAAGGTAGATATAGCCGTCAGGACCTTGTTGGATATCACGAACACGACCAAAATCTTCTAATAATTTAATTCTTTGATACACCCGATTGTCGTTAATTTTTAAAAGCTCAAGATATTCAAACTTTAATGAACCTACTAATAAATGATTTTTCCAATTAGGGTAGTAATCACTAGTAACAAAACTCATTCCACTTGGCGCTATTGAAGGTGTCCAGTAATAGAAAGGCTGTTCCATTCCTTTTTTATGCGTTTTAGTGGTAATCGTACTACCATCATAATTTAAACCGTAAGTAATTATTGGCCAACCGTAATTACTCCCTTTATTAAGTATATTAATTTCATCACCTCCTTTAGGGCCGTGTTCATGTATCCAGAGTTTACCTGTTTTTGGGTGAGTGGTCATTCCTTGTGGATTACGATGACCGTATGAATAGATGGCCTTTTTTGCGTTTTTTACGTTTACAAAAGGATTATCTTCAGGAATACTACCACGGTCACTAAGGCGATAAACCTTTCCGCAATCTCGCGTAATATCTTGCGGATTAGCATCTCTGTTTCCGCGATCGCCAATGGAAAAATAAACATTATTTAGGGCGTCAAAAGCAATACGGGATCCAAAATGATGACTTTTTGGTGAATTCGGAGTTGCTTTATACAATAGTTCTAAGTTTTTTAACCGATCTCCTTCAAGTTTAGCTCTGGCTAAAGCAGTATTAGAACCCCCTTCTTCAGCAGGGGAAGCGTATGTAAAATAAAGCCATCCGTTATTTTTATACTCAGGATGTAATTTAATATCTAACAATCCGCCCTGACCGCGATTTGTAATTTCTGGTACGTTTTTAATGGTACTAACTTTGCCATCAGTATAGCGCAAAAGACGCCCCTCTTTTTCGCAAGCAAGTATACTATTATCGGGCAACCAAGTAAACCCCCAAATAATGTTTTCATTTTCAAAAACGATTTCCGTAGTAAAACTTTCGTTAGAATGTACTAATGCAACTGATTGAGTTTCAATTTGAGCAAATACATTATTGCAAAACAAAAATGGTAAAATAAACAGCCCGAAAAATAGCGTTTCATTCAGCTGATAGTTGTTGTTTTTTAAAGTTCTAAAGCTATACATAGGGATAAAAATACGGTAATTTTTATTAGTTAGCTACTGGTATATAAAGTACTATTCAACTTTAAATTCTCAGAAATTATCGATCATTAATGCTTACTCCAAATCTGATCGTTAAATAACTTATGTAAGTTAACAAGCTATTATGTAATTTTTTAATTGAAAATTTATAGAGGTTAAGTTTTAAGTTTACAATTAGATAAAGTGTAACAATGCTCACAAAAACTTTAAGAGTTATGCCCCTTATAATTTTGTTATGTTGTAATGAGCAATATTGTGTATAATGTAAGTTTTTACATAAAATATTATTATGAGTAACATAAATAAAAGTTATTTTTAATGTATATTTAACATAATAATTCTTAAACAAATACTAAATTTACAAGAAATAAACTTTGGTAAATTGAAAAAAAAACTCCTACATATTGCCTCAATAGTGCTATTTTTGGCTGTTTTTACGCCATTGGTGTTGAATTTACTTGAATTTACAAAGGACACTGTTGTTTTATATGAGGTAGGAGAAGAAGATCAAAATGAAACCAAGACGGAATTAGAGATAAACGATGTTTTTTTTAGAAATAAAGTAGCTCCTGAACACATACAAATAGTTCATCTTCAGATTAATATTATAGACCATTATCTTTTTAGACATTCACTTTTTGCAAGTGAAATTATACCTCCTCCGCCTAAATTTTATATTTAGAATAATTAATTTTTTACTTAATATATTTCTGTTTCTGTTAAAAAAAACTTGTTGTAAGTCGTGTTAATGTGTAACTTCAACGGTTTAATTTTAAAATTTTCAGACAAGCAAATTACTATTCTTTTAGGAATAGCAGTGGTTTTAAAAGTATTGTAAAATTAAAGTAATACAGTTAGTAAAAGTTAAATTCAGTATAAATTCTCAGAAAAAGTAAGTCTATGTTCAAGTATTTAAAAAACGATATACCAGCAAGTATTGTTGTATTTTTTGTGGCATTGCCTTTGTGTTTAGGTATCGCATTAGCCAGTGGTGCGCCGCCTTTTGCAGGAATGATAGCAGGTATTATTGGTGGTATAGTTGTTGGAACTTTAAGTGGTTCTCAAATAGGTGTTAGTGGGCCAGCGGCAGGTTTAGCAGCTATTGTTTTAACAGCAATTACAAGTTTAGGAGGATACGAAAATTTTTTGGTAGCAGTAGTAATAGGTGGCGTAATTCAAATAGTTTTTGGTATTTTAAAGGCAGGGGTTATTGGATATTATTTTCCAAATTCCGTGATAAAAGGAATGTTGGTTGGAATTGGTATTATTATAATTCTAAAAGAAATTCCTTACTTTTTTGGATACGACAAGGCGACCGGGGGGCAATTTTCATTTTTTAAAGTAGAATTTGAATCGTTATTTACGCCCATCATAAATTCAATAGGAAACCCTTCATTGGGTCCATTGTTTATTGGTGTCTTTGCTTTGTTATTAATTATTTTTTGGGACAACGTATTGGCAAAAAAAGCCAAAATTTTTACCTTGATACAAGGTCCTTTTGCAGCTGTGGTATTAGGTGTCCTTTATACTGTAATAACCATGGGCAATGAAACTTGGGGCATTTTAAGCAATCATTTGGTTAAAGTTCCTATTCCAGATAGTTTTGATTCGTTCTTGGGACAATTCAGATTTCCAAATTTTAGTGTAATTACTAAAACGGAAATATGGGTTACCGGCTTTACTATTGCTTTAGTAGCTAGTTTAGAAACATTACTATGTGTTGAGGCTACAGACAAAATTGACCCTCGAAAGCGTGTTACACCAACTAATAGGGAGTTGCTGGCGCAAGGAGCAGGAAATATATTGTCTGGTCTTGTTGGTGGATTGCCCATAACTCAGGTAATAGTAAGGAGTTCAGCAAATATTCAATCTGGAGGACAAACTAAATTATCTGCAATAATTCACGGATTTTTGTTACTAATTTCTGTCATAACCATTCCTAATTTATTAAACCTAATCCCTTATTCAGTATTAGCCGCTATTTTACTTATTGTAGGTTATAAACTGGCACATCCTTCAAAATTTAAAAAGATGTTTTCTTTGGGGTGGAAACAGTGGGTGCCATTTTTAATTACTGTTATTCTTATTGTAGCTACCGATTTACTTTTGGGAATTGGAGTAGGGCTTGCCGTGGGAATTATTATTGTGCTAGTAAAGAGTTACCAAAACTCTCATTTTTTGCACATTAAGGAAACGGATACTAAATTTCATAAAGTAAAAATGGATTTGGCTGAAGAGCTTACCTTTTTCAATAAAGGGGCAATTATGAGGGAGTTAGAAGCACTTCCAAAAGATACATATTTAGAAATAGACGCTGTAAAAACACGGTATTTAGATAATGATATTATTGAGGTTTTGGAAGACTTTATTGAAAAAGCAAAAAACAGAAATATTCAAATAAAATTGATATCAGATCAAGGTGTATTGGATAACCCAAGTAGTTTTATTGAAATTTTTAAAAGCAAATCTTAGTCTGGTGATAATAATTTAATAAAAAAATTATGAAAGCACATACAAAAGAATCACAAGCACTGATGACGCCATCGAGTGCACTGACTGCTTTAAAAGAAGGTAATAAGCGCTTTGTAATTAATAAAATGCTGCATTGAAATTTAAATGATCAGGTAGCACAAACGGCTTCGGGTCAATATCCATTTGCAACCGTATTGCATTGCATTGATTCCAGAGTGTCCGCAGAGCTAATTTTTGACCAAGGTATTGGCGATTTATTTAGCATCCGTATTGCAGGAAATTTTGTTAATCAAGATATTTTAGGAAGCATGGAATTTGCCTGTAAATTGGCAGGGACTAAAATTTTAGTGGTTTTAGGGCATACTGCTTGTGGAGCCGTAAAAGGAGCCTGTGATCATGTTCGGTTAGGTAACTTGACCGAACTTATTAATAGGATAGAACCTGATGTTGAAGCAGTAAAAGAACCTAAGAACGAAGCCTCGCGAACTTCAAAAAATATAGATTTTGTTAATAAAGTTGCCCAAAAAAATGTGGAAATGACACTGGAAGCTATCAGAAAAAAGAGTCCAGTTTTAAAAGAGTTGGAAGCCATTGCCGAATTACAAATTATTGGTGGCATGTATGACATTAGTACTGGTGTGGTTGCTTTTTGTTAGTAATACATAGCACTACACCGATTATACATTAAATTTTGCTATACGATTAACACTTAACAATCAATGAAGTAATAAATACTTTTTAAAAGTCATCCAGTCCATTAATAGATGAATCGTTTCGCCTGAAATTCAACATCAACTACATATCAAATAAATTGGTGAAACAAGCATTATAAGACAAGCTAAATTTGAAGATCTTAGGGAGTGCTTTAAATACTTAGAGGATAGTAAGTTTACTATCAAATTAAAACAATGGGTTAAATTTATTTTAATTAAAATGGTGCTTATTATGTAATACTATAGATTTAGGAGTATGTATTTTTAATACAAACTAACTTTAATAAAAAATGTTAATGGGAAAATACTATTTACTACCTTTTGCAATAGTTGTATCGTTGATTTCGTGGATAACAATAGAAAGTGGTGAAAACGATACAAGCAAAGATAATAGGCATAAATTGAAAGTATTACTTATTGGATCATCACATTGGGATAATTATGAGACAGGAGGAATAGATGTTACTCAAACCAACGAGATTGATATTATATCCGATAGATATCAGAAAGAACTTGAGTTAATATCAGAAAAAATAGCACAATTTCAGCCCGATAAGATTTTTGTGGAAAGGCCACTTTCATACCAACCCCAGTTAGATTCTTTGTATAATTTGTATTCAACTTCTGGATCAACCCGAAAATATGATAAGTCTTAATCCTGACTGGCAAATTATAGAATTAAAAGATGTGGTAAATATGTAGCGTATTTACGTTTTATTCCAATGAGTATTTATATCATTCACGCATCAAAATAAGTAAATTTGAAACATGAATATTATAGCCTTTTCAGTTCATAATATGGGTGGTAATTCATTTTATGATGTATTTCGCTTACGCAGGAAGTGAGTGCATTAAATAGCTAAATTTGTCCTGTGAAAACAGGCATCACGATAATTATATACAATGAAGTTAACATTATCCTTTTTACTAAGCTTACTAATTTTTAGTGCCACTTTTTCACAAGATTTAGTGCGTTACACAAATAACAACGGGGAAAGTCATTTGAGCGGTAATTTTAAAATTGAAGATTTAGAAAAAGATCCTGAATTTAAAAAATGGTTTGTAAAAAATTATACAGCATATAAGACCTCTGAAATAAAAGAGGATTGGGCAAATCGCTTTAAAGATGTTACTGTACAAATTTTTATGGGAACTTGGTGTAGTGATAGTAAAAAGTGGGTACCAAAATTCGTAAAACTTTGGGATGAATTGGGCTTAAAGCGGACACAATTAAATTTTGTTGCCTTGTATGATTCTATTGAAGGCAAATACAAACAAAGCCCAAATGGACAAGAAAAAGATTGGGAAGTGCACAGATTACCAACTATAATTTTTAATAAAGATGATCAGGAATTGGGAAGAATAATTGAGTCACCAATTAACAGTTTAAGAACCGATGTAGCTCAAATTGCATTAGGAGTTCCTTCGGAGCCAAACTACCGCACTGCTAACCGAATGATTCAGTTATTAAAAACCACCCCAATAGAAAGTCTAATGAGTGATAGCAATAGCATAGAACAGCTGCGCAAGATAGTAAAAAATTCAAGTGAGTTGAATACATTAGCAAGGGTGTATTTAGAATCAAACCGAATAGATAAAGCCTTGGTTGTTTTTTATTTTAACACCCAATTGTTTGAAAATGAATCTAAAATATATGCAAACTATGCTAAGGCACTGACTGCTTCAGGTCAAATTAAAAAAGCAATTAAAAACTACAAGAAAGCGTTAATATTAGATGGTGGTAATATTGAAATAAAAAAGCAACTTAAAAAATTGAGAGGCATTAATTAATGAAGAGTGTAGGTATGTTTAGGACAGAATATTAAAAAATAAGATGTTAATGATATTGAAATAGGGGGTCTGGAGGGTATAATTTAGTACCTGTGAAAAAATCCTATTCATATTGTATATATCATTATCGATTATTTAAATGTAACTGCTTAATAATAAGTTAATAAAGTGTCAATTTATTTTATTAAAAGTTTATTCTTACTAAAAAAAAACGTTTGTTAGGATCTTATATCAAATTACACAAATTCTTCTTTTTTTTTCAAATCATTAAAAATTAGTGTTTTAGTTATGTTTAAATTTAGTTTTGTCTTTAGGGAAAATACTCAAAATTAAAAAAACCTTTTAAAATATTCTAAGTATTTCGGGTATTATAGATTAAGGATATATTTGGACTACAGTACATTATAGTAAAAAATATTACTTAATTTATATATTGCACAAAAAAATAATATGAAAAAAATATTTTTATTTGGCTGTATATTGTTAGGTGAAATAGTAGCAGCTCAAAGTGAATTAGCATGGGTTTTTTTTAATGAAAAACCAGATGCTGAAAGCAGAATTAATACCCCAGAAAAATTTTTAACACTAAAAGCTATCGAAAGAAAACGAAGGCATAAAATCAAAGTTGATGACAGAGATTTACCGTTAGAGCAAGAGTACATAACTAAAATAAAAAACCAGTCAGGAATTACTTTTTTAGCATCTTCTAAGTGGTTTAACGGAATATTTGTTGAGGGTAAAAAATCTGATATCGAAACTTTATTATCTCTTTCTTTTGTCAAAAGTCTATTTTTTATGGATCGTAGCTTAAATCCCAAAGATGTTAAAAATGAAATACCAAAGTTTAAATATAGAATGGGGTTAGGTGAGCCTACTAAAATTGATGTCGAAAAAAATAAATCTACTGAAACTTTTGATTATGGTTTTTCTGAGGATCAAAATAAGCAAATTAATGTTCAGGCTCTCCATAACGAAGGTTTTACAGGTAAGGGAATTACTATAGCTATTATGGATTCTGATTTTACAGAATTTAATAATGATATTCTTACTCAAAGAATGAGAGGTAAAGGATTGTTTTTGGGAGGTTATGACTTCAATAAACGATCAGATAATTTTATTAATAAAATTGATGAAATAGATTTTATACATGGAATAGGAGTTTTAAGTGTTATGGCAGGTTTTTTTGATGGTAAATTTACTTCAAGTGGAAATGAATTAAAATATGTAGGAACAGCACCCGATGCATCGTATTATAATTTTGTTACAGAAGTAATGGAAAGTGAAAGTCCTAAAGAAGAAATTTTTTGGATAGCTGCAGCAGAAAGAGCAGATAGTCTAGGAGTTGATATAATAAACACCTCATTAGGTTATGATCAATTTGACGAAGAAAAATACAATTATAAAAAAACTGATATGGATGGGAAAACATCCTTTATAGCCAGAGGGGCAAGTTTAGCTTTAGAAAAAGGGATGTTAACAGTTGTTTCCGCAGGTAATTTAGGTCAAGATCCTTGGAAGATTATTTCAACCCCCGCAGATTCTCCGAACGTATTAAGTGTTGCTGGGGTGGAAGCTGATAATAAAAGATGGAGATATTCTTCAATAGGACCAAGTGCTGATGGCAGACAAAAGCCCGACGTTGCAGCATTATCTCAAAGTGTATTAGGAACAGCAATTGGTTTTGATTTAACGGGAGGTGATTTGTTGGAATACGACGGTACATCTTTTGCGGCTCCATTAATAAGTGGCGCAATTGCATGTTTATGGCAAAGTATTCCAGAAAAAACACCGTCTGAAATAATGGATATTGTTAGAAAAGCTTCAAGTCAAGCAAATACACCAGATAATGAATTGGGATTTGGAATACCAGATTTTGGAAAAGCAGCAGGTTTAATAGATGATACATTATTTATAACTGATTTTGATACCGTAGATACTACTAATGATGATATGGTACAAATTATGTATAGTTCAACAGATAACTCTATAATTATAAATGGAGATAATAACCAAATGACTTACACAATATTTGATTTATCAGGAGGTGTTATTACTCAAGATAAATTGGATAAAAATAAAGCTGAAAATAAAATAAATCATTTATCTAAAGGATTTTATTTTTTACATGTCGAAGATTTGGCATCAAAAAAGAGTACAACATTAAAATTTACTAAATAAAAATATTGTAAAATTATTTTATAACAAAACCCTTACTAGTAAGGGTTTTGTCATTTATATAATATCTATTAAGTACTAAGTAAAATATTTAAGGTTAACCAAGTATATGTAATTCAGTAAAATCTTTAGGAATATTAAATTCGGCTACACCACCTTTATAAATAATTTCAGGAGTAAATTTTTGATTATCCAGCTCCATTGATTTCACGGTAAAAGGACTACCAATTAAACTAATTTTTAAAGATTTGTAGCTAGTTTTATATTTACCTGTTTTAAATTGCTGAATAGTGATTTCATTATCTTTTCCCGTGTAAATAAAATCACGTTTGCTAAATACTCCTTTTTTGTAGCCATAGCCATCATTTTCATCTTCATACACTACAGATTTTTCAATGCCATTTTTGTAATAGCAATCAAGTTGAAGCTCTTCAATATTTTTTTCTCCCACATATTGTTGCACAGGATATCGCGGTATGATTGCACCTGATTTTACAAAAATAGGCATGGAATCTAAATCAGCATCAACCCAATATTCTTTACCTCCCATAATTACAGTATTGGACCAAAAATCAAACCAAATGCCCTTAGGAATATACATGCGTCTCCCTTTGGTATTGGGTTCATTAATTGGACAAACTAAAATTTGGTTTCCAAAAATAAATTCGTCGGTGCGGTAATGCGTTTGAACATCCTCTTGATCAAATATCACTAATGATTTTAACATTGGAATGCCCTCCTTAATATAATTGTAAAAGGCAGTGTATATGTAAGGCAGTAAAGTATATCTAATTTCAATAAACTTACGCGAAATATCTGTTATTTCATCACCAAAAGACCAAGGTTCTTGTTCGCCGTGATCCCCACTTGAATGTACTCTAAAAAAAGGATGAAAAATCCCTAATTGAATCCAACGAGCAAATAATTCACCTTGCGGTTGTTCCGCAAATCCACCGATATCAGTACCCGCAAAGGAATAGCCCGACATGCACATGCGCTGAATTTGTCGGTTAGCAATTACCAAATGTTCCCAAGTGGCAATATTATCGCCCATCCAAGTACTTGTATAGCGTTGAGTTCCTGAGTAGGCTGAACGTGTAATAACAAAAGGTCGGGTAGGGTAGCCAGCACGTTTTACACCATGGTAAGTAGCTCGTGCCATTTGCATACCGTAAATATTATGTGCCTTTCGGTGACTGCATGGGTGGCCATCATAATCATGACGCACATCATTAGGAAATGATTTCCCCGGAACATCCATCACAGCAGGCTCATTCATATCATTCCATACACCACGCACGCCAACTTCTTCAATTAATCCTTTAAATAAGGTTGCCCACCATTCTCTAACTTCAGGCCGTGTATAATCTGGAAAATAGCATTCCCCAGGCCAAACTTTCCCTTTCATATATGGTCCATCGGCACGTTTGCAATAGTAATCGTTTTCTAAGCCTTCTAAAAATACATCGTAGTTGTAATCAATTTTAATTCCTGGATCAATAATTACTACGGTTTTAAAACCATCGTCGGACAGTTCCTTAACCATGTGTTTGGGATCAGGAAACTTCTCTTTGTCCCACGTAAAGCATCGAAAACCATCCATATAATCAATATCCAAATAAATGGCATCACATGGGATGTTTAACGCTCTAAATTTACCCGTAATTTCCTTTACTTTAGCTTCAGGGTAGTAACTCCATTTACATTGATGAAATCCTAAGGCCCACAATGGTGGCATTTCAGGCACTCCTGTAAGTTGTGTGTATTTGATAACTACATCTTCCATTTTTGGACCGTAAATGAAGTAGTAATTCATTTCGCCACCTTGCGCCCAAAAGCTTGTTACATTTCGACGCTCATGGCAGAAGTCAAAATAGCTGCGGAACGTATTGTCAAAAAATACTCCGTAAGCTTTTTTATGATGTAAGCCTACGTAAAAAGGAATGGCTTTGTAAATGGGATCCGTATTGCTGCCAAAGGCGTATGAATCTGTAGCCCAGTTTTCGACTCGTTTCCCTTTCAAATTTGAGTGCAAGGGTTTGTCTCCTAATGCGTAAAAACTTTCTGCGTCAGCTGAAATTTTACTCATTTTAACAATGTCACTCCCTAGCTCATAACTTTCTTCCCAGTGAAATCCTTGTTCATCCTGAAGGATAATACAATTTTCCTCAATATCATAAATAGTAACTTTTAAATTACTTTTTAAAATATGAATGGCAATTTTTTCGGTGGTAATTATGTAAGTATCATCTGTTTCTTCAATATCCAAGGTATTATAGCCGTTTAGAGCTTTTTTGTCAATTGCATACGAAAAATCATCTTCAAAAGTATTTGTAGTCGAATATCTAAAACGTACAACGCTATCCCTAAGAACAGTAAGTTGCAGTATTACTCCATTTTCAGTGTGAAAGAAAAAGGTGTCAATATCCTTTTCGTGTTTTAACACTTTGGTAGGATACATGTTCCCTTTACGTTCTATATGTTCATTTAATATCATAAGAAATGGTTTTCCAATTTTATACTTATTAAAGGTACTTATTCGTGTTTAAAAACAATAACAGAAAGTGGAGGTAAAGTAATAAAGGTTGAATATTTTTTAAAATGCCATCCTTTGTTGGAAACTTTTATTGATTTACTATTTTTTATGTCACTTCCATGATATTTCTTTAAATCCGAATTAAAGATTTCTTTTAAATTTTTATTAGAATTTACCCCTAATTTATATTTTTTTATTGTAGAAGGTGTTAAATTACAAACAACAATTAAATTATTTTTGGGATCGTGTCCTTTTCGTATGTAGCTAATCACTGATTTTTCAGCATCATTATGCTCAATCCATTCAAAACCTTCGTGACTAAATGCTTTTTCGTATAATGCAGGTTCTTTTTGATACAAATCATTTAAGTCAGCAACAAAAGCCTGTAATTTTTTATGTGGATCAAAATCGAGCAAATGCCAATCTAAACTTTGTTGAAAGTTCCATTCTTCAGTTTGACCA
The DNA here is from genome assembly GCF_000218485.1 of Aquimarina agarivorans. Lineage (GTDB taxonomy): Bacteria > Bacteroidota > Bacteroidia > Flavobacteriales > Flavobacteriaceae > Aquimarina > Aquimarina agarivorans. The sequence continues at coordinate 53,689 of NZ_AFPB01000089.1, read as the reverse complement.
AATTCAGCACCCTGAAATAAAAGTTTAGTTCCTGGGTGGGTAAACATATAACCATACATGGCTCTTAAATTAGCAAAGCGTTGCCATTCATCACCAGGCATTCTGTAAATTAAGGATTTTTTACCATAAACCACTTCATCGTGTGAAAATGGAAGCATAAAATTTTCGCTAAATGCATAAGCTAAACTGAAGGTAATTTCGTTATGGTGGTATTTACGATAAATAGTATCCTTAGCAAAGTAATCCAAAGTATCGTGCATCCAGCCCATCATCCATTTCATACCAAAGCCTAAACCGCCTAACTCAATGGGTTTAGTTACGCCAGGAAAAGCCGTGGATTCTTCAGCAATGGTTTGGATACCATTGAAACGGGCGTATAGTTCTGTATTGAATTCTTTGATAAATGCAATGGCTTCCAAATTTTCACGTCCACCGTATATGTTAGGTTCCCATTCACCTTCCTCCCTAGAATAATCCAAATATAACATGGAGGCTACGGCATCTACTCTAAGCGCGTCAATATGAAATTCCTGCATCCAAAATACCGCATTGCTAATAAGAAATGCTTTTACTTCATTGCGTCCGTAATTAAAAATCAAACTTTTCCAGTCCTGGTGGTACCCTTTCCTTGGGTCAGGATGTTCATATAAATTAGAACCATCAAAAAAGCCTAAACCATGTGCGTCTTCGGGGAAGTGGGAGGGTACCCAATCCACTATAACTCCAATATCATGTTTATGGAATTGATCAATCAAATACTTTAAATCATCAGGCGTTCCAAAGCGAGCACTAGGAGCAAAATAACCCGTTAGTTGATATCCCCATGAGGGAGAAAACGGGTATTCCATAATAGGCATAAATTCTACATGAGTAAAATTCATTTTTGACACATAACTTACCAGGTCTTTAGCTAACTCGCGAAAGCTTAAATTTTTATAACCATCATTCTTTTTCCAAGATTCCAAATGTACTTCGTATACGGAATAGGGTTTATCCAAACCATTCTTATCTTTTCGGTACGTCATCCAAGCATCATCTTTCCATTTATATTTAGATGGATTTTGAACAATTGACGCTGTTTTTGGGGGCAATTCACAAAGTCTACCGTATGGATCAGCTTTTTCAGTAACAATTCCTTGATTGTGAGATTCTATCCGGTATTTGTATAATTCACCTGCAGTGACATTAGGAATAAATCCTTCCCAAATTCCTGAACTATCCCAACGGACAAGCAACTGATGATTGTTACCCTGCCAAAAGTTGAAATTTCCAATAACCGAAACAGATTTAGCAGTTGGCGCCCATACAGAAAAATAGGTGCCTTTTACACCATCAATTGTTAAAGGATGGGCTCCAAATTTATCGAACAAATTATAGTGAGAGCCATTTTTGAAAAGAGAAATGTCAAAATCGGTAAAAAGAGAATAAGGTTGTACAAGCTCCATTAATGCGATGCTATTTGTTTAGTAGTTTCTTTTAATTTGTTATTCAGTTTACCCAATAACAGTGTTTGGTAATATCATGGCTTTGTTTTTAATAACAATAACACCATCTCTAATTACGTAAGTATCGGTTTCGGTATCGCTAAGGTGATCTCCTCCATTAATAGTAACATTATTACCAATACAGCAATTTTTTTCCAAAATAGCATTAGTAATGGTACAATTATCACCTACACCTACGTACGGAGTACCATTTTTTTCATGTTCGGCTACTTCGTTTAGCGTTTGGTAAAAGTCGCTACCCATCATGTAGGTATTTTTCAAAATACTTTTACGCCCAATACGCGATCTAATTCCTATGACGCAACGTTCAATGCTGTCACCCGAAAGAATACAGCCTTCACTAATTAAAGCTTTGCTAAGTGTGGTAACATTAACTTTACTCGGAGGCAAAATACGTGCACGTGTCAGGATGTTATTATCCCTGTCAAACAAATTGAATTTAGGAATATCATCAGTAAGTGCTAAGTTAGCCTCAAAAAATGATTTGATAGTTCCAATATCTTCCCAATATCCCTCATACTGATAACCAAATACTTTTTGTCCTTTAGTAATGGCATCAGGAATAATTTCTTTTCCAAAATCAATTGTTGTGGTATTCTTTAAAGCTTCGTCCATAACAGATTTATTAAAAATATAAATCCCCATGGAGGCTAAATATTCTCTGCCTACGGCTTTCATATCATCTGAAACTTCCGATTCCCAACCAGCTAATTTATCCAAAGGAGGTTTTTCTGTAAAAGTTCGGATAAAACTATCGTCGTCTGTTTTTAATATTCCAAAAGCAGGAGCTTCTTTAGCAGAAACAGGTTGAGTGGCAATGGTAATATCGGCACCACTTTTTTCATGCGCACTAATCATTTCGGTTAAATCCATTTGGTACAATTGATCTCCTGACAAAATGAGCGCATATTCATATTCATGTCCATGAAAATGATGCTGACATTGCCTTACCGCATCCGCAGTACCCTGAAACCAGGTTTGATTATCTGGGGTTTGTTCCGCAGCTAAAATATCAACAAAAGCATCACTGAAATTACTAAACTGGTAGGTATTTTTTACATGTGAATTTAAGGATGCAGAATTAAACTGTGTTAAAACATACATTCGTTTTAAATCATTATGGATACAGTTAGAAATAGGAATATCAACTAATCTGTATTTTCCTGCTACTGGTACAGCTGGTTTTGATCTATGACTTGTAAGAGGCTCAAGTCTTGTTCCTCGGCCACCTCCAAGGATAATACTGAGAACTTTTTTGTTTAGCATTGTTAAATTATTGTTTTATAAGTGAGTGATACATGTTTATATATTGCTTAGCTGAACTGTCCCAGCTATTGTCAATTTTCATTATTTGTTTTCTTTTTTTACTGTAGAACGATTTGTTGTTGTAAATATCAACCGCACGCTGAATGCCAAAACTAATTTCATGAACGCTGACATTGGCTATTGTAATTCCGAAGCCATTTTCATTAGCATCCACATCAGTTATGGTGTCAATTAAACCACCAACTTTACTAACAATAGGAATCATGCCATAACGCAATGCATACATTTGATTTAATCCGCATGGTTCTACCCTTGACGGCATAAGTAAAAAATCAGCTCCACCGTAAATAATATGGGATAATTTTTCATTATACCCTATGTGGTGATTGTATTTGCCTTTGTATTTTTCCTTTACCTCTTTTAATTGTTCCGTGGTTCCACTATCGCCACTACCTAAAATGAGAACGGTTACATCAAGCTTTAGCTGATCAAAAATTGATGTAATTACTGCTGGTAGTAAGTCAGACCCTTTTTCATACACAAATCGACCAATAAATGCCATAAGTGGTTTGGTGTTATCCAAATCAAATTTATTACAAAGCCAAGCTTTATTTCCATTTCGTCCACTTGCTATATTTTGTAGTCCAAAGTTGCTTTCAAGTAAAGGGTCTATTTTAGGATTCCATACCTCAGGATCAACACCATTTAATATCCCAAGCGATTTTTTATTTTCGTGAGATAAAAGGCTTTCCAATCCATTTGCATTTTTTTGTAATTCAATCAAATAACTTGGTGAAACTGTGGTTATTTTCCAAACGCATTTAATGGCCGTTGCCAATGGATTGATTTGATGATCCCATTCAAGTATTCCGGAGTGGTTTAAATCATATTCAGGAAAATAATAGAGTTTATCAAAACTAAATTCACCCTGATACTGTGCGTTATGAATGGTAAGCACAGTGGGAATGTCTTTCAAACTTTCATATTTATGAGCATAACTAATAAAAAATGGAAGCAAACCCGTATGATGATCATGACAATGAATTACGTCTGGTTTTTGCTGTATTTGCAATATAAAATCAGCAACAACCTTTTGAAAAGCAGTAAAACGTTCCGTATCGTCATGATAACCATATACCTCGGTACGATCGGTAAGATTTTCAATTTTGACTAAATAAATAGTAAATCCAAGATGTGTTTTTGGAACCTCTAGGATTTCATATTCATAAGGAGTTTGTCCCAAATAAACTAAATCATTGGAAATGCATTGGAGCTCATTAGTTTGAGTAAATGGTTTTTGATAAAATGGCATTATAACTTCCGAAGTAATACCCGATTTTTCCTGATATTTAGGGAGTGCACCGACAACATCTGCAAGACCACCAACTTTTGCAATAGGGTAGCATTCTGCTGCTACATGTAAAATTTTATTCATAAGCCCAATGTGTGGTTAAATATAGCCAATGTTTACCGTTTGGCAAAAGTGTTTTAAATTTGTTGTTAGCTTAAATGTAACTTAATTCTTAATTTATTTTTAATATGAAAATTTGTCTGTTACATAAGTGTGATTTTATCAATTTTTTTCAGTTCTTCTTCTGAAAAGCTTGTATTTTTTATAGCCACTAAATTTTCTTTTAATTGTTTGGAAGAACTTGCACCAACAAGTACCGATGAAATTTGTTTTTTAGAAAGAATCCAAGCAATAGCCATTTGAGATAATTTTTGACCTCTACCTTCAGCTATGGTGTTCAATTGTTTGATTTGAGAAAGTTTTGCAGCTACAGTTTCGGGCTGCAGGTATGTTTTTTCTTTACCAGCTCTGGAATCGGCTGGGATTCCATTCAAATACTTGTCAGTGAGCATTCCTTGAGCTAATGGTGAAAAAGCAATACAACCAAGTTTGGTTTCATCTAGTGCAGCAAAAAGCTCTTTTTCTATACCGCGTTCAAACAAAGAATATTTAGCTTGGTGGATTATAAAAGGAACATTTAATTCAGTAAGTAGTGAAGCCATTTTTTTTGTACGGTCAGCTTCATAATTTGATATTCCAATATAAAGTGCTTTACCTTGTCTAACGATATCGCACAAGGCTACGGCAGTTTCTTCCAGTGGTGTTTCAGGGTCTGGTCGATGGTGGTAAAAAAGATCTACATAATCCAGCTGCATACGTTTCAAACTTTGATCTATGCTAGAAATAAGATATTTACGCGATCCCCAATTGCCATAAGGTCCAGCCCACATATCGTAACCTGCTTTGGAGGCAATAAACAACTCATCTCGGTAAGCACTAAAATTACGTTTTAATAGCGTACCAAAATTTTCTTCGGCACTTCCGTAGGGAGGGCCATAATTGTTTGCCAAATCAAAATGCGTAATTCCATAATCAAAAGCAGTCCGTAAAATATTATCGGCATTAGCCAATTGATCAAAATGACTAAAATTATGCCACAGTCCTAAAGATATTGCAGGTAGTAAAACACCGCTGTTTCCACTGCGTTTGTATTGCATTGTTTCGTATCTGTATTCTGCAGCAACGTATGCTTTATAATTGGATTTATCGTTAATTCGCATTGTGTAAAATTCTTAATTGTTGGAACAATTTACAGAATTTAAATAAGCAAGCCTAGCGTTATTAACTAAAGGAATTGTAAAAATTTTATTCTTTTTCGATATAAAAACTAAAGATGCTTCCTTCATTTATTTTGGAACTCACCGTAATATCTCCGCCTAATGAAGTAATTATGTTGTGAGTAGTTGCTAAACCAATACCATTGCCTTGGTTTCCGTATCTATCCTCAATACCCAGGCGCTCAAATAAGCAAAATATTTTTGAAATGGACTCTTCAGGAATTCCTATTCCATTGTCAGATACTTTAAAGTAGTAATAATCAGGATCCTGATTGCAGGAAATAGCTATAACAATATTTTTTTTATCATTATATTTTATAGCATTTGTAATCAAATTGGTGAAAATTTGTTCCAAAGCATACTTGTTGGAATAAATTTCATTTACATTATCCTCTAAATTAATTTGAGCCTCTTGATTAACGTCGGTTAAATTTTTACATTCTTCAATTAAATGTTCCATCAAAAAATGCTCTTTTTTTAGCTCCAATAATTCGTCACTTTTGTAATAACTCAGCACACCATCGATGTAATTTTTTATTGATTTTGACGATTTTTCTAAATAATTCATAGACATCAACGAATCCTTAGATAAATCTGGATTTTCAATTTTAAGTAATTCGGTAAGGCTAATAATATTATTTACAGGCGATTTCAAGTCGTGAGAAACTATAGCAGCAAATTTTTCAAGATTTTTATTTTTACGCTGTAAACTTTCTTTTAAAAGAGTAAGTTTATTGTTTTGAATGCGTTGCTCAAACAAAGTTATTACTTGTTTTGAAATTATTTTAATAGCATTTATTTGTTCTTTTGTAAGTACTCTTGGTTTGTGATCATACACGCACAACGTACCTAACTTATATCCTTTGGAATTAATTAATGGTGCGCCCGCATAAAAAATGGCATTTAAATCCGTAACTAATGGATTGTCATAAAAGCGCTCATCTTTTCTGGCATCTTGCACAATCATAACTGGTTCATTTTGATTTATAGCATGTCCACAAAATGAAATATTTCTGGGAGATTCATTGAATGAAATTCCATGATGCGATTTAAAAAAATTTCTATCATTATCCAATAGCGTAATTAAAGCTATAGGAGTATTGCATATTTGCGATAATATATTAGTGATATTATCATATTTTTCCTCCAGGTTGGTGTCCAGTAATTGATAACTCTCAACCGCTTTTTGGCGGAGTCTCTCATTGTTAGGAAAGTCAGGGGTTATCATTAATTACAATTTTTTCGGATAAATTTACTATTTATTATCAATAATCAAAGGGGATTACATTTTTTTAAAATAATAATATCTAAATAGATAGAGAATTATTTCATATTATTTCTAAAATTAAACTTATCGTTATTATTTAGTTGATTATAAATCCGAAAACATTCAAGTAAATTTTATTTTTTATGTGAAACTAAAAACTACACTTTATCTTTTTATTCTACGTGGCTTTTTTATATGCTTTGGGCAAGAAGTAAATGCTGATAAAAACAGTAATATATGGCAGGAGCAAAAACAATTACTTTTATTAAATTTTGAAGAAAATGATGCAATTACAGCTTTAAAAACTATTGGAAATGCTAAGGTAACTACGGTATTTGACAAAGGGAATACTAATGGAAAAAAAGCTTTACAAATTGAAGTTAAGGCGAGAGAAGAAAAAAGTGGTGCAGCTATCTTTTTTACAACACCAATTAGCACACAACAATTTACAAACTACAGTTTGGTTTTTGATGTTACTAACATTACAAAAGAGTATTCAACACAACTATTTGTTACCATAAAAGGAAAAAAAACAGTGTCAGAAGATCCGCAGCTATAGCAAGCGGAGCTACTAAAACCTTTTTTTTGAATTGGCAGGAAAATATTTAAATAAGGATAACGGATTCAAGGATGATCCATCGCCTTGGAAAACAAATGCGTTACATATGAAGTACTTGGGAGGGAAACATCCTTATAAACTTACTGAAATTACAGAAATTAATTTTTCCGTGTTGCACCCAGCGGTTAATAAAACTATAATTATTGATAATGTACGGTTAGTTGAAAATCCAGAAATTCCTGAGGATTACTTGGTAGGTATTGTTGATGGTTACGGTCAGCCTGCCAAAAAAGATTATGAAGCTAAAATATATTCAGACAAACAATTAAAGGAACTTGCTGTAAATGAACTAGCAATATTGGATAAGGAAGGTCCTATGACTGGAAGAAGCAAATATGGAGGATGGTTAAATGGTCCGAAGCAAAACGGCACTGGTTACTTTAGGGTTGGCAAAGTAGGGAGCAAATTCACGTTGATTGATCCGGATGGTTATTTGTTTTTTTCGCACGGTATCGCTAACGCAAGGATGTCCAACACTACTACATTTACGGGGAGGGATTTTAAAAATGATGAAGTAAGAAAAGATGAACAAGCCGATGTTACTCCTGAAGATTCTAAAGGAATGATTGCCTTGAAAAAAGCAGTTACTACTACTTCATTTGTAGCTCACCCCGAACGCTACGCTATGTTTGTGGATTTACCAACATACGATAGTCCTTTAGCCAATCACTACAGTTATCGAAAAGAACATTACCTGAGTCCTTTTAAGCAAGGAGAAACATTTAGCCATTACCAAGCAAATTTGGAACGTAAATACGGAGAAATTACTCCAGGGGCTCATTTAACTAAATGGAAGACGGTTACTTTGGATCGTTTTTTAAATTGGAGGTTTACTTCTATCGGGAATTGGACAGGCGTGGAGTTTTACCACCAAAATAAAATGCCATACTTTGCTAACGGTTGGATCATTGGTGATTTTAAAACAGTACCTTCAGGTTATTGGGGAGGAGTATTTCCAGATGTTTTTGATAAAGAATTTGAATATCGTGCGGAAGTAACAGTAAAAAATATTGCCAATGAAGTTAAAAATAACCCTTGTTGTATTGGAGTTTTTATTGATAATGAAAAAAACTGGGGGTTGCCAGGTTCCTTAAAAGGACACTACGGAATTGTTATTGAGGCTTTAAAATTGAATGCCACTGAGAGTCCTACAAAAATGAAGTTTGTGACGCTGTTGCAATCAAAATATACTTCAATTAACAAATTGAATAAAGCTTGGGAAACTCATTTTACAAGTTGGGAAGTTTTAATGTCTGGAGTAGATTTAACAAAAAAAGATAACTTGAATAAAAAAATTGTTCGCGATTTTAGCGAATTATTAGAGTTAATTGCAAGCAAGTATTTTGAAATAACAAAGCTAGCATTGAAAAAGCACATGCCCAATCATTTATACACGGGCTGTCGATTTGCCGCCTGGGGTATGAATCAAGAAGTGGTGAAAGCAGCAAAAAAACATGTCGATGTAATGAGTTACAATTACTACGAGGAAACTATTGGTAGCAAACACTGGGATTTTTTAAAAACTATTGATATGCCTAGTATTATTGGAGAATTTCATGCAGGAGTAGTAGGCCCGGATACATTTAATGCTGGTTTGGTTATGGCAGCAAATGCCAAGGATAGAGCACGAATGTATACCAAGTATATGGAATCTGTAATTGACAATAATTATTTTGTGGGGGGCGCATTGGTTTCAGTATATCGACTCTCCAATTTCAGGTCGTGCCTACGATGGAGAAAATTACAATGTTGGATTTGTCCGGAACACTGATATTCCCTACACAAATATGGTAAAAGCTGCAAAAAAAATAAATGAAAAATTGTATGAAAGACGATTTAATAAAAATCAATGATAACCCTATTGTAAATAAAAAAAGGACTGTTCAAATTTTTGAACAGTCCTTTAAATCATCATGAGAAAATATTAAGTTGGTTCTGCTGTTTTTTATTATTGTTTGATAAACTTAATTTTCTTACCCGCACTAGTTTCAATAAAATATACACCTTTAGTTAGGCTACTTGTATTGATAGTAATGCTGTTTGTTGATCCAGTAATAGTTGTTGGTGCTAATGCGCCATTTAAATCATATACCTTTACATCAATATCGCTTGTTCCATTAACAGTTATTTCATCAATTGCAGGGTTTGGATAGGCAGTAAGTCCTTCGGTTAAGTCAGATAAAATTTTATTTCCACTTTCAATTTTCCAGTCAAATGTTTCCCAACCCAAATCTCTTGGGCCAACCGCTCTTATAACTGTGTTATCAGTTAGCCAAGGTGCCTGTAACCATTTTCCAGTGTGGATACTTTTAAAGGCAACTTTACCATTTCCTTTAGACTTCCACTGAAAACGTTCCCAATCTCCTTTAAATGATCCGTTAGGTCTAACAGGAGCATCAGTACTTCTGTCAGGTACTTGAACGTATTTATTGTTTGACAAAGCCTTTAAAGCTATACCTCCTTTAGGATGCGATTCTACTCTAAATTTTTCCCAACCTCTTACAGTACTTCCTCGGGCAATTAAAGCGCTTCCGTTGTTTTCACCAGTAACAAATTTTCTATCACCTCCACTTTTTCGCAATGAAATAGTGGTATTGATAGGTGCGTTACCATTACCTACTTGAGTAGGTGGTGTCACAGGTGTTGGCGTTGGGGCAGGAGTAGGATTCGGCGAGGTTCCATTTTCCAATTTATAAGTTCTTACCCAATTAACTAACATCGTATTTTTGCTGTTGTCATTCAGGTTTTTAGGCAAAGGCAAACCAAATGTTGGAATTCCTGCTTGAGCAAAAGGGAAAACTTCGGTATCAAATACCATGTGTAAATTTTCATCTAAATCACGAGCAGGTATAATTTTATGTGCCTGTTTACCATTTAAGTAAAAAATCAATTCTTTGGGACTTTTCCACCAAAATCCATAGGTGTAAAAATTATCTCTACCATTTCCAGGAAGTCTGGATTCACCACTCACATTTCTTACACCGTTATGCTTTCCGTAATAGTGTGTATTGGAATGGTATAGGCGTGGCTGTCTGTTTCTTTCATGTCTGCTCCCCGTTGGCGCACCAACATGTTCAATAACGTCAATTTCCGAAAATCTACCCACTCTAAACCAAAATGATGAAGTCATGGATAGCGATGATGTCTTCATTGAACATTCGTAATAATAACCAGGACGCGCATTTTTCTTTTTTGAAACCACAGCAGCAGCATCTACCCATATGTCTGATAAAGGATTACGAACACTTTCGGGGCTTCTTTGCAGGGTCGATTTTAATCTTAGGAAACCACCAGAAACGGTAGCATTTCCTTTTTTAAATTGACTTGGCGGTCTTCCTCTCCAAAAAGGATGGTAATCAAACCATTTATTTCCGTCAATTTTGTTACCATTAAATTCGTCTGATAATTCGTTAACTTTAACCCATTTTTTTCCTCTTGGTGGGTTAGGTGTTTGAGCAATTGTTGCTTGTACACTAAGCAATAAGCCTAGCGCAGCAACTACGATTTTTGATTTCATTTGTTTATATTTAGTAAGTGTGATTAATAGTAACAAATGTATTGGTTAGGCCTACATTTTGAAGTTGAGGGTGCTAGTTTAAGATAATATTATAGTTGTATAGCGTTTCTGATCATTCAATTAGACGAAAACTAATCCTTTTTCCATTTTACTTAACATAAATTTACAAAATTGCAATCCAAAATTTGTTAAATATTTGCGTATTATCCTTGTTGAACAGTTGTTAATTTATAGCGGTTTAAGTATTAAAAGCTTCTAAAAAGGATCAATAAACCCTATTTTTAAATAATTAACTTGTTTTTTTTTGTGTGCTAGAAGTCTTAGTTCAAGTACCACTTTAAAAAAAAATAATCAACAAATTGACCTATGAAAACTCCTTTGCTGATATTTAATAATGAAGGAATTTACTGTAAGGAAGCTGACGTATATATTGATCCCTGGCGCCCTGTTGACAAAGCGATAATTACTCACGGACATGCGGATCATAGCCGCTGGGGGCATAAAAAATACATTACGCACCATACAAATGTGCCCATTATTTCGCATCGTTTAGGGGATATTAATGTTACGGGGAAGGCATATGACGAAAGTTTTGTAATCAATAATGTCAAATTTTCATTTCATCCAGCAGGTCATATCATTGGTAGCTCTCAAGTAAGAGTGGAGCATAAAGGCGAAGTATGGGTATTTACAGGAGATTATAAAACTGAGAATGATGGAATATCAGCACCTTTTGAACCCATTAAGTGTCATACATTTATTACGGAATGTACCTTTGGACTTCCAGCATTTAAGTGGACGCCGCAACAACAAGTATATGCCGCAATAAATAATTGGTGGGCAGCAAACAAAGCAGAAGGAAATACCTCAGTATTGTTTGGATACTCTTTGGGTAAAGCTCAACGTTTATTAAGTGGGTTAAACCCAGAAGTTGGAAAAATTTACACGCACGCAGCAATTGAAAATATGACCAATGTAATTCGGCTTATGGTTGATTTTCCCAAAACGCATTTAATTACTCGGGATACCACTAAAAAAGAATTAAAAGGGAACTTAGTTTTGGCACCACCTAGCGCGCATGGTAGTCCGTGGATACTGAAAATGACCCCTTTTGTAACTGGTTCAGCCAGTGGTTGGATGGCTTTTAGGGGTGCGCGCCGACGCAGGGCGATTGATAAAGGTTTTGTACTTTCCGATCATTGTGACTGGCAAGGGTTACTTTCGGCAATAAAAGCAACTGAAGCTACTAAAATTATTACAACTCATGGGTATACGGATATTTTTTCAAAATACTTAAGGGAGCAAGGCTATGATGCACGTACTGAAAAAACACAGTATGAGGGAGAATTGCCTGATGGCGAAGTAAAAAAAGGAGAGGAGCAGGTAGTATGAAGCTTTTTGCCGATTTAATAGAAGTACTGGACAGTACCAATAAAACCAATGCAAAGGTAAATGCATTAGCTGCTTATTTTGAACAAGCTCCAGATACGGACAAAGTATGGACTATTGCTATACTATCACACCGCAGACCACCAAGACCAGTAAATACTACCTTACTTAGGGAATGGGCTTCGGAACTAGCAAATATTCCGTTGTGGTTGTTTGAGGAATCGTACCATATTGTAGGGGATTTGGCAGAAACTATTGCCTTAATCATTCCTGCTTCTGAAAAACGTACAGAAAAAAACTTGACTACTTTTTTAAGAGAGATCATCGCTTTAAAATCGAAACCTGAAGCAGATAAAAAAGCTTATTTATTTGATAACTGGAGCATATTAAATTACTACGAGCGTTTTGTGTTTACCAAATTAATTACAGGAGGATTCCGTATTGGCGTTAGTCAAAAATTAATGACCAAAGCCTTAGCTAAGGCCACAGCTATTAGCGAGGATGTGTTGGCTTACAAATTAATGGGAAATTGGGATCCCAATACCATCAGTTTTCATGATTTAGTAATTCAGCAAAAAGAATCCGATACTATTTCTAAACCTTATCCGTTTTACTTGGCTTATGCGGTTGAAGAAACTCCTGAAAGTTTAGGGGATGTAACTGATTGGAGTTTTGAACATAAATGGGATGGAATTAGGGCTCAGGTAATTGTTAGGAATAATCAGTTATTTGTATGGAGCCGGGGCGAGGAATTGGTCACTGATAAATACCCCGAATTTCAGGAATTTATAGGTAAACTACCCAATGGAACTGTGTTGGATGGCGAAATTTTAGTGTATTATAATAATGATATTCAAAATTTTAATGAGCTACAAACCCGAATTGGGCGGAAAACAGTTTCTAAAGCATTGTTACAAAAAGCCCCTGTGATTTTAAAGGCTTATGATATTTTAGAATGGGAAGGAAAAGATATACGGGAGCATTCCTTTTTAGAACGCAGAAAAATATTGGAAGCTTTATTAAAGCAGGTTACAGAAATAAGTTTACCCTTGCAATTATCGAAAACATACGCTTTTACTTCTTGGGAACAGGTGGCTGCAGAACGAAGAAAATCGAGAGAAATGCGCAGTGAGGGGTTAATGATAAAACGTTTAGCTTCTACCTATCAAGTAGGAAGAAAAAAAGGAGATTGGTTGAAATGGAAGGTAGATCCACTTACTATTGATGTCGTACTTACCTATGCCATGCGTGGGCACGGTAGGCGATCAAATTTATTTACAGACTATACTTTTGCGTTATGGAATGATAAAAAGGAATTGGTCACATTTGCAAAAGCTTATTCTGGCCTGACCGATGCCGAATTTAGAAAAGTGGATGCTTGGATAAAAAAGAATACGTTAGAGCGTTTTGGACCTGTACGTAGTGTTACGCCCGAATTAGTTTTTGAAATAGCATTTGAGGGAGTAGCACTTTCCAAACGCCATAAAAGTGGCGTAGCTACTCGATTTCCTAGAATTTTACGCTGGCGACACGATAAAAAAATTGAAGAAGCGAATGCCATTGCAGATATTAAAGCTATGATTCAAGCCAATGAAGTCCATGAATAGAACTCAATTACAAAAAATAGCCACGGATTGGTTTGAGCAACAGCATTGGAAACCTTTTGCATTCCAAAAACAAACCTGGAATGCTTTTTTGCAAGGGAAAAATGGTTTATTAAATGCGCCCACAGGGAGTGGAAAAACCTATGCATTATGGATTCCGATTGTTTTAAATTACCTAAAAACTAATCCTAATTACGCCACCAAACCACAAAAAGGCGTAAAAGCGATTTGGATAACACCATTAAGGGCACTTTCGTTAGAAATTAAGCAATCAGCTGAGCGTTTTATTGAAGGTATTGGTGTTCCGCTTAAGGTTGGGGTACGTAGTGGAGATACATCTCAAAAAGAACGTGCGGCACAAAAGCGCTTCATGCCCGATTTATTGATTACCACACCTGAAAGTTTGCAACTATTGCTTGCATCAAAGGATTACGACAATACATTTAAAAATTTGCAAGCCATTGTGGTCGATGAGTGGCACGAGCTTTTAGGAACTAAACGGGGTGTACAAATGGAATTGGCTTTATCCCGATGTAAAAATATTACTAACAATTTACGTATTTGGGGAATTTCAGCTACCATAGGAAATTTGGAACAGGCAAGAGAAGTATTGTTAGGAGTAGCTTCGGAAAGCTATAAAAACTCCGTACTAATCAAAGCAAAACTGAATAAAAAAATCACGGTAAAATCTATTATTCCTGAAAAAATGGAAACGTTTCCTTGGCGGGGTCATTTGGGGTTGCACTTATTGGAAGCGGTTATACCCATTATAAAAAATAGTAAAACCACGCTACTTTTTACAAATACACGCGCACAATGCGAAATATGGTTTCAAAAAATATTAGAAAAACACCCTGAATTTGCTGGCGAAATAGCCATGCATCATGGTAGTATTAATAAAGAAACACGGTTATGGGTTGAGCAAGCCATTCATAACGAAAGCTTAAAAGCAGTTGTTTGCACTTCAAGCTTGGATTTGGGGGTGGATTTTGCTCCTGTGGAAACTATTGTTCAAATTGGGGGGCCTAAAGGAGTAGCACGATTTATGCAACGAGCAGGTAGGAGTGGTCATTCCCCAGGTAAGGAAAGTATTATTTATTTTTTACCCACACATGCCATTGAGCTAGTGGAGTCTGCCGCATTACAAAAAGCGGTCAAGCAACAAATTATTGAAGATAGAATTCCTTACCTGAACAGTTTTGATGTCCTAGTGCAATACTTAACCACCTTAGCAGTTTCTAATGGTTTTTTTCCAGAGGATATTCTGCCCGAGGTGAGGAGTACTTTCTGCTTTCAGGCAATTACCGATGCGCAATACCAATGGATTTTAAATTTTATAACCTTGGGGAGTCAAAGCTTACAGGCCTATGATGAATACAAAAGAGTGGAAATTGAAGCCGATGGTAAATTTAGAGTAAATAGTAGGGCAGTAGCCATGCGGCATCGTTTACAGATAGGAACTATAGTGAGTGATGCGGTGTTAACCGTTAAATTTTTGAGTGGTGGTTTTTTAGGCAGTATTGAGGAGTGGTTTATTTCTAAATTAAAACCTGGCGATGTGTTTACTTTTGCAGGAAGGAATTTGGAACTATTTCGCATTAAAAACATGCAAGTACTTGTTAAACTTTCTAAACAAAAAACATCAAAAGTGCCCAGCTGGATGGGAGGAAGAATGACTTTATCCTCAGAAATGAGCGAAATGTTACGCGATGAGTTGTATTTAACTCATGCGAGTGCAGGGAAAAAATCTCCTGAAATGAAAGCATTGACTCATATTTTTAAGCGACAGGAAAAAGAAAGTATCGTTCCTAAACCTGACCAGTTTTTAATTGAAACTTTTAAAACACGTGATGGATATCATGCTATTTTTTATCCCTTTGAAGGCC
Organism: Aquimarina agarivorans; assembly: GCF_000218485.1. Lineage (GTDB taxonomy): Bacteria > Bacteroidota > Bacteroidia > Flavobacteriales > Flavobacteriaceae > Aquimarina > Aquimarina agarivorans. Next base: position 38,008 of record NZ_AFPB01000089.1, on the reverse strand, counting down.
GATTTGTACACGAGGCTATTGCAAGCCTATTGGCATACCGCATTAGTTTGTTAGTACCAATTACCTTTTCTATTGCGTTTAATGATTACGGGTTTGAATTATTATCGGATCAGGAATTTGATATGCAACAGGTATTGGATAATGATTTGTTTACCACTGATTACTTAAAGAGTGATTTGCAAAAAAGTTTGAATGCCTCTGAAATGGCGCGACGCAAATTTCGGGACATTGCTGTAATTTCGGGTTTGGTATTTACGGGATATCCAAATAAAATGGTAAAAAACAAACATTTGCAATCCAGTTCGCAGTTATTTTTTAATGTATTTAGTGAACATGAACCTGAAAATTTGTTGTACCAACAATCTTTTATTGAAACTTTTGAGCACCAATTGCAAGAAGGACGCATTATTTTAGCCTTGGAACGCATACATAAGCAAACGATAGTTTGGAAAAAAATGTAAGAAACCCACACCTTTGTCTTTTCCCATTATTACGGATCGCTTACGCGAGAAGTTATCCTCAGAAAAGCTAGCAGATCGCATTAAGCGAATGACTGCATTATTAATGAAGGCATAGCGCATTACAAAGTCGATGAAATTAGAAACTATTTTTGTAAAAGAGCACTCTTTTATATTGCACCCAAGCGGTGCTATTTTTTGGAAAAATGAACAAATGCTACTTATTGCCGATGTACATTTGGGTAAAGCTTCGCATTTTCGGAAGCATGGTAGCCCGGTGCCCATGGCATCAGTAGCAGAAAATTTTAATCAATTGAATGCTGTAGTTTCCTATTTTAATCCAACAACGTTGTGTTTTTTGGGAGATTTGTTTCATAGTCATTTAAATAACGAATGGTTTTTTTTTGAACAATGGATACAAACCGTAATGTGTAAAGTAATTTTAGTATCAGGAAATCATGATATTATCCCTGTACTAAAATATGAGTCCATTGGTGTTAATGTGATAGATTTTTTAAGTAAAAAAGGCATTCATCTTACCCATCAACCTGAAAAAAAAGAAGGTTTTTTTACTATTTCAGGGCACATTCATCCTGGTGTTCGGTTAGTTGGCGCTGGCAAACAGCAAATAACAATCCCCTGTTTTTTTAAACAAGCAAATCAATTGGTTTTACCAGCATTTGGCACGTTTACAGGGAATTTTATCATTGAACCACAGTTGGGAGAACAAATTTACGGCATTGCGGATGATGAGGTAATTAAATTACAAGTTGGTTGAAAATGTATATTTTTTAAGATGTTTTTAGGGGTGTTGCTATTTATGTTATACGGCCAAGTCTAAAAAAAGTTTTGGAACAAAAAATCAAATTTATGGCTACTCCATTCGTATTTATGATTGATCAGATTTTCAAAATTTTAATTATTAATAAACAGCCTATATTTTACGTAAGCGAAAATGAAAATGATCAAATAGAAATTGAATTGTCACCTAAAAATTCTATTGATCACAACATAAAAAAAGCAGGATATAAAGTTACTACCATTTCACTAGGTGCTGTCAACATACCATTTTATATTATGCTATTTATTTATGGTTTTTTTAATGTCTTATTCGTGTGGGTGTTTACCTTGCTTTTTTAATTTTTATTTAAGCTAACAATTATAGTAAATAAACCCACATGCATTACTAGTATTATTTATTATTGATATGAAATTATATGCCGCTTGTTTTTTAAGTAAGCAGGTTATATGTTTATTAATAAGTGACAAATAAAAAGTGAAAAACACAACTTACAGAACTTGTCCTGAATGCGGAACTGCCACTAAAAATAGTGATATATGTAAAAACTGTGGAGCTATAATTAATATCACCTTACGGAGAAAAGCCAAAAGGGATGCAGCTAATAAATTGAAAAAAGCACATAAAACTAAGGATCAAAGTAGTATCACTGAATTTATTGAAAAAGCAGTGAATCATGAAAATAGATTTAAACGCTATATAGCAAGATTCTTTTTTTCAATTTGGTTTTTGGTATTGGGAGTTTTTGGTGTATTGGCGTTAATAACGGTTTATATAGCTGCTTAATAATGCGTAATGCTAATTGTAAAAGTGAATTCAATACCTATGATAACACTATTAAAACGAAACTATTATCTGCCTTTATTCAGTATAGCACTAGTTGTAATTATAAGTCAAAAAATAAATGTACAACTGCCAATATGGATGAATAATCATTTGAATGACTTTTTATTTCTCCCCATTGTTTTTAAAATTACTTTAACTATAATACGGTATTTAAAAATTGAAAATACAAGGTTTATCCCTGTTAAAATACTTGTAGTTGTAACAATTTTATGTTGTATTTGGTTTGAAGTGATACTTCCTAAATTCAATTCGCGATACACTGCCGATATCATTGATGTAGGGTGTTACTTTTTAGGAACGTTATTTTTCGTAGGAATAGAACAGCCCTACTTGTTGACTTTTAGAAAGCCCAATAATTATAAAAATCTCAATTAAATTACAGGAATACTTTGGTTGCTTTTAAAATTAATCATGAATAGCTACTTTTACTGGTACTAGAATGTGTTAAATTTTGTACCAATAAAAAGAGCCTTGACTATTTATAAATAATATATTTTCAAATAGTTAAGGCCATTTTAGTATAAATAAACTGGTTTGAGTTTACAGTGATTTTACTATTGTGTCATTTAGTGCATTACTACATACTAATTCGACCACCAATTTCAACTACAGAGTTTCCGTAAACCTTAATTGTCGATTTGATAAAATCTTCAGCATTAGCTTCAAAAATATTGTCAACATATTTCTGAGGATTTCGATCAATATAAGGAAACCAGGTGCTATGTATTTGTATAGCAATACGATGTCCTTTTTTAAAGGTATGCAGTATATCCTGTAGGCGAATATTAACATCCGAAATTTTATTCGGTTCAAATGGCGCTGGGTTTTCAAAACTGTTTCTGAATCTGCCTCTTAATACCTCGGAACGCACCAGTTGTTGATATCCTCCCATAATGATATTTTTGGGGTTATGATCGTAATTAGGATGATCTTCAGGATATTCATCTATGATTTTTACAATAAAATCAGCATCAGTACCTGTCATAGAAACTTTTAATTTCGCAACAATTTCACCAGCTAAGGTCATATCCTTTGTAAATTCATCAGAAATAAACGTAAGTACATCTGGTCTTTTAGAAGCATGCCTTTGGTCATCAGACATAAATTTTCGTGGCGTAAACGTCAATCCTTCCATTTGCGAAACGTAGGGAACGGGTTTTGCAGGATCACTTAAATATTCAAACGCTTCCTGAGGGTTGGTTGCCTTATTGATTGCCAATTTTCCGTTATTCCCAAAATGAAACGTTGTTTTTGAACTTTCTGGCGGCCAAGCATCATAAGTTTTCCATGCTTTTGCTCCGGTGTCAAACATATAAGCTTCGGGTAACTTTTTACTTTCTTCTCCTTTTAGGTGATGCGCAAAAAATTTGCGCTCAATTTCCTTTTGGTAAAAAGTAGAAATACTATCGCCAAACTGAATGTGGTTGTGAGTAGTTTTGCCTTTTTCTCTAGCCCATCCGCCATGGTCCCAAGGGCCCATTACAATGGTATTTTGTGCTTTTGGGTTATTTTTTTCAATGGTTTTATAAATATTTATAGGGCCATACAAGTCTTCAGCATCAAACCAGCCACCAACCGTCATTACTGCTGGAGTAATATTTTTTAAGTGAGGTAAAATACTTCTTTTCTGCCAAAATGAGTCGTAATTTGGATGTGTTGTAATTTCCTTCCAAAAGAAATTATCATAATGGTATTTTTTTGTGATATTTTTTAATGGACCAAGATTTAGGTAAAATTTATAGCCATCATTAGGCGGGTTATCGTAAAAACGTTTGATCTGTTCAATGTACCAAGGTTTTTTAGTTAACCCTGGTTTTTGATAGCCAAATACGGGAAAAGCAGCGGTGTAACTTTCTAAATAAGCACCATGATGAAAAAAGTCATCAAAGAAAAAATCAGAAATAGGAGCTTGTGGGGATGAAGCTTTTAAGGCCGGATGGGCATCGGGCAACGCTGCAGCCGTATAAAAACCAGGGTAGGAAATACCGAACATTCCTACTTTTTTGTTATTATTTTTTATGTTTTTGATTAACCAGTCAATGGTGTCATAAGTATCGGAACTTTCATCAATAGCCGTTTTGTTTTTTTTGTCATTACCAGGAATGTTAGGTGTAAGGGTGGTAAATTTACCCTCGGACATATATCTTCCTCTTACATCCTGATAGACCAAAATATATTTGTCCTGTACTAAATAACCCGAAGGTTGCCCAATAGCATTGAAATTATCATATTTTGAAGCATTGTAACACGTACGATTCAACAAAATAGGATATTTTTTGGATTGATCTTTTGGGGTATACACAATGGTGTATAATTTGATGCCATCGCGCATTTTTATGTTATGTACGGATTTGGAGTAATGTTTTTTTACGTAAGTAGAATCAACCTGTTGGGCATATGTATAACTGTTCAACAAATAAAAAGTAAATAGTACCAGTAATTTTTTCATGAAAATATGTTGTTTAATAGCTAAAAAAAACCGTGCAAATTACTTGAGAATTGAATTGTAATTGTGAGTTTAGAATTACCAACTAATGTAGGATATTTTGATTGTTTTACAAAGCATTAAATGTTTTGAAGAACAACAAAACAGCAGGTAATTTTGGGATTGCTTTTTTTTAAATTATTCGTAAAAACACCCTTATTATTTTTTGAATAAGTTTAAAAAAAAGCTTCATATTGTGAATACTCATTTCTCTACAAAAAAAGAATAAGAATATTTAAATACTGGTTACTTATAAGGCGCATTGACATTACCAAAGCAGGGTAATCAACAGTGATTTTAGCTTTTCCTATAATTTTATGAGGTTTTTCCTTCCTTAATAATGTAATGAGTTTTTAATGTATCTAATTTAATACTATTCAAATTTGTATAAATTTTAAGAACTGGATAATTCAAAGGATTTTATTTATGATAACTGAAAAGAAGTAAACTCAATTGAGCTTAATGATTAGTTTCTCAGGTTAGCTTCTGATTTATGCCTTAATTTCTAATAATAAGAGTTTTAAAAAATAAAACCCTTTTTGTTATAGTTTACTTTTCTAATATACTTCAAATTCTTCAACAGCATAAATTAATTCGCCATCATCAGTAATTCCTTGGATTTCAATTTGAAATTTTCCAGTTTGATCGCCAGTATAAAAATAATTGTTTTGAGTTTTGTCTATTGTAATGTCAATATCTGGATTCCAATACAAAGTAGTTCTAAAGTCAGGTTTCGGGTTGCTGGCATCCTTAAAATAGTCAGGAGAAAAGAATTCTTTAGCTTTATAGAATGGATTTGCTGTAAAACTTAGTACCCCTTTTGCCTTTTGCTTTTTAGATAAACCTGGTTCAATCAAATAAATTGCAATCACTCCGTTAGCACCTTCGACCCCAAATATGGCTGCATCATTTCCTTTTAAAACATCAACAAACGACACTTCAGAGGCATTAATTCCACTAACAAAATTTCTATCTACTCTAACACCATCTATTAAAAATAGTGGATCACTAGAAGCGACAAAGGTACTTTGTCCTCTTATTTTTAAAATTTGATCAGGGTAATTACCAGACAGCGTTACACCAGGCGTTCTGCCTATTAAATCAAAAATACTTAATCCATCTATACCAGGTAATGAATCAACTACAATTCGATTACTAGGTTCACCATAAATAGAAAGTTTACTGACTATGTCATCAATTGAATTTATTTTTATTTTCTTTTTACCACTTATTATTAATTCTTTTAATTGATTTACGCCATTAAACGTAAATTCTAATTGACCAATATATTCTTGTATTTTTATATAATTATTGTAGTAATTATTGTCAATGTCAATTTGACTTTTTGGTGTTGGATCAATCTTAGTAGTTATTAGTTCTTCTTTTAAATATATATCGACATTTTTCTTTTTTTCCGAGTTTTTGAAATCAGTTATCTCTGCATTTAAAACAGCTTTAACACTATCGTAAATTACGAACGGACCATATTCGAAATAACCAGTTTTATCTGTGAATTTTTTACTTGAATAAAAATTGCCTTCTAAAAATTGAATTTTAGTAAGTGCAAATTGTGCTTTATGAGGCTGATTAATGGGGGTGGTGTAACCTTTTATGTAAATGCCTTTTTCGGGTTTCTGTTCTTGTCTATTTTTGTAAAAATCTTTCAACGCATTATCCCATGTAAAACGCCTCCAACCATGCGTTAATAATAACGATTCCAATAAGTGTTTTCTTTGCGCTTTAGGTTTTTTAAGATCAAAAAATATTGCAGCATTGGCTACTTGACCTCTTAAATCAGAATTTAAAAGTAACCAACTTTTAATATTTTCGTTTGTAGACAACGGTATTGCATTCTTTTGAGTTATCGCAATAGAGACATTAGCATTTTTTATTTTTTTATTTCTAGAATTTATATTTACATTTAAATTAAGTCGTTCTCGTTTAGTTGCAATTTTTTTACTTACAGAAATTGAACAATTTAAGTTACTTTCATTATCAATAAATGTTAATCTTTCGCACACAGGGTTTCCATTAGGTGTAAAAAGTGTGAAATGAGCGATTCCTGAAGAAATCTTAGTTGTTTGAAGTTGAATTTCAATATTTTTCTTATTTTCCGATATCATTTTACTAAAAAAAACTTTGCCTCTTAAATGTCCAATGATAAAATGATTTAAAAGCGAAGTAGTTGAACTATTGATTTTTAGATTCAGGTGATCATCTTCGGATTGTATACTTATGTTTTGATTATGATCGGGAGCAACAGGCAATTCAAATTCAAGTGTTCCTGTTTTTGTACTTACTTCTGCAATGTATATCACCCCGCTCTTGGGGGTAAAAGAAGTCATCCCTAAACCAAAATCAAAAGTTCTGAACATAGTTAATATTTCATTAACTCCTTTTTCTTTTATAGCTCCTGTGATGTATAACCCTTTACCATGATTGTCAGTGGCTTTAATTCCAAATTTATTAGGAATTTTGGGGACAATTTCACCGCTTTCAGGATAAAAATGAATATTTAAATCTTTTGGAAATGTACTATCTTTTTGATTAGAATTTTGACTAATGGTCAGTTCGGGTACTTTATTTATCTCATTTAGATCTAGAGTTTTTAAATCATTTTGTTTTTTTATTCTTATATTTTTTCTAAAAAAGTATTCGGTTGAGTTATTAAGCATATAACGAGTAAATGCCCTCAACTGATAAGTTCCGGATTCCCAATCTTTTTTTATTTTAATATCGCCAGCAGTACCAAATTTTTTGTCATCAATATAAAACTTGTCTTTAAATACTATGCTATCCTGGGGATTAATGAGTTCAATATGAAGTACATTACTTTTGCTTGTTTTTTTGTGTGTAATTCCATTGATTAAGTAGCTTTTTAGCCAAATAGTTTCGCCAGAAGTGTAAAAAGGTTTATCTGTATGAATGTACGCTTTTTCAGGAGCAAAACTAGTTTCCATTTCTTCCAAAAGTAACACAAAACGATCCATTGGTGAGTTTGAAGAAAAGCCTAAACAAATTAGTATGGCAAAAAGAAAGCTGAACCTTAGTAATTTCATCATAAATTATTTTTGTAACTATTAAGGTTTATAATGAGCTTTACTGATGCAGTTGTAATTATATTATGGTAGATTGACCTAAATAAATATTTTCAATATTAAAGTTAGTCAAATCAGGATTACAAATGTAATCAGCAATAAAATCACCAATTTTTTCGGTACTCAGTGGTTTTTGTTTGTTTAAATCAGGAGTAGTTAAATTGAGTTCCATTGCTTTTGTTATGGATCGCTTAATGGCCTCAGCTTCATCCAATAAATTAAAATGTTCCAATAGCATTGCAGCTGATAAAATTGCACCAATAGGGTTGGCTATTCCTTTATTGGTAGCAACGGGGTATGATCCGTGTATGGGCTCAAACAGACTGTATTTTTCACCTAGCGAAGCTGAAGCCATTATTCCTTTTGAACCTACCAAAGCACTGGCCTCTTCCGAAATGAAATCGCCAATAAGGTTAGCGGTTAAAATGACATCGAAACTTTTTGGATTCAAAATGATTTTTGCAGCAGCTTGATCAACATACATCAACTCAACAGCAACGTTGGGATACAATTTTGCCATAGCCATAACTGTTCTGCGCCACAAACGAGAAGTTTCTAGTACGTTTGATTTGTCAACTAAAGTTAATTTCTTTTTTCTGCCTTGAGCTGCTTTAAAAGCATCATGCGCTATACGTTCAATTTGCGCTACGGTATAGGTGCAAGCATCATAAGCTTGCTGTTCGTTTTCGTTAAAGCCTTTTTCACCATAAAATAAACCCGCACTGAGTTCGCGATAAATAAGAATATTTGTACCGCGTGCATTTTGCGGTTTTAGTGGTGAATTATTTAAAAGGTAATTGTAAACAATTACTGGCCTAATATTAGCGTAAAGATTCAATTCATTTCTAAGTCCCAAAAGACCTTGCTCAGGGTATATTTTTGTTCTGGGGTCATTATCAAACTTAGGATCTCCAATAGCACCAAATAACACTGTATCACATTCTTTACAAATGGCTATAGTTTTTTTGGGTAGGGGAGTTCCTGTTTTTTCAATGGCAGTAGCTCCAACTAAAGCTTCCTTAAAAACAAAGTCATGCAGGTAGTACTCAGCAACAGCATCTAGTGCTTTTACAGCTTGTTCGGTTACTTCAGGGCCAATACCGTCGCCACTTAACACTGCAATATTGAGTTTCATACTTATAGCTATTACTAATTCAAAAATAGTATTTAATAGTTTTTTGAAAAAATTAAAAGCATTTTAAATCGCACGATCTTTCAATTTTGTTAAAAATTGCTTTAAAAACAAAAAAGATTGAAATTTTAGTTTCAATCTTTTTAATAATTTATTTTAATCAGTAAGGTTTAAGCCTTAATATTAAAACCTTCCATAATTTTATGAATATCTTTATCTATCACTTCTTTTTTACGGTCAGCGTAAACTAAAAATTCTTTGTAAACATCATCTAACTGAAGTTTTGTAAGCTCGTAACCTACTTTTTTAGCACGGTAGGCTAAGGCAGCTCTACCACTACGGGCAGTGAGTACAATGGCAGATTCGGTAACTCCAACTTCTTCAGGATCGATAATTTCGTAAGTTTCTCGATTTTTTATTACTCCATCCTGATGAATTCCAGAACTGTGAGCAAAAGCATTTGAACCTACAATAGCTTTATTGGGTTGCACATACATTCCCATATTTTCCGATACCATTTTACTCGTATCGTACAATAATTTTGTGTTGATATCAGTATGTAAGTTCAACTTAGGGTGTTGTTTTAAAATCATAACAACTTCTTCCAAAGAAGTATTCCCTGCACGTTCTCCAATACCATTGATGGTACATTCAATTTGTCGGGCTCCGTTAACAACTCCTGCAATTGAATTAGCTGTAGCTAAACCTAAATCATTATGGCAGTGGCATGATAATGTTACATTGTGAATACCTTTTACATTTTCACGTAAATATTTAATTTTAGCACCATACTCTTCGGGCAAACAATACCCTGTAGTATCAGGTATATTTAGTACTGTGGCACCAGCGGCAACCATAGCTTCGCACACTCGTGCTAAATATTCATTGTCTGTTCTTCCGGCATCCTCGGCATAAAATTCAACATCTTCAACAAATGACTTTGCATATTTTACTGCAGCAACACCGCGCTCAATAATTTTTTCGGGAGTGGTTTTGAATTTGTGTTTAATGTGAGATTCGGAAGTGCCAATGCCTGTATGAATTCTTGGTCTAACTGCATATTTTAACGCATCAGAAGCAACTTTAATGTCATTTTCCACAGCTCGGGTTAAACCACAAACTGTAGCGTTACGGATTATTTTGGTGATTTCGGTAACCGAATTAAAATCACCTGGGCTTGAAACAGGAAAACCTGCTTCAATAACGTCAACACCCAAAAGGTCTAAACGTTCCGCAATAATTAGTTTTTGTTCAGTATTCAGCTTACATCCTGGGACCTGCTCGCCATCTCGTAAGGTGGTGTCAAAAATTTGAACTTTATTGTCGCTCATCGGTTATTTTACTTTTAACATTCATATCAAATGTATATTTTTATAAACGGTATGTTTGCTATTTTTGTAAATCACTTACAACGGTAAATGTTTTAATAATTACCACGAACCCTTATTTTAAAAGGGATTAACCCTTGTTTTCTTACAATGACTAATGAACTAAAAGATCCCTTATTTATATTGGTAAAATCATTAACCAAGTCCGAAAAGCGTCAATTTAAAGTATATGTTGGACGCTTAGGCGGGAATAATGACTCCAAGTTTTTGAATTTATTTAATTATTTGGATAAGTCCGAAAAGCTTGACGAAGCTCAAATTATCACTAAAGGTATTGTTACAAAACAACAATTATCCAATTTGAAAGCGCATTTGTATAAACAAATACTGATTAGTCTTCGGTTAAATCCTGTGCATAAAAATTTGCGTATGAAAATTAGGGAACAGTTGGATTTTGCAACTATTTTATATCATAAAGGATTGTACAGGCAAAGTTTAAAAATTTTAGATAAAGCCAAAATTTCGGCGATTGATATTGAAGAAAATAATTTGGCCTATGAAATTGTTGAGCTTGAAAAAATAATAGAAACACAATATATTACCCGTAGTATTTCATCCAGAGCGGATGAACTAGCTATTCAGGCAAAAAAATTAAGTATGAAAAATGTAATCGCTAGTCGATTATCTAATTTATCATTACAGCTTTATGGATTAATGCTTAAAACGGGTTATGTAAAAAATGATAAAGAGCATGAGTTTTTAAGAACGTATTTTCAAGGAAGGTTACCACATTATGACTGGGAATTACTGGGGTTTAGAGAAAAATTATGGCTTTATAAGGCACATTTGTGGTATAGTTTTATGACCCAAGATTTCTTATCGTGTTACAAATACTCTAAAAAATGGGTGGATCTTTTTTTTGAAGAACCAAAAATGATAGCCGTTAACCCTGTTTTCTTTTTAAAAGGAAATAATTACTTGATGGAATCTTTATTCCTCATTAAAGATAGTGCGACGCTTAGATCAAAATTAATTGGGTTGGAAAAAATGGTACATTCTGATGGATTTCCCCAGCATGAAAATACCGTAGCACTTAGCTTTTTGTACATTAATACAAACAAACTTAACCTTCATTTTAGCGAAGGTACTTTTAAAGATGGTTTATCACTAGTCACTGAAATTTTAGAAGGGCTGGCGCATCATAAAAATCATATTGATGGACACCATATTATGGTTTTTTATTACAAAATAGCATGTTTGTATTTTGGTATGGAAGATCATGAAAAGTGTATTGAATATTTGAATAAAATTATAGAAAACAAATCTTTAAAAATGCGCGAAGATTTACTTTGCTTTTCAAGGGTACTAAGCTTAATAGCCCATTATGAAGCAAGAATGGATTTACATTTAGACACGCAATTGCAAAATACCTATAAGTTTTTAATTAAAATGGATGATTTATATGCAGTACAAAAGGAGATGATTAAGTTTTTAAGAAATCTTGAAAATGTAAATCCTTTAAAAATTAAAGAAGAATTTAAAAAGCTTTACGATCGATTAAAAAAATATGAAAATCATCCTTACGAGAAACGTGCATTTTTATATTTGGACATTTTATCGTGGTTACAGAGTAATATTGAAGATCGGCCTATTGGCGAAATTATAAGAGAGAAAGCAAAATTAAAAGTGAGGTAGCTGATTAACTACCAATTTTACAGGGAATTACCTATATTGATTTTAAACTAAAAAATCCACCTAGCGAAAACTAAGCGGATTTTAAAATATACTGCATTTTAAACAACCTACTGCTGCTCATAATCGGTACCCCATTCGGTACCGTCATCACCTTTTTGACCATCCAATTTGATCATAAAGTTTTTGGCTGGGAAGTAAGGTTTCATATGAATATCCAATAAAATTCGATCTTTTTGTTTTGGATCTTGCTCAAAACGCTTTATAGAAAAATCTTCGATTAATTTATCTGGACCAGTAATACCATCTAAAAACTTCACGATTTGACTCATTAATTCTTTACGGGTTTTAGCGTTAAAGTTTTCAAAGGCTCTTCGGTTTAAAAAGTCCATTAACACTTTAGTAACGTAGTCAAATACCCGAACTACTGAATATGTTTGCAACCCTAAATTATCACCATTAAACAAAGTTTTAGCTGAAAATGCCATCACTTTACCGTATTCGTTCACCATAGGCACTAATCCCATTTTTTCAAGCTGAGATACTTCTCCTTTTTTAAGGTCGAAACGAACACCATCTACTTCATTGATCCCACCAAACTTTTTACCCGCAGTTACCTGAGACATCAACGTCTGGTAAATTTTACCTGCAAGTGCGCTTGAAGGTGGAACGTATAAATCTTCATCTTCACCAACTTCATCATACTTACCACGACCAACTAACCAGTTACAAGCCATAATTACGTTAGATCGGTAATCATCACCACCAGTAAGATTAGCTAGTTCAAACATTTCCATCACATCGTCAGGTTCATCTAAATGCTCAAAATCGGTAACCATCATTACCTTATTTTTATGCGCAATTTTCGCCCATTTTTCAACTACTTTATTAGAACCTAAATAACCAGGAATTACTAATAAACCGTAGTTATCCCGTAAATCTAAACGGTCGTAACCTTGTATTAATTCTTCCTCAATAGCATCAATAAAGCGTGTGTTGTCTAAGTCTTTAAGTTGATCTAATTCCGCGTTTACAATGTTGATGTTTTTAATTTTTTGACTTTCTGTATTTTTATAGAACAAAGCCATAGAGCGGTACGATTGTTCCATATCTCTGGTTTCTTCCAATACACTACCTAAATTCTTGGTAAGAGAAACATCTGCCGCTTTAGATTGTTCTTCTGAATTGTTTGCCATTTCAGCAATATCATCAGAAGAAGACAGCACGTCTGCCCAAATCTCTAAGGTTTTGGCAAGCATTTCACGCTCGTTTTTTTTAGACTGTTCTGAAAGAAATATTTTTTTTCGTGCTTTACGTTGAGGGTTCATATTCTGAACATTCTCAATAGCAGATTCTAAAAGATCAAATCCACCGTACTTAGCTAATTTTTCTTCGTTTTCTTTTAATTTTTGAGCCGGATTTTCAATAGTAACCGATTGGCTCTGTTTTTTTAATGCACACATAATTTCTTATAGCTTTTTTAAAAGAACTACTTTTCTTTTAATTCGGTTAATAATGAATGAATAGACTCTAAGAGTGCTGATTTAGCATCCGGATTTTCTAAAGCCATTTTTAAAATTTTATTTGATTTTAATTGCTTTACTACCTTCAAGTACTGATCTTTTTCTGCATTAAGGTTTTTTAAGTAATCACTTTGCTCTATAATTCCCTTTTTTGTAAAATCGCCTACATTACTAAACCTAAGCGTTTCTTTACTCTCCACACCATCAGTGTCTTCGTGAGTAACCTCAATTTCGGGTTTAAAATGTTCAAAAACAGCATCAATTGAACTTAAGCCTTTTACAACTTCCGGTTTTACCGGTGGATCTTGTGTAAGTTTTTGAACTAATAATGTTTTGTTTTGGCCAATTTCTATAATTGCCTCTCCGTTATCTGATTTTACTTCAGATCCTCCTAATGAATAATTATCCATAATCTAATTAAATGCATTATATAAGTTAGTTTATTTAAATTCCCAATGTAATTTTTCTTTTTTAAAATCCAGATTTATAATACTTCCTTTAGAAATTTCTCCTATAATTATTTTTTTAGAAAGAGGAGACCTTAATTCGGTACGGATAACACCACGTAGTGGTCTGGCACCGTATTTAGGAGTAAATCCTTTTTTTGCTAAATGCTCTTTGGCATTTTCTGATAAATTTAATGTAATTCCTTGTCTTTCCAATGATTTATTTAAATCTTTCATTTGAATGTTGAAGATTTTAACCACATTGTCAATAGAAATTGGCGCAAAAGGTACAATTTCTGTAAGTCTTCCCAAAAATTCAGGTCTAAAATAGTTACCCATAATTTCCATAAGGTCAGAAGATTCAGGAACAATTCCTTGGTTAAACGAATCTATTACTTTATTGCTTCCAATATTTGAAGTAAATAAAATTACTGCGTTAGAAAAGTCACCAACTTTACCTAATCGATCGCTCAATTTTCCTTCGTCTAATATTTGAAGAAAGATATCAAAAACAGATGGATGTGCTTTTTCAATTTCATCAAAAAGTACAATGGAATACGGTTTTTCCCTAATTTTATTTACTAAAACACCACCTTCTTCATACCCCACATAACCAGGAGGCGCACCATATAAAAGAGCCGCAGAATGTTCTTCTTTAAACTCTGACATATCAAACCTGATTATTGCTTCTTCGGTTTGAAACATAAATTCGGCTAATGATTTTGCTAGTTCAGTTTTTCCGGTACCGGTGGGTCCGGTAAAAAAGAAAGAACCAACTGGTAAACCAGCTTTACTTAATCCTGATCGTGATTCTAAAATTGCATCGGTAATTGTTTTTACGGCGTGGTCTTGTCCAATAACCCGCTGTTGTAACACCGATTCCATAGCAAGCAAACGCTCTTTTTCATCGGTTTGTAATTTTCCGACAGGGATCCCGGTTTTATTAGCTATTGTTGCCGAAATATCACTTTTGGTAACTTCTTCTTTTTTACTTTCTTTGATCTCTTTAAATCTATCGAGAACAGATTCAATTTTTTCTATCGCCTTTTCAACGGTATCTACATCATCAAAATTTATTTCTTCATCTAATTCACTGAATAGTAAGTAACTGAATTTGTTTTTTAAATTGAACCATTGCCAGCGCAGTTCACTCAACTTATTTTGACTGTTTTCATTACTTCTTTCTTCTTCAATAATTTCTTTAAGTGAATCTATATTTGAAATTGTGGTAGATAACATATACCTTATAGCTGACATGGTACGATCCAATAAATCGATAGCAGCATCAGGCAGACTTCGGTCTTTAGAAAAACGTTTTGCCAATCTTATTGCTTCAGCAATAGAAGTGTCGTCAATTTTTAGATTATGAAAATCAGTATAATAGTCAATGGTATTCGAAATCATAGTGAGCGCATCTTCTTCTGAAGGCTCTAAAAGATTGATAATTTCGAAGTTTCGGGATAAACCTTGGTGAATTTCGATATGTTTTCTGTAAGCATCATTGGTAGCGGTTGCGATAATTGTAACTCCGCCTTTAGATAATTCAGCCTTAACAATATTAATTAAGCCTTGATTGTTATTCTCTTTTTCGGTAATATCAGAAATATCATCAATTAGTAAAATTGGTTTTTCAAAGGTTTTTAATGCCGAAAAGATCTTTTTTAAACGGTCTTCAACTTCACTTTTATAGCTCGCTCCTGAAACTAATGTAACTAAGTCTAATTCATACACTGTGGCATTAGCTAAGTTTTCAGGAACGTTACTAACTTCTATAGCGTTTACAAAACCATCTAACAATACAGATTTTCCAACGCCAGATTCTCCTAAAATCAATACATTTGGTTTAGAATAGCGTCCTAAAATTTCTATAATCATTTTAATTTCGCCGTCTCTTCCGAATATCTTTTGTAGCGTTCCTTCTATAGCTTGTTCTTTTTTATTTATACAATATTGATCTAATATTGAGGTATCTGCACTTTTTCCGGAACCAACTGATTTTTTTAAAACTTTACTTGTACTATTGGAAGTTACCGCATTTAAAATTTCATTTGCCTGTAAGGGTAGTGATTTTAGCTGTTCATAAGTAAAACCTACACCTGGAGTACTTAGAGCAATTAATGCAGCTGTTTCGTTAAGGTTATTTCCACCAATTTTGAGCATCAAATTTTGTGCTTCGTTCCAAACGGCTTCTACATTATTATCCCCTTCAATTTTATGAGGAATGGAAGCAACTTTTGGTAACGATTCAATTCTTACGTCACACCATTCTTCAATATAATACACATCTGCACCTATAGAGTTAAAAAAATCGTTCAAGCCGGAATCTTTGTGCAATAAGCCTTTTAAAAGGTGTGCCGGACTATAAGCTTTGTTATAATATTCTTTTGCTATAGCTTTGGCAACATCAATAGCATTTTGCAGGTGGTTTGAAAATTGAATCATTTAAGTTAAATTATTTATAATGACTAAATAACAAAAAAAATTACAATCGTAATTCATTTATTGCGATATATTACTCAAATACTTACTTTTAAAGAGCATCAATTAAATATTTATTTGCAAATCTATATTAATATCGTAGTTTTGCAGATCAAAAATATTATCAATTATGAAGTTTAATATTACATTGATATTAATTCTTGTTACAGTAATCACTGCTTATTCGCAAGTTAAAAACATTTATTCAATTTCATTTGATAATGTGGCACATCACGAAGCTAGTATCAAAGCCAAATTCAGTAATTTACAACCTGGAAACGTTACTTTAAAAATGGCTAAAAAATCTCCAGGAAGTTTTGGTTTTTATCAATTTTCACAAAACATTTATAATTTCAGGATTACTGATGAATCAGGTAAAGAATTGAAATTTACCCAACCTAAATTAGGTGAGTGGTTGGTTGAAAAGCATAAAGGTCAAATTAATATAAGTTATAAATTATTTGGTGACACTAGAGATGGTGTGTTTTCTCATTTTTCTGAAGACCAAGTAATCTTAAATAATCCGTCAGCTTTTATTTATGTTCCTAAATTAGCCAGCAGACCTGTTAAATTAAAGTTTAATTCCAGAGATGATTTAAAATGGAAAATAGCCACTCAGTTAAAAGATTCTGGAGAAAACATCTACGAGGCAGAAAATTTAAATGCTTTTATGGACTCTCCGATTTTTGCAGGTAATTTTAATGTAGTACAAAAAACTTTAGATTCTGGTGGGAAACAATTTGAATTAAAAATAGCTATAATAGGTAGTGAAGGTTATGCTACTGAACTATTAAATAAGGTTACTGAAGCAATAAAGGAGCAGTACAAAGTTTTTGGAAGTTATCCTGATTTTAGTAATGGAACGTATTTGTATATATTAAGTTTTAAAGGCTATAACCAAAATATGGCTATTGAACATAAAAGCTCTTCTATTTTGTTGAATTCCAACTCTGTTGCAGAGTTAGGAACGTTAAAAGTGCTAGAATCTATGTTATCTCTTTTTGCAAAAACCTACAATAAAACAAGAATAAGACCAGTTTCACTTGAGCCGTTCAATTTACAAGAAAACGTACAAACGTCTGAATATTGGTTTTCAGAAGGATTTTCTAAATACTACGGATTATTGAGTATGGTGAGAGCTAGAATTATTTCTGAAGATAAATATCTTGAAAAAGTTTCTTATATACTAAATGATGTTATAAAATCAACTGCGCTTAAATATAACAACACCTTAGAAATGAGTAAAAAGAGCGCCTATTTTGCAAGTAATTTAGAAAATAACACCGCACTTAATGCTCATAATTTATATATACCTTACGAAGATCATGGATTTGTTATTGCTTTATTATTAGATTTAAAACTTAGGGACAAAGAAAATTTAAGTTTAGATGATTTTATAAGCCTAATCTGGACTAAATACGGTAAAACTAATAAAGGTTATACCAATGAAAATATTTACGCTACTTTAAGAGAATATGCTGGAGATTTTTTTGCAAGCGATTTTTACAAAGATTATATAATTAAAAATACTGAATTTGATTTCCAAAAAATATTAGAGTCCATGGGGATTAATATATCTTTTATTGAACTTCCATACTTAGGTGCGGAAATAGCTTTTAATGACAAAGATTTAGCAGAAATTGTATCGTATACTATTCCAGGAACACCTGCTTACGAAAGCGGTTTGGAAAAAGGAGATATTATAATTTCCCTAGATAACAAGCCGTTTTCTAACTTAACGCAGTTTAAGAATGCTTTGAACCAAAACAAAATTGGAAAAAAAGTTAGTATTAAATATAGCCGTAACGGAGTTGAAAAAGATGTATCTGTAAAGCTAGCAGCTAATCCAAATACGATTTTAACACCTGAATTAAAAATCAGTTCTAAAGTTGAAGAAAAAAAGCGAGGTTGGATAGGGCAATAAATGTATTTATACTTTGAATTTAATAACCTTTAGTTTTTTTCTGATAATTTATAAATACTAGGGCTTAAGGTACGAAGCACAATAATTTCTGTAATCCCGTATATTATTTGGTACTTTATTTTTTAAATTGAATCGAATAATAGATTTAATTTTTTTGAAATCAGTATCTCAAGCAGTTACAACGCTACAAAATATTCTTAATAATTATAGCAATATTTAATACAAAATTTTAGTTTTTGGATGAGGCAATTTTATTGATGCTGATAATAGCATAAATATCTATTTAGGCTAATTCATACAATTCAACTTTTGCCGCCTATAGGTATTGAGCCGTCATAAAAAGGACTAATTATAAATGAGAATAAATTTTATTTGCTGTATTGCAGTACTATTTCCATGCTTTTTTTTTGGTCAGAGAAATTCCGGATTTACCAGAGATATTGGTATTGTTACTGATAACGATATTTTTGTAGGGTGGAAAAAAACAGACGAGTTCTTTTCCTTTGGAGTGGGGGTAACTTACAATTTTAAGTCTGATAGATTTATTGGCGCTCACAAGTTTTTTAAAAAAAGTAGTGCACATTTTTATACATTAGCGATTAAACAGGAGGCTTTTACACCTTCAAACCGCAATATTTCAGGTGAAATTTTAGAAAAACGACTTTTTAGGTTTGATCGTCCGTTTGCAGGGATTTTATTTAGTAGAGTTGGCATTACAAACACATATACAAGGTCAATTTTAAAAACAAATGTACATATAGGGGTAATGGGTGAGCAATCGGGTGCGGAGAAAATTCAAGATTGGTTCCATAGCAAAATTTTAAATGAAAGTACTTTGGAAGGTTGGGATTTTCAACTGGCTAATCAGTTTCTTTTTAATATTGATACTGCCTTCATCTATGATTTTACTCCTCAATTAAAATGGTTTAATTTTTACGGAATTGCAAAAGGACAATTAGGAAATTTATATATTGATGCATCATCAGAAATTGCATTCCGATTGGGGTGGTTTCGAAAGTTACATTTTTCTGTAGCCGAAGGCAATCAAATACTAGCCCCAAAGGATAAAAAAATAGAGTTATTTTATAAGCTCAGTTTTTTGGGAAGAATAAATGCTTTTAATGCAACAGCACAGGGTACTATTTTTGGAGAAGATTCTATACATAAAATTGAAAAATTAAGCGTATTTGATCAACATATTTCCCACAATATTTTTGTATCATGGAAGCACTTTTACTTGAGTGGGGCTTATTTTTTTACATTTGAAAGAGTTGTTCCTAATGAAAGGCATATTTATGGTTCCATAAAAACTGGTATTAGGTTTTAATTTTGGCGCACCTTTCCTTATATTTTATCTGCTGCTTAATTTTTTCAATAAAACATTAACGCAGCTTTAGCCATGCTAATGTTTATTATATTTAACAAAAAAGCTTAGTTTTATACGTTTAGTTAATTAAAAACTGGCATTATAGCTATTTGTGATTTTCCAGTTTTTATTTACTTTTTTTAGTTCTTTTAATAATCCTTTTTTGTGTAATGCCCCATAAATTTCCTTCACATTTAAATCTACATTGTAATCTTTAGAATTTACAATATTTAAAAAAGAATCATTGTCTTGACCTTCAAGTTTCCATCCAAGTTCTTCTTCAAAAATTTTCTTGTAATCTTCAGACTTACCTAATTCTCCTTTAATTTTTGCAAACTTTAACGAATCTTTAACCGATAATTCATCTGATCCTTTTATTTGTTCGTAAAAAAGCACAGCACCATCTTGCTTAAGTTTTTTAATATGCTCTCTTACTTTTTTATAAAAATCAGCTTTCCCTACATGAATCATTGAAAAGAAATAAACTTCTTTTTCATCTTGGCTTAATACATCAATTTCTAGTTTGGATGTTCTAATTGCGTTGAGCGTTCTTACAGCCCTGCATTGTGTTAGCATTAGTAACATGCATATAGTTAGTAAGCTAGCAGTAATCATTTTCTTTTTCATAATAATTTTTAATTTGTATGTAATTTATAGCGAACCTAAAGCAACCAATACAGGTTCGTTTTTTAATAAATTAACATAATTTTAGCAAGGGGTAAATTTAATAATCGATTTTGTTTTTTGTAATCAAAAAAGCTAGTAATTTGATTTTGATTCTTAAAAATTCCGATTTAGATAATTATTAACAAAAAACTACTGGAGTTAAAAATAAAGAGGACTTAATTTGAGAATATAGTAATAGGTTCCTTTGTAGCTATAATTATTTACTCCGAGTGAGGATGATAAAGGTGATACTACAAAATAGAATTTTATAGCTAAAGGTAATTGAATTATAATATTTTGCTTGTGGTATTTTGGTCTAATATTTTAAAGATCAAATAGCGTCATAAACAGTTTTAGAGCATAAATAATACTGACTCTGTCTTTGAATAATCATGAAAATAAGCACTATTTAAACGGGAAATTAGTTTACTGTTAGAAATGGTTTAAATCATTTCTACTTTTTCTTTTAATTTAGGTGAACATCAAAGGATTTTAAGATTTTTAAGGAACCTTTTTAAAGTATCTATCGGTGCTGTACTTTTTCCCCAAAAAAAAGAATTAAATATTTAAATTTAGCCAATTATTCTTCTGGCGAAAGCCCAAGACTATTAAATAATTTAGCTCTGGTATTTAATAATTTGACTTGAATTTCATTTTGCTTTAATTGCGAATCGATTAATTTTTGTTCCCGAGAATTCACTAAAAATAAGGAGCTTTCACCTAAAAAGAATTTACGTTCTTCAGCCGCTAGCATGGTTCTGTAATTAATAACCATATCTTCAATTAAAATAAATTGTTTGTCTAGTGAATTAATTTCTGCGTAAGCAATATTGATTTTATTTCTAATGGCCAGTGTTTGTGCATTAAGCTCAAAGTTTGCATCCTGTAATTTAAATTTTGATAATCGTAAATCACCCCTTTCTTTACGCAAAAATAGGGGAGTACTAAATTTAATGCCTGCTTTATATTCTCTTTGATTAAAAGTGTCAATTTGCTCAGGCGAGCTACTAATAAAATTGTAATTTAAATCAAGTTTTGGGAGTAACTTATTAAGTTTTAACCTTCGATCGACATTTAGACTTTCAATTTTAAAATTTAAGGATTGTATTTTTGGATGGTTTTCCAAAAGTAAGCTATCAGCTTCAGGCTGATTGATTTGCAATAATGAATTGATAACTGAAATTTCAGGAACATTAGGTCTTACGTTGGGTTGTAATTCCAAAGGAATGTCATTTAACCATAGAAAATTACTTACTTTGAAAGCACTTTTTATTCTTTTCAATTTAGCGGCTTCCAAACCTAAACCTCTATTTTGAAAAGTAATTTTTGCCTCAATCGAATCTATTACGGCTTTATCGCCAGTTTCAACTCTACGTTTAGTAGCGTTAAAACGTATTTCAGCATTTTTTAATGAATTTTCAAAAATAGTTTCCTCTGTAGTTGCTTTTATCCAATTAAAATAGGCTAATGTAGCTTGGTAAATTAATTCGTTGGTAAGCAACGTTCGTTCTGCTCTTGATTGTTCTAAAAAGTATTTGGCCTTTTTTAAAGTAGCCATTCGATCATTAATCAAAAGCCCTTCAAGTGCTGATACACTAACACCAGCACTATAAAGTCCGTTATCGGGCACATTGTTTTGCGGATTCAGAAACACCCCCGTATTTTCTTCAAAATTGGCTTTAAACTCAATACCATACCATGTAGGAATTTTAAATGTAGCGCTTAAAATATCGTAATATTCCTGTTTTTTAAATTCTTTATTTTGGTAATCAACTTCAATTTTAGGATCAAAACCACCTCTGGATTTTAATAATTTAGCCTCTCCCATACTTAGGTTTAAATTGGCTTGCTTTATTACTGGATGGTGTTTTTTAACAAAACTTAAAAACTCCTGATAACTAAAAATTTCAGTTGGTGGTATTGTTATTTTTTGAGCTGTACAAAACGTTTTACAGAGCAACATAAATATGACCGAGAATTGGAAAAAAAATTGCTTCATTATTTTACAGCTTTTTTAAGTTTTTTAATATCGCTTTTATCCTTTTTAGCGCCATCTTCGGGAACGTAGTAATTAGGTGGGAAGCCATTTAATTGTCGCCATAGTTCATACCAAAGAGGTACATTTTCTAGTAAAGCAATAGTAATTGCACCAGAACCAGGCCTTAATTTATCAGGCCAACTATGGTCATCTTTATTTGGTGCAATGAGTACTCTAAACTTCCCATTATCGCTAATAAAAGTTTCCACGGCAACTACTTTTCCTCCGTATGTTCCATAGGAAGCATTTGGCCATCCGCTAAAAAATATAGCAGGCCAACCATCAAATTGTATTCGGATATCTTCATTAAGGTGAATTAAAGGCAAATCTATCGGTCGTACGTAAGTTTCCACTGCCAAGTCATAATTGGAGGGCATGATATTAACTAATTTTTCACCTTCTTTAAATGTTTCGCCAATACCGCTGCGTATTGCTTTATTTATAAATCCATCCTGCGGTGCCGTAATGTAATAAAGTTGGTTGCGTAAGCTATAATTGGCTGTTTGTGTTTCTAATTTGGAAACTTGGGCTTCAGCATCAAATTGATTGGATTCGGCAGTGAATTTATCGCTTCGTGATTTGGATATTTTGTTAGCATATTCATTAGAGGTTCTGCTAATTTCCAGTTGCGCATTAAAAATTTCATTTCGGCTTACCAATAATTTATTTTCTTGCGAAATTAATTTGGCTTGCATTTCCTGTAGTTTTAAGCGTTTTTGTTCCACATCGGTAACTGCTTTTAACCCTTCGGACTGGAGGATTAAAGTACGATCATACTGCCTTTTGGTAATGTCATAATTGTTTTTAACGGCTACAAAATCAGTACTATCACTAATTACCTTGAGTTTAGCTTGCTTTAATTTATTTTTAGCCTGATTTAATTTTAATTGACGTTCATTTTGTAAAGCGCCAACTTGATTATCTAGTGCTTTTGTTTTTTCAATGTATGAAAGTACGGATTTACTTTTGGCTTCGCGTTGTGTATTGGTACGCTCAACTAGGCGCGGATCCATGTATTCATTTTTTACTTCGGAAATAAAAAGAATAGTATCTCCTTTTTTAACAAAATCACCTTCGCGAATAAACCATTTTTCTATTTTCCCAGGAATGGGTGATTGTATGGTTTGCGGTCGTTGGTCAGGGGTTAAGGTGGTAACATAACCCTTACCAGACACATTTTGAGTCCAAGGTAAAAACAAGCATACAAAACCCACTATAGCAGTTGCACCCAAAAAACGATTAAAATATTTGTATTGGTCAGTTTTGGTTGCCGCTCGGTATGCTTCAAACCTTTCTAACGGTATTTTCTTTTTCAGTTGGTTGTGTGAAATATTAAGCATTTGTATCCGATTTAGTAATTAAAACTCCGTCTTTTAACTCTACTGTTTTGTTACATTTATTGTCCCAAAGCGAGCTTCGGCTGGCAATAAATAGTGCCCAAGGTCTTTCAGGGGCGACTAAAAAGTCGATAATATCTTTAGCTTCTTGGGTTTCAAAATCTTCCAAAGCATCTTTTAGTAATAACAATTTTGGTTTGGTAACTATTGCCCTAGCCAGCACCAATCGCTTAGCAATTTTATAAGGAATGTGCAATCCATCCGACTGTATTTGCGTGTGTATGCCTTTTGGTTGTTCTTTAATAAAGCTCAATAATCCTGTATTTTTTAAGGTCCAATGCAAACGCTCCTGAGAAATATTAGCGTTACCTAGTGTAATATTTTCAAGAATGGTGCCTTCAAAAGGCAATTGCTCAGGAAGAACAACTCCAATTTCGGTACGGAAATCTTCTAATGAAATGGCACGGATTGAGGTGTCATTTATATATAGTACACCGTTAGTAGGAGGAATAAGACCTGAAATAATTTTGAATAAAGTAGATTTTCCTGAACCAGTAGCTCCCAATAAAAGAATTCGATCTTTTTCAATAATAGTTAAATTAGCTGATCGTATAATTTCTTTACCATCTGCGGAAGTAAATTTAATTTCGTCAAGCTCCACATTAAGTGTAGTTTGAGTAGTATCAAAAGGATTTACACCGTCTTCATTATCCAATTCTTTATCTACAACCTGTCCAATTTTTTCTAAAGAAGTAAGGACATCGTAAAATGATTCTAAACCTTTAATTAGTTTTTCAACCGAACCAATGACCAATAAAATAATAATTTCGGCAGCAACAAATTGTCCAATATTCATTTGCTGATTAAGTACCAATAGACCTCCAATAATTAGTAATCCAGCGGTAACCAAAATTTTGAAACCAATCATTTGAGCAAACTGAATCATTAAAATCCTAAAGTGACTTTCGCGCGCGTTAATATAGTCTAACGTTAGTTTATCATTACGTTCAAGCACCAAGGTAGTTTTGCTTGAAATTTTGAAACTAATTAATGAACGCGCTACCTCTTGTATCCAATGTGCAACTTTATACTTTCCTTTGGATTCTTTAAGACTGGTATCCATACCCTTTTTGGCTGTTAATGTAAATACAATGTATATAAGTCCTATTAAAAGAAATCCATAAAGGATAAAAAAGGTGTGATAAAAGGATAATAATATCAACCCAAAAATAATTTGTAAGCCTGCCGCTGGAAAATCAATTAGTATTTTCGATAATCCTTTTTGTACGGTTAAAATATCAAAAAAACGATTGGCTAACTCTGGTGGATAATGATTTCGTAATTCTTCAAGCTTAATTTTTGGAAAACGGTAAGTAAATTCAAATGAGGCACGAGCAAATATTTTTTGCTGCATATTTTCTAAAATACGCAGTTGCATTAATTGTAATATTCCCTGAAAGGCAACTCCAACGGTAACTAGTACCACAAGTATTACCCAGGAACTACTTACTTGTGCTCCTTGAATTAAATTAATTATGGCCTGAATTCCTAACGGAAGTGTTAAGGCGACCAAACCAGCAAAAATAGCATAGTAAAATATCTGGCGGATATCTTTTCGGTCTAGTTCCAGTAAACTAGTAAAGCGTTGCCATGGAGTTTTAGATTCTGTAATCATAGTTAGCTATTTTATTATTGTTTTTAAAACTAAATCGCAGTAAAAGGAAGTGGTTGTTTTTGTGTCAGAACAATCGGTAATTGAGGGGAAATGTTCTCTTAAAAAAATGTTGATGTAAAGCACCTTCAACAACTGAACTTGCTAAAGATGCTGGATATTGGTATGTAGGGTTAACGTTTTCTATCATTTCTTTTACTCGAATGATAAGTCGTTTATAAATGGAAAAATAACCTTCTTTGTTTTCAGTGTCTACTTCCTTGGTTAGGTAGGATTTACTGTATTCGGAAATTAAAATTTGGCTAAGTTTTACTTCATTTATGTGCGAAAAACGCGAGTCTTCCTGAATGACATCACAAATAATCTCGATCGCTCGCACTAATTTGTCCGCAGTATTTGAAATACCGTTAGTAGAAAAAACTAATTTATATTCCAACCAACCCCAGTACCATGAAGTCAGGTAAAGTAAAAGCTTGTGTTTGTTTTCAAAATACCTGTAAATGGAACTTTCATTTGAGCCAATTTCATTCCCTAACTTTTTAAAATTGAAGTTCTCAAAACCGATCGCGTGAATTAATTCGATACTGTGTTTTAAAATACGCTTTCCTAAGGCTGAGCTTTCTGGATCTTTAAGGTAAATTTTTTCATTTACGCTAATTTTAATATTTACAAGTAACCCGTCCATTTAAATATATTATACACACAAATATAATAGTATTACTATTATATTTGTGTGCTTTAACATTTATTTAAGAGTTGATTGCTTTTAGTAATTGCTTTTGATTTCGGAAGAATGACCTAGCTAAATTCAGGAAATGGTTCATTTTACTAAAAGCAAACTAATTAGGATCGTGATTTTCATTTTATATGTGAAAATACTATTCAGGTGAAGTTATCAGTTGCTCAATAGCTAAAAAAGTTGATGTATAAAAAAACCTCCTGTTGAATAAGGAGGTTTTAATTAGGAAAGCTTTAGCAGAGAGGAAGGGATTCGAACCCTCGATACACTTTTGGTGTATACACACTTTCCAGGCGTGCGCCTTCGACCACTCGGCCACCTCTCTTTAAAATTGTAAGGGCGCAAATCTAAGCTTTATCTTCATGATTTCAAACAGAAAAATTAAAACGATGTGAAATTATTTTTGTTAACAATAAAAAAACATGAAGTCATTTAAAGTTAGTTGTAAATAATAGTATTTTCATTTCTTTAAATAAATAAACGATTTACAGTATGAAATTTTTAGTAGCATGGAGTGTGCTTTTTTGGATAAATGTCGGTTTTTCTCAGCAAATTGAAGGATATTGGGAAACTTATGATGATAAAACAGGCGAAAAACGATCGGTTGTAGAAATCTTCAAAAAGAATGAGCAGTATTTTGGGAAAATAGTTGAAAAATTTAAAGGAGCTCCAAACGCGGTTTGTGAAGCTTGTGAAGGGGATAAAAAAGGGCAAAAAATTTTAGGAATGGTTATTATTGAAGATCTTGAAAAGGATGAAGATGAATATAATGGAGGAACGATTACCGATCCTGAATCGGGTAACGTATACAAGTGTTATTTGGAATTGGTAGCAACTAACAAATTAAAAGTTAGAGGATATATAGGTTTTTCGTTATTGGGAAGAACGCAATATTGGCTTCGTAAAAAGTAAAAATCTGATTTTAGTATGTATTGATTTTCAGAATACTATTCAAATTTAAAATTAGTGATAATATTATTTCAAGCTCCATTGTATACCAGCTTAAAGCCACTTATATTTGCAGTCGTTTAATTCACATAGTGAAAATATTTTTAGTTGAGATTATTCTCGTAATAGAAAAATTGTTTTCTAACCGCTTATAAGTATTAGAAACAATTTAAAAACAACACCGAATGAAAGCTGGTATAGTAGGATTACCAAATGTTGGAAAGTCAACATTATTTAATTGTTTATCTAACGCAAAAGCACAAAGTGCTAATTTCCCATTTTGTACAATTGAACCCAATGTTGGTGTTGTAAATGTTCCGGATCCAAGGTTAGAAAAATTGGAGTCATTAGTCAATCCGGAGCGTGTAATACCAGCAACGGTTGAAATTGTTGATATTGCAGGTTTGGTAAAAGGAGCCAGTAAAGGAGAAGGGTTAGGGAATCAATTTTTAGCAAACATTAGGGAAACTGATGCCATTATCCATGTGTTGCGTTGTTTTGACAATGATAACATAGTTCATGTTGATGGATCCGTAGATCCAATTCGAGATAAAGAAACTATTGATATTGAATTGCAGTTGAAGGATCTTGATGCAGTTGAAAAAAAATTAGATAAAGTAAAGCGAGCTTCGCGTACAGGAAATAAAGAGGCACAAAAAGAAGAAGCTATTCTTTTAAAAATTAAAGAACAACTGGAAGGAGGTATTTCGGTAAGAGCTATTGAATTTACAGATGATGAAAGAGAAGAGATTGTATCGCAATTGCAATTAATTACCGATAAACCAGTGTTGTATGTATGTAATGTAGATGAAGGGGCTGCAGTTTCAGGAAATGCTTATGTTGAAAAAGTAAAAGCAACAGTGGCTAATGAAAATGCTGAGGTTATTATTTTAGCAGTGGGTACTGAAGCTGATATTAATGAATTGGAAGATTATGAAGAGCGTCAAATGTTTTTGCAAGATGTTGGGCTGGAAGAGCCAGGTGCGGCTGTTTTAATTAGAGCAGCTTATAAATTATTAAATCAGCAAACTTATTTTACCGCAGGAGAAAAAGAAGTTCGGGCATGGACCATTCCAATAGGTGCTACTGGACCACAAGCAGCAGGTATAATACATACTGATTTTGAAAAAGGTTTTATTAGAGCTGAAGTTATAGCTTACTCTGATTATGTTGCCTTAGGTAGCGAAACTAAAGCTCGCGAAGCAGGAAAATTGAATGTTGAAGGTAAAAATTATGTAGTAAAGGATGGTGACGTTATGCATTTCCTTTTTAATGTTTAAAATCAATATTGAGCTTCAAACTTTTTTGATAAAAATAATAGCCACATCATTTTCAAATGGTGTGGTTTTTTTTTGTAAATGATTGATTTTTTTCAATAAATACCAACAAGCAACCAAACAAATGTTAAACATCCACATCGCACCGCCTACTACCTATTGTCTATATTCCAATACTCCACACCCCAAGACCAACAACTAAAAAACTAAGAAGCCCAATTATCTAAATCAATATATTTGCGGTATAACTATTTTAGGGATTAGAATGAATTGGGAAGCATTACAAGATAAAATTGAAGGTGAAGTCAATTACGATGAGTTGACTAAAATGATTTATGCAACTGATGCCTCAGTATATCGAAAATTGCCTTTAGCAGTTGTTTTTCCAAAGCATACTCAAGACATACAAGAAATAGTAAATTTCGCCCTCCAAAATCATTTGAACTTAATTCCAAGAACCGCAGGAACTTCTTTAGCAGGTCAATGCGTAGGAACTGGATTGATAGTTGATGTATCAAAATATTTGACTAAAATAATTTCACTGGATACCGTTGCTAAAACCGTGACCGTACAACCTGGCGTTATTCGCGATGATTTGAATAGGTTTTTGGCGCCATACGGCTTGTTTTTCGGACCTAATACTTCCACATCAAATAGGTGTATGCTCGGCGGTATGGTGGGCAATAACAGTAGTGGAACTACAAGCATTCGCTATGGTGTAACGCGTGATAAAATTGTCAAAATGACCACCATACTTTCTGACGGAAGAGAAGCTATTTTTTCGGAGCTATCAAAAAAAGAATTCGAGCAAAAGTTGGATCAAAAAGATCAGGAAGGAAAGGTGTATAATGCAGTTAATAATATACTTAATAGTACAGCTAATCAAAAACAAATACTAAATAATTACCCAAAGCCCGAAATACATCGCAGAAATACGGGTTACGCATTAGATGTATTACTTAAAAATTCATTTTATAATACAGGCGATACAATAAATTTATGTGACCTCCTTGCGGGAAGCGAAGGAACCTTGTCAATAACAACTGAAATTACACTTCAATTAGAAGATTTACCTCCCCATAAAGCAGCCATGATAGCTGCACATTTTAGTACCATTGAAGCTTGTATGAAAGCCGTTGCTCTGGTGATGAAGCATCATTTATATACGTGCGAAATGATGGATAAAACCATTTTGGATTGTACTAAAAATAATATAGAACAATCTAAAAATCGATTTTTTGTAAAGGAAGATCCTAAGGCAATATTGATGTTGGAGTTAAGGGCGGATTCCAAGAATAAATTAGAAAAACAAGTAGCAGCCCTGTTGGAAACTTTAGAATTTTCAGGATTAAGTGATGATTTACCAGTATTATATGATAATGATATTACCAAAGCACTAGAATTACGAAAAGCGGGACTAGGTCTATTAGGTAATATGGTTGGTGACAATAAAGCAGTAGCCTGTATTGAAGATACAGCTGTAGCCATTAGTGATCTTGCGCCGTATATTGACGACTTCACACAATTAATGAAAAATTTTAAGCAAGATGCTGTTTATTATGCGCATGCTGGTGCAGGTGAAATTCATTTACGTCCAATTTTAAATTTGAAAAAAAGTACCGATGTTATTTTATTTAAAGAAATTACTGATGCAGTAGCACTTTTAGTAAAAAAGTATCAAGGGTCAATGAGCGGTGAACATGGCGACGGGATTGTGCGTTCCAATTATATTCCGCAAATGATAGGAAACGAAAATTATGAGCTATTAAAGCAAATAAAAAAAGCGTTTGACCCTGAGGGAATTTTTAATCAAGGTAAAATCATAAACCCCTTACCAATTGATAAAAATTTGCGTTATGAAGTAGATGTAGAAGTTCCAAATATTAAAACTGTCATTGATTTTTCAGCATCAAAAGGTATTTTGCGAGCGGCTGAAAAGTGCAATGGTAGTGGTGATTGCAGAAAATCTGTGGATGCAGGAGGGGGTATGTGTCCAAGTTATAGAGCAACTAAAAACGAAAAAGACACTACTCGAGCAAGAGCAAATGCATTAAGGGAGGTGTTGACTAATTCCAACAAAAAAAATCAATTTGATAGCAAAGCGTTAAAAGAGGTGTTTGATTTGTGTATAAGTTGTAAAGCTTGTGCAAGTGAATGTCCTTCCAATGTTGATGTAAGCCTATTAAAAGCAGAATTTCTTTATCAATATAACAAAACCAATGGGGTATCATTACGCGACAAGGTTTTTGCTTTTAATGACTCGTTGAACAGCATAGCCTCAAAAACAGCACCAATAGCAAACTTTACATTTAATAACAGAATAACATCAACGTTTATAAAAAAACTGCTAGGTATTGCAAATGAACGTAAGTTGCCCAATGTAAACAGGCAGTCTTTAACAAACTGGTTGGTCAAATATTTAAAAACAACAGTTATAGCTACTCCCGTAAAAGAATTGTACATTTTTATTGATGAATTTACAAATTACATTGACGTTCAGGTAGGAAAAGATACTATAGCTTTATTAACAGCATTAAACTATAAAGTTAATTTTGTTAAGCACAAACAAAGTGGTAGGGCGTTGTTATCTAAAGGATTTTTAAAAGAAGCTAAAAAAATAGCAAACCAGAATGTAGCTATTTTTGAAGAATTAGTTTCAAAAGATGTGCCTTTGGTGGGCATAGAGCCTTCAGCCATTTTGAGCTTTAGAGATGAATACTTGGTATTAGCCGATGACAAAAAAGCGGCAAGTAAATTGGCAAAAAATGTGTTATTAATTGATGAATTTTTAGCTCAGGAAATAGATTTAGGAAATATTCAATCTAGTCAATTTTCTGATGCAAAACAAAAAACTAAGTTACACGTACATTGCCATCAAAAGGTATTATCAGATATAT
The DNA here is from genome assembly GCF_000218485.1 of Aquimarina agarivorans. Taxonomy (GTDB): domain Bacteria; phylum Bacteroidota; class Bacteroidia; order Flavobacteriales; family Flavobacteriaceae; genus Aquimarina; species Aquimarina agarivorans. The sequence continues at coordinate 6,859 of NZ_AFPB01000089.1, read as the reverse complement.
CAAAAACATTTAAAATATTAAATCTTCCAAAAAATAATACAGTTACTATTATCAATTCTGGTTGTTGCGGAATGGCAGGATCATTTGGTTATGAAAAGGAACATTATAAAACCAGTATGCAAATTGCCGAATTATCTTTGATTCCGAAAATTAAAAATTCTGATAGTACAACTCTCATTGCAGCTACAGGAACAAGCTGTAGAACTCAAATAAAAGACGCTATAGGTAGTAAAATTGATCATCCTGTAAGCATACTTAGCACTTTTTTGTTGCAAACTTCTGTCCAAAACCCATAAAAACATAAAAAAAGCTGCTTTTTTCTATCTAACAACTGTTAAAAAAGCACTTTTTTTTAAATAAAATTCAATTTAGTATATGCAAGTACTACATTTCTACTTGTGTATTTAATCTATGTTTTTTGTATTTTATTTGAAATTTTGCAGTGTTTTTTTTATTAATAATTTAATTTAAGCCAATGTTTATTGAGTTATTGCTAAAAATGTGTATAAATTGTTAATGGAATAATTTGTAAGTATTCATTTACGCCGATTCTTACTCTAATTACCTGATTTTTAATATTAGTGGTTTCAATTTGATGTTTTTAATAGGTTTTTATTAATATATTTATTCCCTGGTAATTGAATTTTTAAGATTCATTCATTTTTAAAGGTTTTATTATGGCTATAACGTTTTTTTAACATATAGGTGTAAATAATAAGTGTACTTAGGAATTCATTAATCAAAATAACTTAAATACATATGAAAAATAACTCAAAACTAAACTTGTTATGAAATTAAAATTAAAGAGAACACTGGGAGTAGGTCTTCTTATGTTCGTTGGTAATTTGATTGTAGCTCAAACAGCAAATGTTGATGTTAATCTTAACATTAAACATTCTGTAGGAGGAGTATCTGATTTTGGAAGGGATAGGCATATTACTATGCACGCCAGTCTTTATGAAAATGCTTGGGAAGGAGAAGTAGATCAAGCCGATTATTTATTTAATGAATTGGATATTCAATTAGGACGTGATAATGGTATTGCTTCTTTTTTACACCAGTTCACTCCTGAAGATGAAAATAATAGAAACCATCACGATCCAGACAGTTTAACTGTATTGTTGGATTTTTGGAAAGGGGAATATCAACAACGAATTACAGATAGAGGCTTATTACCTTTTAAAGAAAAACAAGGTAAAGGAGCAATAATGGGAACAAATGCGCATCCAACGTATCCAACCTTATCTTATTTTGATAATGGTTTAAATGGTTCAGCATGGGGGCGTGAAAATGGATTTATTTGGATACCTCAAGATATTGAAACTTCTGCTGAATGGATGGTTCAGTATTTAGAAGAATTTTTTGTTGAAAATGCAAGTGAAGAAGGAGTCCAAATACCAGAATATTGGGAAGTAATAAATGAACCTGATTTTGAATTAAATACAGGTCAATTTATGATGTCTAGTTGGGAAGATGTTATGGAATATCATAATTTAGTAGCAAAAGGTATTAAAGAAAGATTAGGTAGCAGAGCTCCAAAAATTGGAGGTATGACTTGGGGATTACATGACCTTTTTAGAGGTGATGGTTTTTCTAGATTTAGAGATCCTAATTACGTGGCAAATTTTTATGGAACTACAGCAGCCGATCAGGTAGCAGTAGATTATGCTAGAAGTCAAGTTGATACGCCTCTATTTGCATTGCCAAGTGATGTAGATTGGTATCAATGGGATGTAATTTGGAAAGAGTTTTTAGACAGAGCTGGTGAAAATATGGATTTTTACTCTGTGCATTTTTATGACTGGCCTCGTTATCAAAACAATGGAGGGCAAAGACGATCTGGGGGTCATGTGGAAGCTACATTGGAAATGTTAGAATGGTATGATGTTTACAAAAACGGAAAAAATAATAGAAAGCCAGTAATTATTTCTGAATATGGTGCAGTAGCAAATGCATGGGATCCGATGCCTCATGATACACGTTACGACTGGGAAAACTTAAAACCATTTAGTGCTATGATGATGCAGTTTTTGGAAAGACCAGATTATATAGAATTATCAATGCCTTTTCACTTATTAAAAGCACAGTTTAGAGATATAGATAGTAATGGTGATGGAATTCCTGAAGTTGTTTATCATTACAAAACGCTTCGTGATGATGATGGTGATGGTGAATGGGAACGTAGTGAGTTAGTAAAGTGGTATGAATTGTGGGCAGATGTTGATGGAACCAGAGTTGATACGATGTCTTCTGATCCAGATATTCAAGTAGATAGTTATGTTGATGGAAATGAAGTTTATTTAATTCTTAATAATCTACAAGAACAAGCAACAACTATTGATTTAAACTTTTTTGAAGACAATAATAACAATGCAACAAGTGTAAGAATAAAACATTTATACTTAGAAGGTGTTAGAGATATTGTATTATCTGATAACACTACAAATAATATTCCATCTTCAGTTACAGTTAATCCTGAAGCTACAATGATATTGAAGTATACATTCCCTAATGCAGTTGCGGTTAATGAAACTTCTGTTGAGAATAAATTTTATGGAGAACCTGTAAGTGATGACCAAAGAGTAAATATTCAAGGTGGAGATAATACATTTTTTGTAAATAATGTTGATGTTCCAGCTAATCCTAACCAAGCTGAAGCAATGGTTAAAATGACTGTAACTCTTTTTGATGCTCCACAAACTGAAAATGGATTTTTATCATTAAATAAATTCACATTTAATGGAGTTGATGTTGATGTACCATTCGATTGGAGAGGTGAGCAACAATTTAGATCTAAATGGTTTGGAGCTTTAGAAATTCCAGTTCCTGCTAGTTTAGTACAAAGAAACAATACTATTGTAGTTGATTTTCAACATGTAGGAGAAGTAAATATTGTAAATCTATTAACTTGGGATTTCAGTAAAACTCCGGGAAGATCAAACCCTACAGACCAGCCAGACATTGTTGATGCTACAGGAGTAAATGTAACACCAGCTAGTTTAACTATTGATGAAGGGCAAACAGGAACTTTATCAGCAAGTGTGACTCCTTCAAATGCAACTAATCAATCAGTAACTTGGAGTTCAAGTAATACAAACGTAGTTACAGTTAATGGTTCTGGAGTAGTAACTGGAGTAAATGCAGGTAGTGCTGTAATTACAGCAACTACAGCTAATGGAAACTTTACTGATACAACAAATGTAACTGTAAATGCTACTAATACAGGCGGAGGTACCCCTCCAGTTATTCCATCAGGAAATAATATAGCCTTAAATAAACCAGCAACACAATCAAGTAATTATCTTGGAGGAAGTCCAGCTTCTTTAGCAGTTGATGGCAACCAAAGCACTATCAATCATACTAATAATGATACAAATGCATGGTTGCAAGTTGATTTAGGATCGGTATCTGATATAACAACAATACAGGTATTTAATAGAACAGACTGTTGTGAAGGAAGATTAAGTAACTTCCATGTTTTGGTTTCTAATACTCCTTTCTCATCTACTGACTTAAATGCAACAATAAATCAATCTGGTGTGGGTAACTTCTTTACTTCAGGTAATGCTGGTTCTCCTACTTTGATTGATGTAAATAGAACAGGTAGATATGTTAGAGTTCAATTGGCAGGATCAAACTTCTTACATGTACAAGAATTAGTGGTTAATGGGACTGAAGGAACTAATACAGGAGGCGGAACTCCTACAACAGGTGGTGGTAGCGCTACTTTAGTTATAGAGGCAGAAGATTTTGCAACTACTAACGGTACATTTAATGATGCTTTTGCAGGAGGACCTGGTCTTGGTGTAAATGACGCTGGTGCTTATATAAATTATGTGAATTCTGGTGATTTTGCTACATACAATATTAATGTTGCTACAGCTGGAGATTATTCAATTGAGTATTTAATTTCAACTCCATCTGATAATTCACAAATTCAATTTGTAGTTGATGGTGTTGTTGCTGCTACTGATAATGTATCAAATAATGGTGCATGGGATACTTTTGGAGCTATCAATGCTTCAAGTACAGTTAATTTGTCTGCTGGTGCACATACAATTAGAATTAATGCAACAGGAAGTAATGTATGGCAATGGAATTTAGATAGAATTACATTAAGCACTGGAAATAGTGGAGCAAAAGCATTAAGCGATGAGTTATTACCTTCAGTTAATATATATCCAAATCCTGTAGCTACAAATTTAAACTTTAGTAATGTTGATGAATTTGACTCAGCTACCTTGTATAGTTTGGATGGATCAAATGTAATTGAAGTAGACTTAACAAAAACGCAAAGTATCGATTTAAGTAACGTTAGTAATGGAGTTTACATCGTTCAAATCAAAGGGGCTGTTAAACAAGAACTACAAAAAGTAGTAGTTAGACATTAGTCAAATAATAATAAATAACTAAATAAATATAAATTTAATTGCAGAAGAGTATAAAAGCTCTTCTGTTTTTCTAAAAACTAAGCTAAAAATGAATTACTTAAAAAAAAGCATTGCTACCGCTATACTAGCTGGTTCAGCATTTTCTGCTTATGCTCAACCTACACCTCCTCCTGGTAAAACATGGGAAGTTTATCCTGAAATGACAGATGAATTTAACAATGGATTTGATACCGTAAAATGGAGAAAAGAATTATGGCAATATCCTAACACACCTACTCTTATGGTGGCAGAAAATTCGGGTGTTTCTGATGGAAATTTATGGATTAAAGCCACTGAAGGTCCAGATCCAACTTATTTTCATAGTTCAAGGATTTATTCAAATGCACAAATAAAGTATCCAATGTATACGGAGAGTAGAATTATTACTGCTCATTTATCTGCATATAATACATTCTGGCTAAATAATGGAAATTTAGAGGGGAGAGATGAAATTGATGTAATAGAAAATAATTCGAGACCAAGTTGTGGTTGTCAACCAAACTTTCCTTGGCAAATGAATTCTCAATATTTTCAGGCAACAAACGGATTTACAGTAAGAAATGCGGATAACTTTGACAATAGAAATTTATCGGCCAATAATCCTAAAAGAGGAGTGCGTTGGAACGAAGATTATCACGTAGTAGGAGTATGGTGGAAAGATGAAAAAAATATGACTTTTTATCTTGATGGTGAAGAAGCAGGAAGTGTAAGAGTCGGAGAGGATAGAAGTGGAAGAACATATCCAGAAATTATTTTTGCAAGAGATTTAAACTTAATTTGGGATTTATGGACTGCTGATGAAAACTTTTTAGGAGGTCTTGCTCTTAGAGAGCATTTGAATGATGATAGTGTAAATACTATGAGAGTGGATTGGGTACATACCTATAAATTAGTTGATGGGCAAGGTGGACCTGTTGATCCAGGTACCCCTCCAGTTACAGGAGGAGATAATATTGCATTAAATAAACCAGTTACTCAATCTAGTAACTATTTAAATGGTTCGCCTGCATCATTAGCAAATGATGGAAATCCAAATAGCTTTAATCATACTGAAAATGATCAAAATGCATGGGTAGAAGTTGATTTAGGTGTAGTTTCAGATATTTCAACCATACAAGTATTTAATAGAACTGATTGTTGTGCAGAAAGATTAAGTAATTTTCATGTATTAGTTTCTAATACGCCATTTAGTTCTAAAAATTTAAATACAACAATTAACCAAAATGGTGTTGGTAACTTTTTTACATCGGGTAATGCAGGTACCCCTACAACAATCCAGGCAAATAGATCAGGTAGATATGTTCGTGTACAATTAGCAGGTTCAAATTTTTTACATATTAGCGAATTAGTTGTTAATGGAACTGAAGGTTCTGGTGGAGGTGGTACTCCTCCAAATACAAATGCAACTTTAGTAATTGAAGCTGAAGATTTTAATAGTACAAATGGTACTATTAATGATGCTTTTGCAGGTGGACCAGGTTTAGGTGTTAATAATGCTGGTGCTAATATTAATTATGTAAATTCTGGAGATTATGTAACTTATAATATTAATGTTGCTACTGCTGGGATTTATACTATCGATTACATGATATCTTCCCCTTCAGATAATGCTCAAATTCAATTTTTGATTGATGGAAATATTGTTTCTACTGACAATGTTCCTAATAATGGGCAATGGAATGATTTTAGAGCTTTAAGAGCTGGAAGTACGGTTAATTTATCAGCAGGCTCTCATACTGTAAGAATCAATGCAACAGGAAGTAATCAGTGGCAATGGAACTTAGAAAAAATTACTTTAAGTACAGGTAGTGGAGCAAAAATTTTAGACTCGGATGCAGCTTTCAATACTACAAAAGCTTATCCAAATCCAGTTGTTGATGTTTTAACGCTAGCTGGTATTGAGGATTTTGATACTGCAACTATTTATGATTTAAAAGGTAAAGTAATTTCTGAAACTGATTTAAGTTCAGTAAGTACTATCAACCTAGAGTCTTTAAGTAATGGTATTTACTTACTAAAAGTTTCTGGAGGAAATAGACAAGAAGTACACAGAATTGTGGTTGCTCATTAATAGATAAAGACTAAACCATAATAAAATTTGTAATATCAACTCTGATTTTAAGTAGAAAAATTTAACATCGGAAACGATATAAAGTAGGGAAGATAAAATCTTCCCTACTTTTTTTATGCACTTTAATTACAAAGGAAACGTATCCATCCGAGCAAATACATATTTTAAATTTTATAGTTGTGTTTTAAGTTTGAATAAACTTTAAAGACATAGATATGCTAGCTTTAAGCTCTACAAACAGCTATACTTTATACGTCCCACCAACCGATATGCGAAAGAGTTTTGATAGTCTTTCTGGTATTATTATTATTATTATTATTATTTCAGAACTCGATTCCATTCCCAGCGATGGTATTAA